>NZ_JCAUAP010000020.1:0-103012 GCF_059692015.1 Paenibacillus sp. J22P165 | reverse complement strand
GTTTCATTATATCGTTGTCTTGAATCGCTCATGGACAAACACCTCTTAGTTCATAGTTAAGATTATTATTACTTCTACACTAAGAGACGTCCACTTTTTATTCTAGGTGCAAAAATCGACTTACAGCGGCCAACAGCTGCCTTTCTTCTTCCGTAAGTCGATAAAATCGACTTACAGCGAGCAACTGCTGCCTTTCCTCTTCCGTAACTGGATAAAATCGGCTTACAGCAAGCAACTGCTGCCTTTCTTCTTCTGTAAGTCGATAAAATCGACTTACAGCGGCCAACTGCTGCTCTTCCTCTTACGTAACTCGATAATATCGACTTACAGCCGGCAATTGCTGCCTCGCGCGCTGTAAGCCATCCCATTTTACTCCCCGCCTGGCACCGTAACAGGTACGCCCTCTGCAATCGGTGTACCGAAATTCGGCGTACCATCCTTATTCCACTGAAACGGCTGCATTCGCACGTTGCGATTCCAGCCGGATCCTTGCGTCTTGGCCGCATGGTACAAGATCCAGTCTTCTTTACCATCCACCGATTTCACAAACGAGTTATGTCCAGGTCCGAAAACTTGAGCTGTTTTCGAAAACACAGCCTTCTCTCCCTTTTTCCAAGAAGCCGGACTCAGTACATCACTGCTCATTTCCGCGCTCAGCATGCCTAGACAATAGTCATCTGTCCAGCTGCCACTAGCTGAGTAAATCACAAAAATCCGATCCTCATGCAGCAAGACCTGCGGTCCTTCATTAATCGTCGGATTGCCGACCAGCTCCCAATCATACGTAGGACGTGAAATTTCCACAGGTTTTCCGCTAATTGTGTAAGGATTGCTCATCGGTGCAATGTAGAGGTGCTGGCTCACGTTAACGGCACCCTCCCATCCCGACCAGATGAAATAGAGCGATCCATCCTTCTTCTGCAGCGTAGTCCCGTCAATTGCCCAGCGGCCAGCCGTGTCCATCATTCCTTTATCAACGTAAGCACCAAGCGGATCATCCGTTACGGATTCTAGCACAAACATACGATGGTTCTCATTCTTGCCGTCATCCGCGGCATAATAGATGTACCATTTTCCAGCAATGAAATGTAATTCAGGCGCCCAAATATTGGACGTATTCGGTCCGGAAACTGGCGGGAACCAGACGTCCTTATACTCGGCCTCAGCCAACCCAGTTAGCGTCTTCGATTTCCACACGCGGATGGAATTTCCCGTTGTATGTGTGTAGTAGTAAGTGCCGTCCTTACTAGTCACCCAGGGATCTGCACCATTATCGATTATCGGATTGGTAAATGTTTTGGCTTCTTTTGTCGGTGAAACAACGTTATTTGTTTCCTTCACTTGATTCTCCACAGCTCCCTTCGTACACCCGGCTAACAGCACCAAACTTAAACCTATCACACTACATTTTCGTAAGAATAAACTCACCTTTACCTATTCACCTCGCATCTCATCTCTACCTCTATTGCTTGACCCCAGTTGCCGTAATCGATTGAATAAATTGTCTCTGACCGATGAGGAAAATAATTAGTGTCGGAATCGTCGATAGCGTCGCTAATGCCATTAATTTACCATACGATTGTGTGAAACTGCCTGTAGCCATAACTGCCACACCAGCCGTTAACGTTCGCATCTCAAGATCAGTCACAGTAAAGAAAGGCCATACATAGTCATTGAAAACACCCATAAATGTGAAAATAGCCAGAGTAGTCACAATGGAAATGGATGATGGCATCAAAACCGACGTAAATACTTGCCATTTATTAGCCCCGTCAATCCGTGCCGCCTCAATAATCTCATTGGGAAATGATTGAAAAAATTGAATTAACATAAACACGCCGAGCGCCCCACCCGAGTATGGCAAGATGAGCACATAATACGTATTAATCAGATTGAAATTACTGAAATTTAAATATTGAGGTAAGAAAGAAATAATGCCCGGTACCATCATCGATCCAACGAATAGGGCAAATAGTGTTCTTTTAAAAGGAATATCCAACTTCGCTAACGCGTAAGCAGCCATCGCATCCAGTAGAATGATTAGGAGTGTCGCAGCAAAGCCTACGAAAAAGGAGTTAAACATCCAACGGAAAATCGGAACCTCCACAGCACCGCCAACAAAAATGGTATGGAAATTGTCCCATGTAAACTCTTGTGGAAATAAATGAAAGACAGGTGACATGACTTCAATATCGGTCTTAAAAGAATTGGAAAACATCCATAAGATCGGCAAAATGAAAATGATCCCTAGTATCGAAGCGAGCAGCACATAAAAGATTTTTAGTGATTTCAACGTCCTCTACTCCTTCCGGCTCGTGACTTTGAATTGAATAACAGACACGATCATGATCGTTAACCCCATGAGAATCGCCATCGCAGATGCGGACCCGATTTCTCTAGCTGTATATGCGGTTTGCAAAATCCCCATCAAGAGCACTTTGGTCTCATCCCCTGCGTTACTCATCAGATTAGGTTGAGCGAAGACGTTGTAAGAGGCAATTGTTGAGGTAATCAAAACAAAAATAAGTACAGGTCTAATAAAAGGAAGCGTAATCCCCTTCAGTCGATCCCAACCGTTTGCACCATCAATTTTGGCTGCCTCATAGAGATCCTCAGGCACACCATTCAGGGCATTTACAAAAATGATCATGTTGAAGCCGATCGTCCACCATAAGGTTGCAATAACTAGAGCAAACCACACGAACGGCGTATCCAAAAGCCACGGAACCGGATCGAACTCACGAATGCCTACTTTTGCAAGAAGTAGATTAAAGAATCCGCCTGTTACATCGAACATTCGCTTCCAAATGACCGCCATAACAGTAGCAGAAACGGCATATGGAATGAAATAGATCGAACGAAAAAGGGATCGTAATCTCGCTGGCAGTGCATTTAACAATAGGGCAAATCCAAGCCCTACGATGACTAAAAATGGTACTGAAAACACGACGAATTTCAAGGTCGCTTTCATTCCGATGAAAAACAAATCATTCTCTTGCGTTCCGCTCGTAAATATTTTGCGGTAATTATCGAGTCCCACGAACGGATGCACAGGATCTAGCAAATTGTATTGCTTCAAGCTAATGATGAACCCATAAATGATGGGGATCAGTGTGAAGGCTAAGAAAGCAATAAGATAAGGTAATATGAATAAGCTTGATGTCAGCTTTGATTTCCAATGTGATGGGGTAGGCACTTGATTCCCTCCTCTTCTTTAAAAGGGAAGACGGGTACTGGGTACCCGCCTTTCCATGATAATAAGCTATGGTTACTTCTTCATGGCTGCTGTTGATTTGGCTGCTGCATCATCGAGCGCAGCTTTTGGTTCTTTTTTACCTTGAAGGGCATTCGCAAGTTCGCTCCAAATACTGTCTGAAATCGGACCCCAATTTAATACTTTTGGTGCAAATTTCACATACTCAAATTCTTTCGCTACTTCTGTTTGCTGCTGTGTCATTGCTTGGAAAGCTGCGCTGTCGCGAACAACTTTGGAAGCAACGGCTTGACCAGACTCTGCCCAGTCAATGGAATTCGCATTCACATATTTCAAGAAATCACCTACACCGGCAAGTACATTCGCGTCTGTCGTTCCTTTTGGAATAACAAAGTTATGGGATCCGCCGAAAACCGCTTGTTTAACTGTACCAAGCTGTGGAACTGGAGCTACACCATAGTTAATTTTCGCTTTATCGAAGGCATCCTTGGACCAAGGACCATTAAAGTGCATCGCACTTTTTCCTTGTTGGAACAGGTTAAAATCGCCATCTGCTGCAACGGTTGGAGGTGAAACTTTCATCGTTGTTAGGCTTCTCATAAAAGTAACTGCTTCTACACCTGCTGGTGAGTTATACGCGATGTTGCCTTTATCATCTAAGAAATCGCCGCCATTTTGGAATAAAATAGTTGGGAACAAGAAGTTTTGGATCCAGAAGGTTGGCATTGCTGCTCCCCAAACTCCTTTGGAAGCATCGGTTAACTTAACTGCAGCATCAACAAACTCTTGACGGTTCGTTGGTACTTTCGTAATACCGGCAGCTTTAAACAAATCTTTGTTGTAGTACATGACTAGCGGATGGATATCAAGTGGAATGCTGTACCAGTTATTGTCTTTCGTCGAGTATTCTACGGTTGCTGGAGGAAAGTTGCTTTTCTCAACGCCAACCGCTTTGGCAATAGCATCCAGAGGTTGCAGCTGATCCTTCGCAATGTACGTAGGCGTTTGATCAAGATGCATAATCGCGACATCTGGAACACCTTTTTTCGTAGCAATGGCTGTATCAAGCAGCTTGTAGTAGTCGCCATTCGGTTGAATGGTCATTTTTACTGTATATTTGTCTTGCGATTTATTGTAGTTATCCACGATTTTCTTCATAAATGGACCATCATTCCCAGAGAACGGGTTCCAGAAGTTAACGGTTATTTTCTCACCACTTTTAGCAGGCTCAGGCGCTTTCGTTGCCGCTGCTGCTTGTGAAGCTGCTGGAGTAGCTGCAGCTGGTGAAGTCTCGGCCGTTTTCGTGGAGGAACATCCCGCTAAAACCAAAGCCATCGACAAACTTGCTGCACCCATCAGTTGTACGCTTTTCATTTTTCCCATCGTTATAATCTCCCTTCAATTTTAAACACAATTTGTACTTGCTTAACTCGTTGAATTTGTGTCAAAATTGTAGTGAGCTGTGAATTTCAGTAGAAATTCATTCTCACTACCGAGAGCGATTCTAAGGAGTTCCCACGCCAATGGACCTTAGATCGCTCTTTCCTTTGCTTGCCATCCCCGTAGCTTCATGAATTGCCTGGTATACTTGCTGATTAGAATTCTGATACCTCCTTGATTCGTTGTATTAACCACAATTTAACTATAAGGTTTATCAGAAAGCGTTACCATGACGATATTCATGAACCATTGGACATATTTTCAGGAAAATGGTTACGAGTTAAGATGACAATTTGCTAAAATGGGAGTATCGTTCAAGAGAGTAGTTGACTGCCGAAAGAGGAGTGTGCACGATGGATTTCATGAAGAAATATGTTAGAAAGCACTGGAAACTGTTTCTAGTGGCTGTTTTTTTCGTCATGCTGGAAGCGCTTGCGGATTTGCTGCAACCGACGATTATGTCTCACATTTTGGATGTCGGCGTTGCGGAGAAACGACTTGATTATGTTCTTCAAATGGGCGGCGTTATGCTAATGATCACAGCTTTCGGTGCAGTCGCAGCATCGATGCGTAATATTGTCGCCAGCCATGTTTCACAAAAATTCGGCACAGAGCTTAGAGCCGATTTATTCGAAAAAATGCAATCCCTCTCTTTTACCAATATCGAGCGATTTGAACGTGCTTCCTTAATTACGCGACTAACGAATGATGTGACTCAAGTTCAAAACTTTGTAAATGGACTCATGCGTATCTTTGTAAAAGCTCCACTCCTCTGTATTGGCAGTCTAATTATGGCCGTAAGGCTGAATATGCACTTAGCTGTCGTCCTACTAATCGTAGTTCCTATCGTTGGTGTACTCGTAGCACTGAACTTGAAAGTCGGATTTGCCCGTTACGTTAACGTTCAGAAAGCGCTGGACGGTGTAAATCGCGTCATTAGAGAGTATTTGTCTGGCGTACGTGTGGTTAAAGCATTTAATCGTTTCGACCATGAAGCGGAGAAGTTTCAAAAGACCAATATCGAGTATCAAGACAAATCCATCCAAGTGACGAGGCTGTTGGCCATCTTTAACCCCTCCATCCTGCTGACGGTCAATTTTGGAATTGTTGCTGTGCTTTGGCTCGGAGCCTGGCGGGTGAATCAACACCAGATGCAGGTTGGGCATATCGTAGCGTTCGTTAACTATATGACACAAATTTTGTTTGCTTTGTTGACCATTTCAATGGTCTTTAATATGTTCGTTCGGGCGAAAGCATCCGCCACTCGAATCGGTGAAGTGTTCAGTCAGTTGAATGAAATGACTTGGGATGACAAAGCGGAACTTCCTGCTCATCGCCAAGGCGGTCGAATTGACTTCGCGAACGTGTCGTTTTCCTATGAGGGGGCTGCTGGAGAACCTGTTTTGAAACATATTAACTTAACCTGCCTCCCTGGCGAAACCATTGGCATTATAGGCTCTACCGGATCTGGGAAAAGCAGCCTTGTAAGTCTTGTTCCCCGTTTCTATGATACAAGCTCTGGCGAGATCAGTGTGGATGGTGTGAACATCCGTCAATTAGACCCCACCAAACTGCGAGATCGCATTGCCATTGTGCCACAGAATACGATTCTATTCAGCGGTACTATTGAAGAGAATTTACAATGGGGTAATGAGCATGCGACACGCGATGAAATTGAACAAGCTGCGACTATGGCGCAAGCGCATAGCTTCATTGTTGGTTTCCCTGAAGGCTATGGCACCCGACTAGGACAAAAAGGTGTGAACTTATCTGGCGGACAAAAACAACGACTATCGATTGCCCGAGCACTCGTGCGGAAGCCAGATATCCTAATCCTAGATGATTGTACGAGCGCGCTCGACACAGCAACCGAGTCCGAAATCAAAAAATCTCTCAAAGTCTTTGCTTCTGGCGTAACTTGTTTAATCATTGCCCAGCGCATAACCTCTGTCATGGATGCGGATAAAATCGTCGTAATGGACGATGGTGAAATTGTAGGCATCGGTACACACGAGATGTTACTAGAAAGCTGTAAAGTCTATGTGGAAATATGTCAATCCCAATTCGGAAAGGAGCTGCCTCATCATGTCAAAGCCGAATGAAAGCTCTCGTCAACAAGCACCTGATGTTCCGATGATTACGGGGCCGATGGCTCGAGGAGGTGGACGAGCTCCGACGGTAAAACCCAAAAACTTTAAAGGCACCTTGCTTCGGCTCTGGTCGTATTTAGGGACAGAACGCAAATGGCTGACCATTGTCTTTCTGTTTATCTTAGCAGACTCAGCTTTAACCTTAGCAGGCCCTTATCTCATTGGTGTTGCCATTGATGCCATGGCCGGGGGACAAGTGAATTATCGCGTTTTCGATGTGGTGATGATTGTTCTCATTAGCACTTACATTGCTGATGGCGGGCTTACCTTCCTCCAAAGCTGGGTCATGGCAGGACTTGCGCAACGTGTTGTAAAACGCCTACGACAAACGATGTTTGCCAAGCTCCAGAAACTGCCGCTTTCTTTCTTCGACGGACGTACGCATGGAGATATTATGAGTCGACTGTCGAATGATATTGACAACGTAAGCAACTCGATCTCACAATCGACAACACAGTTGATGTCAGGTTCCATTGCCATTGTCGGTTCTTTAATCATGATGCTGGTTCTAAGTCCCACGCTAACGCTTGCCAGTCTCATTACCGTTCCGCTCGTATTCATGTTGGCCAAAACCATAACCAAACGCACCCGTGTACTATTCAAAGAACAACAAGCACAACTTGGCAAGCTGAATGGTCATATTGAGGAAACCATTTCAGGTCTTCTTGTTGTAAAAGCCTTCAATCGTGAGAGAAAAGCGGTTCATGAATTCAATGAAGTGAATGGTCGCTTATATGAGGTTGGCTTGAAGGCGCAAATCTGGTCTGGATTTTTGATGCCACTGCTAAGCGTCATCAATAATATTGGCTTTTCCGCCGTAGCGATCGTCGGAGGTGTGTTGGCTGTGAAAGGTCACATAACCGTTGGTGTCATTGCAAGCTTTCTAAGCTATTCACGGCAGTTTGTAAGACCATTAAATGAGATTGCAAACACCTATAACGTCCTGCAATCCGGTGTGGCTGGGGCAGAACGTGCATTTGAGGTATTAGATGAAGCCGAGGAAGTGGAGGACGAGCCAGGAGCGGTTGATCTGGATAAACCCATTGGCCAAGTGACCTTCCAGGATGTGACTTTCGGATATCGACCCGATATGCCGATTCTTAATCAGGTCAGCTTCGAAACTCCAGCAGGAAGCAGTCTTGCTCTCGTCGGTCCGACTGGCGCTGGGAAGACGACCATCGTCAATTTGGTTACCCGCTTCTATGACGCGACAAGCGGCACAATCCTAATTGACGGCAGAGACATCAAATCGTATACCCGCAATAGTCTTCGCCGCAGCTTTGGCATCGTGCTGCAGGATACGTACCTGTTCTCCGGCACGATTAAAGAGAACATCAAGTACGGCAAGCCTGAAGCGACAGATAGCGAAGTACTTGCAGCAGCGAAGCTCGCGAATGCGGATGCGTTCATCAGCCGGCTGCCCAAGCGGTATGATACGCTGCTTTCCGAGAACGGCGGAAATTTAAGCCAAGGACAACGCCAATTGCTCGCGATCGCGCGCGTTATTCTGGCGGATCCCTCTATTCTCATTCTCGATGAGGCAACTAGCTCTATCGATACGCGGACTGAACTACATATTCAAGAAGCCCTCCTCTCGATCATGAAGGGCCGAACAAGTTTTATCATTGCGCATCGTTTGAATACGATACGAAATGCCGATACAATCATGGTTATTTCTCGCGGTGAGATTGCGGAGCATGGCGATCACAGTGCCTTAATGAGTCAGCAAGGCACGTATTATCGGATGTTTTCCAATCAATTTGTCACACAGAGTAATCATCCCGAATAGAACACACTTAACCCCGGCTTGTTTATGAAGCCGGGGTTGCTTTGTTCCATGCATTTACAATTTCAGAACCATGAAATCCTCATCGAAATACTTCCCGTTGTACTTTAAAGCGTTAGACTCCACACCATACACTTCAAATCCTAGCGACTTGTAAAGCTTCTTCGCTACTTCATTATCCGACATAACAGCTAAGTTGATCTGCTCGAGTCCCTCGTACGCTTTCGCTCTGCGAATAAGTTCAAGCATCAACAATTTTCCCAAACCTTGTCCGCGACCCTCTTCAGCCACATACATCCCATAAACATTACCTTTATGGGCAGATTTCACACCGTTCTCTCTTACAAATGTTACGATGCCAGCAAGATCACTATTATCATGAATGGCCCCTAAAACAAACTTCTCGTTCGTTGGTTTAACGCGCTCGGCTACCAATTCCATCGAAAATTGAACCTCTCGCTCGTATGTGGAGCCAAAAGCTTCTGCATTGACTTGTAAAGCACGTAATCTTAAAGCCTGATATAAAGCAGCATCCTGTTCATCCAAAATACGAATATGCAATGCGTTCTCCTCCCTATCACAAAGCTGCGGTTGACATCCATCCACCAAAAAGTCCAGTCGTATAAAATCTAGTTATATTCGTA
Source organism: Paenibacillus sp. J22P165 (assembly GCF_059692015.1). NCBI lineage: Bacteria > Bacillati > Bacillota > Bacilli > Caryophanales > Paenibacillaceae > Paenibacillus > Paenibacillus sp. J22P165. The sequence continues at coordinate 93,778 of NZ_JCAUAP010000020.1, read as the reverse complement.
AATCCAGCTTCTGTCAATAGTTTTTCTATGTGATCATCAGATAGGAATGAAAGGGTCATAAGCGCTTTATTCACCATTTCATTCACTGAAGAGGCCTCGTCTCCGGCATCCAACCAGAAGCTTTTCCAAATCTGTAATCTGTCCAGCAGCTCCTTACTGTCTCGGTCCCCGAAAGCGCTCACCAGTACAAATGGTGCGTCTGGCTTCAAATGCGCTTTGATCGTTCTAAGCAGCATCAATTTCTCCTGAACATCCGTGATAAAATGAAGAACTAAGATACAGCTTGCCGCATCGAACTTCACGTCTGTCTTCGGCAATTCATCAATCGTTCCATGGATGAGGTTAACGCGGTTTTCCATGCCAAGTTGATTCGCTTTATGTTGGGCGATTTTCAGCATCTCTTCCGAGATGTCAATGCCTGTGAAAGTCCATGCTGGGTTATCAGGTCCCCATGCGGTAAGTTCATTTCCACCACCAGCGCCAATGACCAGCAATGATGCTTCTGCCCCCTCCAATTGTACGCGGAAATAGGACTGAATCATGGCAAATAACGCATCATACGATGGTATCGAGATTCGAGCTTTCATATCGTACATATGTGACCTACTAGCGTTGTGTGTTAATTCGTTATTCATTTATCTCCATCTCCATTCTTCAATTACAATACAAATGCTTTAATTTAATTGGTTTTGTGCCAATCCTCCATAAGGAGTTCATTGTTGATGCACATCCCAGCTAGCGCGCCTAAGGATGCCGCCATGATGACTTGATACATCTCTGTCGCAGCATCTCCAGCGCTATAGACACCGGGAACACTCGTTTTGCCAAAAGAATCCACAACAACCGATTCCGATTCCGTCATGTCACAACCCAACAATTGCGGCAGTTCAGAACCGATTACAAGCTTCGGACCAAAGAATATCCCAGTACACGGAATGAGAGTCCCATCTTCTAACTCAACATGCTGGACGATTCCTTCCTTCGAAGCAATGTTTCTAATTAGTGAGTCAAATATTGGGACGTTATGTTGCATGAGTTCCTCTTTCTCGTCAGGCGTCATTTCATCAGGTCCATTCGTACAAATCGTAAATTGACTCGTCCAGCCAGCAATCATTTTCGCTAAATGAAGCGCTCTAGCTCCATTCACGATCAGCACGAGTGCTTGATCTCTGAGTTCCCACCCATCACAATACGGACATACAAATGCGCTCTTGCCGTATACCTCTGCCAAACCGTCAATAGGCACTGGAACGTCTTTTTTCCCAATTGCAAAAAGCACTTTCTTTCCTTCATAACTCATTCCCTGTGCCGTTTTAATTTGAAATTCCCCATCGCTGCCTGAAATCGATATTGCCGTATCTTCTACAAATGAGACAGTAGGATACGCAAGAATCTGATCTTTGGCGATCTGCCGAAATTCACTTGGCGAAATGCCATCTCGTGTAAGAAAACCGTGTGTTTCACGCGTTACCTGGTTGCGCGGACGCCCTTCATCAATAACAACCACCTTTTTTCTTGCTCTGCCCAATACAAGAGCTGCATTCAGACCTGCCGGTCCCCCGCCGATAATGACACAATCGTACTTCATACTATTTCCTCACTTTCTCACCTTATTAGAGACTTAATAGACTCTTAATATCTTTAATTAACTAAAAAAAAGGACGGATACTATTCCGTCTTATGCGCAGGCACCAAATCGGCTATTTTCTTATTTGCCAAATAGTGTTCCAACTGTCGCTCAGCATCCATGACGACCTGCTGAATCTGACATTCACTTCCATGATCAAAGCTGCATTCGAACAAAGAAGCAGTCCCTTCGATTGCACGAATGATATCGAGAAATGAAATCTCCTCTTGCTTTCGCTTGACCCGATAGCCGCCGTTGGCGCCCGGTGAAGAGTGAATTAATCCGGCCTTGACAAGCTTCGTCATTAATTTAGATAGATACGTCTGGGAAACACTCAGCTTCTCAGCAAGCAACTGCACACCAACAGGTTTGTCAGCCGCTGAGGATACTAGATAGAGCATGGCATGAAGGGCGTAGTCGGTCGCCTGTGAATATTTCATCTCGCACCTCCATTAAGGACTTTATGAGTCTATAATAGCGTTGATTCACATGTTTAGCAAGTTTTTTTATTTAACTTCAATTACAAAAACATAACTGGAACTTCCTCGCCGCCAATTGGCGTAAATGCTATACGTATAGACGCCTTTCTCTTTGGGAACCGTCAATACATTATCCTTGACTTGGACACCCTCGGATGCATTAGAACTAGTCCATTTCATTGCACCTAAGGTATCCCGCTTAGGTTTGTTTCTAAATGTAATTTTTATGGGGGATTGGGCTGGGACAACTTCGGGTATGAGGTTCTGATATTTAACCATATCTGGTGGCGCGGGCATATCCGAGCACTTCCCCCTCCCGAATCCACTCCAACAATAAGAGCCTTGTGCGAAATTAATTTTATTATTCCCTGCCATAATAGTCGGTCTAGGAGGTTCCATTCTAAATAGATCATTAATAAAATATGCACCTATGAATAAGGCAACAATTACAATCATCAAGATCAATCGCGTCTTCATACCAGCCCCCTAATCATTGTTTGGCTATCCCCGAAAGCTGGCGGATGACGTGTTCAAATCACGAAGGCACATCCACAGAGAATGTTTGCTTCCAGACGATCCGCTCACCTACACGAAGAATAGCGTTCAGTTGGTGATAACCAGGAAGTAAGGTCCGAGAAGCATGAAGCTGATACCATACCATGGCTACTTGCGCTTCCGTCCCTATTCTCTCTTGCCGCGCATTTGAACTGTCGGCAGGATCATCGCCTGCCTCTTCGATTGTTAACAGCGCAGGCAATCGCGTTTTATTTATCGGTAGACTCCACGCCTCGTAAAGCCAAGCCTGCAACTCAATCTTCTTATCTGCGCTGACCGCTGGGAATTTTGCGAGCTCGACCAGATAGTCTTTTTCGATTAGTGAATAATAATCTGGATTTCGCGAGCTTTCTTGCGATAAGCCAAACAAATTGCGCATGTCTTCCAAGTTCAAATACCACTCACGATTCAAAACTTGAGGGGACTCTTTAAGCTGTACTTTTTTCTCAAAAACATGGTGCCAGTCAATTTGGACTTCTGGTTGGCCTGCTTGAAGTACAAACGTATAATCCCCTTTGGAAATGGAAAGTGAATGCGTGTTATCATCTGGTTTTGACTCATAATGAAGCGCTTTAGCAAGCTGAACGACAGATAGATAATCGGTGCCTTTCTCTGAGCGATTGCCAATCTTGTTCTGACCGAACAATGTCAGATCTTGACCTTGCGGAATAATCGTCACAAAGCCGAGATTTCGCTCATTATATGAGATCTGAAGTGTAGCTTCCGGATCTTGAATTCTGTCGTCCGGTGAAATCGTGATCCAGACATCCCCGTCGGCCGTATGAATTTTAATCCACTTATTTCCTGAAGGTTCATCCCAATACGCGATCGCAGTAACCGTTTGTGCTGTCAGATTGGGCTTTTCCTCTGCAAAATTCACCCCAGGATAACGAAACGGTGCTTTTACGCCAGACAGCTTAATCTTCCATTGGATAGGAACAGCATGTTCCGGCTCAGCGCGACGTTTATTGACCCAGCCGATGTTGCCATCTAATGTTCTGACATGGTACCAAGTCCCATTGAACGGATCTTGTATCGTTTCAAATGCAGTAACAGTAACACCTTTCAATACGTCCAGTTCTTGATTATCCGTCGACCATACATCAGACAAAAGTGGGGTTTCTACTTTCAATTCGAGTTTCTCATTCGTATCCGTGATGATCGACCCTGTGCCTCGCACCCATCGATCACCTTCTGATGTACGTACAAGAAAACTTCGATCATAAACGGTCGTTAATTCGGAGATGATTTCATAATCACCATTACTTAATTTACCAATGGCAAGGTGATTAACACTACCGGTATGATCATTATCTTGAAGCGCGGTACCGACCTCGTGGTAGTAAGGCTCATCGTTATAGTGTGTACGTTGAGATTTCGGTTGCACCGTACTAATTCGATTGATTGGCATATGGGCCCACAGATCGCCAAGCCAGGTCGTGTGAATCTGCACCCATGCTTTGCCGCTCCGGCTGTCGCCAACGAACCATTTATCCTCCATATCAACGACTTCCACGAGTTGAGGTGATAAAGAAGCAACGGATGCTGCTTTGTCATTCTGACTTCGGTAGAGCGGTGTCACTTCCGTTAGCATAATCGAATCTGGCTGCGATATGGCAATGTCCCACATATAAGGACGAACCCACCGTGGACCGTACATCGTCTCAATCTGCCACTGGGTGGCACTACTTACGGACCAAGAAGCTTCTCCCTTAAGAACATGCACGGATTGCGGTGCAAAGACACCTTCCGCTTTTTCCTGAGGATCATCCGGGTTCGCGTAGTAGGGCGTGTCTTTCAGAAGTTCAATCGTATCGGGTATCCGTAGACCTTCTGGAACTTGCGATCCCACGTAAACAGTCCAATTCGCCATATCTTGTAAGGTGATCTCAGCCGCCTTTGAAGTTTGCGGTAGGATTCCCTCACATAATGAGGCGAAAAATATAAGTGAAGCTAATAAGGCGATAGGGCGTTTTCTGCTATGCTTAATGACCGACACCTCCTTCGCGTTATGCATGCCACAAGTTTAATTGCCTCTAAATTGCTCTTCTGCGAAATGATAAAAGGCTAAAGCTTCCTCGCTACTTGCGAATCCGGCTTGCGCCATTTTATCGCTGCCACCACCCTTGCCTTGGAATTTCCCCAAATTGGTTTTGAAAAATGCTCCGCAAGCCATGGAATAGTTTCCACTATGTGCAAATACAACCTTGTTCTCCATCGTTGTCACAAATAAGATCGGCAAATCGGTTCGTGAAGCTAGTTTCGTTGCTAAGCTCTGCATGTCTTTTAAGGATTTATCGACGAACTGGTGTGCAATGACGTCCTTACAGTCAGCCAAAAGTTCGTCAGCCAGATAATCATCAAGCTTCTCTTTTAGCACATTGAGTTCCGTTTGAACCTGTTTGTGATCATGCTCCCACTTCTCAATACGGTCCATGATCTCATCTTTACCTGTGTTGAATTTGGCGGATAACGTGCCTAGTATTCTCACATTCTCGTTAAACTCAGTTAATGCTCGGAAACCGCAGAGGAAGTAAATACGTGTATTTCCTTTCTGTTTCTCCGTTTTCAACAGCTTAATCATCCCGATTTCACCCGTCGAGGAAACATGCGTACCACCGCAAGCATTATACTCCACACCATCCATCTCCACGATACGAATGTTCTTCGTCACCTTCGGTTGTTTGACTAGTGGCAGCTCAGCCAACTTCTCAGGGCTAACGAAATAGCTAGTAATCGCTCGATTCTCGTAAATCATGCGGTTTACTTCCTTCTCGATCGCTGCCAACTTACTCGTCTCCAAATCAAGCGTCTCTACATCAATTGTGCAGTAGTCGGTCCCTAGATGAAAACTAACCGTATTCGCTTCATATAGATCACGACATACAGCCGAAAGCAGGTGCTGCCCGCTATGCTGCTGCATATGGTCAAATCTAAGCTGCCAGTCTATTTGGCAAGTCGCACTAGTTCCTTCTGGCATTCTGTCTACCTTATGGAGAACTTCATCCTCCTCCAGAAGTACATCCAAGACAGGAATTCCGTTGATTTCACCGGCATCACAGGGCTGTCCACCCCCATGCGGATAAAACGCTGTCTCCTCCAAGAGGACATAGTTGCCATCCTCTCGTTCAATCTTTTCGCGGATAGTAGTCTGCCATTCCTTCGTATAGGCTGAATCATAATATAGCTTTTTCGTCATGTTGTTCGTTTTCCTCTCCATCATGCTGCAATCGTTTGATGATCGACTCCGGACTTTCACTTAAATCTCAATATACTCCGATACTCTTGCTTCTAGAATTTCAATTAATTCTTCATCCATGAATTGATAATCATCCGGTATATCCAAATTAATAATCCGTTTATTAGCGATTTCCGTTTGAAATTTATCTTTTAATCTTCTCAAATGCTTTTTTTCCATCACAAATATTAAATCTGCCCAACCAATATGGCCTTCCGTCACTCGAATTCTTGCGCCATCTTCTGTGCCCGCAGATTTAACTATGTAATCATTACGCTTATCAAAAATGTTCTCAGCCGTTAAGCTTCTCCATTTGTTTTTACTACAAATAAACAAGATTTTCGTTTTAACCACTCCTGAGTGAATTAGGTTCAATGCTAAGGATAAATCTTCTCCCCATTTTCCAGCATCAAAATAAATTCTTGTATTCGCTTCACACGTGTTTCTTGCTTCTTCGCCGTATGAATTCGGAACGTAATGGCATATTGGTTCTGCCGATCCAGCGTATCATAGAAGGCTTTCGCTTCACGATTTCGCTCTAGTTCCAAAGCAAAATCCGCTGGCAAGGAGGCATTACTCTGCGGTTCGTAGGCTTTCTCCCACTGCCCATTCTTCTTGGCTGCCTCAATCGCCTTCAAGCCGGAAGGCTTCATTCTGCCATTTGCAATCAGAAGCTCAGCCTTGTCTTTATTCACTTTGGACCAAATGCTTCTAACACCACGAGGCGTAAAGCGCTGAAGCCATGAATGCTCGTCTGCTTTTTCTTTTTGACTGTCAATCCAACCATAGCACAAAGCACTCTCAAGTGCCTGATCATAAGAAACTGATTTCATGCGAGCACCTTTCTTCGCGATCTGCAATCGAAGACCAGGTGAAGAGTTATGATGAAGCGCAAGCCAATTTTCAAAAGCAAGTTGATCCTCAAAATGCATCTGCGGCAATTCGTTTTTCGTGTTCAATCTATCGCCTCCTAGTCATCCTGTTGCTAATTTATGTAAATGAATAATCATTAAATAAGTTTGGGAGCTCGTCCCAATGCTGAGTCAGCCAAATCATTTCTTCCAGAAACCGCTTAGGAACAGCAGTATCACGAAGTACGGAAGTACGTAGCCACCAGATAGACTCGATGAGATATAACATTTTAAAACTGCGTAAAATAAGTCCAGACGGTATTTCCATATACTCACGATATCCGGCAACATAGGCTTGAACGGCATCTACTCGTATGCCTCCTGCATCAAATGCACCTGATAGGATCGCACGTGCTACGTCAATTTCCGGGTAAGCCACAGCCATTCTGTCAAAATCAACAATGCCTGCAATTTTATTTTCGTGCAATATGACATTATCCGCCCACAAATCCCAATGTGTCCAACCTACCTGACTGTCCTCAAATATATTAAAATCCAACATCTCTACATGATGTATAGCTTGCTCAAGAAGTTCAATTAATGGATGGCATTGCTCATCTTTTGCTTGTGTCAAATTACGATGTAAATCAGTCAAACATGCTGCTTGATCAGGATGCCAAGCACTTGAATCCAGTTCTTCCTCACGGAGAAGCTGATGCATTCGTCCTGTCTTCTTCCCAAAATCATACATCTCAGCTATACTCATTTTCCCTGCTTCTCTAACATTTCCCTGAACCCAATCCATCATTGCAAATAAAAAGCCACTCGGTGTTTCTTGGATAAAAGTCCCCTTATCTTCGTAAACCCTCGGACACGTACATCCCCGCTCATATAAGCGCTGTTGCATACGGAGTGTCTTTTCAATCTTAGCCCGTCTTTCCGGTAGATGCAGCTTGTAACGATCAGGGTGATAATATTTTACAAACACTGAAGTGTTATCGGGTTGGATCACAAAATGCCATTTTACATTTAGCCAACCCTTGGTGAGGATATTTGTCTCATCAACGCTCATCCCAAATTTCATTTCTACTCTTGTGATTATTTCATCCAATACCTGATCGATTCGAACCTCTTGATTCCCATTCATTATACCTTCATTTCGCTTCTATCTCCTAAGAAACCTAAGCTTTCTAACGCCATTTTCAAAATAACACGATTATTCTCATAGCCATTCTGATTATGTAAAGTCCACGCGTCCTCCGCGTTATGCCACTGAACATCACGGATCTCTTCGGTTTGAGCTTTGAGTTCTCCACTGACCGCTTCAACTAAAAAATAATGAGTCTCTTTCTCAACATGCCCATGCTCCGAATGCTCGAACTGATAATAATTAATGGTCAGCGGCTGAATGATCCTGCCTATGATGTTCGTTTCTTCTCTAATTTCCCTAAGCGCAGCCTGCTCAATAGTCTCTCCAGCTTCCATTCTTCCCTTAGCAAAAGCCAGCTTGCGATACCGATCCACAATGAGCAAAATGTGAACTTCTTGCCCTATTTTACGGTAAACGACACCGCCTGCTGAGATTTCTTTCTTCGTCATTCGTTCCATCTACCCCCAGTCCAACACACTCATCACTTCCATTTTACAAATAGTGCCAACAAAAAAGCAACCAAAGCGGTTAGCTTTGGTTGCTCACAGGCGATTATTTCGTTTCTTGCAGCCATAAAATGCTTGTCACACCTCGAGGATAATACTTGCTGCCCGTGATTTCACCGGAAATAATTTGATCACTCCAGCTCCAAATAGACAAGGTTGGATGTGTTAACCAGGCTACATGGGCTGCATCCGCTGCAGCACCTGTCTCATCCCAAACCAAATCAAGGATTTCGCGTGCTACGAATTGGCACAAATAAATTTTGCTTAACCAAGAGTTGTTGCTCGTAGAGGAAAGCTTCCAGCCGCCATCTTCGAACAAGCAAGTGCCTTCAACAAGCACAACATCTAGATGCTTCTTCAATGCTTCGATATAGAAGCCGTAACGACCATTCACATCAAGTGCAGACTTATTTCCTGTGAAGTAAGGGAATACCAAGCCTTCAATCGCAGGAATGATTTTGGAATTATTCCCTTCGCCAACGACGGCAGGGATGTAACCATCTTCCGTAACGTATGACGTAACCGTCTTCGCGCACTTCAACGCCTGCTCGCTGGCAATAAGCGCCAGATCTTCTCTGCCATTTTGAGCAAAAATAGACTCCATGGCCACATAAGCTGCCCAACATTTCCCCGCCATGTAAATATTGTTCCGTGACTGTCCTAATGAGACGTCTAGGCTGTCGTAAGTCGTGATTTCTGCTCCACCCATGGTGCGTGAGCTGTCTAACGACATAACGCCATTTCGCAGCTCCGGATTTGGATTGTCGCGATTGAGCATGCTTGTTAAACACTTGTCAAATATGGCAAGATTCGCTTGCAGCCACGCTTGATCATTCGTATGCGCCACATAGGTTGCTCCACACAACGACCAATTCACCAACTGCTCATGCGTCATATGGGAGAAACAGTCGTCCAAACCATAAAGCTCATAGGCAGAGTAACTTGGGCGAGATAGCGTGTTGGCTACTCCCATATCATGTGTAAACGAGATACCACCCGGATATTCGGTAGGATCGTCTGGAAAACGAACCATATCTTCATAGCTATACCGTTTCACGAACATATCCAGCTCATTACGAACGGTCCATGGATTCACAGCCAGCTCATAAAATAACTGATCAACTGTCAAATCGAACGTGTTCATCATGCGATATTCGCCTTCATTGACAATCCAGAATGGCTCATCATCCATATCCAAAAGCTGCGTATTTCCATAGTAACTACGGATGGCATGCGCCATCATAAATTTCTGATCCGCTGATAAGCGAGAATCTTCGATGTTTGCGTCTGCGGTTTTAGCAAGTGCAGCTAACTTGTCGAAGTTGCCCAAGGCGTAATCAGCCACAGCTTCTATATTTTTGAATAAACGTGCATATGTGTAGGAGGCATCTTTTCCCGCAGTAACAATTCCTGAACGATGGAAGCAAATCGCGAACTGATAAGTACGCTTCTCACCCGCAGGTGTGTCTGCGAACAAAGCGCCGACAGTACCCAGACCAAAGGTCAAGTTTTCCACAATTTTCATTTCCAAAATATCTTCAATTCGGAAATACATCCCCGAACGCACTTCTGGATCTCGTGAAACAATCGCCGTAATCCGACCTTGTCCAACACCCGCGGCGCCTTCCATCGTATCATCCAACCTACGCATCGCACTGTATGGATCCGTTCCTTGATACCCAAAGAATACTCTTCTAGGGGAAGTACCTTTTGTATTATCCACGGTAATTGTAGCGAGAACAGCCGGAACGAGCGCTAAACGAAGCTCATCTTCACTAGCAGTAGCTGGATCTGGCACCGATTGTGTCGGTGAAATAAGACTAAATTCCAAATCACCAGCTCTCCACGTATCTGTGCTAACTTTGAAATCTCGACGAATCTCCTCATCTGCGAAAGGAAACAACAGCTTTTTTCTCTTCGGTCTTGGATCTGGATTCTCAATATCGTAACGAAGACTCTCGTCTTCACCAACATTCTCAAAGAATGGCAGTGCATCATAGGTACCACCTTGGGTGGTTTCGAGACCAATATATATATTTTGCTTAGGAGGACGCGCTTGCTCTAAATCGAAGCCTCCGCTTTTCCCAGGAAATCCAAGTGTAAAGCTTGCAAATGCACCAACAGGTGAATGATGTGCGTTGAAAAATTGATTCTTCATATCAGGATGATGCTCCTCTCCGTCATTTGCCCTTATTATACAATGACCGAAACCCTGAACCCATGGGCAATACAATCTTTCATTTGGACAAAAGAAACATTTGATTTCTACCTTCGTTAGGTGAGATAGTAGGTGTACAAGTAGATCATAACCTTCTTAAAGGAGCCTTATAGATGGAAGTTTATCAACAAAAACCTTTACCCAGTGGGCTCGACAACGTCGTTCATGGCGGCATGCTGCCTGATGTGCAATCATCCTTTCGTATCTTTGCCGCGCATCTTCGCAAGGTTAACGCGCAATGGTCCTTTCCTGAGCATCAACATCCGATGTTTGAGCTGAATCTTGTTGTAGACGGTTCCCAGCGTATGCGGGTTGGCGACAAGCATTTTGTACAAAAACAAGGTGATTTAGTCTGGATTCTGCCCAACGAAGTGCATGCCAGCTTAGGTGCAGTTGAGGGCAATATGATGGAGTATGTGTGTGTGCATCTAGAGGTAATGGATCCGTGGTTTAGACAGCAATTGAGTCAAATTACTCAAATCATTCACCCATCTGGCAGCAAAATGGAAAGCCTACTACGCCCGATTTTGATGGATCTCGCACAAATAGCTCGAGAAAACACCTCCAGCGGACTGAATGTAAAGCTGCAGACGATGCATGCTTCCTTTCGTATTTTCACCGCGTTAAGCGAGATATTACTCGATGAAAATGAGGTTTCTACGCAGCAAACGGGCGACTCTGGCTTAGCGGCTCAACTAGCTGCACGAATTGAACAACAAGCATCTACCCTGAAAGGTCAGGAACCTTTCCGAATTACACGCATTGCCAAGCAGCTTGGTTATAGTCCTGCTCACTGTAATCGCGTTTTTCACAAAGCTTATGGCGTCTCGCCACGTCATTATTTAAGTACAGTAAAGCTCCGTCAAGCTAAGCTAATGCTAATGGACCCTACGCTGTCTATCGAGCATATAGCTGATCAACTGGGGTATAAGGATTTGTCGCAATTTAGCAAACAATTCAAACGATGGACGAATTTATCCCCAACCGCCTACAGACATCTGTCTTGGTGAAAATAGGTTGCGTATTGCTGAAGATACCATAAGTTTTATACCCGTCTCCCGATCTATACTCAAAGATAATGTTATAGAGCTATCAGATAAGGAGAATTGGATATGCAATTACACGGTTATAAATCTTTGTGGGAATGGAACGGAAACTGGGAAGGGAAACTAGCTCAAATCGCTGAGGCTGGCTACTACGGTGTGGAATACACGCCTCCTTCCGATCCGAAGGATGACGCTGCGTTTCGAAAAGACTTAGACGACATGAACTTGTCGTTCATTGCGCAAGTGGTGACTCGGGGACCGGATCATAGCCGCTCCTTCCGTGAGCAAGTCCTTCGCGCGGCGGAACTGCGGCCTGTTCTGATCAATTCGCACAGCGCGGCCGATCGAATGCCTGCTGACGAGCAACTGCGCTTCTTCGAAGCGGCGCTGCGTGTGGAGCAAGAGATCGGGATTCCGATCGCGCACGAAACGCACCGGGGGCGAGCTTTTTTCACGCCGTGGCAAACGGCGGCCGTGTTGAAGCAGCTGCCCACGCTTGCGATCGGCGCCGATTTCAGCCATTGGTGCGCAGCCTGCGAGAGTATGCCGAGCCCCGACGACGAGGATGTTCGGCTGAGCTTATCGCGAGCCATCCATATCCATGGACGCGTCGGGTACCAGGAAGGACCGCAAGTGTCGGACCCGCGTGCACCTGAATTCGCGGCGCATGTGGAGACCTTCATCGACTTATGGTTGAAAATCTGCCAGCACCGTTTCGATGCCGGTGCGGATACAATGACCTTTACGCCGGAATTCGGACCGCCGCCGTATTTGCAGGTGCAGCCTTACACGAGGCAGCCGGTGGCTGACTTGTGGGACGTGAATTTGTGGATGTTTCAGACTTTTAAGTCGAGGTACGACGTACTATTCTCGGATTCGCAGCAGCTTGCGAGCACGTAAGTGGATTTTTTCGACTTACGGCTCTCCGTTTCGTTGTTTTCGAGCCTGTAAGTCGATTTTTTCGACTTACGGCTCTCCGATTCACTGCTTGCGATCCTGTAAGTCGATTTTTTCGACTTACGGCTCTCCGATTCACTGCTTGCGATCCTGTAAGTCGATTTTTTCGACTTACAGCTCTCCGTTTCACTGCTTGCGATCCTGTAAGTCGATTTTTTCGACTTACAGCTCTCCGTTTCGATGCTTGCGAGCCTGTAAGTCGATTTTTTCGACTTACGGCTCTCCCACTCACTGCTTTCCCTCGAGTATGTCCATCTTTGACTTACTCGAGCGAAAGAATTGGTGTTCCCCTTATAAGTGAGATACCAAATCATCTATAGTTCCCATAATTTTATTCACCTCTGGCAACTGATAAAAAGTACTCGTTTTTTCGATATCATTTAGCTCAAAGGTTGAAGAATACAAAAAGATAGTCTTCCTGGCTCCTAAAGCAAGTCCCATTTCAACATGACTCCCCTTCCCCGCCGGCAGCATGATAATGAATACGTCTGCTTCAAAAACAGCCCTCATCTCACTTTGACCGATTTCCGCGAGTTCTTGGAGAGTAGCAGTGGCAGCATGAACGGTCCAGTCATATGTTTGCCTATAGCCACGTAACTTCAATTGGTGCGCGACTTCTCTGACATTGCCGATGTTCTTGAAACTAGATGCAATATAAAATTTCAATGAGCTTCCCTCCTTTCTCACGCCGAAAACATCCTTTTCTCAGCAGTCTGCCTCACTCTAACTCCCGAATGAATCCTGTCTTTTTCCCCTGGCTAAATCCACACTTTTCATAAAAACGAAGTACTTCTTCTCTCTTCGAACCTGTCATGAGCATGACTTTATAACAGTTATAACCCGTAGCAATTTCAATTGCCTTATCCATAGCCATTCTTGCAAATCCCTAATTTCGATGTTGTTCACGTGCAATCCCATTTGCCATCTCACTTCTCGCCCCTTTTCATTACCTTTTTTCAATCAATATCTTTAGTTGTTCATTCCGATACATCAAGAAACGCCTCATATAATTTCTCAAAACTACCCGTTCAACGACCCAGCCTATCCAGCCTAGCGGAGCCTCGAAACATAATGTATCTTTCATTAAGGTTCTATTTCCTAAATCAATAAACTCATGTTCATGCCGCATGCTTTTAAAAGTACCTTGCAGCATTTCATCAACAAAGTGATAAGGACGAACGTAATGCGAGATGAGCGACGTATGTTTTTGCCGTATGAAGAAATGCCGCGCTTCAAAAGTGACCGTTTCCCCTCCGCTTATCAGACCCGTAGTAGTTCCGGCGATCGCTCTCTCCTTTGTGTGAGGCCAAACAGTTTGAGTATGGATATCAATATTGCTTGCCATATCAAAACAAACGTCAATCGGTGCTTCTATCTCGATTTCTGTATATATTTTTATCATGATGTTCTCCTCATGTTTCCTTCGAATTTCCTTGCTCGGTTCCAGTCGCTTCCCAATTCGACACGCATCACTTATCTCCTTTTCCAAGCAAAACTTCACACGAAAAAACAGCCCCCCAAAGGAAGGCTGCCTCACTCATTAGTTACTTATGAATTCCTGTACCCACTCACCATTATAATAGGCAACGCCAATTTGCGTGAAGTTGGGGCTTAATATATTTTGACGGTGACCCGCGCTGTTCATCCATGCTGTCATAACGGCTTGAGGTGTTTGCTGACCTTTTGCAATGTTTTCACCTGCATAGGAATAGCTAATTCCATAGGCACTCATCATGTCAAACGGTGAACCATAGGTCGGCGAAGTATGATCAAAGTAGCCTTTGTTGTACATGTCCTTCGCTTTATCCAGCGCCATCGCGGTAAGTGCGGTGTTACTGGCTAATGGCTTCAGACCAGCTTTCGTACGTTCTTGATTCACTAAGTTAACCACTTGACTAGCAAAAGATGATTGCGTTGGCGCAGTCGGAACTGCTGGTTTGGCAACAACGTTCGAGCTTGTACTTCCAGGAATCGTGAGTTTCATTCCTGACCAAATGATGTTCGGGTTAGCAACCTGAGGGTTGGCTTTAATTAATTCAGTCAGGCTAACACCATACTTCTTCGAGATTAACCACATGGTATCATTACCGGACACCGTATGCGTGCCTGTTGCTGCCCAAGCTGCGTTCGCACCCATTAGGACGCTCAAACCTAGTGCACCTGTCACTACAAACTTTTTGTACCTTTTCATACATAAACCTCTCCTTTTTGCGGCCTGCGAGGTTAGCTGTCGGATTCGGATCAAAGAGTAATCACCCGGCCGCGGATCGCGGCTTCACCCCAAAGATTGGATCCCCCGTGCTTCAAAAAAGCTTCGGCCTTCTAAGTTTTGGATCCAAAATGGATCTTAACGATTGTATCACGTGAAAATAGAGTTCACATGACTCAAAATTTTCCAATTGGGAGATTTATGTATAAAATTCGTGCAAAACGGTACAAACTTTTAGCGATACCCCTCAGCATTAGCAGGCTTACCTGCTTCCTGCACCTCAACAAGGTAGCGCCAGCAATCTGGCTGTGAGCCGTCCACATCTTTAAATCCATACACTTGTGAAATACTGCCGCTTGACATCGAGTGACCATTCCATCGAGCAACTTCTGGATCTCCAGCTAGTGCGGCAATCGCACGTCCTACAAAGCGCGGCGATTCCGAGATGATGAAATGTGGTTCCTTTTCTGTCGCGTCACGCCAATTTTCTTCCCTAACCTCGAAGTGCTCCAACATAATTTCCGAACGCATCCAACCTGGGGTCACCGCAATAGCCGTGCATCCATGGGGTGAGAGCTCATGAGACAATGCCTTCGCCATGCGAATGACAGAGGATTTGGCTAGATCATAGAAAAGCGATAAACGATAGTTGGTATCGTTATACTCTGCTGTACCGTCCGTTATTTCAATTACAAGTCCATTCTTGTTGCGAACTAGCAAGGCAAGTGCAAAATGGCTCGTAATGATGTGCGTATCAATCGCTAGCCGAAGCATACGAAATCCTTTATCCAATGAATGCTCCCACACAGGTACATTCCACTCCGTCAAGTATTCAGACCCCCACACATCGTTGACCAGTATGTCTAATCGCCCCTGTTCGCTCTCGATGCGGGCAATAAGCGCCTGAACTTGATCCCGATCTAGATGATCCACTTGAACTGCTATCCCTACACCACCTGCATCATTAACTAATTCAGCTGTTTCTTCAATGGTTTCAGGTCGATTGTATTCAGACCGTTGTGCGCGTGTCGTGCGGCCCGTCACATAGACAGTCGCTCCTGCAGCTCCTAATTCAATTGCTATTCCTCTTCCTGCTCCGCGTGTGGCTCCTGCCACTAAGGCAACTTTCCCCTGTAAATTTTTCATGATTCAAATACTCCTCTCATTTATTTTAGTCACGATTAGTTCCAATTTGTCCTCATACTGTTATACCATACTTTCTCCATCGCCAACCCACTCCCAACTCAACCTGTTAATCAAAACATGATATACTAATCCACAAATGATAAACTTCATTCGCAATTGGATGACTAGGAGTGGTTTGCAATGTTAGCTAAACAATTAATTATTGCTTTGGGCACACAAAACCAAGCGAAAAGAGCTGCCGTTGTGCTAGCTTCTGGGGTAGAACCTATCTGCCATGCGGTCCCTTCCGGGGTAGCCGACCAGCCTCTTTCCGAAAACGAAACCATTATCGGTGCCATTAATCGTGCGAAAAATGTGCTTGCAGCTGAACCACAAGCAAACATAGGTCTTGGTCTAGAAGGTGGACTTACCTATGATGAGACGCATACGAAACAGTGGTATCTCTTCTCTGTTTGTGCCGCTTGGGATGGTAAGCAACTTTTCGTCGGCAAAGGTTTATACTTCCCCATTCCCAATCCCATTGGGGAGAAATTACAAGAAGGCGGGAGTGAGCTGCGCCACATTATCGATGAATTGAGCAGCACCGTCGGAAGTAATCACAAAGATGGTGCTTATGGTTTATTTACCGAAGGGCGTATTACGCGGAGTGACGTTTTCCGCGATGCCGTCATTGCAGCGCTGACGCCGTTTCAATCCCCATTTTACAAGTAAAAATAGGCTGAAAAAGCCTTCTTTTAATCAACAAGGGCACCTCAGAAGTAGAATTATCTACTCGAGGTACCCTTGTAAACACTTTTACAGCTTTTTCTCCTTATACAACGGCGCAATTCGATCGATCCGATTCGTCCAAATCCCCCCTGTATACGAAGCTGGAAGCCGCTCCAAATCAGCTGGCGTATCAAATCCTGTTGAAAACTCCGTCCCATTGCCTCCAACAACGAGAATGCGCGTATCCACTTTATCCATACGATTTAGAAATTTGTCTGGCCATCCCCATAATAGCGGAGCCAGCTTCTCAGGAATATGGATCTGTATATGTTCGCAAGCCGCAGGCGTAATGCCTGTCCAGCCATAGGCAAGATAAGGGAGTAAACAGCTTTTCATCGTATCAACAGAGATAACACGCATGTCTGGCAGTTTTTCCTTCACGATAGCTATTGGCAAATTCCCACCATAAATCGTCAATTGTGCTCTCCGGTCTGGTGTAAGCTTTGACAAGATGTTAACTAAAACATCGCCTTCATGAGGATCATCCGTTTTTATATGAATGAGGAACATGTTGTCTGGGAATTGCGAGAATACTTCGCCAAGAGAAGGCATTAATCCAACACCTTTGCCGCGAAAAGGAAATGATTTCCCATGATCGGCCGTATAGCCGTAGCCAATATCCACCTTTTTCAGCTCAGCCATTGTGTAGTCTTTGGACTGCCCTTTTACATTCGTTCGACAGTCAAGTGTCCAATCATGGAATACGGCGAATTGCTCATCTTTGGTCATATGGATATCAAATTCTACCTCATCGGCTCCAGCTTCAAAAGCAGCTTGCATCGATGGCAGGGTATTCTCCAGATAGGGATGCTCTGGTTCAAAAATGCGTTCAGCAGTGCAGGTATCGTTCTTCAGATTCTCTGTATGGAAGGTTTGTGATAGACCACGATGCGCCATGAGAAACGGCTCCCCAGTCCGTTCTTTAGCAAGGAGTGATGTGTTGTTCACGTAAATGAACACAAGGAGAACGAGGATCGTCCATACTATTTTACTTTTAAAAAGTTTTCGCAATCGGTTCATTGGTCCTCCATTATGTTCGATGCAGAGATGAGCGTGTTCACTCTTTATAGCTTTTCTAGATTCGGTAAAGGTTGATCCACGTTTTCTCTCGGAGCAGTCAGACTATGGATCGTAAGCAGCGCATGTGTACGTTTTGCAGTTAATAGTTCGACAGTTTGTTCTACATAGAATTGTTCGTATTCTGTAGGCTTTACACGCACTTTCATTAATTTTCCATTCGGTTTCCGAATATGTATACGATATTCTTCTATGAACTCAACTTTGGCAATCATTTTCTCCGCGTCATTTTGCACCAAGTCGATACTAATAATAACCACAAGGATAAGAAACACACCCAGACATAAACTGAAAAGGGAAACAAAAATAACAGGACTTTTAGCAGCAATATTAATAATGATTTGTACAAGAGATAAGAAGGTCATCATACTGACGGTAACAAGTTGTAATTTCATTGATCTTTCGTAGAGCTTCATTACGCAATCCTCCCATGCCTTTATTAATCAGGACGTCTGTTAAACGGAACTCTCTACATTGTATTCGTGAAAGATACAGCATTCCCCTTGTTAAATGAACGCAAAAAAAGAACATCCACAGGATGCTCTTCCTTCTTACGAATGAGAACGAAATTTAACGAGCTTTTCGTTTCCGCTTATGAAATACGAACCACGCTACTCCGATCGTTCCGACAGCGAGCAATGCGCTAAACAGAACGATATAGCTCAAATGAAATATATTCAAATCAGTTCCTCCTCTGTAACATATACCCCAAACTTTCCTTACTTAGTAAGATGGGTCATCCGCAGTTAAAATATGTAGATCCGCATAGGATAATTCTAGGAGGTGCTGTTACATGGACAATAAGCGTACATGTCGACTTATCCGTTCATCTCGGACCTATCACGGAAAACAAGGATTCGATTATCATGAAGCGATTTCCAAGGAAAGTGCTGATTCGCAAGGAATTTGTATGATGCTGCTAACCATTCTGCCCGGTCAACGAGCGAAAGCTCATCTGCATCAGAATCATGAAACCACCATTTATATGATGGAAGGGAAGTCCTGTATGTGGTACGGCGAGAACTTGGAACAACACATGGAACTAGAACAAGGTGACTTCCTCTATATTCCAGCTGGCATGCCCCATCTCCCCTATAATCCAAGTACGACGGATATTTGTACTTGTGTACTTGCCCGCACGGATCCCAATGAGCAAGAAAGCGTTCTTCTGCTGCCTGAGCTTGATGCACTGTGGGATTCTAAAAAGACTTAACAAAAAGAAAAGCAGAGAATCCACGATGGACTCTTTGCTTTTCTTTTCGTTTCTTCGCTTTCCCCTTTGTCTTTCACCTTACATCAACCAATGGAAGCGTCTTTCTTTTGGCCTTCATGGCCAAATAACAAGCCGTCAGGATGGCACCCGCTGTTCCGCAAATGATGTCAGTCATGGTATCGAGCAAGCTGCCATTTTGTGAGTTGAGACCAAACAAGTGATCTGTCGTAAACTCATAGATTTCCCAAACTCCCGCCATCGCCACAGAGAAGAAAAAGCAAAGCCATACGGCGACCTTTGATGAAGGTGGTTCAGTTCCCTCTTGGTGATCGGCTGCTTTGCTATAGATGAGTAACCCGATGAAGCAGAGAATGACGCCCGAGAAGAGATGCTCCATTTTATCCAAATAAGGAATGACGCCATAAAACCCAAATTCGTTGGCTATGAACATCGTGACGAATATAAAGAGCAGTACACAGAAGCGCAACGAAGTAAACATGGTTGTTTTCGTCCATTTGACAAGGAGTCGAATAAGCTGAAGAACAGCCACAATAAGGACCGCTTGGAACATTTTGGCCCCATTACCTCGTACCAGAAAATAAACAAAACAGCATCCCGCCAGTACATACATCCCTAATTCAATGAGATCATTCCACCGATCCTTACCCTTCATCTGCTTCATCTCCCTATTCCATCCTGATAAAAAGGAAGCACCTTAACTGGTCAATTTTCAAAGCACTTCATTATCCTATGCCTATTATTGAACGAAATGAATGTCGTCCAAGCTGCAAAACAAAAATCCCGCCTGCCGCTTTACAGCGAGGGGCGGGTTTATGCCGGACTATTTTTTGTCTGCAAGCCATGTGGACAATGAACTGATTTCATCATCGGAAAGCTTTCCTTTAAAAGCAGGCATTGCACCCTTGCCGTTGGTAATGAGCGCGGTAAGTTGATCTTTGGAGTGTTTGCTGCCTACCTTTTGAAGATTCGGTCCGACTAAGCCTTCCAAATTAGCGCCATGACAGCTGACACAATTGGCCTTGAAAACCGTCTGTGCATCAGCTTTAGTTGTTGTTCCAGTACTTGCGGATGCTGTTGGCGAAGTGGTTGTCCCTGCAGTAGGACTAGGTGTCGTTTCACTCTTACCACAAGCAGATAATGCTCCAGCCAGCAAGAGGGTGAGTACTACGATCTTTCTGTTCATGCGTATGCTTCTCCTCACATTTCTTAGGTTCACATGCCGTATTTTGAAATCGGATACCTACCACTACATTGCCCCCATTTCCATATTTTCATGCAAATGATGAATAGGAAATGCCTTTCAAGCTCAACATATCCATAACTAACCAGATGTACATAAAATTCCATGGAGGAATGACAAATTGGCTGACAAAAACTCGCAACATACACCTGATCATTCTCGTCGCCGTTTTCTCAAGTATACCGGTACTGCCATTGGTGGCGTAGTCGTCGGTGGCGTCATTGGAAGCGCAGTGTCAGGAGGTTTTAAGAAAGATACACCCGAAACCTCTCCATCGCCATCCGCAAGTCCTAACCCGCAAGTCACCGCTGATTATAATCAGGCACCCATGTTCTTCAATCAATCTCAACTGCAAATCGCCGAAGCCGCCGCGGAACGGATCTTTCCCAAGGACGCCAATGGCCCAGGAGCAGCAGAGTTAGGTGTTGCGTTCTATATCGATCATCAGTTAGCCAGTCCTTGGGGCGTAAATGCGCGTACCTATCGGATGGGACCATTCGTCAAGGGTGAAGCCACGCAAGGTGATTACCTCAGTATTCAGCGTCATGAGCTTGTCACGATGGGTCTGAATAGTCTTGAAGAAGCCGCTAAAACCAAACATACGAAAGGCTTCGTTGATATTAAACCCGAAGAACAGGACGCGTTACTAACCGCCATGGAAAAAGGTGAGATCAGCGTCGTAAACGGCATCACGGGTAAAACCTTTTTCAACTTATTTCGCATCCTCGTTATGGAAGGTGTCTACTCTGATCCGCTGTATGGCGGGAATAAAAATATGGCTGGTTGGAAAATGCGTAAATATCCAGGCAACCAAATGAGTTATACGAACATGATCGATAAAGATCAATTCGTCGTTATGGAGCCCCGCAGTTTGCACGATCATTTTGTTCACTAGAGGGACAATTCTCACGAAGGAAGGAATACATGGATGGCTACTAAAATGCCGAAAGTCCCCGTTGTCATTGTCGGTATGGGATGGGTCGGGGGAATTATTGCTGCTGAATTAACGAAGCAAGGTGTGAAGGTTGTTGGCTTGGAGCGTGGAAAGCCGCGCAATACCGCTGATTACTACATGGTCCATGATGAGCTGAGGTACGCCTCACGCTATGATCTCATGCAAGATTTGTCCAAAGAAACGGTGACATTCCGCAACACCGAGAAAATGGCTGCTGTGCCCATGCGGGAGTATGGTTCTTTCCTACTCGGGGAAGGTCTTGGCGGGGCGAGTGTTCACTGGAATGGACAAACTTATCGTTTTCTCCCCTATGACTTCGAGATTTATAGCAAAACCGTAGAACGCTACGGCAAGCAAAAGATCCCGGAAGGCATGACGATTCAAGATTGGGGCATCACGTATGACACGTTAGAACCCTACTTTGACAAGTTCGAGAAATTAGCTGGTATTTCTGGTGACGCTGAACAGAATCCAATGGTGGGCAAACGTTCCGCTCCTTTTCCTACCAAACCAATGGTGAAAACACCTGTCCTGAAATTGTTCGAGGACGCGACCAAAAAGCTCGGGTATCACCCGTATATGATGCCTTCGGCCAACTTGTCAGAGCAGTATACGAACCCGGATGGTATCACGCGTGCAGCCTGCCAATACTGTGGCTATTGCGAGCGATTTGGTTGTGAATACGGGGCAAAAGCCGATGTGATTGTGACTGCTCTCCCCATTGCGCAGAAATCTGGCAATTTCGAATTACGTTCTTACTCCAACGTGACACAAGTGTTAAATGACGGCAAAAAAGCCAGCGGCGTTGTTTATGTGAACACGGTTACCGGCGAACAATTCGAGCAGCCTGCAGATGTTGTCATCATGGCAAGCTATGTATTCAATAACATTAAGCTGCTGCTCACATCCAAATTAGGCAAACCTTACGATCCAGCGACAGGTAAAGGTGTAATCGGTAAAAATTACTGTTACCAAACAAACGGCGGAAGTGCCACAGGCTTCTTCGATGAAAAACAGTTCAATTTATATGCAGGTGCCGGCTCCCTGGGCATGGAGATTCCTGATTTCAATGGCGATAATTTCGACCATACGAATTTGAATTTCATCCACGGCGCAGGTATTCGGATCTCCCAAACTGGCCAGCGACCCATTGCAACAAACTCAGTTCCCAAAGGCACAGCGGCTTGGGGGCAAGATTTTAAACAAAAGTCGCTGAAATACGCGAACAGTGTCTTGTCCGTCTCTCCACAGGGCAGCAGCTTACCTTGGAAGCATCATTATGTGGATTTGGATCCAACCTACAAAGATGCTTACGGACTCCCGCTTCCACGCATCACTTTCGATTTTGAAGAGCAGGATCGACAAATGATCAAATTCGTAGCTGGTAAAGCATCAGAAATCATGAAAGAGATGAACCCAACGACCATTGGTTCCTCGGATCAGCTTGCGCCTTACAATATCGTTCCCTATCAATCGACCCACAACACAGGTGGAGTCATTATGGGGGCAGACCCTTCAACTTCAGCGGTTAACTCGTATTTACAAATGTGGGATGCAGAGAATGTATTTGTGGTAGGTGCATCCGCTTTTGCTCACAACAGTGGTTACAATCCAACAGGAACGGTTGGAGCCTTGGCATACCGCGCCGTTGAAGGCATTGCTAAATATTTGAAACAAGGCGGAAGTGTCGTTTGAGATCATGAGGGTCTTTACGATTCATGAAGGAGGTAGAATGGCATGGAGCAAGAAGATTGGATCTTACATTTGACGGAAGTTCGCAAGCGATTGCTCATCGTCTTAGCCTGGTTCATCGTCACACTAAGTGTCGGTTTATACCTCTCTTCCGATATTCTTTTGTACTTGAAAACACAGCCATTAATCGGTGAAATCAAGTGGAATGTGTTTGCTTTTACAGACGGGCTGATGATTTATATGAAATGTGCGTTTCTGTTCGCTGGTTTATTCACAATCCCCGTGATTCTCTACCAAGCATGGGCTTTCGTGAAGCCAGGCCTGACGGAGAGTGAATCTAGGAGCGCACTTCCCTATATCCCCGTCGCCTTTGCCTTGTTTATCATTGGGGTGTCGTTCAGCTATTGGGTCGTTTTCCCGATGATGATGCGTTTCATGATTCGGATGAATCAATCGATTGGTGCCGTCGAAACCTATGGTATAGATCGCTATTTCGCTTTCCTCTTTCAAATTGTGATACCGATGGCTATCGCCTTCGAGCTGCCCGTTGTTCTCCTTTTCTTAACAAAGATCGGACTGCTAACGCCACAAATTTTGAAAAAGTCCAGGAAATATGCCTATATCGCGCTAACCGTCACTGGCTCCTGCATTTCGCCACCTGATATGATTTCACACTTGTCCGTTACAATTCCATTGATACTATTGTTTGAAATCAGTGTTTTGGTGTCCAGCTGGCAATGGCGAGCCATGCAGCGTGTTGCGAAACTAAATCTAATCGAAGAATGATATGAAAATAGGAAAAGAGGATGAACACCATGTTCAACAATATTGGCGTTTCAGGATTAATCTTGATTCTGGCTATCGCTTTAATCGTTTTCGGCCCTTCCAAACTGCCACAGCTAGGACGCGCTTTTGGCGATACCTTACGTGAATTCCGTAACTCGACACGTAATATCATGGAAGATGGCGAACGTGACCACTTGATTGAGAATGAGGGCAAGAAGCCGCCTCTATAATGACCAAAAAAGGAGCCTTTCACTTGGTGAAAGAGCTCCTTTTTACTTATTTTACATACATCCAGGGAACATACCCGTTGAGATCGCAATACGATTCCAAGCATTGATCGTGTTGATCGCCATAATTAACGTGACATATTCACCCTCATCAAAATGCTTACGTACGCGATCGTACAAGTCATCTGACACACCTGAAGCAGCAATGGAGGTTACGGCTTCCGTTAATTCCAAGACCACTCTTTCTTTCTCCGTATAAAATGGCGCTTCACGCCATGCACTCAATAAGTAGATACGCTGCTCTGTCTCCCCCATTTTGCGAAGATCACGCGTATGCATATCTAAACAAAATGCACAGCCATTCATTTGTGATGCTCTAATTTTAATAAACTCATACAGCGTTAGATCTAATCCGCTTTCTTTCACAAAACCTTCTAACTTCATCATCGTTTGGTAAGCAGCAGGGTTTACTTTACCGTGTTGTAATCTAACTTCCATTTAAATTCTCCTCCACAACGCTGTATTTGGGTTTGCGTCTATAGGACAAATGAGTTTATGGTTTTGTGACATTTCGCCGCATATTTATTTGAAGTAATTTATCTGGATTCTTAATTAGGAACATTTGGCGTGATTGATCCTTATTCTTTGCGAGTTCAAACAAGATGACCATCGTCAAAATTTGCTCCTGAATAAGCGCAACTCCGGATTGACCATTGAAGGTTGTAGATATCCATTGTCCCTCCAATGAACCCTTCGTCCAAATCCCTTCGAAGAACGCGGCAATTCGCTGTTTCCCATAGATCGGATGAATGGCAGCCCGCACTTTCCCGCCACCATCTGAGATCATCACAGCATCTTCCATTAACAGGGAGACAAAATCTTGAAAATCCCCCGTATCCACCGCGTGAAGGAACTTCTTCACCAACGGATCGGTCTCACCTAAAGCAATCTCATTCTGCTCAGTTGCTTCATTGATTTTACTCTTAGCGCGACTATAAATTTTGCGACAGTTCGCTTCCGATTTCTGAAGCATGTCGGCCACTTCTTCATACTCATAGCCGAGTACTTCTCTCAGTACGAATACAGCTCGTTCTACCGCGGTTAATTGTTGCAACAAGACTAGAAACGCATATGAAATCGTTTCATCTTGAACAAGACTGCCCATCGGATCATCGCGGGATGTGTTCATATGAGGCTCAGGAAGCCATGGGCCCATGTAGGTTTCCCTTTGCTTACTAGCGGAGTTCAAGTAGTTCAAGCAACGATTCGTTACCATTTTGACCAAATACGATTTCACATTTGTTATATGTTGCATGTCTGTATGTTGCAATGTGATAAATATATCTTGCAGCATATCTTCCGCATCGGAAACCGTGCCTAACATCCGGTAAGCGACAGAGAATAATAGCCGTTTATAGGTAATGTACAACGTCTCCAGTTCCATCCGAGCTGCTCCTTTCCGTGTTTCGTGTAACACTAATCCCCATAAAGCTATTGTTTTCTCGCGACAAAAGTGAGGCAAGCTGTCTTCAACTGGATGGGTCTGCCATTACGCTCGATGTCAAATGCTAAATGATTTAATGTCGTTAATAAAACTTCCCAATCATCATACTGATTAGAGATGATGTTTTGTAAGTGTTCTGTTGTAAGATTAAGCTCGATAAGAGGTGTTAGTTCTTCTCCAGTTAACTTATCTATTTCTTGCAGCTGTGAATTCAGAATCAAACAATGAATACCCTTATCCTTCGTCCCCCTCGCCATTTGATCCAGAACACGTTTGAATGTTTGCTCCGAATCCACATGTTCCAGTGACGATACAGCAACGATATAATCGAAGGTATTCGCGGCAATGTCATAGTCACCAATGTCAGAGAGATGGGTATCGATTTTCTCACTAACACCGAATTGTTCACTGTAAGCTACCAACTTGGAAAGCGCGGATTGCAGAATGTCCACACAAACCACTTTCCCCCCTCTATGTTTCAACGCTTCCGCCATGGGGATGCTGTTTCGCCCAACACCACTACCCAGATCCAGTACAGTAACCTTCTCATAATCGTCGAAATGGGATAAAGTTTGCATGACCGTTCTCACAGGCTTTGATAACCAGGTTCCCTCTTCAAATAACTTATAATTTTCATAGCATGCCTCATGGTATTTTCTTTCTTCTTCCCTAATCTTCGTAATCCGTGAGTATTCAATCAACCAACAATCTCGCAGTTCACCCTCATGCAGCTCATGTGCAAGTAGTTCCTTTACTTTCTTAAATCCACAACGCTCATAACATGTGATTGCTCGCACATTCCATTGCTGTGGATCCATCACGACACGATCTGCCCCGAGTTCACCTATTAAGTATGCCACCATGGATGTCACAAGCAGCTTCCCAATTCCTTGATTCCAATAATCCGTTTCACCTATAAATTGATCCGTTCCATAAATGGTCTCCGCCCGATCATCGTACCCGTATTCAAGGCGTTCCTCTTCATCAATTTCGTAAAATTGAATATATCCGATCGGCTTCTTATGGTATTCAATAAGGCATCTAGTCGCTGAGTCTTCCTTATAGAAATGCTCCTCTACCCTCTCCATGTCATGGGGGCGATCTCGCCCTTCATAATAAGTGAGAACCAAGGGATTATTCAACCAAGCTACGAGCAGCTCTTTGTCACTGGACACCAGTTTTCGTACGGTCAATGCGTCGGTTTGGTAGATTAGCATAGGATACCTTCTTTCCACTTCTAGCTTTATGCTACTTCGACATTCGCACCTTCGATTCTTTTTTTCTGATAAAAAGAAAGCTTGTTTTTGCGTGATCGTGAGTTTTTGGAATCTATTGCGATACGAATGCTAGGCGCCTATACTAAATGTGAACATACGATGAATGCGGAGGCCGTTATGAAAATTTATATCATTCGACATGCTGAACCGGACTACCCCAATAATACCATCACACCGCCTGGACACCTTGAAGCCCAAGCGTTAGCAGAACGTCTACGTGGAACAAAGATCGATCGGATCTACCACTCCCCGCTAGGCAGGGCTATACATACGATGCAGTACACCGCGGATGCGATGGGCATTCAACCGACCTTATTGCCATGGACTGCAGAACTTGAGGGCTGGAACTTCGTGCATCCAAATGGAAAAACCGAAGTTGCCTGGAATGTGGATAACTCATGGATTCGTCAGCATCACCCCTATCCCTCCAGTGAGAATTGGCATCAACTGCCACCATTCAATATGCCTGATTTTCATGACAAATATGAAGAGATTCGCCGCAATTCTGATCGATTCTTTGAAGAAAATGGCTATCAACGTGAAGGTGGCCGCTATCGGATTAAGGCATCTAACAGAGACACCATTGCTGTGTTCTGCCATCTCGGCTTCGGCTTAGCTTGGTTGTCTCATCTTCTTGAGCTTCCTTTGCCGATGGTCTGGGCAGGCTTCTGGATTGCACCAAGTTCGGTAACGACGATTGTCATGGAGGAACGTGCACATGGCTGGGCTGCTCCCCGATGCTATGGCGTAGGCGATGTTGGACATCTCTATCAAGCTAATCTCCCCCTCAGCCGTGCAGGGTTGCTGGCAGACAACATTGATTAATAAAAAAGGAAGAGGCTATTCTGCAAGTAGATGTAACGCTACTTGTAGAATAGCCTCTTCCCCCACCATTATCGATGCCAAACAATTTCAATGTCTAGCTCCTCCAGGATATGACCGCACGCAATCTCGAATACGTTATTCCCTAATGCGCTTACCTGTTGCTCCTGCCCATTGGCCAAGACGTGCGATGGAACAACCTCCGAATGAAAAGCAAATCTTCCGCCTTCTCGCAGTCGAATCAGCTCACTTCCTTGCTTCCGCCACTGCTTCAGGATCGCATGTGAGGAGGCATATTTATTAAGTAAGCCTATTGCCGTAACCTCGCTCTTCATCTCAACAAGTAGGAATAACTTACAAGCTTCTGGCTGAAGCGCAAACGCGAAACACTCTCCTGGTTCCAATACTTTTACTTCTTGAGAGAAATGTTCAAAGAGAATGACGCGTTTATCTGCAAGCGTGGGTATATCCATCGTGGAAATCGTTCCTTCTTGCTCAATACCTTCTTCCCCAATATGAAAGGCTGCAACGATTCCAGCTTCTCCTGCATAATTCCACAGTTTAAGCGGGATAGGCTCTCGTATCGGATCTTTGGTCAAACAGTCTAGAGTAGGAACAGCAGTTCGTCCACACCGAATCAGCTTGCCATCGCTATAGATTAACGGCAAAAGCTTTGTCGGATCGGTTTGACCGAGTGGA
This sequence comes from Paenibacillus sp. J22P165, assembly GCF_059692015.1. Classification (NCBI taxonomy): domain Bacteria; kingdom Bacillati; phylum Bacillota; class Bacilli; order Caryophanales; family Paenibacillaceae; genus Paenibacillus; species Paenibacillus sp. J22P165. The sequence goes on along the minus strand of NZ_JCAUAP010000020.1, from coordinate 65,515 downwards.
TCACTGATATAGACAGGCCCGCCGTTTATGGCTCGAAGCACGGCATTCTGATGATCGTCATGATTGATGGTCCAGAACATATCCCAATCCCCCCAATAGAAGGAACCATGATAATAGGAATTGTAGGCATTTTGTATCGCATGCTCCCGAAATCCATTCGGGCTCTTCGGCATGAAGTCATCACTATTGCGCGACACCGCAGATGTTGGACGATGCCAAATGTTTTCTGCTGCCATGCCCATGCAGTTAATCATCGTACGATTGAAATGCAGCGCAACCGAAGCTTCGATGGCTTGATGTGCTGCCGAAGCGGAAGCGCCGACAGAACGTTCAAATTGCAGGAAGTTGTTGATTGCCGCTTGACTGTCCACCTTAACGAAATCAATGCCTTGTCGGCGAAGATACCCGTGCCAAGCATGCCAGAAACCGAAGCCCAAGGCTGGGTCAGGATAAGGAATAAGACTTCCATCTGCTGTCTTGTATAGATAATTCCCAAGTGATTTGGCAAGGGTACTGTCCGCATCGATGCCGCCCCAATACCCAACGATAGTATGCCAGACGCCGACCCATTTCACACCATGCTTTTCTTTAAGCTGAGCTACCGTAGCCGCGAGACCCTCTGGAAATTTATCTGGATTCGCGTCAAAGGCCTGCAGCTTGCCACCCGCTTCGGTAGACCAGCCATCATCAATCATCATCCAACGCACAGGCAGACCAACACGGTTAAACTCCTCAGCTTTTGCCAATACCCCTTGCTCATCAACCTTTTGGTAAAAAGCATCCCAACTGCACCAGCCCAAATAATCTAGCACTTCAGGATACGTTTTGTGCTCACGCGGGAGGACTGGATAGTCCAATTCCATCAGTGCAGCTTCCGTTGTTCGATCTGCCAACGTGTACGGCTCCTTGCCAACTCCCAGTACGAACGCCAGCGTCTCTTGATGCTGTAAGCCTCCTTGATAAGAAGACAAAATCACGGATAAACCTTGATCATGAGCACCTCCGCCTCCTTGAAGATCGGTTCGGCAGACAGGTCCACAAACAGGCAGTAATCGATAGTAAGCTGCATCAGACTGCCAAAGCAACGAAATCGTTTGAGCCGGAAGTTTTGTCAGATCAGATTCAAAGTGAGGTCGTGTCCACCAGGCATTATGCTGATAATTCGCCATCAAACTGGTCAATCCCACGATCTCATCCACAGTAATGCGGATACTTGCTTTGGCTGAGAAGGACTTTTTTCGCACGAATGGATTCTTCGTAGCGATACGTCCATTAACAAATCCAAGAACTACATCATCGTAACACCGTAAAGTAAATGACACATTGACGTTACCGCCGTCATCGAATTTCAAGGTATGTTCCTCGTACACCCCAAGCTTGTTAACACCATGCGTTGTCTCACTGGCTTGATACGCCAGTCTCTTGGACGCTTCGTTGTCCAAAGATACGGTTACGCCGAAGCCGCTGAGCACGGGCCGACCCGAATTCTCTTCCAAGCTTAGCGCGGATACAAGTAAAGTCGAATCCTTATAAGTAAACATCGTTGTCCACTTCCTGATCGTTTATTAGCATTGAATGGCCATGATAGAGAGGATATCAATCTCTACCTTGGCCATTCGCGTATGCGCACTATCCATTTAATTCCATACAAACCTTGTTAACACCTTTTCATGAATAACAAACTTCTCATGCGCTAAGTAAATTTACATTTATTACCATATATTTATTCTAAAGTGACCACATTAGTTAATGCCGTCATATCAGTGAGATTATCCCAAATGAATGCTTTAAGTGTGTATCCTTCCACCGATTCTGACATGGTCATCGATACCGTTAACGTCGTATTGTCATACTTGTTCAACACAACCTCTTGCGTCTTGGTTTCCACAATGCCAGATGGTGCTTGCAAGGAGACAATCAGAGTTGCATTCAAATGCTTATCGGTTGAATTTATGATTCTCGATGATACCGTAATCGTGCCGGTCGTCAGAGCGGTTATTTCCTGACCACTGGCATCCGTGAACAGTGGTGTCTCCACAGACTGCTTCGGTCCGACGATCACCTCAACCGAGTTGCTTTCGATGATGTTGCCGTTATAGCTGAATTTGGCATGGAAACGAGTCACGCCTTCGGAAATCCCTTTCACGAATCCACCGTTAACAACAGCAACTGTCGGATCATCAACGATATAGGACAACTCCGTGGAATCCGTTGGCAACTCGACCATTTGACCCTCACGATCTGTGCCTGTCACAGAGAATTTCGTGGATTCCTCTAAGCGCAGCTGCAGCTTCGAAGTGAACAGCTGAATGCGGGCGATATCCTCCAAGCCGAAGCCCTCCAGATACACGAGCTTAATCGCATCCGCTACGACCTCGCCAGTTGCTGCATCGCTCAGTTGAATGTAGCCTGAAGTACCTGCACTGAAACTATGGATACCGAGCTGATTCCAAGTTCCTCCCCTTACCGGTCTTTGATCGGCTGTATAGGTTTTCGATCCTGTTGCCGAGGTGACCGTGTACTTCGCATTCCCCGCCCTCGATGAACCACCGTCCGGCAGATAGTAATACACGGCGTAAAAACCAGGGATTGTAACCTGCGGAGTCCATTTGACTGAGTTTGTTCCTGATCCTGCTGCAATCCTCACAAAGTTGTTATTATAAGAATTGGTTCCTGTTGAAGCTGTCCAAGTGCCGACTTTAACGGCCTGTGTATCGTCGACAATAATGGACTTCCGTGTTTTCACGGAAATACTTGCGCTCGGCTCGGAGGAATTCCAATTCCTGTCTTTGGCCACCACATAGAGATTGTAATCTGTATCTGGTGTGAGTCCAGTGACCGTAGCTTCATTGCTGGCGATCACAGAGGTGAGCAGTTGATTGTTCGCTGCGTTATAAATATCCGCATCCAGGTCCACGCCATTTTCAGAAGCTGCCCATGTCAAAGTTACGGTCGAGTCTTGGTAATCTTTGACGGCTACCGTGGTAGGTTTGGCTGGAGCAATCGTGTCGTTGATTGCGGTAGACGAATCTTCGAACGCTCCGATATCCGGTGATCCTCTATAAATCGGATTGTTCCAGAAGTCCCTTCCTCCGTTGTTCGCGACCACAGCACCAGCTCCAATCAACGGTGAATCCGGCTTCAGCTTATAACCATCCACCGTGTTGTAACCATCTACGCCTTTTCCTGGATCCACAAAACCTGGATCGCCTACGACGTTATTCTTTCCTTGCGTCGGTGCGGCTTTACCATAGAAAGCGTTGGATAGGAATTTAGGCCCTGTCGGATACGTTTCTGTGATAGGCGTTGGCCCTGTTACATAGAAAACGTTGTTCATAAACGTGGCATTCGGATTATTTTTCATTTGGAATCCGATACCGAGATCATTATAGAAGACGTTGTTATAATAGATTCCCGGATCGTTAATATTCAACGTATAGCTATGCCATCCGTCACGCTTATCGTTCTGACTGATGTTGTAGCGGAGGATGTTAATACCGCCTTTCAACTGACCCATATCCATAAAGAAACCCCCTGCATTGTCATGGGTATAGTTGTATTGGAAAATATGGTCGCCTCGCGTTGCCAGATCCGTATCAAATGCTGCGGAATCTGAATCAGCTTTGATTTCCGCACGCGTACGACCTACTTCGTTAAATTGCACCAGCGCCCGATCGGTTCTCCAAACCCAGATGCCCGCAATCCATTTGATACCGGGAGCATAAGCACCTGCATCCAAGCTGATATTATGCTCAATCAATGGATTAGATGAAACCCCTACAATGATGCCGTCTGCACCTGTATTGGACACCGTGTTGCCTCTAATCGTGACGTTTTTGTTAAAATACGCGACATCATTGGAGAAGGCTGTAATATTAACCCCTATGACCGCCAGATCATGAATATAATTGTTTTCAAGCGTCAAACCGTCGATATATGCTTTGGGCTTACCGGTTTCGAATTCCCAAGCTTCGATTTGAATGCCGGCGTTCGCATTTTTGTTAACCCCTTTATCCTTACCATCGGTAGTCGTGGTCGTGGCTTCACCTGTCAAATTCATCCCTGTGACATCATGGATATCCATATTACGAATCGTAATATCATTCATGGGTCCATTGTGAAATGACTTAATCCAGATCCCGCTTCTTCTGTAAAAACCTGTTTTGTAATCATCTGGTGCCGCTGGATTAAAATTCGTTAACTCCAAGTCCTGCAGGGTGATATATTGAATGTTTTCCAGATCGATCGCTGCATAAGCGGCATTGGCATTAATGACAGGTGCGGGACCCTCCCCATATTTACCTACAACGATGGGATTGCCCTCTGCCCCTGAGCTTTTCAGCTTCAGTGAGCCCGACCAGGAACCGCCAGACTTGAACAAGATATGATCACCAGGTTGAAAATTGGTCTTATTATTTACTTTGGTTATGCTCTTCCAAGCTGTCGCTTCACTGGTTCCGTTATTACTGTCACTTCCGCCTACGGCATCAATATAGTAGGTAACTCCGTCAGCATAGGCACGGTTAACAGGACCGACAGTCCCCCATACGCTTAATAGCATAATTGCAGCCATAGCGATGGAAATCATCTGTACAAATTGACGTTTTACATTCATAGTTACCCTCCTCATTGGCCGCCGATGTAAGACAATAGGCCATATTCCAAAATGTAGTCAATAGCCGCCCGCTTCGCCGCCGCATTGCCATCGAGATCCAGACGAAGTGTGACCGGCTCATCGAATTGAGTAACGCTAAAGTTCTGACCAGAAGGATTTGTCACACTCAAAACGAAATTGTGATTTTCACTGCTTACTTTAGCAATTCCTTGAAACTCAGGGACAGCAAGTGGCGTGATGTTGAATGTCGCCACTGCACTCTTCCATTCTGATCCAGTTGTCAAAGCAGCTACTTGTTTGACCACTCCTGATGGGATGCTCACGTTTAGCTCATCCGACTTGATATCGAACTTTTTCTTTCCTTTGGCAGTAAAATCTTCCGCTGGAAGGCTAACTTGGAGCCCATTGGAAATAACAACGATACTCACATTTTCTTCTGAATATATCGTATTAATCACTTGAAGGGTCAACGCAGAAGCAGCGCCTGCGCTAAACTCGAAAGATATACTCACGCTACCTACAGGCAATGTAGCGAGGTACGTCTTAGACAGAACCACTCGATTTCCGTTCACAACATAGTCTGTACCCGCAGCAAGCAGGTAAGTTCCATTCTTGATCGCCGTCAGCGTGTTCCCATTCAAGTTCATATCAACGTTCACGTCAGCTTGCTTCGAAACGTTCTTGTCAAACGAAGCCGCAAGTGGGGATATCGTTGAAACTCCATCACCAACTGTAAAAGCTGCTGTTTGCGGAACTTGGATACCTTGGCCGCCAACCTTTACTGTGTACGTTCCTTTACGATTCGCCAAACCGCTCAAATCGAACACGAACGCAAAGTTACCATCTTCGTCGCTCATCGTTTGATCCAACGTGATCGTAGCTCCAGTTGCATCTTGCATCGCCATCGTCACATACTTATCCTGAACATGAATGGTTTGCCCACTCACCGTTACGAATTGCGCGCTAGAATCAACAACTGCAGACAATTGCATTTCCGAAGGTGGAGGTGACGCTGGCTCAAACGCTATCTTGCCAAAGTTTCCTCTTACCTTTTTGTTTTGCTCGCCATTAATCGTCCAACCCCATTGCCCACGGCTGGCAAAGCCTCCATCACTTAGGAATGCGTTCAGTATGAATGGTTTGCCCGTCCACGGCTGAGATAATCCTAATGCGTGTAGAGGTATGGCCGCTTCCATCGTATAACCTTTGCCATCCGCGTCCTTCATGAGCTCCATGAAGACAGACGGTTTGGAATTCACGCCATTGATGGCCATGTAAGATTGATAACCAAAATCAATCCCACTTCCGAGTACCAGCTGAATATCTGTAGGAAGCATTGTACCCTTTTTGTCAGGATACAGGGAATAATCGAGATCTTCAGCGCCCATAAACAATTCCAGCACGTCGCCATTCCAAATGCCAGTTCCTGTTTTGGTGTTGATCATTGGTGTTGGATCTTTGATTTTAGCTCCGAGATATAGCTTCTTCTCATCGTATTTAAAATAAATGTCCGCACTGTGCTTATCCCCATTATTATCGGTTACACCTGCAATGCGCAGCAGCTCGCTGCCAGCCCATTCACCAGTCGGATTACCGTTCGTATCGGTGTCAACCACACCATCTAGTACTATTTCACCTGATGCCTTTTTGATCACAATGTCCGTATCAATTGGAGTTACAGGCACTTCTGCCCCATAGCCAAATGCCATCTTCGTCAAGTAAGGGAACCCGTTGGCTATATTTCCAACCAGCTTAACTCTTACGAATTTCACGCCTGGCGGTAAATAATTAGCCTGCAGAACATCCGGAATGCTGTTATTGGCTAATGATCCGAAAGCCGGATGCTTGTAAACACCTGCGATATTGTAAACTGTGAAATCGGTGCCATTAATCGAAGTCCAGATCTCCATGGCCTGACTGCTCGGCACATTGCCGAAATAATAGCCTTCAACGTAAGCATTTTTGAAATCCTTACCTGCTGGAGCTGCATACGTCATCATCGAAGCAACCGTCGGATCCCTGCGTTTAATATAAGAAGATGTGCCGAAAGTTCGAATATCCGCTATATTTGTCGGAGTGACCACTTGTAGATTACTCGTATCGCTCCCCGCAGTGTACATGGCAAAACTGGATGCATCATCAATCAGATAACCACCCAATGGCGCTGTCGTTGATAGGGAACTATCGATCGTGATTTGATCAATTCTGAAATCATTTGCTGTTGCTGTATCTCCATAAAATCCGGATTGTGGCAAAATGACGCGGAGATATTGGGTTCCCGGAGTAATCGGTTCAGCCGTCGAGTATGTTGCTTTCACATACTGAACCCCGGATGTCATGAGTTCCGGACGAAGCTTGCGAAGCAGGGTCACTTTTTTGCCGTTTTCAAAAGTACCTGTCTGACTGTTGTACACCGCTTCGTAGACAGACAGTTCATTTTGAACCGTAAAGTTCAGCGTCCATTTATTATAAGTGACTTCCATATCCAACGACTTAAAGTCGTTCGTACCGGCATAGTACGACAAATCGCCAGCTACGCCAACCGCACCGCCACTGTTCATGGTCGTTCCTTTGTAACTAAACACTTTTGAGAAATTAGTCAAATCATCTATAAACCGATTATTACTGTCAAAGGTAATCCTATTACCGATCACGGTGCCAGCCTGTGGGGAAGTAGGTGGTTGTGATACATATACGCCAGTGCTTACGATATGTGTCCCAGTTGTCGTCCCCTGCTGCGCAACAGGTGTCACACCAAAAAATAAGAATTTGCCTATATCTTCCGACATAATTGTATAGTCGGCATTCACGGCATTCGTAATAGCCGTTCTATCCGAACCATTTGCTTGAGTGCCCCGGTACCACTTGTAGAGCGACGCTCCTTCAGGATCCAATTCTGCATCGCTAAAGATGTAGTTGCCAGATATCGTATTCCCAAGTGTCGGCGTGCCATACACATTTAATGTCACTGCAGTTGGAGCTTGGTTTGTTGAACCCCCTCCAGTTTCTTTAACAATGACGATATCGTCCACTGCGGTTGTCCCCGACTGTAACCGATACGAAGAGAACGAAAACTGAGAAACTTCGGTCGCAGTCGGCGTGTAAAGTGCGATATTGGCAGCCGAAGAAACCGGTACTCCATCAATCGCTACACTATATTTCTTGGCAACCATATCAACATCCACATGAATGTTGTACCACTGATTCGCCACGATGCCCGCTTTTACGGTCGTCTTACCATTTGCACCCGATCTGCGTGAAATCGTGTTGTTGTAAAATAACAACTCGACCACTTTTTCATCGTTTGCATTTTTCAATGCAAAGAAGTAGCCTTCGAATCCAGAATTGATTGCACTCGTCTTAGCACGTAAATCTACACTAAATGAAGTGGTAATGGGGGAAGTAAAGTTATAGTAAGCTGTGTTTGCCGTACTGTTACTATTTTCTGTCGTGGACAATGAGCGGTTGCCATATGTATCTGCCACAACACTGACTAAATTGGGACTTGCTGAAGCAACCCATCCCGCAGGAACTTGGCCAACAGTTGTATTTTCAAAGTTTTCAGATAAAACGGTTACATTTGCGGCCTCGGCCTCTTGCGTTGATAAAGGAATCATGCTGAATAAGAGAGCTGCCAATGTAAACATGGTTACTAGTTTTCTCATTCTGCCACCTCGTCATTATCTCGAATTTCCTTACTGTTCGAGCAATACTTTAGCTGTAACGGACTTTAACAACTCGTCATTCACAATTAGCTCCGCATGGTTGACGTGATCCTGAAGAAAACACTCGAAAGCTTGATCACCTAGTTTCTGGGGATAGCCAGCCTGCTGTTCCTCGCCTTTTCATATGTAATTTTCTCACCTCCAAGTGAAATCGTTTTCAGTTCACCCACATATTAACAGTTGTAAATTTCCCCCGACTATATGATTACATGACATTAACATCGAATTTGTAACCTCTTGTACAATGTCAGCATCGAACTAGATGAATTCAAAGTGAAACGCAAAGCGGATACGCTGCGCATTCTCGATAACATCTCGTTTGAGTTTAAAGTCTAAGGCATAGAAGTTAACTTCCTTGCCAAAATGGTTCATAAAGTTCAGTTGCTCCACACTCGGGTTCAGCAATTCATTATCAAACTGAATGACTAACCTATAGCGGGTGCCCTCCAGCTCGACTCGCCCTTGCTCATGTATCTTAGGCTCCATGGCACAAATAAACCGTTCCTTCACCGAGTTTATGCCTTCAGTAAACACGAATTGATCCTCAAGTTGAAGTCTAGGAGGATTGCAATCTTTCTGCCACGTCCAACTACGTTCAAATGCGTATAAATTCAATTGTCCGTAAGTATCTTTCAAATCCAATGTAAACCGGTCACACTCGAGACCGATATCCGCCTCAAGCACCTTGGCCTTAATCTCCTTGCCCGTGAGCTGAAGTTCATGATTAATCATCGGAATGGAATGTCCCTGCGCCCCATTGCCTATAAACGTGTATCGAGCTGGACTAAAATACTGCTTGGTATAGAGACCGGCGCCCATATCGGCAAGAAAAGTTTCTTCATCCGCAGTCAAAATAAAATGACCGATGTCATTATGATTATGTGGCTCATCATTGTAACCGCCTTTTGCAGCGAAGCAAAAGGTGCCATTCGGTTGGTGAACACGTGAAATCACCCATTGTGCATCGGGCAAATAATAAGAAGCTTCCTCCCAGTCCGTTCCTTTGAGGTTCGCGTCAAACCAAATCAATTTACGCAGCGCTGGTGCAAAACGTCCGCAATGATCATAAATCAACTTGCCCTCGAAGCTGTATGCAGGGATATGCATTTCAGGTACTCTTCTAGCCCATTCGTGGGTAAGTCCGATATTCACATCCGCCTCATCTTGCGAATCAGAGAAGTTGACGGTTTTTCTCCCTGTCAAAAAACATTTTTGCTGAAATAACGCGATTTCTTTTACTTTTGAATGATCAAAAAGATTAATGCCTCCAGCGGTCCTGCGTTCTAGGAGTTGTGCAGCATACGTATAAAATCCAAAGCCATAACTCCAATACATATAGCCTTCCAAGCACGCACCATCTTCTCCAAAACCTTCCAGGAATAGGTCGAGAATCGGCAGCGCTTTCGCTAGTACCAAGGCAAGCTCCTGCGAATCTTCAATTAAATAAATCGCAGCTGCGGCAATCGATCCCGCACAGACCGCCGCCCAATTATTACGCACAGCTTCCCAAAAATAAGCATTATTCAAATAGGGAATAAATACTCGGCGATATATTTCTCGATAAATACGACCTCGTACAGCCTCCGGCCACCAATCTCCCGTAAGCTGCAGGATCTCTGCTAACGTAAACGCAGTTTCCGCTGCGAAGAGATCAATTTCTAACGCGGGATCATGATTACCAATATGGGGATCAAGAACGGACTGCCTTATCACTATATTGCCTGGCATGTTCTCAAAATGTGCGGGCACACACCAAGAAAACTCGTTGCAGATTGCCCAGACGATATCTAGCAACCCATCCCGATAATCTTCGCGCTCAGGCCATAGCCAACTCAATAACCCTAATGCGGCTAATCTTTGCCTCCGACGGAAATAATCTGCCTCATACGTCTTGCGGTTTCCATCTTCCCATATTCTACGGAAAAGCGACCATGCCAGATCGGGGATCGGCGTCTGCAAAAATCGATCCCCTTCTCCAACTAATTGATCTAGATATGGTAAATAAGCAGCATCGGTAAGGATTCGCTTGCGAACTTGTTGGCTGTCTTCATGTAACAGCCATGAATCTGCCCCCGTTCGGATAATACCTAGATGCTCAATAATTTCCTCAACCTTCATGCAGATAACCTCTCCTCCTCTGGCAGCCGAATATTTCTTCCTGCACCAAGCCCTGCCCATAAGAACACGATGATAGCTACGAAAAGTACGCTAAGCGGCATACGCCAGCCTCCGCTCAAATCATGCAGCCAGCCGAATAAAGCGGGCCCTGTACAAGCAAGCGTATACCCGATAGATTGTGCCATGCCGGATATTTCTGCTGCTTGACGTGCGCTGTTCGTTCGCAAATTAAAAAACATCATGGTCAGGCTAAAGGCAAAACCAGCCGCACTGCCAATTAATGCACCCCCTAGGGCAAGCAGCACTGCATGATTCATAAATAAGCAAATAACACCGCTAATCGACATGGCGGCACTGGTCAAAGCTAATACGCGCTGATTCTTTACCTTAACTGCGATCAAGGGTACAACAAAATTAAAAGGCAGCCCAGCAAATTGCATCAAAGCGACCATCACACCTGAGGTGCCTGCCCCGACTCCGCGTTCCGCTGCTATATCAGGCAGCCAAGCCATAACCACGTAGAAAAAGAAGGATTGCAGACCCAAATACAACGTAATTTGCCAGGACAGTTTATATCGCCATAAAGATATACGTTTACCTTTTGAACTTGGATTAACGGCTTGCGTTGCCTGGCTACGAGCTCGGATGCAATACATCCAATAGGATGCGGTTACGATGGCAAGGAATCCCCATAAGGCCAACGTTTTCTCCCATCCCCAACCTAATGATCTGGCAATGGGGATACTTGTGGCGGAAGCAATGGATCCTGTTAGATTCATCGAGACGGTGTAGATGCCTGTCATAAATCCAAGTCGGTCAGGAAAATAACGATTCAGCAAAGAGGGCAGCAAGACATTGCCCACGGCGATGCCCATGCCAGCCATCGTCGTACCGACAAGCAGCAGACTTACACCCGACCATGGCCTCAGCAGAAGGCCTGAAGCCAGCAGTAATAATGCCGCCAACACGACACGTTCTAGACCAAAGCGATTGGCGAGACGTGGCGACAGGATAGAAAAAGCTGCAAATGCCATCAGGGGCAGCGTCGTTAATGTACCTGCCACAAGATGAGATAAGTTCAACTTTTGACTAATCGATTCTAACAGCGGACTAATGGACGTTAATGGCGCCCGCAAATTTGAGGCAATGAGTACAATGGCAATGACCATGGCTAGTTTATTTTTCTCAATTTTCCACATGCAGCTCACCCTTACTTAAATGGGAACGGCCCCGATTATCGGAGCCGTCCCTGTATTCATTATTTTTTGTTAGCTGCTGCCCATGCATCCAGCTGTGTTTGAACTTCCTTGTTAATTTTATCCATACCCGCTGCTTTCAACTTCTCAACCATCTTAGGCAGGTATTCTACAGGGTCTAATGTACCTGTGATCAAACCAGGGTAGAACTCAGCTAATGCATTGGTGTAAGCACTGATTTCGTTTTTCACATTTTCATTGTTGAAAATAAAGCCAATACCCTTCGCTTCTTCTCCGTCTGTATTAAATTTATTGTATTTATCCCATTTTTGCGGATCTTCGTTCGTCCAGAGATAATCATTGAATTGATTACCGAACATGTAAGGCGCTCCGAGCGAATATCCGGAAGTTTGCGCTGTGACACCCTGCGGGAAGTCAATTGTATTCGCGTCTTTCTTCACAAAGTGCTTGCCTTCAAGCCCGAATGCAATCATATTGAGCAATGTTTTATCCGAATACAACAGATTCAGGAACATCATGACACGTTCTGGATTTTTGGACGTACGGGAAATTGACAACATATTTCCAAGTACACTGCCTGTTGTAATCAGTGGCTTCGTAAACTCAACCTGAACCCATTTTTGACCGCTCGCTTGCGACACTTCCAAATCTTTACCCGGTTTCAATGTTTCAGGGAAAGCAAATACTTTACCTGAACGGTACGTACCTGCGAAGTCAGTCAACGTAGCAGCATCTTTGTTGATGAACCCGGCTTTGTACCATTTATTCGCTAGTTTCAGCATATCCATGTAGCGTGGATCGCTGTAAAGGTCAACTAGTTTCAGATCTTTGTTGTTACGATCCAAGACACCAAGATTCGTTGCACTGGAGCTTGCCCCATAAAAATTTCCTTCTTGCACAGCAATAAATAGCGCATTGCCCTTGCTGCTTAAGAACGGAATCATCCCCGGTTCATTCTTCTTAATGACATCAAAGAACGGTTCCATATCTTCCGGTTTTTTCACAGTACTGAGATCGAACTTATACTTATCCACTAAATCTTTGCGTACCAGGAAACCTTTATTGGCGGCAAATTCCTTGTTAGTCGGCATTCCATAGGTGACACCGTTATACTTGATCCCGTTCATCACTTTAGGATTCACAATTTTCACTGCATCTTGCCCATATTTGGCTATCAAGTCATCAAGCGGAATGATCGATTTGTTTTGGATTTTGCCAACCCAGTTATCCCATGATGTCGTCCACGTAATATCGAACACTTCGTTGGACGCATATTTTAAATTCATTTTATCCGCCCAACTACCCCAATCAATGACCTGCATATCGAGTGTTACATTAATCTTGTCTTTCAAATACTTGCTAATCTCCGCATTCACAAGCTCTTGATCTTTCTGTGGCACACCAGGAACGAACATCTTAATCGTGTACGGGTCTAGCTTTGGCTGAGCTGCGGCGGAAGCAGCCGGAGTTGCGCTTGTAGCGGGTGCTGGGGTGCTAGTGCTGGTGCTAGACGTACCTGAGGAGCAGGCGCTGAGCACAAGGCTTGCGGTTAGGGTGAACCCTAGGGCAGCGCCAATTCTAGTGCGAATCGATTTCATTTTTTTAACCCTCCATTTAGTTCGTATTTATGAACTTGCTCTATGCTCGACCGGCACGATAGCCGGATGAAGCCTACCCTTTAACTGCGCCAACCGTTAAACCTTTCACAAAATATTTCTGGAAGAATGGATACGCCAGGACAATCGGCCCCATCCCAATGATCGCCATCGCCATCCGAGCTGTTTCGCTCGGAAGTTTGGCAGTCTGATCGCTTATTCCGCTATCCACAGCAATGGTAGTTAGATATTGCAAGTTTCGAAGCGCTTTATACATCATATATTGAATCGAAATCAGCTTATCTGAATTCAAAAACACCAAGGAATTGAACCAATCATTCCAGTAGCTTAGCGTATAGAACAGGCCGATGGTCGCTAGCACTGGCAGCGATAACGGAAGAACGATTTGTGTAAAAATCCGGATCTCACCAGCTCCATCAATCTTTGCTGATTCTAGAATGGACGGATGAATGCTAGTCGTAAAAAACGTCCGCATGATAATTACGTAAAAGGCACCTAGCAAATGATTGGGTACAATTAAAGCCCAAATGGTGTCCCGCAGATCGATGAAGTTCGTATACACGAGATACCAAGGTACCAACCCACCGCCGAAAATCATCGTGAAGAAGACGAAAAAGGAGAAGAAATTTCGAAACGAAAAATCTTGCCGGGATAACGGATACGCGACCAAGGCTGTAATCGTGAGCGCAATGACTGTTCCGAATACCGTCACGAAGATCGTAATCATATACGAATTGAGGATCGGTCCGAGATCTCGTAATAGATACTCATACGCAGACCAGCTGAATACACGCGGGATGACATTATAGCCGTACAGGTAAATCGTATCCTGATCCGTCAGCGAAACGCCCAACACAACGAGCACTGGAAAAATACAGGCAGCTGAGAACAGCAGGAAGAACAGATGCAATACAAATTCAGTCGGTCTTTTAATGGCATTGATTTCGCGCTTCCGCCTTGTTAGCGAAAGTCTGCTACCCTGCGGTGGAGCTTGTGAGGCTACAGTCAACTTCTGAACAGTTTCTTTCATTTCGACTCCTCCTAGAACAATGCATTCTCTTTATCGATTTTACGCACCACATAATTCGTGGTTAGCACAAGAACAAACCCTACGAAAGCCTGATATAAACCAGCAGCTGAGGACATCCCAATGTCTCCGAGCGTAAGAAGCGCGCGATACACATACGTATCAATAACCTGTGTGGCTGAGTAGAGCGCTCCCGAATCAAGCGGTACTTGATAGAATAAACCAAAATCCGCATTGAAAATTTTACCAACCTGCAATAGCATCAAGATGATGAGCACAGGACGAATGAGCGGAATGGTAATGCGTGTAATCTGCTGCCATTTGCTCGCACCATCGATGTGAGCTGCTTCGTAGTACTCGTTATCGATTCCGATGATCGCCGCCAAGTATACGATGCTGTAGTAGCCAACAGACTTCCAAATGTTCACGAGCGGGAGTATATATGGCCAGTACTTGACCTCGCTATACCAGGATATCGCAGGAAATCCGAGCGGTTCGAGCAATGATTTGTTAATAAAGCCATACTCACTATTTAACAAGGAATACCCCAGATAGCTGACCACGATCATGGACAGGAAGTACGGCAGAAACATGACGCTTTGATAAAATCGTGCTGCAAGCCGCACTCTCAACTCATTCAGCGCAATGGCAAACCCAACGGGAATGACGAGATGGAGTAAAATAAACAACGCATTATAAAGCACTGTGTTTCGCGTAATGAGCCAAATATCCTTCGTAGCGAACAGGAACTTGAAGTTATCGAATCCAACCCAGTCGCTTCCGAGAATCCCTTTGGAGTAGTCGATGTGTTTAAAAGCAATGACGACACCGAACATGGGCAGGTAGTTGTTTAGAATTAGATACAGGACGCCAGGCAGAAGCAGCAGAAGCAGCGCCTTGTCTTTCCTCACATTTCGCAAGAATCGTACGAACATATTCCGTGACTTGAGATTCATGTTATTGCCTTTCATGCGTTTGTCACACCTTTCACTTAATTCCTATACTCCTAGTATACTGTCGTTCTCTCTCTCTCTCTATCGGGTAGCGTGACTCCTATCTCGATTTTGTGACTGCTTTGAAGCAGGTACATGTAACGAAAACAAAAAAAGTCTGGCATCGTGCCAAACTTTCGAGGAAATCAACCATTACTTTAATTCTAGATTTTGGAATCGTTTACGGAATTCCACTGGCGAGATGCCAACTTTTTTCTTAAACGCTTGACCGAAATGCGAGTAATTCTCGTAGCCAATCTCCTCACAGATATCAACAATTTTCAGACTCGATTCCGTCAACAAAATTTTGGCCCGATCCATCTTCGCATTAATGATGAAATCAATCAGGGATTGACCCGTTTCCCGTTTGAATATGCGTGACAGATAAGCGGAATTCAAGTAAATGTAACCGGCGGCTTTTTCCCGTGTAACGTCCTTCAAGTTGGCTTTAATGAATTGCTTTGTCTTCTGAATAATTTGAGAACTTTCATTTCTTTGGGATTCGAGATAGCGGGACCCCGTATCGATGATTTTCTCCGCCCATGTCTTCAATTGGGAAATCGAACGAATGGCATTTAATTCTCCGCTGCGTTCGCGAAGTCCTGACCACTCTTTCACCGAAAAGCCGTTCTTATGCGCAACATGATAGATCATATAAACTAGTGCATGATACAGGGCACTTGCCGACTCCGTATCCGCACCACCCTCCTGCATTCCAGCAAATAATTGATCTAACCGCTTTAAGAGCTCTGTTTTATTACCTGTTTCAAAAAGAATGACCCAATCCGACCATGGGATGGCGAACGGATGCTTGCTAGTATGATTAGACCGTACCGATTGATTCAGCTGCTGAACAGATAGCGGATTGGACAAATTCTCTTGCTCCATTTCGATCAAACGATGGTACACCTCTGTTAACTCTTGAAACGGTACCGCATGCCCAATATAGCAGGAAACCGTACAGTAAAAATAACGCGCGCAGGCGTCAGCGAACGTCCGGCAAGCCTCTGCCAATACTTCTGGTTTCGACGACCGTTCGGGTAACTCATAAACAAGTGCAAATAAAATGCCATTCTCATCTTTGATAATGTCCCCGGCAAAGCCGCCTAGAAGGATCTCAGACGCTGCGTTGCGAATCGCATACTCCAACGTATCCTCATCACGTAAGCTGAACTCCTTGTGCCATTGCTCAATAGAGATAAGAATTGGCAAGATTTGCGAGTCGGTCTTTAACGGCAAATTGACCGCTTGTAGATTGTTCGCCTCCGGAATAATTCGGCCTGACAGTAGATTCTGCCAGTACCGTTCAACAACGACCGACTTCTGGCGTTCCCATAAGGTCCGGTATTTCTTGCTCGTTTCCACCATTTGCGCTGCATTTTTGTTTTCATTGATCTTCTCAATCGCATTGTTCACCGTTAGGATTAACTCTTCTGTTCTGACAGGCTTAAGCAAATATTCAAAGCTGCCTAATTGTACGGCTTTTTTCGCATAGGAGAATTCGGCATGTCCGGTTAAGAAAATGGTTTCCACTTCGGGATAATGATCATTCACCCATTCAATGAGCTCCAAGCCGCTCATGCCAGGCATTTCGATATCACAAATGATTAGATTAATAGAATGCGCTTTCAATATTTCCATAGCTTCTTTGCCGCCCATGGCCTGATACACTTCTTCAAAACCAAGTGCCGCAAAATCGATAGACCTCATCATGGCACGCAGCACGTACACCTCATCATCGACGATCATCAACTTTGCCATCTTCTTCCTCCTCCATTTCGTGAAATGCGCCAATTGCCGGAATAATCAGACGAACAATAGCGCCATTCGGCTCACCTAACAAGAAGGTTACCTCCGCCTGATCGCCAAAAGCCATACGCATCCTCCGGTACACATTCCAAATGCCCATATGGGTTCCTGTTCCATCTCCGAATTTTTTCTGATTAAACGTTGACAAGACTTCTGGTGTGAAGCCTACGCCGTTATCGCGAATGAGAATTTCCAGACAGTTCGGATCTTCTTGACAATTACCTGCGGAAATTTCGATATGGAAAGGCTTGCTCCCCTCTTCCATTCCGTGAATAACCGCGTTCTCGACAAAGGGTTGGATCATCAAGGGAAGAATCATCGTACGAGAAAACTGTTCGGGCAGATCAATGCTATACGTAATTTTCTCTGGAAAACGAAGCATTTGAATCTCCAGATAATTGCGGATATGCCGTACTTCTTCATCCATCGTAATCGTATCCCGATGCGATCTTGTTATAAATCGGAAATAATCAGCTAGATGCTCCGTCATCTTTTTGATCAGATCGTTCTCCCCCAGCGTAGAAAGACTGTTAATAATATTCAGGGAGTTTAGATAAAAATGTGGATTGATCTGAGCTTGCAAATGTTTAAATTCCGATTGCTGGGCCTTCAACATCTCTTCGTACACGTTAATTTTGAGATGGCTAATTTGCGATACCATGTGATTAAACGTTGTAATCAGAAAATTTAATTCCTCTGTCTTCGCTTCCTTTAATCCGATTTCCATGTCCCCTTTTACGACCCGCCGCATGCCCATAATTAATGAGTTCATGGGACCGAACAGCATTTTACGCAAATAATGCGAGTAGAAGTAAAAGATGACAATGACACCAAGCGGAATGAGATAGATGACTCCTTGAAAAAATGGCAGACGCTGCAGCAGCGATTTCTCTGGAATGATGGCCGCCAGGCGAAGTGGCGCCTGTTGAAAGTCCGTACTGACGAGCAGGTAATCCTTTTGGTCAGCTGGATTTTCAAAAACTTGAAAAGCACGTGGATTGCTTACCAGCTTTCGGTTAACCGCTGTCATCGTTTCAGGTGACATCACGGATTTGGTTAACGGTTGTCCGGTCTGATCCAGCAGAATCGCCTCCCAGCGATCGCCATAATCCAAACCGCGCAGAGGTCGAATCAGATCCTCCAACAGGATGACAGCCCCGATATATAGCCCATCACTCGCTTGCGCAACACGAACCAGATACCTCTTGTCCCAATACCGAAGGACAATCCAATTACTGAATGTTTGTCCGTTCACCTTCTCACGCAGATACGCGCCCAACATTTCTTTCAGATCGTTCGTATCCGCGAACGAGGAACGAGAGAATATAAAATCCTCTTTCTCAACGGAATAAGTGAAGAATGAATGAAAATTCTCGAAAGCGGTGCTTCCCGAGGTAAGTTCATTATGAATTTTGATTTTAGCTAGCGTATAATCTCCGTTCGTTTCTGGCAGTGATGCCATATCCAGATAGGCAGATTTGGTATCAGATGTGACAATTTGTTGTAACAGATAGTGCGTGATTTCCTCTAGCGTGCGATCAATCTGTGTAATATGTATAGCCAGTACATTGCTGGTAGATTGCGACACTTCCTCTCGAACAATTTTGATAGCATAGTAATTTTCATAATACAGAAAGAGGACCAAAGGTGTAATAATGACTAGGAAGCTGCGGATCAAACCGATACGAAGAGTTGGTTTTTTCATTTCATTCCACCCGCCATGAACATCAAGATATAAAAATAAGGCACCCCGTCATGAGCACCTTACTTTCTTCGATATGATCATACCACGCACTTTAGGTTTATCGTCAAGTAGGAATAACAAGAAGCGTATCGTTATACAATTTCGGGTGCAAGCCCATTTAAATGCCTAATACAATTGTACTTCAAGCATTCCCAACGGCTATCGATATGGCGTAATGTGGTTACAGACGTATTATGTAAATGTTCTTCGATGTTCTCATGTGGGATCAAATCCATTAGCGTCAGACTAAGTAAGGCACCGTGACTGACGATCAAGACTTTCTGATTCGGATGTCTCTCGATCACTTCCTGAATGAAACTCACACCGCGGGCAGCAATTTGCTGATGTGTTTCGACCCCTAAATCCAATTGGGACCAGTCTTCCCCCCATTTGGCAACACGTTCTTCAAGCGTTGTCCCTTCGATCTGTCCACAAAACATTTCACGTAAGCGTTGATCCGTTGTCACTTCCATTTGCTTCACATTTGCAATATATGTTGCCGTTTCATGAGCACGACCCAAATCACTTGCATAGATGTAATCCCATTCCTCATCTTTCATTCTATCGGACAGTAATTCGGCTTGTTTACGCCCAAACGCGTTGAGTGGAATATCCGTTTGTCCCTGTACGCGCTTCTCTGTGTTCCAATCTGTTAAACCATGTCGTATGAGTCCGACTACCGTCATGCCATTCATCCTCCAAATAATAGATCTAATATTGTACCTAGTGAACCAGCTTTCTTATCATGTAACACATTCGGATCATAAATTTCAACGAAGCCACAATGTAAACAAGAGACAAATAAGAAATGGTGATGCTGAATATCGAACATCTTGCTAAGTCCAGTCCCCGTCATCGCTACTTCCTGGATACCACACGCTGTATGCTTACATTTGCTGCATTTGAATTGATTGGATATCCGTTCTTCCAAACTCAGATCAGACAGTTCCTCCTGCTTGGATAGCTGTTCGGAAAACGCCTCGACATCGCTGATCTCTTCGCTCTGATTCAAATGGATCGTCAAAACCTCCTGCTTACAGGCAGGACAGATCTCGTCAACCAACTGCACTTGCTCATGGCACCAAGGACATTCAATCATCGTTAGTCTCCTTTACAGAACCTCTTTTTATATTCCATACCCAGTAAAATATACCTGCCTACAGGACAAAATGACAAAGTAAAGCCATTATCTACGCTGAAATAACAAAAAAAGCTGGATGATTGGTATCCAGCCTTTTCTCATATTAAAGAAATTGTTCCACGCCTGACTCTGCCGCTTGATACACGGCTTCAAGAGCCTCAATCACACTTCGCGCATAGACAGGCGGACAACTCGTTTCATTTTTCGATGCAATTGCGCTCAATAGATCCTTATACTGCAGCTCGAATGGCGTATCCATTGGTGGCACGTCAACCTGTTCATATGCGCCGCCTCGACTCATCCACAAACTAACTCCTGTTACGAGCTTCAGCATGCCAGTTGTACCGATGATCTCCGTTTCATTGCGAGTAGCTCCCGGATACCCAGACTGTGCAATCGTTGCAGGCAGACCATTATCTAGCTCTAAGTAGATGACGCCGCTTCCTTCTACATTTCCTCTTTTGCCATGATGACTCACTTTTGCGCTCACTTTACGAACTTGACTCTCCATCAACCACTGTATTTTATCGATCGAATGGGTACCTAAGTTGGCTAGAATCCCGCCGCCTGATTTGTCCTTTTCAAGAAACCACTGTGGACGTGTGTCTTGGAAATAATTCAAATGCCGAACATCATTGATCATCACAATCTCACCAATTTCGCCACTTTCAACGATCCGCTTCGCTTGAATATTCTCCGCTATATAATGCTGCGTATGCCCGACTAAAATACGAATATCTGCTTTCGTGGCAGCAGCAATGATCTCATCACATTCGGCAACAGAGAGCGCCATTGGCTTCTCAAGCATCAAGTGACAACCATGTTCAGCTGCGAAAATGGCTGTTTCTCTATGTAGAAAATGCGGTAAAGCAATGACCACGACATCCGGTCGTTCTTGACGAATCAGTTCTTGATAATCACGATAGGCTTGAATACCATAGTTGTCAGCAATCGCTTGTGCTCTCTCAATTTGAATATCGGCGACAGCGCAGGCAACGAATCCCTCGGTTCGTCGTATCGCATCAAAATGCTGACCAGCAATGGCTCCCGCGCCCAAAACTGCAACCTTCAAATCTACTCTTTCCATCGTAGTGTTCCTCTCCTTAACTCCTGTGTGCAAAACCTTTATAAGTTTACTGTAAGTCCTGTTTGTCGACTCTCATTAGCAGCTTCCATAAAGCGAATGATTTGCACAGTCTCTTCAACATCGATATCCGGAGCTCCCGTCACAAACATCGACATAATCTTCTCCAAAAGACTCGCATAATACGGTTTAGGATGTTTGTTCACATCAACAAATTGCGTACGTGACTCATGATGAATTAGGGCTCCAAATTGCCCGTTCCCCTTACGATTGCCACGAATGGTACCAATAACGCCATTGTTCCATACGCCAGTAATCACATCATGATCTTCTGTTGTCGCAGCTGTTACATGAAGGCAATCCTTGCCTAATACTCGGAAAAGCATCTCAACCGTATGTACACCATACCAGAATAGACCTGGTTGTGTCGCTTGTAGGGCCATTGGTCCATAACAGTCCATACCAATAATCGGGCTATTATCCGATGCATGCAAAGCGCTTGTCAGTTCCTCTGCATATCTTAAGGAGGAGCAGCTCATAAGCGGAATGTTATTTTGCTGAGCTAACGCTATGATTTCACGCGCTTCGGCCGAAGAAACAGTCATCGGTTTATCTATGAAAATGGGTTTGCGATAGGCCACCACGCGACGAAATTGCTCTAGATGAATGCGGCCATCCACTGAAGTCATCAAAATGCCATCACAATTCGCAGCTACTTCCTCTGGAGAATCGACGATAAGCACACCTCGGTCACGAAGCTGCGTTGTAAATCCTTCGATACGCGAATAGCTCATCTCGAAATCTGGAGAACCACCTGGATACGCTATCGTCACTTTGCCTCCAGTAACATGAAAAGGATGCTCTTTATCGTTCAATAATTGCGTAAACGTCGGAGCATGTGAGGAATCAATACCAATAATACCAATGCGTAATGGTGAATGAGTCATAATAAATACTACCTCCAAACCAGTTTAAATGAATTTGACATGCACTTATGTCATCCGTTGATTGATATTCCTTCCCTTTCATCATAATGAACCGACACCTAAGAGACAAGTCTTTTAATAGTCTATTTATTTCAAATCCGATATCCAGAATACCTAAAAGCCTCCCTTGAGGGGAGGCCCGCTTATCCAATAAACTGCGTGAGCACATAATTGAATCGATCTCTTTCCTCCCAGAATCCACCGTGTCCACTGTAATGAAAAGGTATAAGCTGAGAGTTCGGAATACGTTGATTCATCTCGACCGCTTGCGGATATGGAATGACCTTGTCATGAATCCCATGAACGATCAAGGTTGGTACTTGAATTCGACTTAGATCGGCAGCCACATTCTCATCTCGCAGCAAGCGTATTACCGCCGCGGTTGACCAACTGGCTGCTTCTAGCCCCATTTGAAAGAACCAATCGGAGAATCGCTGCGTGATATATTGAAAGAAGAAGATATCCGTTACACCATGTTGCAGCATATTAGCACGATCGTTAGCATTCTGTTTCAATAGTGCCGCCGCCGTTTCATTCGTAAAGCCCGTAGGCGCTGCTGCATCGATTAACACGAGCTTCGACACGCCTTTTCCATGATGCCTAGCCATATAGCGGATTGCGATTGCTCCACCCGTTGAGTGACCCGCAAGTGTGATTTCTTCCAACTTCAACGCTAGAATCACGGCATGCAAATCATCGGCTAGTTGATCATAAGTATACCCATCCACCGGTTTATCCGATTGCCCAAAGCCCCGCCAATCTATCCCTATACAACGATACCCCAGGCCAGGGAGTACATTAAATTGATACTCAAATTGTGTATGAGACAAAGGCCACCCATGAATAAATAGGATGGTCTTCGTCCCTTTTGGATTTAAATCTTCGATAAATAGTTTCACACCATCTGCCACTTGCACAAAGTATCCCACGTCTGACGCCTCCGTTATGGAAATCTTATCTGTCCATTACGATATTCATCTAGGCTGGTATCGGTGTCAACGCAAGATGGTGTTAGGCGAATTACTGCTCTTTTTGATGGTTCGTATAGACACCGACCACAGAAAGTAAAGCAGCAACACCGTTGGCAATCGCATTCGCTGTCTCATCCGTAATAATATTCATACCGAATGCATCCAAAATTAATTTGGCCGCACCTAACAAACCTAATGCTAACGTGTAATAGTTCACTGTTTTCATATCTCTCACCACCCATCTGATAGAGGATGCTATATCCTATGTGAGAGAGTACGAGCTTGCACAGTTCGAATACAGGGGGGTAAACGCACAAAATAAAAAGCCGCCATCCACATCGGATGACAGCCTTGAGAGGTCTTATTTTACTCCGCTAACTTCTGCTTTCACTTCATATTTCGAAGATACATAGGTTTCAGCCTTCGCTTCGGTTATGACTTGCGCATACATGTGATCAGGTTTTGGATCCAGTAACGTATATTTCACAATTGCTTGACCCTCTGTCTGAAATTCGATGCTGTCTATGCTAATTCCGTAGCCAGCATTTGGTTTCTCACCTCGAGAAAGTGTCACTTTATTCACATCAGCGTTTACTTTTTCAATCGATACTTTGACTTCTTCTACTTGTGGTGGTTTCTGCACATGCGTCTCTAGCACACGAATGGCATTGTATAACCAGTTCGCGGCTTCTCCTCTAGTTAGCTCCGACTTGGGCTTGAAGTTGCCATTCCCATCCAGAGACGTGATTTTGTAGAGCAGCAATCTTTGAATTGTTCCTTGGTAATCCACGGTAAGTTGATCTTCATCATGGATTGGGATATACATTTTCACCAGAGGAAATTGACCTTTGGTTTCAAGCGCTTTAACTAAGAGATTCCCAAATTGTTCGCGTGTTATCGTCGCATTCGGATTCACATCTTTCGGAATGTCTAGATTGTGGTAATGGGCAATAACGAACGCATTGGCATACCAAGAATCATTCGGGATATTGGAATAACTGTCCGATGCTAATGGTTGTTTAATGAACTTCATATTATCCAAATTGAGGTTCAGACCTTTAACGATCATTTGGACACTTTGTGCATAGCTGATTTTACCCTTCGGCACGAAATGCAAGTTATCAAAGCCACTGACGATACCTCGTTCTTTTAAAGCTAGTACCGCGGTTGCTTGTCCCTCTTCCAAATCTGTAAACGCGTAAGCGGAACCGAATGTCAACATACTGCCTAGTAGGATCGATAAGCTTAGTGCTGCTATTTTTTTCATGCTCGTGCTCCTCTCATTTTCGGTTGGCAGTTTTTACTACCATTTGGTATGGTTACCTTCCTAACGTGAGGAGCAACGAGATTGTTGCAGCCACCTGTCAACTTTTATTCCAAAGTAAGTAGCAGTTCACGTAAGGCAAGTGCTTCCTCATGCTCTGGCTGGATCGCAATGGTTCGGTCCACGAATTGTTTTGCCGCATCATCTTGCCCCAACTCGTAATAACATACCGCCATCTCATAGAGTACGGTTGCATCATGATCCAACGTGGGCTGCGTACGCTCAAAATAAGGGATCGCATCCTGATACAAATCCATTTGATACAAGAGGATCCCACAGGCTAGCGCAACATCTGTATTCCCATCCATTGGATAATAATGTGCCCACATCCGATGAATTCCTTGCTGAAGGGCTATCCATTCATGTTCCCCACATTCTGGAATTAAATGTATAAGATGCTTCGTACTTGGTAGTAAAAATTGCGTATCATAGCCACTTAAACGCCACAGCGCTAGAAGTTGAGGCATCGATTTCTGTTCTATTTGTGTATCGAAGGCTTCCTTGAGATTAAAAAAATCATCCGGACCAAAGCGTTCCACACATCTTTCATACGCTAGACGCGTTAACCCATAGGTGGCAGGATCCGAGAAATGAAGAATACAGCCAATGTTTAAATACGTATACGGATGCTTCGTGAAAAGCGACTGAGCTCCCTTCGCTTCACATACATAGCTTATCGCGTGATAATTCGCCGTGAGTGAAATACTGCCATGATGAATCAGCTTCGGCGGCTCATTATATTCCCAACTTTCTAAGCGATGATCGCCTTTATCAGCTGTCAATAACATGAAACCGTTGTGAGATAACGCCTCTAATCGCGCTAAACACCTTAAACTAACTTCGGGTAACAGAATGTGCGAATCGGATACGTGTTGTCGATACACATCCAATAATTCACGATAAGGGTAAGCATCGTCATCATAGGCTTGTTCCCGTTGATAATGGTAGCTCCCTACGACCTCTTTCAACTGTTGGGACGCACTCCAATCCTGAGCTCCCTCCGGAAATTGCAGTGAAATCTGGCAATCATACACGTTGTGATCTTCAATATAAATTAATTCCTGCGGCAGGCTATCGAAAAAATAATTCGCCACAATTACTAAAGGCTGCACCAAATCTCCAGGCCCAACGTGTTCGCCAACATGTTGTAAATAAATATCCTTATCCTGAACCGCGTCAAATCTAGCAAAATCAAGTACGCCAAGCTCTACAAACGGCGCTAGACCAGCATGTTGACGCCAGAACGTCACATTTTTCTCGGCCAAGTCACTCATCACATAGCGAAATGGTGGCAAAGGAATGCCTGCGATTTCAATCAACTTCGTTAATTCTTGCAGCACATAAAAAGCGAATTGACCCGATCCCGCTCCGAGCTCTAGAATCATTACACGCTCTGTTAACTCACCGATTTTAGCTCGATCTTGCAAGAAAGCGAATATCATCTCCGCGTACGAAATTGCCATTACACGGTTACTTGTTATGTATTGCGGCACATCGCCACTTTGCCATGCCGTTATGCCCTGTTCCTCATAGTAGGAACGCTGAAGCTCCCAAATAGGTGCTTCGCTAAATCGATACATTGTAGGCTCCATCTGTGTCATTCTCAGCACAATTCCCTTCACATTCAAATTCCAATCGCACAAATGTCATCTGGGCATATAGTAATATATCACTACGCGAGAGGAAGACCACAATGACATACCTGAATGAGCATTACCCCAATTACGGCCCTTCATCATGGCCAAACCCGTATCAATCCACTTATACGCCATCGAATTGGCCTTATACGCCTTCCCCATGGTACCAAGAAGAGGATTCCTCTTACCGGGCCAAAGAGCAGCCGCTTACGTTCGTACTTGTCCATGGCTCGTGGGCGGACACTAGCTTTTGGGCTGGCATCGCTTCTGAGTTAAGCAAAAAAGGTCATACCGTCTACGTCCCTGAATATCCAGGACATGGCGCTGACCCCAATAAAAATGTCACACATGCGATGATGTCCAAATCGATCGCCGATTTCATCATATCTCATAATCTGCATAACGTTGTCCTGGTTGCACACAGCTTCGGAGGTACTTTGATTCAAAAAGTAGCAGAACTCGTTCCAGACCGCTTGAAGCGACTGGTATTTCTGAATGCCTTCGTTCTCAAAGACGGCGGTAGAGCCGCCGATGAGTTCCCTCCTCAAATTACGGAACAGTTTAAACACCTAGTAGAAAGCTCCAAAAACAACACGCTCATGCTGCCATTTGAACTATTTAGAGAAACGTTTACGAATTTAGGAACGCTGGAGCAAGCCAAACGCATTTATAGCAAAGCATCACCAGAGCCCGCTGGCCCTTTATTCGAGAAGTTAGATTTGAAGAAATTCTATAGCCTTTCTATTCCCAAAAGCTATATCCACATCACAGAAGATAATGTGATTCCTTTTGGCGATCCCAACTATGGTTGGCATCCACACATGTCCAGCAGGCTAGGTATCTTCCGCTTCCTGCAAGTCCATGGTGACCATATGACGACGCCTCAATATGAGCCTAAGCTCATTGCTGCCAAGATTTATGAAGCTTCCCGTGATTAACCCGTACGGTTATGACGAGCAAGCTGATGCCCCTGTCTTCGGATTGGCCTTCAGCCAATTCAGAATATCATCAAGATTGCGCACGGGAACGATCGGTAGATCGCCTGCGCCTTTTCTTGCATCAGCTTCATTCGCGATCGGGACGAAGAACACATCCGCATTCGTGCGACTTACGGTGTAGGCTTTCTGAACGAGTCCGCCAACGGGCCCGATAGAGCCGTCTGGTTCGATCGTTCCCGTCCCTGCAACGTGATGACCATACGTGACCCCACACGGGGTCAGTTGGTCTATTAGCGTGAGCGCCAGCATGGCTCCATGGGACGGTCCACCCTCATGCAACAGGTAATTGTGATAGGTCACGTGCTCAGGTATATCATATCTGAGCTCATTTGCAATCATAATTCCGATAGATGCTCGTTTTGGATCGTCTGTGCTCGCGCGCGTAGGAACGGTTACCTCAAGCTTCTTACCGCTCCGAATGACCGAGAGTTTGATCGATTCGCCAGGTTTAATCGCTTGCATTTGCTCACTTAGTTCCTGAACCATTGTGATGGGATGCCCATTCAATACGGTAATCACATCGCTGGGTTGCAGCACTTCCGAGGCTTGTGAATTCTGCAAGACAGCTGTTATTCGTACACCTTCCGGTAGAATGCCTTTGCCTAAACCCACTTTTTGGAAGGCAATGGCACTCCCCGCGGCATTCGCATCTTCCTTCATCGTGCGTACTTCCTGATTATATTCACTGATCGACATGCCTAACGATTCAATCTTTTCAAACGTGTAATCTTTAAAAAGCTTCGCATACAACCAATCCATCGGGAAGGCAGGCCGCTCGAAAATGAGCACACCTGAAATATCTCCATGCTTGGAACCGCCTTCGGCCTGTGCATAGCGATTCATGTTAAGCGTTATCCCCGGATAAGTAACTAAGTAGGAAGTAGGCCACAACATCAGCAGTAAGAGACTCAGTGTCACGCCAACCACGATGATACTCTGGCGTGGCACCTTACGTTTCCTTCTCTCGTGCAGGAACATATCTGTAAGGATAAGCAGCAAGCTAAGAATCAAAGCAGAAGCTGAGAATTCCAGTTTTTTGGGCATCGTGATCACGATAACCGTACTACACAAACAGACCAAACTGATAAGGCCGCGAAATACCTTCAACCTGCGTGAATGTGACGCTTTTAGATGCAAGAGAGCCGCTATCATCCATAATAAAGGAACAAGTGCAATCGCGTAGATTAGCAGATCTATAAGATCTATCCAATAGAAGCGCGTTCCCCATCTTAACGGATCTGGCAGCCAGACGAGTTCTCCAATCATAATTAACAGGAGGATGATACCAAGTCCCCAGTAGTACAGCTTGTGCCAAATCGCCATTGCACACATCCTTTTTTACCTGCTTAACTGTTGGACAACCTCATCATAAGAGAGCCTACCGCCGAAAATATCAAGCGCACTCCCAATCGTTATATCCAGTTTCCCTTGGGAAAGCTTTCTAAACAGAGCTACATCTTCAAATGAACGCGCTCCCCCAGCATATGTTGTAGGTATTGTAACCCACTCGGCTAAGGCGCTTACGAGGCTTTGTTGAATACCACTTTGCTTGCCTTCGACATCCACCGCATGAATAAGAAACTCGTCACAATACTGTTCGAAGAACTGAATTGTCTCCTGATTCAATTCCACATCACTTAACTGTTTCCATTGATTCGTCGCCACATACCATTTGCCGTCTTTTTCCTTGCAGCTAAGATCAATGACTAGTTTCTCTTTGCCGATTGCCGCAACAATGCGTTCTAAATGATCCATATTCAGCTGGCCATCACGGAAAATGTAAGACGTCACGATGACATGTGAGGCCCCTTGCTCCAGATAAAAGCTCGCATTATCCGCTTGTATGCCTCCCCCGACTTGCAGGCCGCCAGGGTATGCTCCAAGCGCTCTGAGCGCTTCTTCCTTGTTCCCCTCGCCAAGCATGATGACATGACCGCCAGTTAAGCGATCTTTTTTGAACATTTCTGCGTAATACACTGCATCATATGAGGATACAAAATTTTCAACAACAGGCTGGCCCTCGCCACCCAAAGTTTCTCCTACAATCTGCTTCACTTTCCCATTATGTAGATCGATGCATGGTCTAAATTTCATGACGTATGTTTCCCCTTTGATCTTCGTAATTCTTGTACGATTTTCCATCTAGTATACAAAATAAACAGCTGCTCCGTCCATCTTGGACGACAGAGATGCACGAGATACCAAAAAAGCCCTCCAAGGAGGGCTTACAGGTTAGAATTACTTCTTATCGAAGCCTTCTTCTTCCAAATACTCTTGTACTTCTTCATAGGACTCAAAGGCACAATCAAGGTTCTCTCCCGCGTAGATATACCATAAATCCTCTACGAACGTAACGCTCAATGTGTTGCCATCCTCATCTACCCAGATCTCTTCTTGCGAGTCTTGCGTTTCCTCGACCTTCGCAATCTTAGGACTACCGCTGCGAGTTAAAGACTGAATCGACTTCGCGATGATATCACGAAGCTCGTCTTCACTATAATCCCGAATGTTAATTAATCCTTTGGCATCTACCGTACAACCTGGGATGTATTCGGCATACACAAATCCATTTCCATTCGGGTGAAGATGATAAAGAACTGTTGTCTTCTCATAGTCACTTTCTAGATAATGAAAATTGATTCGTCCCAGTGAAACATCCTTACGCTGCAACTCAGGGAAGGATGCTGCAATTTCTAGCTTTTCGTCTAAACTAAGCATACATGCCCCCGTAACTTAATCGATCACTTGAATTTTGAACACATTCTCCAACTTACCGTCCGCTCTCTTCTTCAGGGGCACTTTAATATCTCTCCCAAGCTCTTTGAAAAAAGTCTCAACATCACATTGTACATTCGAAAGAACAACTTTAAATGAACCATCTTGGACGATATTCTGATTTGCTTCAGCTGGCACCGTAATATCAACTGCGTACTTCTTCGTTAACGTGTTAATATAACGACTAAAAATTTCAATGAGCTCCTCATTATTGAAATTTTCGATTACCACTTTGCCCTTGTTTGTAAAATTTAAATGAACGTTCACTTTTAAATGTCCCCTTTTCCTGTACACCCTGTATTTGCTTGTGGGTAAAAGCCTACATCGAACGAATAATGCTTCACTTCTATTTTACTTGTTTATAGGGGTATGAAGCAACACTAAAGCCAAATTCATTTTCTGTACACAAAAAGAAGCAGGTATTTCCCTGCCTCTACGGGTATTGCTTCTATACTAATTATGCCACATTTACCTAATTTCTACGCACAAATGGCACTAAGCTTTTTGAGAAATTCGTCTAATGCGTGTTTTAGCACGATTAATCGAGATGATTCGAAATTCGCCAAATGTCAAAATTCGCTGACGTACTTCTTCAGGAAAAGTTTGATGCATGACTTCCAAACGATCATCAAGCTCGTTATACCAGGGTAATAAATTCATTTTGATGACGAGTACTCGATCACTCACATCCCCACTCCACCTTTTCAATACAGGTTAACTATCTACGCCGACATCTTATTGGATTCACTTGCCCAGTAAATATTTCGCATACAGCATCGGGGTCTCATACGTTCGATAAAATGTTTTATTCAAATTTAAATGCTTATATTGATAACGCTGATCCCTGCCATTAATTTCAATAAGCCAAATTTCGCCTTGATCATCAATGCCGATATCCATCCCGACATCAGACATAGATGGGATTTTTTCGCTTAAGCTTTCTGCGATCTGTAAAGCTGCTTTCACAACCTGTTCCCTTTTCTGTACGGGGTCAAAACCATTACTTCGAAACAAATTTTCGCAGATCATGGCTTCTCCACCCCTAGCCAAATTCGTGACATGTCGGCCATTTGCAGCAATCTTACCAGCGATTCCTGTTACACCCCACTGTCCTTTGTCGCCACGTTGTACAGATACGCGCAAATCATAGGGACGGCCTTCATACATCGCAAGAGGAATTGTTTTTTGAATCAAATAGGATTGTCCCCTGACTTTATCATCTATAAAATCAATCGTTTGTTCTTTATTCAGTTGCTTAGGAATTTGTTTACTCCACCATACCTGCCATATCTGATCGGGCATCGCAGACACTTTCAGGACACCTATTCCTACAGAACTATTGGTAGGCTTGACGAAAAAGGAGTCATACCGGCTTATTGCCTTACCCAGATTATTACGTGTGTATGCCATAGTACTAGGAAGAAATGCCGAGCTTCCGGAACTTCCACGTAACATCCGATGAATGCGAAGTTTATCATGTCTATTTTGACCATTGAAAATTCGGCTTATCTTCGCTAGGTCTTTAAGTTTCTTTTGTGAATAAGAGGAAAGTGTCATCGCGCGGTTGTGAATGACTTTTGGAATTGGCAGCCGCTTCAACGTGTACTTTTTATTCTCATAACATAAGCCTAGGGCGGTCTTCGTGCTAATGTGCTTTAAACACATGTAAAATGGCGTCATCTCAAGCTCAATTGCCGCTTTATTATAGTAGTCAATATGCTCATATCCGGTTTGCTTCTGTAGAATGCCAAGATACGTTTTTCGATCAAGGAGGATGCCGATTACATTACGCACAATTTCACCACTCCCACTTAGGTTCATCCTACTACTGTATGCAACATAGGCCTAAAGGGTCCTCATTCACGTATGGAAATCGCGAGATTCCGTTCTTACATATATTCTAGTTTGACTCATGGGAAGTGAAATGCTACAATTCAAGCAAATTTGGATTCACATTGTCTGGAGGGGATGTACGTGAACCCTTTAACACGCAGATGCTGTTGGACAATTATGGTCTGGCTGATTCTCGCATTATTCGTCTTTCCTTTAACACCTCCTATCTCCAACCATACTACGGTCGAGACTGATGTTTTAATTTCAGCCAATTCCACTCAGGTCTTAACGATTCAACAGCAACCGCCATCGAAGGAAATCATCCATTTTTATGAGAATACGATCTACCTGTTTGACCAGTTTCACAAGCAATATGAGATAACGATTTTCGTCGTTTTCATCGTATTTCTAACTCATCTTTTCTGGAAAAAGCTGAAAGTGATCCTACTTGCGTTCCTCAAGTTCACCTCTTGTTATGCGGGCCTCATTCCTTCTTACTCATTAAAGTAACGAAATTGAATGATGAGGAAAAGAGGAAACTTTCATGGCTAATTCACAAGCACAAGCACATGCACATGCACAACATCAGAAATTAACACGTTTGAAATTCGCACGCAGAATTCTTTTTATGATTATTGGTGCCGCTCTAGTATCCATTGGATTGGAAATATTCTTAGTTCCGAATCATATTATTGATGGCGGTATTGTAGGGATTTCCATTATTGTATCTCATTTATCTGGCTTCCCTATTGGCTTATTTCTCGTTCTGCTCAATCTGCCTTTTGTCTTACTCGGTTATAAGCAAATTGGCAAAACCTTTGCTATATCAACCACTTTCTCGGTTATTATCATGTCGATTGGTACATCTTTACTTCATCCTGTTAAAGCCATCACCATCGATCCTTTGTTAGCCGCTGTATTCGGTGGGATTATCGTTGGTATTGGCGTCGGGCTCGTTATTCGATCAGGCGGCTCGCTTGACGGAACGGAAATTGTTGCTATTTTATTTAGTAAAAAGACTGCTTTCTCTGTAGGCGAAATTGTCATGTTTTTCAACTTGTTCATTCTTGCCAGCGCAGGATTTGTATTTGGTTGGGATCGTGCCATGTATTCTCTAATTGCCTATTATATTGCTTATAAAATGATTGATATCACGATAGAGGGTCTTGATCAATCCAAATCCGTTTGGATAATCAGCGATGAATATGAGAAAATCGGGGATTCCATTACCAACCGTCTGGGACGTGGAGTTACGTATCTCAAAGGCGAAGGCGCGTTCACAGGCGATGATAAAAAAGTCATTTTCAGCGTCATTACGCGGCTGGAAGAAGCAAAACTTAAATCTATTGTCGACGACTTAGATCCCAAGGCTTTCCTTGCCATCGGGAATATCCATGATGTGAAGGGCGGACGGTTTAAGAAGAAGGATATTCATTAATCGGATCGCACACCATTCTGCGCCGCACCTTTTTTCCTGATGTT
Source organism: Paenibacillus sp. J22P165 (assembly GCF_059692015.1). Lineage (NCBI taxonomy): Bacteria > Bacillati > Bacillota > Bacilli > Caryophanales > Paenibacillaceae > Paenibacillus > Paenibacillus sp. J22P165. The sequence goes on along the minus strand of NZ_JCAUAP010000020.1, from coordinate 32,421 downwards.
GGAAATAACTGGATTTGGTACAGTTAATTTCACTCAAATCATGCTTTAAAAACGAATAACTGGATAACATGCAGCTAAATTGGTATCGACGACTCCAAAACGTAGATAACGGGCAAATTAACTGTAGGAAATCCATTTAAACACAAATTTCTGTGAAAAATCGTGATATTAACTGGAGATTTTCCAGTTAGCTAGCGGAAAGACACACTGAAAAGCCTACAATCCCACCATTGTGTGGATTGTAGGCTTTTTTATGCGCTTCAGCGCATGAATTCGCGAAGGAACTTGCCGTCATGGTTGCCAGCAGCCACAACTTCCACGTACGGTTTACCCTCACCGTCCACAGAGCGTGCCCTGCTCGCCCGTCACGCGCCGAGCCGCCTCCCATAAGGTCAAGGGCACCTTTCGCGTACTAAGAGCCGTGGCAGCAGAACACAGAGCCGTCACCGCTTAATAGGAGCATTGCCTCCAGATCCGTTATCTCGTGATATGTAAGCGCATACGGACAAGTCATCAACAAAACATTCGAAATAAGTCAAAGATATAGTGCATGGCCTCTTCTTCATCTTTGCCTCTCGTAAGCAAACGCAGTGTAGTGCCTGCTTTGATGGGAACTAACAACATCCCTAATACACTTTTCACATCAACCTTATGATGCTTCTCATCAAATTGAAAGTCGAGTGTGATATCCGAAATAAAATGAGACGATTTCGTAGAAATGGTAGATAAATCGCTTCTTTCTAAATCTTTTGCAACCATAAATTCATGTACACGCATGCTGCTCGACTTCCTTTCCATGACATTTGGCGGTTTGTGGATTGTCATTATGTGTGGTATTATACAAAGATATTTGTGAAAAGTGAAGTGTTGAATATGCCATTTATTGATAGTTTACTAGATTCCCACAAAAAAACCAGCCCAATCCCCCGACCTGTGGTCGAGGGATTTTTTTTCCTTCGGGAAACACTTCTGCAGGAGGTCATCATTCATGCATACTAACAACAAATCATCGGTTTGGGCTATTTGGCTTTCACTCATCAGTAATATTCTATTAACGATCATCAAAATTATTATTGGTCTCATTTTTCACAGTGAAGTTCTTCTCGCGGACGGTGTTCATAATGCTGGAGACATCATCGCAACCATAGCCGCACTAAGTGCAATGCGGATTTCCAAGCTCCCCGCCGATGAAGATCATCCCTACGGTCATGGTAAAGCTGAAGTACTAGGCTCAGGTTTCGTTGCGTTTATCCTCGTAACTGCCGCCCTTTATATCGGGTACCACGCGGTTGCCGCGCTATTCCATGAACCGAGTGCACCAAGTCTAATTGCTCTAATCGCCTCAGCCGTTTCTGTGATTTGGAAATATGTACTTTATGTGTACACCATGCGAATCGGACGCAGTACGAATAGCAAAAGCTTAATCGCAACTGCTCACGATCATATGGCTGATGTGTATGCTTCGATTGCGGCTGTAGTCGGGATTGGTTTGGCGTTTATCGGCAAAGCCTATGACATTTACTGGCTGGCTTACGGTGATGCAGCTGCCGGGGTAATTGTTTCTCTCTTGGTTTTGAAATTAGGTGCAGAGATGGCCAAAGAATCCTTCGATATTCTCATGGAAAAAACCGTCGATCAACACATGCTTTCGCAATTTACGGCGTTGATCGAAGCGGTTCCTCAGGTTAAGCGTATTGATCGTGTTCGTGCGAGAGAGCATGGACACTATATTTTGGTCGATGCACGCATCTCTGTTCCAGGTGAGCTGACCATTCAAGAAGGACATGACATCTCACGTGCGATAAAAAAATCGATTATGGATCAACACAGCGATGTGGACGAAGTCTTGATTCATTTGAATCCCTGGTATGAGGAGTGAAAGGTTGTTAGCCCTTCACTCGAATTTCTGAAGTGATTTTCTCTACAATCTCTGGCAGCGAACTTACACCAAGATCGCCTTCTCCCCTTTTTCTAACGGAGACGCTGCCGGAGTTTTTTTCATTTTCACCAACGATCATCATGTATGTGACTTTTTCAAGCTGAGCTTCGCGAATCTTATACCCTAATTTCTCCGTCCGCGCATCTACCTCCACCCGTATTCCCGCTTCCTCAAGAGAGGTTTTCACTTGCAGCGCATAGTCCAGGTAGTGATCGGAAACTGGCAATACTTTCACTTGTACAGGTGCTATCCACAATGGGAAGGCTCCTGCATAATGCTCTGTTAAAATCCCAATAAATCTGTCAATCGAACCATAAACTGCCCGATGTATCACGACTGGCCGGTGTTTGAGATTATCATCCCCGATGTAAGATAAATCAAATTTCTCAGGCATTTGGAAATCCAACTGGATCGTTCCACACTGCCAGCTCCGTTTTAAGGCGTCCAAGATGTGAAAATCGATTTTGAGCCCATAAAAAGCACCATCACCCGCATTGACGCGATAGTCAATCCCTCTTTTATCCAACACATGCTGCAAAGACTGCTCTGCCTGATCCCATAGCTTGCTTGAGCCCATGAAATCATCTGGTCGTGTGGACAACTCAATCCGATACTGGAAGCCAAACACGTGATATACGTGCGCAATCAGTTCAATGACGCGTCCGATTTCTTCTTCAATTTGTTCGGGCAAAACGAAGAGATGGGCATCATCCTGACAAAAAGTACGTACACGCATCATCCCATTCAGCGCCCCTGAAAACTCATGACGATGTACTTGACCGAATTCCGATAGGCGAATAGGCAATTCCCTGTAGGAGTGTAAGCTATTTTTATAAATAAGCATATGTCCTGGGCAATTCATCGGTTTAAGTGCGAACTTTGTATCATCTACATTTGTAAAGTACATATTGTCTTTATAGTGATCCCAGTGACCTGACTCCTCCCAAATGCGATTATTCATCATCAGAGGAGTACGTACTTCGTTATAATCTCTCAGACGCTGCAGCTCACGAGCGAAATTCTCAAGTTCGTTGCGAAGGATCATCCCCTTGGGCAAATAGAAAGGCATTCCCGGCGCTTCTTCTGAGAACATAAAGAGCTCCAGTTCTTTTCCAAGCTTGCGATGGTCACGTTTCTTAGCTTCCTCAAGCAAATGCAGGTGCTCATCTAGCTGCGCTTTCTTCAAGAAAGCTGTGCCATAGATCCGCTGCAGCATCTTATTCTTAGCGTCTCCCCGCCAATACGCCCCTGCGACTTGAAGGAGTTTAAAAGCCTTTATATAACCAGTTGATGGGAGATGAGGGCCTCGGCATAGATCGAAGAATTCACCTTGATCATAAATCGTAATCTTTACATCTTCCGGCAACTCACGGATGAGTTCTAGCTTATAAGATTCATCTGCCTGTTCAAAAGTTTCCATCGCCTCTTCCCGGCTGACCACTCGGCCAACAATCGGGATGTTCTCCTGAATAATATGGTTCATCTCAGCTTCAATAGCCCTTAGATCATCTGTAGATAATGGGTTATCAATATCGATGTCATAGTAAAAACCATCTTCGATGACGGGTCCAATACCCAGCTTAATTGCTTGCTGGCCATACAAGCGTTTGAGCGCCTGCGCGAGCACATGAGCTGTGCTGTGTCGATAAACGGATAATCCTTCTTTGCTTTCCAGTGTGATAATTTCGATATGACTATCCGCTTCAATCTGCTGCGCGAGATCAACCAATTTACCATTCATTTTGCCTGCTATGGCTTGCTTCTTTAGACTCGCACTAATGGATTCTGCCACTTGTACAATCGTCGTGCCTTGTACGTACCTCCTATTTGTGCCATCTGGTAAAATTACTTCCATTTCCATGCTTTCCATGCCTCCCTTTCCCAGTTAGTTGTGTACGAAAGATACAATCTAAACTTCCAATCAAACGCAAAAAAACGCATCTCTATCCCAGAAAGGGACGAGTGCGTTTAGCTCGTGGTTCCACCCTAATTCGACTTGCCTTGTATGCAAGTCCTTATTAGTATCCGGTATCGAGGATAAGACGGTGTCGCATACTTCCATAGTAGAAACTACATGGGTTCAGCATCACAGCTACAAAGGGGTAATTTTCAACCGGTAACAGGAGAAGATTTCAGCTATTACTTCTCTCTCTGGGCAGTTCGTGAAGAAAATCATGTCTTTGATCATAACTTGTTATGTGATTATGGAACTCATAATACCTAGTCTGACAGGTTAATGTCAAGAGGCGTTTGTGGATAAAATCATTATAACCATTCTCGTCTACACATACTTAACAACGGTGAACATGCCACCCGTCGGTTTCGTCATATTGTTTGAAGTATGATGAGGCATATGACAATGCAGCGGCCAAACACCCGGATTTTGCGCTGAAAATTCAATATCCACCGTAACACCGCTTGGCACAAGTATCGTATTTCGCAGCTCTCGATTGTAATGAGGGATGGTGTTCCCATCGGCTGCTGTGACCCAGAACTGATGACCGTGGAAATGAATGGGATGCGCGTTCATCCCGATATTTCCGAATCGAACGCGCATCTCCTCCCCGAATCGGACAGGTAACGGACTAGTATGCGGGAAACAGCGACCATTCATCGTAAAGAAATTAAAGCGATCCGACATCGTATCCAGCTCATAATGTCCAGCCTTCACCACACCTTTTGCCATACCTAGTAAATGATACTCTGACAGCATAATGAAATAGTCCCGCTGGACACTGCATTCGAATGGATCCTCAATAATAAAGCCTCCGCCCAAACCCATCAGCTCTTGAAAAGCCGTGTCTACATGGGTGTGATACATATGTGTACCAGGTGGATTAATAATTTGAAAATGATAATCAAAATATTCGCCTTGCTCAATATAGGGCGAAGGTTCCACGGCCGGCACACCGTCCATGCGATTTGGCACATCCAGCCCATGCCAATGTACACTGGTAGCCTCCGGCAGCCGATTATGTACGCGTATGGTCACCCAATCTCCAGGACATACACGTATCGTCGGACCCGGAATGCTGCCATTGTATCCCCACCCTTTGAAAAACACGCCTGGCAAAATCTCTTGAACAACGGGCTCTGCGACCAACTCAAAAAATTTCACGCCTTGCAGCATGACATAGCTAAGATCTTGTAGATCTGGTGATACGACCAAGGCATATCCCCCCGCTTCAACGCTTTATAATTCAATGTATGCGTCAAAGCCTGGGATTACCTCCTACGGATTACTTTCCTTCGAAGAATCGAAGATAGGCGCCGTAACCTTCCTTCTCCAAATCTGCCAATGGAATAAAGCGCAGTGCTGCGGAGTTAATACAATAACGTAGACCATTCGGACCAGGACCGTCATTAAACACATGCCCTAGATGTGAATCCGCTTCTGTACTTCTTACTTCGGTACGAATCATGAAATGACTCGTATCTGTGACTTCTTTCACTTGACCTTCAAACAATGGTTTCGTGAAGCTAGGCCAGCCGCAGCCAGAATCAAATTTATCTATGGATGTGAACAATGGCTCTCCAGAAACGATATCCACATAGAGACCTTTTTCTTTGTGGTCATGAAATTCATTTTGGAAAGGACGTTCCGTCGCATTGTTTTGTGTAACTTCGTATTGGATCGGTGTAAGTGCCTTCTTGCGCTCTTCTTTATCCTTCGCGGTGTTCCAAAATTGCGAAATATACGCATCGCGTCCTGAACCTTTGCGGTACGCTTTATAGCGAAGCGGATTTTTATGATGATAGTCCTGATGGTAGTCTTCCCCTGGGTAAAAGGCTTCGGCATCAATGCGCACGATTTCGGTTACGATGGGACGATCGAATCGACCACTGTCTTGCAATGCTTTTTTGGACGCCTCGGCTTTGGCTAACTGCTCATCAGAATGGGCAAAAATCGATGTACGATAGGATGATCCACGATCATGGAATTGTCCACCCGCATCAGTTGGATCAATTTGGCGCCAATACGTATCCAACAACTTTTCGTAAGGATACAACTCGGGATCAAATGTAATTTGAACAGCTTCTGCGTGCCCAGTTGTCTCTGAGCAGACTTCTTCATACGTCGGATTGCTTGTGTGCCCGCCAATATAACCAGAAACAACGGAAATAATTCCCGGAAGTGACTCAAACGGTGTCACCATACACCAGAAGCACCCTCCCGCAAAAGTTGCTTTATCTGAATGAACGCCTTGATTGTTATTTGTCATGTGTCATGCCACCTCTTTCTCAAAGTATCCTCTTATCATACCAAAAGTTACGGGGATAACCAAAAACACCGTTCCTCAAGTGAACGGTGCTCGTTTAAGCTAGTGCTATGTAGCCTACAGGTTGTTGAAAATGTCTGTAAGGACAGGCACGATTTGTGATTTACGGGAAACTACGCCTTTAAGAACAGCTTTGTTGTCCACAAGCGATACGTTGTAAGCTTTCTCAACTGCGTCCGCTTTACGTCCAAGAGCAAGACCTACGGAATCATTGTTCAAAATGTCCGTTACAACGAACAAGAACAAGTCTAGGTTTTTCTCAGCGATAATCGCTTGAAGCGCTGTTTCGATCTCAGCTTGCTGGGAAAGAACATCGTTCACATCAACCGCATTCACTTGTGCGATTTCTGTTTTGTAGCTGCCCATTTGGAATTCTTTCGCATCCAAAGAAATTAATTGAGCAACCGTTTTGTCACTAAGATCTGCACCAGCTTTGAGCATGTTCAGACCATACTCTTCTGCGTCTACTCCAGCAATAGCAGCTAGCTCACGAGCAGCAGTAACGTCTTGCTCTGTGCACGTTGGGGATTTGAATAACAAGGAATCAGAAATGATAGCAGAAAGCATCAAACCTGCAATATCTTTATCAATGGCAACGCCGTTTTCTTTGTACAATTTATTTAAAATGGTTGCGGTGCAACCCACTGGCTCCGCACGGTAGTAAAGCGGGTGGCTCGTCTCGAAGTTAGCAATGCGGTGGTGATCAATAACTTCCACAACACGTACTTGATCAATGTCGCTTGCGCTTTGTTGGCGCTCAACATGGTCAACCAAGATCACATTTGCCGCTTCATTCGCAACCGTTTGAACTTCACGTGGAGCAGCTACTTTAAAAGTATCTAACGCGAATTGCGTTTCGCCATTAATGGAACCTAGACGAACAGCTTCGACTTCTTGACCTAATTTAGTTTTCAGTGCAGCGTAAGCAATTGCGGATGTGATTGAATCAGTGTCCGGATTTTTATGTCCGAAAATAAGTGTTTTTGACATTGTACGACTCCTTAAACGACATATTTTAGCGAGTGTGGTTATCATCTCTATATACGATTATACTCAAACTTCTAGCTAAATCCACTACTAAACTCGGTATCTTCATAAACCTACTCGTGCCTATCCGGAGACTACATTGCAAATGGCCTATTCTGGCGTCGATTCTGACAATTGCTGCACCCAGTTCTCGAATGGCTTTTGACTGTCAACGACGATGCGATGCAACTCCAGCGGAGGTTGATCCGAAGATGCCCAGCCAGCCTGCGTCGTAAAAGCAAAGCGAAAGCCGGCCTTGCGTAGAATCCTTATTGTCGCGCGATTGTACTCGCCATATGGATAAGCGAACGTATCCGCTGGTTTTCCCAGCTCTTGTTCAATGCGCGCTCGCGCTGCGAGTATCTCTTCGCGCTGCGCCTTCTTGCTGAGCTTGGGCAGATGCGGATGCGTCACGGTATGTGACGCAATATCCCAGTGGGCTGCGCTCAGCTCATGTATTTGGGGCCAGGTAAGATAACCTGGCGTATGGATTAGACCCGTCGACACGTACAGCGTCGCCGGAAAGCCATGCTTCCGGAGGATGGGCAACGCCACCTCCGCGTTATTGGCATAGCCGTCATCGAACGTGAGTAGCACAGGGTGAGCCGGCGACGGCTGTTTGTGTGAGAGGACGCTGGCGAATTCATCCAGCGTCAATGGGGTGTAGTGATGCGCGGCCAAATAGTCCATTTGGCGCGCGAACGTATCGGGGTGGAGCACGTACGTGTTCCCCGGGGCCACCCCGATGCTGTGGTAATTCAGCACGGGGATGGCGATCCCGGGCGCGGCTTGTACTGGCGATGCGAAGCACGCCAGTAGGAGGCACACGAGCAGCGCGGCCGTGTGCACTTTCTTATTCTTCCAATGGAACCTCATAAGGTTCATTCTAGATCGCCTCCCCCGTATTGAACATATCCGTCCAATGATTGATCTCCTAAGCCTCCCCTATCTCCTCAACGAATATGCAAATAATCCCAGACTACTATAAGAACCGGACTGTAAGATAAATTCGGCATTTTCGAACTAATTGGCGCTACGTAAGTCAATTGACCCTATCGACTTACGTCTCTTCCCCTGCTAACTGAATCAACTTATTCACCGTCTCCCAATTCCGAGTGGTGGCAGCCACTCCTAGCTTCTTCTCGATGAAATTGTTGCTGAATTTGGAATCTCCGTAGTTTTTACGGATAAGCAGATACACAGTTAATCCCTTGACATGGTACTCGTCCACTTCACTCTGAGCTGCTTGCAGCTTGCTTAGAGCTGCCTCCGTCGGAGCTGTTGAGAGAAATGTGACATATCTTTGCTCATTTTCTTCCACATTTACCGTTACGTATGGCGTATCGCTAACCACCGCTTTCAGCTCCGCAGGAGTGCGAATGATGACTGGGATATCGAAGGTTAATTGCTCCTTCAGCTCATGGACAATGCGATCACGAAGAACCACAGGGTTCAGCTCATCACTGTCAAAAATCACATTCCCACTCTGGATATACGTACTCACCTGCGTGAACTCCAGCGATTCGAAGAGCTGTCTAAGCCTGTCCATTTTAATAATTTTCTGACCACTCACATTAATTCCACGCAGCATAGCGATGTACCGAGGCATTCAAACCCCTCCTTTTCAACTCACCATTTCCTACACTTACCCTACTTCATTCACACGCAACCCGCCCGAACGAGCAGCAATATAAGCAGCCACGCCATCCTCATCATTACTGCCCACAATCTCATCTGCCATTTGCAAAAGGTCAGGATGTGCATTCGCCACAGAAACTTTATAGCCTGCTTCTAGGAACATCCCGGTGTCGTTCAGATTATCTCCGAATGCTGTCACTTCCTCAGACGCACAGCCGACTAGTGCTGCCCATAAGCGCAAGCCCATCTGCTTATTTGCTTCAGGATGACTAAATTCAAGGAAATAATGCCCCTCTATGTAGTTATCCTTCATCAAATGGATGTGTACCTCAGAGCCAAATAATTCCTCAATTGCAGTCTTCAGTGGAAGCAGCTCGTAGTATAAACCGATATATGTCAGCATTAACGTACGGAGGACTTCCGTATTTTGGAGCTCATCCACCTCTTGGAATCTCGGATCATTTGGCCGACTAGCTAAAAATTGCAGATCTCCCGTGCGCTCCAACCTCTCGTGCATGACACGCTCATTATCCTTCTCATCGAGGGCGAACAGCAACGGCGTTATGCCCAGTGTTTTGCCCATTTTAATAATCGCATTGCATCGCTCACTGTCCAACCATCGTCCATCCAATACCCGTTTCTGAATAGGATCAAACAACATCGCGCCGTTGTACAAAACGAGCGGGTACCGCCACGGAATATCCGAAGCAACAGCTTGTGAGCTTTGATAGCTTCGTGCAGTTGCGTAACTTACAACCATTCCCTGCGCAAGTGCCTGCGTAAGAACGCTTATTGTAAAATCAGAAGGCTTAGCGTGAGATCTCAACAAGGTACCGTCCAAGTCCGTTAAGAAATAGGCTCTTTTCATCCGATTTTCTTCTCAAAGCATAAGCTGCTCTTGCTTCCTATGTATTCACCAAAACATGCGATGGGATAATACCCACATTTGGCATAAAACGCAACTGCCTCTGGCTGCGCTTCGCCAGCTTCTAGCCGAATTGTATGATGCCCAAGACGCAACGCTTCGTTTTCTAAAAAAGTAAGTAATTTCGTCGCAATACCTTGTTTTCTGTAACTAGCATCAACGAAAAAACGTTTCAACTCCGTACTACTCTGATCAATCGGGCGCAGAGCTCCACAACCGACGGGGATCCCATCGATTTGGGCAACCGCGAACGTAATTCGCTCCACCGAAGGATCATTAAAATCCACAAAATAAATATCCTCAATCGGATATCTTGCCAGCAGATCTTGATCTAACTTTGCTATCAACTCATGTAAAACAGGGTCCGAATGGGAAACGAATTTGATTTCCAAACTCATTGCGAGTCTCTCCTCCTAATGCTTTGTCTGTGTCAGAAGTCATTTTTATCCAAGCATTATAGCACAAACAACGTGTCATGTGCCCCTCTCTTGCACCATACTCATTTTCAAAATATGCCAATTTGATTTATACTAAAGTCAATTAATTCAAACGAGAAGGGATACAGATCATATGGCGCAGCAGCCTGCAGCGACAAATTATGAAATCGCACAAGTATGTTTACTCGCTGGTAAAATCATGCTGGAAAACGGCGGCGAAACCTATCGCGTGGAAGATACGATGACCCATGTTGCCGAAGCCTTTGGTATTCCGAATTCCCATAGCTTTGTCACACCTACAGGAATCATTTTCTCAATCGACGGTCCTGAGCAAACGACCCGATTAATTCGCATCTCTTCGCGATCCACAGATTTAAGAAAAGTAACCGTGGTCAACGCAATTTCTCGCCGTATCAGCCAAGGAGAGCTGTCACCAACAGCGGCGTATCAAGAGCTTGAAGCACTTAATTTAGATAAACGCAGGTATCCTACTTGGTTCCAAGCGTTAGCCGCAGCCATTGCCAGCGGTTGTTTTCTCATCATGTTTCAAGGGGAGTGGTACGACTTCATCCCTGCTTTCTTAGCGGGTGGAGCTGGTACGATTGCCTTAACTTATTTTCATCGTTTAGTTCCGATCAAATTCTTCGCTGAATTTCTCGCGTCCTTAATTATTGGACTTATTGCTTATTTAACGGTCAAAACAGGGCTCGGACATCATCTGGATAAGATTATCATTGGCTCCGTCATGCCGCTCGTACCGGGGCTTCTTATCACAAATGCTGTGCGCGATCTGATGGCAGGCCATTTCGTTTCTGGCGTATCCAAAGGTGCCGAAGCCTTCTTAACCGCCTTCGCCATTGGCGCAGGCATCGCTTTTGTATTAACATTTTATCCAGGGAAGGGGTACTAATATGGACATGTTGGAGCAGCTTGTAACAAGCTTCATCTCGACATCCGCTTTCGGCATCATTTTCAACGTACCCCGGAGAACCTTAGTGCAGTGCGGTTTTGTAGGCATGATTGGATGGATGCTCTATTTCTCTTTTCAAAAAGCACATCTGGATCCCATTTTGGCCACACTCATTGCGTCCTTTGTTGTCACGATTATTAGTCAATTTTTTGCGAAAATATATAAAACACCTGTTATCGTTTTCAGTGTGTCTGGTATTATACCACTTGTCCCAGGTGGATTAGCGTATGACGCCATGCGCAATGTCGTGCTAAACCATTACGATGTGGCCGTGCAGCTAGCTGCGAAAGCATTTCTACTCTCTGGTGCCATTGCGATAGGACTGGTCTTTTCGGAAGTCATCAATGTGCTTTTCAGACGTGCTAAAGCATAATTTCGCTCTATACTTCAATAATGACATTAAACTTGATAGGATATACCTATAACTTCATGCCTTTTATATCTTGGATTTTTTCCCAACTGCCCTTTACACTAGGGGTATAGAACCAATAAACCAAGAATAGGAAATGGAGTGGATACCCTATGAACGACAATGCAAACCATCACATTTTAACGAAATTCGATGAAATTGCCCAAAAGTACGATAGTCAACGAAGAAAGTTGATCCCTTGTTTTGATGATTTTTACAATACGGCCGCTTCGCTGGTCCAAGTTAACCATGAAACTCCACGTGTTCTTGATTTAGGCGCAGGCACTGGACTTTTCTCATCCTATATTCAACGCATGTATCCTCAAACGAAATTAACATTGATTGACCTCTCCACGGGAATGCTTGACATTGCCAAAGAAAGATTTGCAGAGGCGGAAACAGCTGAAGTCACTTACCTTGTCGGGGATTATTCGACTTTTGAGGATGCAGAACCTTTTGATGCCATCATCTCCTCTCTGTCGATTCATCATCTAGAGGATGAGGCTAAACAAGGTCTATTTTCGCGTATTTTCCAATTATTGAAGCCAGGTGGTGTGTTCGTTAATGCAGACCAAGTCTTAGGCAAAACTTCCAATCTTGATCGTCTTTACCGTTCCGATTGGGTTGCCAAAATTGAAGCAACGGATCTATCCCAAGAAGCACTCCAAGCAGCCTACGAGCGGACCAAGCTGGATAAAATGGCACCATTAGACACGCAGCTTGGCTGGCTTCGGGACTGCGGATTTGAAGATGTGGACTGTGTCTACAAGTCCTATAATTTTGTCGTGATGTATGCGCGAAAGCCGTAGCTCTCTCGCACTCTTTTACCAGATCATTGGTTTGGACACCATGAACCACATCATCGCGAGTGTTATAATCACATACCAAATCAAAGCTTTGCGAAGCTTGTTGACGAGAAGATTACGATCTTCATGTGGAGCTTTCAGCTGTCGTAATAGTGGAGAAAATGCACGTGCAATGAAGTAAAGCGAAGCTACCATGATCAGGACTGTAGCGACAATCCAGGAGGTTTTCCAGCTCCATGCCGTTATCCATGTCAAAATAATGCCTGTGGCGACCAGCACATGTCCTGCATGCTTTGTTAGTCGCACTGTAATCCGGAACGGCTCTAAGTAATCAGGAAGCTGTTCAAACGGAGCTCTACGGATTAGCGCAAGTAAAGGAAATAGGACGAAATAAGGGCCGATGCTTAATACAACGCTAAAAATATGGATATAAAGCATGACAATATACCAAGACAAGTTGATCATCCGTTCTATCTGTAATGTGAATAAACCGTGCGAATCCTAAGGATCCACACGGTTTTTTGTGTTATTCAGCTTTTTGAAATTCGTGTACCCATACTTTCATCTGTGGCAGCCATGGCATACCAGGGTGAATAGCAAGAATACTGTCGCGATACTCATCAACGGTCTCGTGACCTTCCATTTTGGCATGCTCAGGTGTCAAATCACCTAGTGCTTGTTGATACACATTGGTTACTGTAAAAGCTGTACCTTGCAAATCCATCGTTTCACCAATATCCGCATAACGCCCATTACGACGACAAGCTGTTTTTTGACCAGCAAGCACCTTGCTTACTTCTTCTTCTTTCGTTACAAGTCGATCGACCGAGCAGGTCTTTGGCGGTAAAGTTGCATTTACGTTCGTTTCACTCATGTTAGTTCCCTCCTTTTGCCAGTTTTTATTATAGCGAATCCCCTTCGCTTTGTCGAACTGAGGAGTTTATTCGAATCCGACTACCCAAATTATTCGTACAAAGCTTCCCTAAGCTTCGTCGACATGCTCTCCATTGAACCTGATGCAGCAGGCTTGACTCCGCGCAGGCGCGCGATTTCCGCTTTCAGTCTTTCATTTTCAAGTATTAGCGCATCAACCTTCACTTCGATTTGCTCGCGATCCAAGTGATCCCACTTCCCCATTCTTACACCTCCTAGCATGAAAATACCCCCTCCTCGCAAGTCGATCATCCCATCGGATTCTCTCCATGCATCAAAGGGGGCGGTTCCTATCGCTACTTGCTTATTTCGTGATATTGATTGTATATAGTCGAGCTGTTTCTTCCCAAACTTCGCCTGGCTCTAAGGAAACAAGTCCGATTTGATTCGCAGGCAGATCCACATTCGGCGCATTAACCAAATTCATTTGCGGCTCTGGGCAGAAGAAGCCTTCGGTTTTGCCATTGTTCCAGATCATCCATTGCTTGTAAGAAGTCCCTACATCATAGACTAGTTTGATGCCTTCACGTGCATCTGTCAATGCCATGAAGTTGCGGCTATTTTGCGGAACACTCGTATAATGATTATCCATGCCTTCGAAGAATGGCGACAGACCGCCAACTTTCATCTTCTCTTCATCCGCGGACAGCGCTTGATATTCGCCTGTTGGCAGCATACGCTCGTTCAAAGCCCAACGCTCACCGATCGTCATTTGGAACGTATAATCGGAAGGCTGACTATTGACAGCAAAAGGTGCATTAATCGTCGTATGGAAAGCTAGTAAGCACGGCATTGCTTCATTGCCCTCATTATGTACAGAAATTTGCTGATGCAAACCTTGCTCATTCAACGTGTAGACGAGGCGAATTGTAAAATCAAAAGGCAAGAATTCATGAACAGAATGTCCTTCACGAACTCGCAAGGCAAGTGCTACGCGACTTTCATTGCCATCACTGCTGAAATTCTCAACCGCCCATGGAATATTGTGCACAAATCCGTGCAGATGATTGCCAGTTTTAGGTTCATTGACTGGGAATTGAAAAACCTTACCCTGCCAAGGGAATTTACCATCCTCATAACGATTCGGCGGGAATAACACCGGAATTCCATGAACAATCGGACGTTCTTTAAACGCTTCCATCTCTTCCAACGCAGGCTCACGCAAAAAGCGATATTCTTTCTCTATATCACGAAAAGCAATCAGATTTGCACCCACATCTGGCAAAACAACCGCTTCATAACGTCCAGCTTGCAGCCAAATCGCTTGTTCTCCGTTGTACGTTCCTTCATATGCTTTGGTAGACATCCTCTTCATTCTCCTCCTAGTAATTGCTTGTCTTCTGTCCAAAATATGGTCGGACACATTGATTTCACTTTAGCCCATGTGCGTGAAAAAAGTCAATGGACGTAAATTGTTTTTATATCGATAAATGTGACTTTTCTGTGGGGTGCGATTTTCTTTCGAGATACTCGAATTTTTCGAGTAACTCCTACTCCTACTCCACCTCACAATTCTCCCAGTCGTGGCCTGATTGGTGCATCATCCCCCGTAACCTGCTCGCCCCAACAAAAGAAAAACCTGAGGCCGCAGGCCCCAGATCCCTAACTTCAATAACTTAACGTCTCCACACCGCGTCGTTCCAACGAAGCTCATTCCGGAACTGAAATGGTGACGTGTTTTTATTGATAATAACAACTTCAATGCCAGCTAGCTCTGCCCAATCCACAAGCTGCTCTGTACTTACTGTGTATGAGAATACAGTATGATGAGCGCCACCAGCATAAATCCAAGCTTCTGCTGAATCGTTCAACGAAGGTTGTGGCTTCCACAATACGCGAGCTACAGGCAGCTTCGGCATTTCTTTTACAGGTTGAACCGCATCTACTTCGTTAATCAACAAACGGAAGCGGTTGCCCATATCGATGAGCGAAGCATTCAATGCTGAACCTGAAGCACCGTCAAAAACGAGACGAGCTGGATCCGCTTTGCCGCCGATACCCAGCGGGTGAACTTCAATTTTAGGACGAGTCGCTGCAATCGTCGGACAAATTTCAAGCATATGTGCGCCCAGCACAAGCTCATTGCCTGGCTCCATGTGATACGTATAGTCCTCCATGAAGGACGTCCCCTTGTTGTTCGCGATGATTTTCATTACACGCAGCAATGCCGCTGTTTTCCAATCACCTTCACCGCCAAATCCGTAACCTTGTTCCATCAACCGTTGAACCGCTAGTCCTGGCAATTGCATAAGACCGTGCAAATCCTCAAATGTTGTCGTAAACGCACCGAAGCCGCCTTCTTGCAAGAAACCTTTCATACCAAGCTCAATGCGCGCTTGTTCCCGAATCGCTTCACGAATAGGTCCTGCAGTTCGCCCTTCAGGCGTAATATCGTATAGCTCATTATATTCATCCATAAGTTGATCGACTTCAGCTTCTGAAATATCGCCCACTCGCTGAACCAGATCTCCCACACCGTACCCATTGATGGACCAGCCGAATTTAATTTGCGCTTCCACTTTATCGCCTTCCGTTACGGCAACATGACGCATATTGTCACCAAAACGAGCAACCTTCAAGCTGCGCCCTTCGATGAAGGCCACGGAAGTCCGCATCCAACCTGCTATACGTGCAAGAACTGCAGGATCTTCCCAGTAACCAACGACTACCTTCCGAGAAATGCCCATACGTGCCCCGATGAAACCATACTCACGGTCACCGTGCGCTGCTTGGTTTAAGTTCATGAAATCCATATCTATCGAATCCCATGGGATATCGCGATTGAATTGTGTGTGTAAATGAAGCAATGGCTTGCGGTATTCCGAAAGACCTGCAATCCACATTTTTGCTGGAGAGAACGTATGCATCCACGTGATAATACCCGCACAGGAATCATCGGCATTTGCATCTAGACACAGTCTACGAATCGCATCAGGTGTAGTTAATACTGGTTTGAATATGAGCTTGCTTGGAATGATTTCCGCACGATCAATACCTGCTGTGATCTGTTTGGAATGTTCATCTACTTGAAGCAGCGTTTCAGGTCCATACAAATGTTGACTTCCAGTAACAAACCAGAATACTTTTTCAGAAAAAGGGTTCATGAGTTAAGCCTCCTAGGATAATGGGATCCATAATTGCAAATTAGATTTCTAGCTAAAGTGAGAATTACTGACGTGCTTCCTCGCGAATCGAGCGAAGTCGTTTCATCACATCATTGTCACCGCGTCCAAAATAGTCATGCAACTTGCTATACTCTTGGTATAGCTTCTCGTATACAGCAACATTGTCAGCAATCGGCTTAAATGTTTCTTTACGAACACGAGCCATTTGCTTCGCGGCATCCACGATACTGTCATAACCGCCTTTGTCTGCACCCGCTGCCACTGCTCCAAACATCGCAGCTCCTAGGGCTGGTGTTTGTTTGGAATCGGCAATCTTAATTTCACGATTCGTAACATCCGCATAAATTTGCATCAAAAGACGATTCTTCTGCGGCAAACCACCACAAGCGTAAAGCTCCTCAACCTCAACCCCGTTGCTATGGAAGGCATCCACGATTTTTCGTGTTCCGAAAGCTGTTGCTTCCAATAATGTCCGATAAATCTCTTCTGGCTTCGTAAGCAATGAATACCCTAGAATAAGTCCATTTAACTCTGTATCTACAAGCACCGAACGGTTTCCATTCCACCAATCCAGAGCGAGCAAGCCTGTTTCGCCTGGTTTGTAAGCGGATGCACGACGTTCCAACCATTCATGTACATGAATGCCTTCTTCGGCAGCAGCTTTTTCTACATAGGCAGGAACACCTTGCTCTACATACCATGCGAAAATATCACCAACCGCTGATTGCCCTGCTTCATAGCCTAAGTAGCCTGGAATAATGCCATCTTCAACAACGCCGCACATGCCTTCGACTTCTTTCTCCTCCGTACCAAGTAACATGTGGCAAATCGATGTTCCCATCGCCATTACGAGCTTGCCAGGCGTAACAACGCCAACGCCAGGTACTGCTGCATGCGCATCTACGTTGCCAACAGCAATGGCTGTTCCTGCTGCTAGCCCCATCCGTTCGGCCATTGCAGCCGTCAATTCCCCAGCTTTTGTTCCTAAGGCAACAACACCACCGCGCAGCTTCGTTTCTGTGACATCTACAAGACGAGGATCTAGCGCTTTGAAGAAATCTTGACTCGGATACCCATCTTGTTTGTGCCAAATAGATTTATAACCAGCAGTACAGCTGTTGCGGACGATCTCTGATTGGCCAGTCATTTGTGAAACAACCCAGTCAGCCGCTTCTAAAAAACGATCGGTTTGATCATAAATGTCCGGTGCTTCATTCAAAATCTGCCAAACCTTGGCGATCATCCATTCAGATGAAATCTTGCCGCCGTAACGCGGTAGAAAGGCTTCCCCTCTGCTCGCAGCAATTTCATTAATTAATGTCGCTTCATCCTGCGCTGCATGATGCTTCCATAGCTTCACCCAGCTATGCGGGTTGGAAGAAAGCGTCGGTTGGAAGCACAGTGGTTGACCTTCTTTATCAATAGGAAGCATTGTACATGCTGTGAAATCAATCCCTAATCCGATAATGTCAGCCGGATCTACACCAGATGCACGTACAACTGCCGGAACCGATTGCGTAAGGACATCAATATAATCTTGAGGATGCTGCAAAGCCCAGTCATACTCTAACTTCACACCGGAAACAGGTAGTTTCTCATCAATAACATTGTGTGGATACGGCGTAACGTGATCGGCAACCTCAGTACCATCACTCAAATCAACCAGAACTGCGCGCCCTGACTCTGTACCATAATCAACACCAATCGCATATTTCTTCGACATCGGGGGCCTCCTTTAAAAGTGAACATGATTATTGGTTTCAGTATTTCACTTGTACGTACAAGTTGGCTGCCCTTATTTTCAGTTACTTTATGCGAATTGTGGAGTCTCTGACGATTAATTCAGGCTTGTACACTTTTCCCGTTTCACTGCCGCTAGCTCGTTTATTCTCGATCATATCAATTAGAATACCGGCTGCATCGCTGCCTAACTCCGTTTTCGGATGTGAAAGAGAGGTTAATTTCACCTCTGTAGCGGTAGCAAGATTAGAATCATCAAATCCCACTAGTGAGACGTCCTGCGGTACCTGCAAGCCAATTGTACGCACAGCTTCCAAAAGATGAATAGCAAGCTCATCATTATAGCAAACGAAGGCCGTTGCACGATCTTCTACCTCCATGCGTTCCAGCATAGCAATTGCGCTCATATATGGCTTTGTCCGCTTTTCTTCCGTCGTATAATGAATAACATACTCTGGCAATAATGGAATCTGATAGTGATGATGCGCACGAATAAAGCCTTTTAAGCGATTCACGCCTTGTAAGTCATCCGTTTTGAAAAAGCCAGCTAACCGTCGATGTCCAAGCTCAATCAGATGCTGTGCCGCCTTAAACCCGCCCTCTTCATCATCCACAATTAAAGAAGGACAGTTCATCTCCGGATATCGCTCATTTATCATGAGATAAGGAATATGCTGGTAGTCCAAAGACAAATAATAGCTGAGATTCGGATTGCCCTCCGCGCTCTTCGTGGGCTCAATAATAAGTCCACTCAGCGGCTGACTCATCATCATGTCTAAGCTTTCCCGCTCTTTCGCTTTGTCGTTATCCGTTGAAGAGAGCAGCAATCTATAGCCTCTTGCACGCAATGTCGCCTCTGCCCCCCGCACAATATGTGGGAAAATATAATCTGAGATGTAGGTCGTCAGAATGCCGATTGTTTGAACATCGCGCGATCTTTGAGATTGCGGGGCGGATACAAAGGTCCCTTTACCTTGCATTCGGTAGAGCCGTCCTTCTTTCTCTAACTCGCCAAATGTCTGCCTTACTGTCTGTCGACTCATTTGAAATTGTTCGGCAATTTCATTTTCCGATGGCATTTGATCATTGGGTTTGAGCCTTCCCGTATGTAACCAGGATAAAATTTCCTGTTTTAATTGTTGATATTTCGGTAATTGCTTTTCTTTCATGTTTCACCTCAAGGCTTCGATTGTGAACGTATTATACCATTCGCTCAACTTGTATGTACATATTTGTATGAACGACATTATCAAGAGAAATGGCTGTTATTCACCTATTTTACTCATCAGTAATTTGATTTTGCTATCTGTATCGGATCCAATAGACGGGGTGTATACACTGCATCTCAAATCCGTACGCCCTTGCACCTGCAAGGTTGTTAGGTCAAAAAGCATTTTCCCAACCTTGGCATGTCGAAATTCAATGAAAACTTCAGGTGCCGTGCTGACATCGCTCTCATTCCACAATGCACGAAAATCCTTGCTGCGTTCACTTATTTCCTCAATGAATTCGCTATACCAATTGTCCCCCACGTATTGTCCGTAATAGGAACGAAACATGGCCAAAAATCCTTTTGCAAAGTCGCTCCAATTGACCGCGAGTGCTTTCAGTTCTTTCCGTGTAAAAAGCAGCCAAATCATATTGCGCTCCCCCTCTGGGAGTTGAGCAAAATCAAGAAAAACAGCCGCTGCCGCTTGGTTCCAGCCAACAATATGGCATCTTCGATCGGATACAATCGTGGGACAATCATGAAGCTCAGTCAAAATCCGATTCAAAGCCGGACTTATCGTCGGTATATTATCTATAAAAGTTGTTGGCGCAGGTTGCTCTAGGGCTAGCATGAACAAATACTGACGCTCATCCTCATTGAGCTGCAATGCTAAGGCAATGCGATCTAAGACTTGTACGGACATCTTAATATCACGGCCTTGTTCTAACCAGGTGTACCAAGTTGTACTTACGCCAGCGATCGTTGCGACTTCTTCTCGACGTAATCCCGGCGTACGCCGCCTGCTTCCACCAAGCAACCCAACTTCTTGCGGCTGGATACGTGACCGATGTGCCATCAAGAAATTGGATAATTCCTGAAGCCTCTCTTTTGTGTTCATTGCCAAGTTTCCTCCTCAGCCTATTATCATAGAAGCCATTATACCAGTATAAACGGTAACTTGTAATAGGATACGCAGTATGACATTCTATGTAAAAAGGAGGACGACGCGATGAAACGTGTAGTTATTACAGGTATGGGAGTCATTACACCAATAGGAAATCAAGTGGATACGTTCTGGGGGAATTTGACGAAGGGGCAATCTGGCATTTCTAAAATAGAGCATTTCGACACATCCGATTACAAAACGAACTTTGCTGGCGTCGTTCATGATTTCGATGCCGAGGCAGCGGTAGGTCGGCGCGAGGTGCGCCGTATGGATCGGTACTGCCAGTTCGCCGTTGCGGCAGCTAAACAAGCAATTGACGATGCAGGACTTGTGATTGACGCTTCCAATGAGGAGCGCGTTGGCGTCTATATCGGTTCTGGCATTGGGGGTATTCAAACCATCTTGGACAACTATCGCACGTTGCTGTCCAGAGGGCCAAGCCGAGTCAGTCCAACCGTAGTTCCGATGATGATAGCTAATATGGCGGCAGCACAAGTTAGCATCTTATACGGTGCGAAAGGACCTTCCTTAGCGCCAGTTACTGCTTGTGCTACGGGCAATAACGCGATTGGCGAAGCGTTTAAGCTCATCCAGCGCGGAGGCGCAGATGCCGTGATTGCCGGCGGCGCTGAAGCGACGGTCACCGACCTCGCGCTCGCCGGCTTCGGCAATGCAACCGCGTTGTCGACGCGCGTTGACGCGCCGGAGCAGGCGAGTCGCCCGTTCGATGCGCAGCGCGACGGTTTCGTCGCCGCCGAAGGCGCCGGCGTGCTTGTGTTGGAGTCGCTCGAGCATGCGGAGCGACGTGGGGCTCGGATCCATGCCGAGATCGTCGGCTATGGATCCACCTCGGACGCCTACCACATCGTGGCGACCGATCCTGAAGGCTCGGGGGCTTACCGAGCCATGCGCGAAGCGCTGGTTGATGTGGGGATCGACGCATCGGAGATCAACACCATCAACGCACACGCGACAAGTACCATCGCGGGTGATCTCTCTGAGACGCTGGCGATTAAGCGTCTGCTTGGCCGCGGTGCTTACGATGTACCGATCAGCGCGAACAAATCGATGATCGGCCACATGCTAGGCGCCGCCGGTGGTGTCGAGGCCGTCGCCCTAATCAAAACCTTACAGGATGGCCTCATCCCCCCAACCATCAACTTGGACAATCCAGATCCACAGTGTGATTTGGATTACGTGCCCCATGTGGCGCGGCGTGCTGAGCTTCAGTATGGACTGTCGAGCTCATTTGGCTTCGGCGGGCATAATGCGGTGTTGATTTTGAAGAAGTTTGGGTGAACGTGGGAACAGCCCAGCGCATAACTTTTCCAAAAAGTAGAAAATGACAAATTTCAATTAATGTCAGTTGAAATTTGTCATCATGCTGTGCGAAGAAATGTTATAAACTTTCCGGAACTCCCTCACTTCTACAAATTAGAAAATGACAAATTTCAAATAATGTCATTTGAACTATGTCAGTTGGCTATCCGTAGAAACGTAATAGTTTCCGCCACAAGGAGATTAGGTTGCTCAGCACTCCATAATACAACAACAAACCGTGCGATGCACGGTTTGTTAGACTATTTTCGATGGATTATCATTGGATAATTGCTCAAGTAAGTTTCACTGCATAGATATGACGAATGATATCTCCACGACTAATGATGCCAACGAGAACTCCGTTGCTTTCAACCGGCACATTTCTTATCTGCTTATGAGCTAAGATCGCAGAGACTTTCGCGATATCTGTATCCGACTGCACTTTGATCACTTTACGTTTGGCAATTTTCATTATGTTCACATCTCGTAAATGATTACAACGAAGTTTAAAGGGTTCATTATTTTCATAAAAATGAGTCATATAAAAACCCGTATCAATTACTTTCAGTTTATGTTCGCCAATCCTTCTAAGAATATCCCCATCACTTACAAATCCAATAGTTTCATTGTAGTCGTTAACGATTGGCAAACCACTAAGTTGATATGTGAGTAACTTATTAATAGCATTTCCAATGCTATCACATGCTTTTAACTTATGAACAGGGTGAGTCATGATCTCAAATGCTACTGTTTGGATATTCTCATAGGTTACGAATCTATTTGAAAGAAGCATATCCGTCATCTACTTTAATCGTACTGCCGTTAATGCCGCTTGCTGCATCAGATGCAAGGAATAGCACCGTATCCGCGATTTGCTCTGGATTCAAAAATTCGCCGTGCATATGTTTTTGTGCGATCGGATCTTCCATACCTTGATCTTTTAAACCTTTAACAATATTCGTGTGGACAAATCCTGGAGCTACGCCAACAACTCGAATGTTGTATGGAGCTAGCTCTAGCGCTGCAACCTGGGACATCATAACAACGGCTGCCTTAGCGACGTTATACCCGAAAGCATTCTTCGTAGCAAGAAAACCCATAACGGATGCTGTGTTAATAATAGTACCTCCATGTCCAAGTTCTTGCATTTTCCGGCCTGCAGCTAAGATCCCATAATAAACGCCGTCTTGATTGATGCGAGTTACTTTATGATACATCTCAGGTGAGTGCTGTAAGAGCGGCGCGGCTGCTCCGATACCTGCATTGTTGAACATGACATCCAAACGTCCGTATGTCGCCACAGTAAAATTGACTAGCGCTTCTACTTGTTCAAAATCACCGACATCCGCTTTTTTAAAAGAAGCTTCTGCGCCGAATGCCTTGATCATTTCAACCGTTTCTTGGCCAGTTACTTCGTTGTAGTCTGCAACGACCACTTTAGCTCCTTCTCGAGCAAACTTTAGACATGTTTCTTTACCTATCCCGCTGCCACCGCCAGTAATAATGGCTACTTTATTTTCGAATCTCATTGTGTTACCTCCATTCAATTTATGCGCTATATGGATTCCACCTCATTAAGCCGTCATACCACCGTCGATGACCATCTCTGTACCTGTGATAAAGCTGGATTCGTCGGAAGCTAGAAACACAACCAAGTCAGCGACTTCTTCTGGCGTCCCTACTCTATTAAGTGGAATGCCTGCTGCCAATTGTGTGGTTGTAACCTGCTTCCCAGAAGCAACTGCATCACCCATTTGCGTTTGAATGACACCAGGATGAATGGAGTTGACGCGCACTTGGTGCGTTGCAACCTCTTTGGCCAAATCCTTTGACATGATGCGAACTGCGCCTTTGCTCGCCCCGTATAACGTTGTATCCGCACCGCCTTTAATGCCAGCAACCGAGGAAGTATTGATGATAGACCCACTTTTTCGCGCAGTCATCGTTGGCACTACGTGCTTCATGCCTAAAAACACTCCAATTACGTTAATACCTAATAAAGTTTGCCATTCTTCTACCGCGTAATCTGTCACCGGTTTCGTACTATAAATGCCAGCATTATTGAACAAAATATCAACAGTTCCGAATTTTTCAATCGTTGTGTTAACGACCACACTCCAATCCGCTTCCTTCTGGACATCGTGTTTGATGAAAATAACTTCACTCGAGAACGTTTTGAATTCCTCTAACGTCTGATTGCCAAGCTGTGCATTAATATCGGTAAAGACGACTTTTGCGCCTTGTTCTAAAAACTTTTTAACGGTTGCCTTACCAATTCCACTTGCCCCACCTGTCACGATCGCTGTTTTTCCTAGTAGTCTCATGATTCAGTTCTCCTTTTTGTAAACATGTAATACAACCAAAATATAAGAACTTGAGAGTCAAATATGCTCTTCAAAATTAGTATAACTTACGCCATTGAATAAATAAAATTAATGTTTTTTAGTTTAATATTAGTTATACTAATGTTAAAAAAGGGGTGAAATCATGAAACTAGAACAGATGCATTACATTATCGAAGTTGCAAAAACGAATTCACTTACAATGGCTGCCAACAATCTGAACGTTACACAATCAGCCGTGAGTCAATCCATTGCAAGTTTGGAATCAGAACTAGGTCTTCCGATTTTCATCCGTTCTCGGACGGGAGTCACGCCTACGAAAGAAGGCGTGAGCATCATTCAAACGGCGCTGGAAGTCGTAACCAAACTGCAGGAGATGAAGGAAAGAATACTGCGTTTATCCCAACTTATGCAAACTGAACTGCGTGTAGCGTCAATTCCAGGTGTGATGAGTTCGCTTGTTAGAACCGTGTCCAGCTTCAAACATGACTATCCGGATGTTTCTTTACGAATTATCGAAGAAACATCCGACACCACCATAAATGAAATTAGACAAAACAAAGTGGATCTAGGGTTAGTCGGGATGAAAGGAAATACAGAGAAAACCGATGGTTTGCTTTTTGAACCCATATGGGAAGGAAAGATTGTTGTAGGCGTTTGGAAGAGCTCTCCACTCGCTGCCAAGAAGAAAATTACGCCCGAGGACATGCTGAAATGTTCTTTTGCCTTGTACGACGAATTATATCTTCATGAATTTCTACACGATTTCGAAAAAAATCACGACTCGTTATCAACCTTATTTACGAGCAATAATCCAAATGCGATAGCTACAGCTTTAAAAGAAAACCTCGCAGCAACGCTTGGTTATGATTTTTCTTTTTTTGACAGCCCTTATGCTGTGAGTGGAAATTTGGTTATGCTCGAAATTGAAGGGGTACAGCAAACACCTATTCAATTAGGATGGCTGCGTTCACAAAAGGATAAAAACTCTCACGTATCCAACCTTTTTATTCAGCGATTTCTACAAACATTTCAATTAAAGCGGTGATTTCTACTTCTAGTTGGAACTAGCGTACAAGACAAAAAACCGCGCATCTCTATGCGCGGCATCGATTCTAGTTTTGTTTTGACTACTTCGCTACGGTTTCACGTGCTGCGTTCACTAGCAGATCAAACCACTCATCTTCCTCAAGGAGCTCTTCTACTGCCTCGATGTCCTCTTCTTTACCAGACTCACGCAAAAAGTGCAGCGCGTAGCTCCAATCATTTTTGCCTTTCGTGCTTTGAAGCGTGATTTCATAAGGGTGCTCGTGGCCCTCTACTTTAAACTCAACGTGCCCAAGGTAGCCATCTTCTTTGCTGTGTTCCATACTCGCTTTTAAAATTTCAATCATGTTCAACATCCTTTTCTATTGTTTGTAACCATGTCCAGATCGCGTTCATGGTGGTTTGTAAATTGGTTGCATTTTGCCATATGTAGGGATTGTGATCTCTAAAATAATCAGCATGACTCCCTATGATTGGAAGGATATGTTGGTGAATCGGTGCATGTTTTGCACGTTTCCAGCCGTGAATGCCAAGTCGTGTACGGCCCCAGCCTCCCCAAGTCCCTAGCCGAGCTATCGGATCTCGAGATTGATTTTGCGGATTAGTCGCATGTAGGTACAACACTTTGTGCTTGAATGCCGCTGGAATGGCAGACCTTGGAGATCCAATTTGGATCACCCCTAGGATATCATAACCAAGGCGATCAAGCTCATTTGCAGCTAAGATCGAAGCTACGGCGCCAGCGCTATGCCCGATGAATAGTAGCTTTTTCCCCTGTTCTTTTGTCGATAAGACGAACTGAAGCAAGCTTTTCCCACCATGAATCGATGACTTCCGATGGGCATTATGCCACATATCACGAATGATTTCCTGCAGTTGCCCCCGCTTCGGGCGATCCCAATCGCCATAAGGAAAGTGTACATAAACTCGCACACACTTGCCAGTTTGCTCATATCGCGAAGCAAGTTTAGCTGCAAAGTCGTCTAGAAAATTAGATGCCGTTGCAAATCCAGCTGAAACGTATATAACGATGTCTGCGATATCAGCGTGAATACTCATTTCTTGCTTCGTTCCTTTCTCGGAATCATGAGTTTATGTTCTAGGTTTGGCACGATTCGTCGGAATCGCTGCCATTGGATCATCAGGCCAATAGTGCTTGGGGTAACGGCCTTTGAGATCTTTTTTCACCTCGAAGTAGGCTTCACGCCAAAAGCTCGCCAAATCTTTCGTCACCTGCATCGGCCTTTGTGCCGGTGATAACAAGTGCAAGGTTACTGGCACTCTCCCTTTGGCAATTCGCGGGGTATCTGCTAATCCAAACATTTCTTGTAAACGTACTGATAACGTTGGAGACTCCATATTGCTATAGTCAACCGGGATTCGCGAACCACTCGGCACTTGAATGTGGGTAGGGGCCCACTCGTCTAACGAACGGCGCTGCTCCCATGTTAGCATTCCCTCTAATAGGCTTGTCAAGTTAAGTCGGCTTAAAGCACCTTTGCTTTTTATGCCAAATAGATGTGACCCCGCCCACTCCTCAAGGGTCGCTAGTAACGATTCATCGCGAAGATCGGGCCAATTTTCTGTAAAACGGTGTAAAAATATGCTGCGTTCCTGAAGCTGGCGTGCCGAACGTGTCCAAGGCAGTACTTCTAAGGATTCCGATCTTATTCCTTCAAGTAAGGCTTGTAGGACCAGATCTGGATTGGGCTCCTGAAGCGGTTTATCTTTGAGTGTGAGTGCTCCAAGCATCCACCGTTCTCTTGCTCGCACTGAACCAACGGAACTATCCCACTCTACAACCTGATCTTTGCGGATATGAGCTTCAAATGCGGTCAACAGCTGCTCCTCCTCCAGAGGGGCAGCGAGATAAATCCGGCTCTCCATGCCGCTATCGTCCAGCTCTGCTGCTACGATATACCGCTCATTTGAGAGCGGCTGCAGCTCCGGGAGCACGGCCCCGCGGCCATTCGCGAGCGTAAAGCGCCCCGCCGACCGTCGCTGCGCGACGCGGTCGGGGTAAGCGAAGGCGAGCAGCAATCCGCTCGCCGTTGCAGTGCTTACGCTCGGCCGGATGCCGAGCGACTGCATCAAGACCTTGGCCTCCGCCGCGATGCGGCGGCATAGGCCAAGGTCCACACCCTCGCGCGCGTCGCCTCGCAGCGCGCGCCAGAGCTCTTCGATGCGGCTGCGCACATCCGCATCCCGCTCAGCTGCGCGCATGAAATCGCGCTCGCTGAGCATGACCGCGAGCTCGCACGCCAGTGCGCCGAGCTCAAGCGGAATGGCTTGCAGCACCATGTGCGCAAGCCGGGGGTGCAAGCCTAACGCCGCGACACGCTTGCCGTGCGGCGTTAGGCTTCCGTTCTCGTGCAGCGCGTCTAGCTGCACGAGCAGTTCTCGCGCCTGCTGATACGCAGCAGCAGGCGGTGGGTCTAGCCAGACCAGCGCAGCGGGGTCTGGCGCGCCCCAGGCGGCAAGCTCCAGCGCCAGCGGAGCGAGATCTGCTTCGCGGATCTCGGGCGTAGGGCTCGGCGGGAGCTGCCGATGCTCGGTCTCGGTCCACAGGCGGTAACACACGCCTGGACCGAGACGCCCTGCCCGGCCTCTGCGCTGATCCGCAGAGGCTATCGATACCGGCACCGTCGTTAGACGGGTCATGCCGGTGCGGGGGGAGAAGCGCGGCACGCGCATGAGGCCGCTGTCGATCACAACCGTGATCCCTTCGACCGTTAAGCTGGTCTCCGCGATTGAGGTGGCAAGTACGACTTTGCGATGGCCCGGCGAACGAACGGCGGATAATGCTTGGTCTTGTGCTTCTATAGAAAGACTCGCATACAAGGGGGCTATTTCTACTTCTTGCCCTAAACGTAATGCGGCAAGTCCGTTCGCAACCCGATGAATTTCTGCTGCTCCTGGAAGAAAAACCAACACGCTTCCCGCATGCTCACGCAGTGCTTGCCCCACACTTGCTATAACTGCATTCTCCAGTCTCCCTGTAACTTTCTGTGAAAGATAGTGCGTCTCAACCGGAAAAGTCCGCCCTTCACTCTCGATAATAGGCGCATTATCTAATAATAATGAAATTTCTTTCGCTTCCAACGTTGCGGACATCAGCAATATTCTCAAATCCTCACGAAGCAGCATTTGTGATTGCCGAGA
Source organism: Paenibacillus sp. J22P165 (assembly GCF_059692015.1). Classification (NCBI taxonomy): domain Bacteria; kingdom Bacillati; phylum Bacillota; class Bacilli; order Caryophanales; family Paenibacillaceae; genus Paenibacillus; species Paenibacillus sp. J22P165. The sequence continues at coordinate 4,166 of NZ_JCAUAP010000020.1, read as the reverse complement.
TAAGGCAAGTCCGATGTCGGCATGCAAGCTTCGCTCATGAAACTCATCGAAGATAACAATACCCACCCCATCAAGGGCAGGATCTTGCTGCAGCATACGCGTTAGAACACCTTCTGTGATGACCTCGATGCGCGTTTTGGGGCCAACGCGTGTCTCATTCTTCACCCGATACCCCACTGTCTGGCCTATTTCCTCGCCTAACAGCTTTGACATATACCTTGCAGCGGCGCGGGCTGCCAGTCTTCTAGGCTCCAGCATGAGAATTTTTTGTCCCTGCAGCCACTCGGCCTCCAAAAGCGCTAAAGGAACTTGTGTCGTTTTGCCCGCACCAGGTTGAGCCACAACAATCGCACAAGTGCGTTCTGTTAATGTCGTTATTATTTGCGGAAGTACTGCGGTAATAGGTAACACATTCATGGGGTTCACTCCGAGCCTATCTTCTAATTAATACGATTGCATAATTATCCAATGATGGAAAGATCACGATTTGTTCAACTGTTTTCTGTTTGGAAACCTGTTCCTTCGCTTTTCAATCGTGTATACTAGAAGACAATCTAGTCACTAAAGGAGAAGTTTAACATGAATGTACATGAAGCGATTTCCAAACATTCGAATGCACAGCATCTGCATCTCGTGCGATTTGCTGAGCTAGATGCACAGCGAGAGCACGCCATTGATGCGGCTGTCGATTTGTGCAAACGCGGGCTGCCTTTTACCGTTGATTCGATCAACGCCATTACGGCCCAAATTATCGCCCATGCCCAAAAAGGTATTTCTCCACTCCGTTCCCTAGTTACTGAGGATATGGTCCGTGATTACGTAAACAAAGGGTAAGGAGATACATTTCCATGGGTGTACTAACTTTTATTTCAATGCTTATCATGGGTTCCGCCTTCAGTGCTGGATTCTTGCTCTTGTTTAAGCAAAAAATTGCATGGGGAATCACCTGCATTGGTCTCTCCATCGTGTGTTACATCGCATATGTTTACATTGCGAATTCTTATTTCGTTTAAAAAAGCTTCGCACGACAAGAACCGATCAGTTCATCTGATTCGGTTCTTTTTCATGCGCGCGTCCTTATTTCCACCCTTGTTCGTCCAGCTTCTGAAAAAGCAGTTCAAAATAGGCCGCAGGATGAGGAACAACGTCCTTTAGTGAAACGGGCAACTCTACATCTATGTACTCGCCGTTCATTCCCCTTTTATAACCACTTGATGCAATTTGTGCACGATCACCGCTAACCAGTTGTTTAAAATCAGATACAGTCACTACGAAGAGTCCGCTCACTTCATCTGGCTGCAAGACATAGTTTCTCAGCGGTTGATCGCAGCGATAGATGAATACATGACAAAACTCACGATCCATCAGCTTGTCCGAAATCAGGTCCTCCTCCGCAAACATACCACAGGGGATTAAATCTTCAAAAGCGACGGAGAGTCCTAACTCCTCCTCTAGCTCCCGAGTCCCCTCTTCAATGGTTTCACCTGCAGCAAGATGCCCTGCACAAGAAATATCCAATAAATCTGGGAATAGATCTTTGTCTGGGTGCCGTAACTGAAGCAGAAGCTTCGGTTCATTTTCTTCCAAGCTGACAATCCAGCATTGGAAAGTCTGATGCCATAGCCCCTTGGCATGAACCTCAGAGCGAGGCGCCACGCCAAGCCAATTCTTGTTCGCATCAAACACATCAAAAAGCTCTTCCGACTTCTTCATTACAAATCCCCACTCCAATCTGGTTGTCACGCATGTAAAAGGAGGCTTATCTCCGCGTTAATTTCGTAACTTTCATCGCGTAAAGATCATCCTCTAGCACGGCCATGCGATCTCTTACACCCTTAAGTGCATCCTCGATAGCTTGGTTATAAATCGGGGCCGCTAGCTGCTGAAGCATATAATCAATCAATTGCTCTGCGGCAATTTGACCTACTGTTACGCCTAATTCCACATCCAAATGCTCCTGCAAATCGCTGATAAGCGCATCTTTTTCATCCTTGGGCAGTTTTAGAACTTTCATAGGTTCGCACTCCTATTTTTCAAATAGTTGAAAATCGATCTCTTGGAAAGAGCTCACTTCTTTTAACCAGCGCTCAGCTACATATTGGGTATGTACAGGGTGAATATTATACGCGTCGTAAGCAGCTTGATTGGCAAAAACCATTGAAAACCCGTAATCATAATCCGCTTTCGGGCTTACTTGACGAAGTACTTCAAATTGTTCAACACCAGGTATGGTTGTCAGCTCATCCGCACTGCTTTTCAGGAATTGCTCTGCATTCTCGTTATTTTTACCAGCATGAAGCTTGAAAACCACCATATGTTTAATACTTGTCGCATTCATCTGTATCAACTCTCCTTTATTTTTCATCTTTGCTTATTATAACGGATTTTGGAGCTAGGAACTATACAGATGCCCGTCACTACCTTCCTATGGGTATGAAGGGAATAAAATCCTGTCGAGATGCGCACATTAGCGGAGTACTGTAAATTAGAAAAGAAGGAAGTGCTCCTATGGAAAACAAGAAACATGAAGGCAACTATACGGGAACAACGAATATGAATGCAGAGAATCAAGATATGGCTTTCGTCAATGATACGTTGGAAAATGCTCCAAGCACGAGTACAGTCAATCTGGCCAAAGACGATATTAGTGAGGAAAATGAAGAACATCAATTGAACCAAAAATAGGCGGCTTCATTCGTTAAGAGCAGTCATCTCGTTCCTTCTAGGAGCCGGTGGCTGCTCTATTTTCGTTTTTTCGACTTATTTACCTAGTGAATCGAACTTGGCATCTCCAATCGTGTGCGCTACTATAGATGAAGGAACATGGATTTGGGGAGGTCGTTACTTTGGAACAAGTAATCGTTATTGGTGCTGGTCCTTGCGGGTTATCAGCAGCCGTTGCCTTACAACGCGCAGGTTTGTCACCTTTACTTATAGAAAAAAGCTGCATCGTAAATGCCATCTATTTATATCCTACGTATTTGCAATTTTTCAGCACACCCGAGCTGCTCGAGATTGGCGGTTACTCTTTTACAACCCCACATGAGAAGCCCTACCGTCAAGAAGCGCTTGTTTACTATCGCGAAGTCGCTCGCCGAGAGCAGCTGCGCATTCGTTCTTATGAAGAAGCCGTTCAAATTGAACAAACTGACTCAGGCTTCAGGGTTCATACTTCTGATCAGTTTGGCAACAAAGCTGCCTACGATACGCATAAAGTTGTTGTCGCTACAGGCTATTTTGATCATCCAAACATGCTAGGCATTCCCGGAGAGGAACTCCCGAAAACGACTCACTATTATAAGGAAGCTCATCCTTATGCGGGAGCTAAAGTCGCGATTATTGGCGGCAACAATTCAGCTGTAGATGCAGCTATGGATTTACTTCGAGTTGGCGCAGACGTGACGGTTGTGTATCGTGGGAAAGATTTCTCAGCCAATATTAAACCATGGGTCCGTCCGTTATTTGAGAGTATGGTGAAAAAAGGACGCATCCACATGTGGTTTGATTCTCAGGTTGAACGTATTGATGAACATGCTGTGCTCGTGCGAAAAGGAAACGAACACGTCACCATGGAGAATGACTTCGTTCTTGCCCTCACCGGCTTTCGGCCGGATCGTCAGCTGCTCACGGATATCGGTGTTCAGTTTCACGAAGAAACGAATGCACCTTTGGTCAATCCTGACACCATGGAAACGAACATTCCCGGCTTATATGTTGCTGGTGTAGTCGCTTCTTCCAAATATGACGCGAACGAGATCTTCATTGAAACCGGCCGATTACACGGACTTTCCATTACCAAACATATCGTTTCCGATTCCATTACGGACCAGAACCATCAATCTTAGTGATTGGTGGTTTCTTTGTTTATTCAAGTGAGTAACTTCTTATTCGTGAGTGGATGATAAGCGCTGGGAGTTCCTTCGATGGTGGGAAAGATGCGAATATGCATCTTTTTTTCGCAAATAGGAGCTGCTATTTTGAATAACTGCGATTATGCAGGTATTTGTATCATTTGTATCTGAAATGGTTCACTTCTCGCCAAATTCCTGCACTTTCGGCTCGGCCCCCTTAATCCGGAGTCTTAGCCTACAGTAATTACTCATTCTTAAAAATGCTCATTATTTCGAGCGTTTACATTGAATTATGAAATGCTGAAGAGTCTTTAA
>NZ_JCAUAP010000019.1:0-115136 GCF_059692015.1 Paenibacillus sp. J22P165 | reverse complement strand
AGATTTTGCAATCTCTTTTATAGTCGATTACTCGACTGTGCTTACTCACTCGTTGTTCAGTTTTCAAAGATCAATTTCTTTCGTTCACTGCCGTGTTACCGAAGCAGCGAGAAGTAATATACCATGTTTACTTTTAATGTGCAACTACTTTTTTTCGAGTTACTTTCAGTTACTCTCGCCAGCCTGTCTTGCGGCCGGAGTGATAATATAGCATGGTTTCGACAAGGAATGCAATGTTTTATTTTTCCATTTCAAAATTAATTTCATCCCCTCCTTCACCTTCAATTAACTCCGCTCCGACAAAGACTGATTCAATTTCGCCTTCATATCTCCGTAGCGATCCAGCAGAGGCAACAATTGCTTACGTGTAAGCGAGAGCAGCGTGCAATCCGTTAACGCCGTAATGTTGGCATTGCGGGGCGCATCCTTCAGCAAAGCAATCTCTCCGAAATGGTCTCCATCCTGAAGAACAGCGACCCTTATGTTCTCGCCTTCGGCATTCCTTTTTGACACTTCTACTTTGCCCCTTACAATGATGTACAATTTATTACCCGCTTCACCTTGGCGGAAAACATACTGGCCACTGGTCATTTTCTCCGTCATCAGTAAATCCTTAATCTCGTGCAACAGGTCTTCGTTCATATATGTAAAGAATGGCATCTGTCGCAAGCGTTCAACTTCAACAACTACTTCTCCCGTGTGGGAGAGTTGGAAGCCTTGCTGCTTTTGCCACAGACTGTGATAGGCCCCTTGTCGCTCTAACAACTCCTGATGGGTTCCGTACTCGATAACTTTCCCTTCATGGATGAAATAGATGAGATCCGCATGTGAAACGGTCTTTAAACGGTGCGAAACCGCAACAACGGTACGCCCTTGATTAGTCCGAGTTATGGTCTCGTTCAGTGCTATCTCGGACTCGGGATCAAGAGAAGCAGCTACTTCGTCCATAAATGTCAGCTCATTCGAACGCAGCAAAGCGCGCGCAATCGAGATCCGGTGCCGCTGACTAACGGACAGATTGGCCCCATCATTTTCAATCCACGTATCGTAGCCATTCGACATTTGCATAATCGCTTCATGAACACCGACCGCAAGCGTAGCTTCAAGAAGCTCTTCCTCGGTGGCATCGGGATGCCCGATCAGTAGATTGTCGCGTATCGTCGTATTGAATAGATAAGGTTCTTGAAAAATAACACCAGCTTGCGTAAGCAGCGAAGACAGCTGAATCTTACGAAGATCAAGGTCATCCACTTGGATAGAGCCTTTTTGCGGATCATAGAAGCGCATGAGCAGTTGAAGCAACGTGCTTTTGCCTGAACCACTAGGACCCACCAATGCCACATAGCTGCCAATGGGAATCGATAAGGTTAAATCCTGAATTATTGGATGTGTCTCCGTATAACCAAAGGTAACATCATCAAACTTAATCTCGTTGGCCAACGAGGGATTCCGAGAAGCTTGCTCATCATCATCCAAATCTGGCTTGATCTCGAGTACTTCGTTAATGCGCCGTATGCCAACCTCACCCTCTATTAGATCAGGCACAACCTCCATGAATTGAATCACAGACACGCCCACCGTATCAAAAACCGAATAAAAGGCAATTAAATCTCCGATCGTCATCGTTCCTTGGAACGTGAAATAACCCCCTAAACCTAGGATAATCACGTTAATAACGGATAACACCATGATCGGAAGACGCTCAAGATTGGAATTAATGAAGCTTCGCTTCACCCCTAGACGAAACCAGACTTGCAGTTGCTTGTTGAATCTATTTTTCATAGACTCCTGCAGTTGAAAGCCGCGAATGACCTTAAAAGCCTTCATTTCCTCATCCATATTATTCGAAAATGACTCTACGATCCCAACGTACTCCTCGTTGTAGCGCTGCGCGCGTTTATTCAGTAGTTTTTGCGGGACGAACATGAAGATAACTCCGACAAACGCCACAAGCGCCAATTTCCACTCCAAAACAAACAAAATGACGGTCCCCACCACCATGCTGAGGCTCGCCAAAATAAGCGTCGAAAACGTCTGCATCATCGCATGCTCTACCGCTGGAATATCCATGGTGAACCGCGCGACAATATCCCCGATCCGATACCGCGAAAAGAAATGAGCAGAAAGCTTCTGCGTCTGTTCGTAAAGATCCTTGCGCAGCCCGATGAGAATGGTCTCGTTTAATTTGGACATCGCATAATCGCCGCCGACACCAATCAATAAGTTCAAGACCCCGCCTATCAGCAAAGCCGACAGCAGCCCGAAAAAAATGGTCATATTGCGAGGCGTGATCGCATCGTCAATTAAATATTTGATACTTAATGAGGTAAAGTACTCAAAACTAAGTTCAAATAGGAGAGCTACTAGAAACACAGCGAATATTTTTTTGCTGCTCGTTAGGTATTTCAACACGGATCGGTACAAATAGAGCATGAAGGGTTTCAGCGCCTTTTCATATAGTAGATGGGATACGAGAAACTAGTTCCTAATACCTATAGTTTACCATATCTGATTTGTGCCCGGGAATGATTTCCTTAACCTTATTAAATAAAAAAAATAAAACCTCATCACTGTGGATGAAGCCTCACTACAGACTATGAAATTTCAATTATTGTTAAGCTAGCAAAATCAATTCGCAGCACGGAACCGCTAGGAATAGGGGCCGGCTGAGCAAAGATAAGCTGGATCTTGTCCCCAAAACGGAAATATTCCGTGAACAACGTAGAAGTCACGTAGATTGTATCCAAGCTATTTGCGTTGAAATTGGTCTGCGATGAGACTAGGGTTCCCCCATTCCTTCTCACTTCAAAACGAACGAGCGGATTCGGATTACTTGGAGGTGGAAATGCCACGTTTGAAAGTTGAATCGTGAATTGACATTGAAATAATCTGGATTTTTTGATCGTTAGAGTATCCGTCCCTGGATCGAACACGATGCCACAGCCATGCTGTGCACTATTCAAATTAACAACTAATGGAACAAAAGAGTTACCATCCACGAACTGCGGCAGAAAATCATTGGTAACATAGATAAATATTTTCTCACATTCATCCTTATCTGACATAACGGACACCCTCCTACTACTCTTTGCAATATTAAATGAGAATGTAGGGTTGTTTGTGCTAGACGGGAGATGGTTTTGGGGATAAAAAAATAGAAGAGGCTCGGTTGAGTTCCTCTTCTATTTCTTCTCATTTGAGTGCGCTCCCCTGTCGAGGTAGGGGTTAAATGAAATCAATCAATTCTTAGTTCTTTAAAATCAACCCTTAGACCAACAGAGGTTATAAAATCTATACCTAGTATGCCATCAAAACCATAGGGCTCTCTTGTCATACCCAATTGTAATTTAAAAGATGGAAGAATAATGTTTCCTATTTCCAAATCAAATACATTCTGTTCATAGCACAACTCACTTGCACCGCCAACTCCATACATTCTTTTGGCAGTTCCATTTATCAAATCGAGAGATAACCCGATATTGGCAACTAAATCTGTATCAAAAATTGTTGAACTGCACCCTGTATCAAATAATACGTTCCTCATTTCAAGTGTTCGTTCCTGATAACTCAGTGAAAATGCAACTACAGGTAATCCATTCTCAATACGAAGCTCCATCATGGTTTGCGAATCCCCGAAAAGAATTCCTCAATCACTTCTATTTCTTGCTTACTAGTGTGAAAGACATAAAATTCACGTTCAGGGTTCTCCTTATGGTGAAGTTTATACCCATCCCAAGCCTGAATTGGATTATCAAACTCTTCTACAACTGTCATTTCTTCAATTGTACGTAAGCGATTCTTTGAAACTGCTTTGATGGCTTCTACTAAAACAAAACGACTGGGGTAATGACAGCAAATTTCAGACCACTTCATATCACACAGCCCCTTAAAATAATCAGTTTCAATTAGTATAACATACATCTATATTTCAATGCTGCTTTATCCCATTGTATGGTATCCGCTATTAACAGATTTAGATTAATAAAAAAAGGAGCTAGGTTCATGAACCCAGCCCTCCAACTCTCTCCCAATCCGATTTCGTATAGTTCCCCATGTACCACAACGAAACACCTTGCAGATCATAGAATTTGGCGAGCCAAATCTTCTTGGCTATACTCTGCGAGTCTTCGTAGTACAAGACATGACTACCCCGTTCGTCTGCGAATGTAGCTTTCTTCAAGAAATACGGCATTGCCCACGTGCTATCCACACCTGGCATCGTCAACCTTTTTTCAACATCTGCAATAGCTGGGTTAAGGGCCGATCCAGTTACGCCAGATGCGGTTATCCACTGGTTAGCTTGTTTGGAAATGCCAAGAACAAGCTTCTCCTTCGGTATGGATTGCAGCGCTGCCATCACCGTATCGTTCACTAAAGGTAACGGAGCCGATGGCAACATGTTATCGTCATGTGTGAAGTCGTAAGCCATAAGGATTACCGTGTCAGCTAGCTTACCGATCTCTTTTAAATCATACCCCTTATAATAATAGGTCGGAGGAACAGCTACGGACAATGTGAGCGAACCTAACTGACTTTTCAACGCCTGAAGAAATTGGGTATAGTCAGCCGCACTTGCTGCATCCTTTAACCCTTCAAAATCAATGCTTACCCCAGTAAACGAGTAGGCTGGATCTTTCAAAGTACGGAGCAAGGATGCGATAAAGGCCGTCCGGGCAGCTTGATCCTTCAGGAAGTCTATTAAATTAGCGCCATCATAGAAAACCATCAATTCCTTCGTGATTTGAGCCGCATTCGCAGCAGCAAGGACTTCTTCATAGCCACTCGGCACACGATTAACCGTCGAGCTGATATTCAATGAAGCTGTCCCAGCAGTGCTGTAGGACAAGTTGGACCAACCTAATATGACGTGAGAAAGCTTATTCATCTGCTCAATTGCAGAATAAGACTGAATTGCATAATATCCTGTGACATCGATCTTTTGCTCGGCAATACGCTTATCAGTTAAACGATAGATAACCGCTGCGGCCTGTTTGCGAATCAAGGACTGCTTCGGGTTAAATCCTGCCTGATCTCCCTCCATAATGCCACGATGCGCTGCATAATACACATATGGCTTCATAGCTTCGTTCATTGCCGAATCATCCTTAAATCCTCTAACGATTTGCTCGTTCATCCAATCCGAGGTTAGCCATTGTTGGCGCGCCTTCTCGCTTTCGGAATCTAGCAAAGATTTCCCTACGAGCATCGCAACTTCTTCTCTAGTAATCGTCTGCTCAGGATGAAATAAACCAGCTTGATCTATCAAGTTATCTAACCATTTCCGTTCATAAACAGCAGAAATATATGGAGCCGACCAGCGGTCCTTCGTAACGTCTGCGGGGGTACGCCCAATGGCGGCTTTATTCTCTATTTTACCTGCCATAACGAGTAACTTAACGAAAGCCTCTCTAGACAGATCATTATTGGGACGATACGTTTGATCCTCGTAGCCGTTAATAATACCTAATGCGGATAGTGTATAAATCGGATCCTTGGCATAATCTTGTTCTTCATCCTGAAAGGGCTTGAGTTGCACATCGTAAGCAAAAGCATTATTTGCAAACAATAGGACAAACAGCGTGCCTAGTAAAATTGTCTTTTTCCACATAATCTACTTTCCTTTCCCTCTATATAGAGCCGTCGCTAGCTTTGAATTTATAGCAACATAATAATAGACGAAATAAGAGAGTGTTAGTTCCGCTAAATAATGTAAAAAAAAGCAGAAGATGATATCTCCTACTTCTTCTCACTTAACGGATTGCCTTCACGAAAATAGATAACGTGGTTAAACAACAGCGAAAGTAATTTTCGCATCGATTTGATACCTGCTTTGTTCATTATATTAGCAAGATGAATCTTGACCGTTTTTTCACTAATCCTGCAACGTTCGGCAATTTCGTAATTGGAGAAACCATAGATAGCGACCATCAAGAATATCTCCGATTCCCGTTTCGTGATGTGATACCTATTTGAAAAGACATCCATAGACGTGCCCGTTTCCTGAAACAATCTATGGTTCATTTGCTCATAGTCAGTTCCAGTGCCTCTTGATCCAAGCATTTCGCTATGTTTCCTATGCTGTAAATCATCCTTCAAATCGTAGTCCCTCCTACTCAGGGTTACGTTCCAATAACATTCGAATGGGCATATATAAACTCAAGATTAGAAGAATGCCACCAAGTACGTTCCACAATATCATCAACATTTGGACATGCCTCCCTCGGAATTTCATAAATCCTCTACTCTCATTATAGATGATCCCAAAGACCTATCCAAGATGAAGAAAATCACTAGAATAACAAATATACTGTCGATTTATGTCTAATTTCTATGACTTAAGTCATGTTTATGGTAAAATGAATAAAAAATATAGCAAGCTATTTGAGGGCAAATGATATGGATGTACATTTACACAAAAACATGATACTCACCTTGAATATCATCGTAATCGGTGCGACGCTATGCCTCTTATTTCATACGGGTAAATTTTCTATTGGGCTGTTACTGCTAGCTTGTGCGTATGTGGCTGCCGTTCTTATGCGGGACTACATCCTTAAGATTGCTCTACATGGCAAAGTTGGATTTCAATTTTTGTATGCCCAACTTGCTCTAGCTCTCGTTATTTGCGTGTGGTCGGAAAGTTATTTTTCGCAAATCTACCTTCTCATTCTCATTGGTGAGTTCACCTTTCACCATGGTAGAAAGCATGCCATTCTCTTTACGATCGTCACTTATGCTTGTATTCTACTAGGCGTTATGATCTATCGTCAGTTCCCACCTTTTGAGGACATCTATTTACTTATTCCGCGAGTGATTGATTTCTTTGCCATTTATGGGATGAGCTTGCTTGCTAGAATTGCCTTTCAACAAAAAAATCAATTGGCTATCGACAATGAACAGCTGCGAATTGCCTCTATTGCGTTGGAGCAGAAAGCTAAACTACAGGAACGAACACGCATTTCCCGCGACATTCACGATTCAGTAGGACATACGCTTACATCGGCGTTAACGGGGTTACAGACGGCAGCGCATGCTTTGGAGAAAAGCCATTATCCCGTTGCCAAAGAGATGATAGAAAGAACGAGGGAAAGCATTCTTCGAGGATTAGATGATGTACGAAGTTCTGTTCATGTATTGCGCGAAAATTTCCCCGATCACTCCTTCATACCCGAGCTTATCCGGTTGATCGATGATACGAAAAAGCAAACGAACGTAGGGATTACCTACACGATAGATACATTGACGCCGGATCTGACACCGATTATCGAGCTAACGATTTATCGCGCACTACAAGAAGGTCTAACCAATGGCATTCGCCATGGCCTAAGCACGCATTTCCACTTTTCCTTAACCTATCATGATGAGGTCATTCGATTTGTACTAACCAATAACGGTCATCCCCCCGTCTCTATTGTTTTTGGTACTGGACTACAGGCCATGAAGGAAAGAGTAGAAGATGTTGGAGGAACGTTTTCCATACATAACAAAGGTTCAGCTGGCGGAGTAACCCTGGATATATCCATACCCTTCAGTCGAAAATGATCAGAAGGAGTGATTGCATTGTCTCACACAACTATTCTTATCGCAGATGACCACCCCCTGATCCGGGATGGTTTAGCCGCCATTCTAGGCATGGAGGAGGGATATACCGTCGTAGCAACAACGGGGGATGGCATAGCCACCCTTGAACAGGTACAACTTCATCGCCCTCAACTCGTGCTGATGGATATCCATATGCCCAAACTAGATGGCTTAGAGACTACCAAACGAATCAAAGCCGAATTTCCGGAGATCAAGGTGCTTATTTTAACCACGTTTGAGGATGAATCCTACATCTGGGAAGCGATACGACACGGTGCCAGCGGCTATTTGGTGAAAGGCGTCGAGACGAAGAAAATACTCTCTACCATTCAAGTGTGTTTAGATGGCGGCATTACCTACCCCTTAAGTATTCAGCCGAGACTTGTTCAAGCACTGCGTACATCAGAGGAATGTGAAGAACGCGCTTTGGAAGAAAAGTCTAGCGAAGTGCAACAACAGGATGACAAGCTCGCTGGTTTATCAACACAGGAACGAAACATACTGAGGAATTTAAAACAAGGGAAGTCCAATCAAGCTATCGCTGCTGACCTGTTTTTGACCACGGGGACTGTGAAAAATTATCTAAGTACTATCTATAAGAAGCTGAATGTCTCTGGAAGGTCCGAGACGATTGCTTATTTGCATGAGAATGATTTGTAATATAAAAAGGAGTAAGGTTCTAAGAACCTCGCTCCTTTTTGCTGTCTTTATTTACAACGTCATGGCCTGACCATACCGGGCTAAGAAAGCTTCCTTCTCTTTAAAATCCGGCATAAGGCTGCCTACGCGTCTCCAGAAGGAGCGGTCATGGTTCATATGCAAGAGATGACACAACTCATGCACGATGACATAGTCAATAACTTCAACTGGCGCCATGGCTAGGCGATAATTAAACGTTAACTTTTTATCTGAGCTGCAGCTCCCCCATTTCGTTCTCGATTCATCGATCTCGATTGTCTTGGGTTTGACTTTCAGTTGGGTCTGGTAAGTTTTGATTCGCTCCGCTATGACCTTCTTGCAGCTTGCGAAGTAGAATTTCTTCAGGTTAATTTTCAACTCTTCCTGCGAGAGACCATTCGTTTCAATTAACTCGTGGAGGAAATAATATTTCCCAAGATGAAGGAACTTGCCCTCGTCTTCATATTCTCTAACTTTAGGGATAGGTTGTCTAGCTCGATTGATGGCGTCTAGCTTGTCTAGAATAGACTTGCTGTGTTGTTGCACAGCGTGGATGATTTGTTCTTGACTGGTGCCGTTAGGCGCTTTGATCGTGATGAAACCTGTATCATCGATGTGGATATATAGTTTTTTACGGATAGCGTATTGAACGTTGACGTCTATGGTTGTGTTATTGAGTTCAATCTTCATTTCGTTTTATCTTTCATTTTAATAAATGCAATGATGTGATCAACGGTTTCCTGTTGCTGCTGTTCCCTTGAAATCGTCGCGGCTCCATCGCCTTTTTGCGGGCCATAATTCCCAAATTGCCCATGGTTGCCACCTTCTACAACGAACACGTTCTCTTTGTAGGTTATCTTCGATTTGTCCAGTACACCATCAAGCGAGCCGTATACGGTTAACGCATTTTCTGGCGGAATGTCACCATAAATATAGGCGCCAAGCAATATAAGCCCCTTTATCTGGTCTTGGTGCTTAGCAGCGTAATTGCTTGCCATTGCTCCGCCTAGCGAATGTCCACCGATATACCAGTTTTTGATTTCGGGCAATTTGCCAAACACGTCATCAGCGGCATTGCTATTAAAAAACGCAAGGTTAAAAGGCATATCCACCAGCACACAGGTTATCCCTTTTTGACGTAATTTCTCTAGCAGGGGTAGGTAAGCAATATGTTCAACCTTTCCCCCAGGATAGAAAATGAAACCCGTCTCACTCGGTGTTGAAGGCGATAGAATGGTCAGATTGCCATCTGTTGTGATCGTCTTTTCATTAACTAAGGCATCCTTAGAAACATCAACCGCATGATAATAGTTAGAGGCATATATGAGAAATGCCACTGCGAGTACAAGAACAAGGGAAAGAAGTGATATAAGCGTTATTTTGAGCCATTTCTTCATGTGTTGGCCTCCGAAGGTTGATAGTACTTGCTATTTCTTAATGATCTACGAAAAATTAACAGAATGCAAACAAAAGCACACTTGGCTATCAAGTGTGCTCTTGTTTATTTTTAAAAATTAAGGAATTGTCCACGACTACTCTCATTGATTAAATATTTGATAATTCGTTTCACGACATAATTAGCAGATTCGTCAATAGATGATCTGCTTGCATCGATTTGGATTTCCGGGTTGCCAAGTGAATCCTTGGTGCCCGAGCTCACATGAACCTCAATAAATTCTTTGCCAATGATGTCACGCGCTGTTTCTAGATCGTTACCGTTCGAGGAATTATACGATACTAATGCAATAAGTCCAGCATCGTTCATCAATTTAGCAACCTCTGCTAATCGGTGCACCGATTCTCCTTGGCCTTTCCCCAGCAACATGGTGTGGTGGCCTGTTGATACTAAACGTTTTTCGACTTCCTTCGCAAGGGTCGATTGATCTGAAACCGAACCCGTGAACCAAAGGGTCAACGGATTCTGACCTTTTTGCTGAGCACGAACTTCTCTGTTAATTTCCGTATCTAGCCCTACAGCATTGTCGGAGCTTTGAAGAATTTGTTCAATCACGCCACAAGCAGATGTCATATTGGTGACACGATCAATCAGAATAAATCCACCGATGCTTTTGTTTTCTTCAAAAGAATCAATGACGATACTGTCAGATAAAGAAAACTCACATGTCGCCAATTCATTTTTAACAATATGGTCGGTAGGAACCGTTTTTCCTGTATTAATTTCGATTTTATGTTTGATGGCTGTTACGGTACCTGGCAGGATTTTCGTACCTACCTTAACCAGATAGTTTTTGCCTGGTGTCAGTACAGAATCATCCATCCAAAGGATCGTAGCACTGAAACTGTCCGCTTCTTGAAGCTGACTATCCTTCGTGAACACACAGCCCCTCGACACGTCGACTTCCCGATCCAATTGAATGGTCACGGGCTGTCCAGCGTAGGCATAATCGCGATCTTGGTCTCCCACGAGGATCCGTTTGACTTTCGCCTTCTCATGACTAGGCAATGTGATCAGCTCATCACCAACCTCGATACGACCACCCTCAATTTGACCTTGGAAACCGCGGAATGTATGATCCGGACGGCATACACGTTGAATCGGCATCATAAATGGCTTCGTATTATCGCTCTGATGAACGTCTACGTTTTCTAAATATGGCAGCAAGGCAAGACCTTCATACCAAGGGGTATTTGGTGATTTTTTCGTAATGTTATCCCCTTCTGTAGCGGAAACAGGGATCACCTGAATGCTTTCAAAATGAAACCCAGCGGTCAATTGCGAGAATTCTTGTTTGATCGTATCAAATACTTTAGGATCAAAACCGACTAAATCCATCTTATTCACGGCAAGAACGATATGTTTAATTCCCATAAGTGCACAAATCCGAGAGTGGCGCTTGGTTTGGGTAATAACCCCTTTCTTCGCGTCCACAAGAATAATAGCCAGATCCGCAAAAGATGCACCTACGGCCATGTTACGGGTATATTCTTCGTGTCCCGGCGTGTCCGCTACGATGAACGAACGGTGATCCGTCGTAAAATACCGATAAGCCACATCAATCGTAATACCTTGCTCACGCTCTGCTAACAGCCCGTCAAGAAGCAAGGAATAGTCAATTTTGCCGCCGCGGCTGCCAAGTCTGCTGTCTAGTTCTAGCGCTCTTTCTTGGTCGGCGAACAAAAGTTTTGCCTCATAAAGCATATGTCCAATCAGCGTGGATTTGCCGTCGTCCACACTTCCGCAAGTGATAAATTTAAGAAGACTCTTCATTTTAGAAATAACCCTCCCGTTTACGTCGTTCCATACTGCCAGCCGCTTCTTGGTCAATTACCCGCGTCGTCCGCTCGGATGATACCGCACCCAGGGTTTCTTCAATAATGGTATCAAGTGAATTCGCCTCTGACTCGGCACCACCAGTAAGCGGGTAGCAGCCTAATGTGCGGAAGCGCATCTTCTTCATTTCAATTTTCTCATGAGGCTCGATCCTCATGCGATCATCGTCCACCAAGATGAGATGTCCGTCACGTTCGATGACAGGTCTTTCTTTGGCAAAATAGAGCGGCACAATATCAATATTTTCTCTGCGAATATATTGCCAGATATCTTTCTCCGTCCAGTTGGAGATAGGGAACACGCGCATGCTTTCGCCCTTATTAATTCTTGTATTAAAAAGTTTCCACATTTCCGGTCGTTGGTTCTTCGGATCCCAGGCATGGTTCTTATTCCGGAACGAGAAAATCCGCTCCTTCGCGCGCGACTTCTCTTCATCCCGTCTTCCGCCGCCGAACGCTGCTGTAAATCCGTATTTGTCCAATCCCTCTTTCAGGGCTTGGGTTTTCATAATGTCCGTATACGCGGAACCGTGATCAAACGGGTTAATTCCCTGGTCAATTCCCTCTTGATTGGAGTGAACGATCATGTTGATTCCGAACTCTTTGGCTTTACGGTCGCGGAATTCAATCATTTCCTTGAACTTCCACGTCGTATCAATATGCATGAAAGAAAATGGCGGCTTCTCCGGATAAAAAGCTTTCAGCGCCAAATGCAGCATAACGGAACTGTCCTTGCCGATCGAATACAGCATCACAGGCTTTTCACATTCCGCAGCTACTTCTCGGATAATATAAATCGCTTCAGCCTCGAGTTGATCCAGATGTGTCATTTCATCTATAGAATCAAGTATCAGTTTTTCCATGGAAAAGGTGCCTCCTTTTAATTCTTACTAAATCTATCGCCTTTCTTTATATCCTAACAGAAAATGGCTTTCGTGCAAAGTGGAAGAAAGTGAAAAACTTTAAATTTCTGACTTTTCGGTCGAATGCTGTCGGACTTATTCTTCATGCCAGCATGAAGTGATTTATTTATATATGCTTTTCGTGGGCTAATCGCCACTGCTGCCTGAAGCATAACAAAAACAGCCAGAGAAGGGGTAATCCCCCTCGCTGGCTGTAGACTTTATTTCATATTTGTATGTAACTTTAAAAAATTCGTCCGCGAATATAATTGACCTACCCAACACCAGCCAACTTCACCAACGGCTGCACATACGGACGGCTGTCATACAGCGGAATTCTGACCTCAAAGGCGCTGCCGATACCCAGCTCGCTGCGCACGCGAATGCTTCCATTGTGAAGCTCGACAAGCTCTCGCACAATGGCAAGCCCCAGACCGGATGAGTCTTTATGTTTCACAGGTCTGCCCCTCTCCACTTTGAAGAAGCGCTCCCAGATGAGCCCTTGATCCTCTGGTGATATACCGATTCCCGTATCGGTTACTGTGATGAGGACACATCCTTCCGATGGAACAGCCATCGCCTTCAATTCGATCGTTCCGTTCTCGGTGAACTTGACGGCATTTTTGATCAAATTGTTCAAAATTTGTTCCAGTCGATCCGGATCGGCGTGAGCCTGTGGCGAATTTTCATCCACAAGACAATGAATAACCGTCCCGCGTAGTTCTGCCTCCGGTTGAAATTTAAAGGCCAGCTTGGACATCATCGCCTGAACATCGACCGCCAACCACACAAGTTCGATTTCCTTATTTTCCAACTTCATTAAATCCGTAATATCATCGACCAGTCGGTTCATATGTAAAGTTTCGTTATACATGATTTCATAATATTTATCCCGTGATCCATCTTCGATCAAACCATCCTGAAGTGCCTCCAAAAACCCCCGCATCGCTGTAAGCGGCGTTCGCAGCTCATGGGATACATTTGCTAAAAAGTCATGTCGCAGCTGATTCAACTGTCGCTTTTCCAGATCAACACGCGCAAGCTGCTCCACCATGTGATTAATGGTCGTTGCCAGCTCACCTATCTCGTCTTTGGAGTCAATTTGAATTCGCTCACTATAATCACCGATGGCGATCCTAGCTGCCGCCTTGTCGATTTGTTGAATGGGTCGGCTAATGGACCAGGACAAGTAGAAGGATACGCTAAATGAAAAAAAGATACCGAGCAGGGTCACCCAAAGGATGGTTTCTCTCAGCTGAGCTATGGTCTCATTCATTCCTTTAAGAGGCGAATGCAGAACGATACCACCGTATACGTCGTTGTCTTTTCCCCAAGGGACGGCTACCGAAAGCATGCGTTCCTTCAGACCATCGGACTGATTCCATGTCGCAGGTTCACCATTCAGGACTTGGTTAATCACCTCCGTGCTGACGACCTTGCCTACATTCACCTCATCCTTGGAAGAGGTAGTCACAATGTTTCCTTCTAAGTTAAATATCCAAATACGCGAGTCAAAGGCTTGATCGAAAAAGTGCAGCTGCTCCCTAAATTGATCACTCAGTTCCATCTGATCTTGAATGGCGAGATTAACCTGCTTCGCTTGACGGATCATCTCTTTACTTTTGGAATCGACGATATAATCCTTGGCAAACAACGAAATAACGAGCCCCACCGCGCATAGCCCCAGTAGCACCGTAACAAGGGAACTGGTTAGCATTTTGCGGAGAATGCTTTTATTGGCATTTAGGTACATGCGGCTACCTCAAATTTATAGCCCACGCCCCAAACCGTGTGAATGCATACATGATGACACGGGCTTAATCTTTCACGAAGCTTTTTGATATGTACGTCTACCGTCCTCATATCGCCTAAAAAATCGTATCCCCACACCTGCTCCAGCAACTGTTCTCTCGTAAACACGTCGCCCGGAGATTTCGCAAAAAAGGCGAGGAGTTCAAACTCCTTGGGGCGCATGTCAATTCTGGTACTCCCAGCGAGCACCTCTCGGCGGTTCACATGAATAACCAAATCATCAAACTCATATTGGATGGGTGCATCCACCTCAATAATCGGCTGTCCTTTCTGCATTCGGCGAAAAATCGCTTTAATGCGCGCCACCAGCTCCCTCGGACTGAAGGGCTTGGTCATATAATCATCAGCGCCTAGCTCAAGGCCCAGCACCCGATCAAACTCATCGTTCTTCGCGGTCAGCATAATGACCGGTACATCCTCATAACGTTTGGTAATCTCACGGCACGTTTCATAACCGTCGAGCCCCGGCATCATCACATCTAGTATTACGATATCAGGCTTAACTTCTGCTAACATGGTCAGGGCCGAGACGCCGTCAGGGGCTTCGATTAATTCGATAAGCTGCTGACGGAAATAGAGCCGGATGATTTCTCTCACATTCGGGTCATCATCCGCAATCAACACTTTCCAAGTCACGAGCGGTTCACACCTTTCTATGATCCTTTCATAGATTTCTACAACTTTTTCCATTTTAAGGGGGTATACGAACTCGTGTTGCTTATATTACACAATAGGAATTGCATGATATCGCTTACAAAAAGTGACAAAAAATCCACTTCGGAAGCGTGTTGGCTTCCGCTAGATCCCGCGTCATACAAGGTGTTCTCCGCTTATCTCTCAAAAAAAAGAGGCTATCTCAAAAGTCAGTTTTAGACTTTTTGAAATAACCTCTTTTTTTCGTAAATGAAGGCTGAATAATGAACCTGCTTCTCGCAGAATAACTGGATTTTCTCCATTTATTTGATGCGGATTTCTCGAATTCGAAAGATTAACTGTATTTCCTGTAGGTAAATTCCTTCGATTTGCACATTTCTCCAAATTTCATAGAAACTACATGTACTTTTTCCATCTAATCACGAAAATACGTTAGATTCGAGCAAATTAACTGTAGTTTATACATCTAAACGCGAATCGGCAGTCAGACAACTCCTTTAGGGAGCTATTTTTACCATGAAGAAAGTGCCGTTCTTTTCCATGTATTCGGTGCCACACACACGTAGACGAACCCGTCATCCCATGCCATCTCCCCCACTTCACCGGGGGCAGTAGACGAGGCTGGTGTCATCGATTTTCGGATGCGGATGCTGTCATCACTGACGTCAAGCTTCGTCTTAGCGTCCGCGTTTCCAATACCGATATTACCGCTGCTGCGGTTAATCGATAACGGATTGTCCAGTGCTTTACCATCATCCGAATAACGGATAATTTGCAGATTGGAGCCGGCATTTCCTCCGGTTTCTTCGGAGTTATCTGCACGCATTGCCCAGCGTGGCGTCGTCACATTACCAGCATCCGCTTTGGCCCAAGTCAGATCACGATTAACACCACCGGTTCCGGCAACTCTCAAAATCCCGTCCATCACATTAAAATTAGAGGAATGCGTCCGAATTTCAGCCACATCCTGGTCGAACGGAATTTCCAGACGCGTGAACAGCTCATTTGCGTTTTTACCGTCTGGTGCCATCGTCGTTTCGAACGACATATGGTTGTGATCGTGCTGCTCCGGGTTATTTGCTTTGGCATGCGCGATGATAGCCGCCTTGTCCTTGCCATTCTCATCCAGCCAAGCGATGGCCGGCTTTGCTCGGTCTTTCGTCCACTGCAGTCGAATGAGATCCGACAAGTGGCCTTCCGAAGAGATCCACTGCTTATCGGTAGAAAGATGAATCCGATCATTATGAGGAACCTCAAGGCCTCCACCCGGTAAAGACGATTCCTGAAAGGTGCCGCCCGTGCTGGCCGTCTCATGGCCGCCTGTGAAAGCGAAAGCCATCCCTGAAACACCGAGAGCTGCACCAGCCAATAGAGAGATCATCAAACCCATTTTCTTCATTTTGCATCCTCCTCCTTCTTGTTCATCGAACCCGCTCAGCGATTAGCGTTCAATAGTTCGATCCACCTCACGTAATCATGGATAGCGATGCCGATATAGCTCGGATAAGGGGAGAGGCTTTCCTTGACCTGTTTCAATTCCGACTCCATAAGCGAAGAATTCGACTTATAAAAGGTCGTGTAATCGGCTTCCTTACTAGGCAACGTATCCACAGCAATAACGGCCTGTTTTTTCAGCGTAGCTGCTTCTAAAATAATGGACTTGGCTCTGGCAATGATGCCGTTGCTGCCGAGTGCCGTATTCCGATAAGCCATTATGACGACACTATCCGCCTTCTCTAACAGCCAAGCGCTAAAGGAGTAGGTAGATCCCGGAACTTTACAGCTGTTGATCCAAAAAGGAATATCCAACGCGATCGTCATGCTGCGATCCGAGCTGTTCACTTCCGATTCAATGAATCGGATCGTAGCCATCCACCGTTCGAGCACCCAAGTCTGGTTCGTCTTCCACATGTCCAATGTGTAAGGTTCAATATCGAAATGGAAGCCTTGGAAGCGTTCCAGCGCACCTACCGAAGCGTTATACTGCGTAACAGCTGCCATCCATTGCCGGATATAGGTATGGTTATCTTCATAGATCCAATCCGACTTGCCGTTTAGCGCCTCAACCTTGATGCCCAAATCATTCGCTCTGCGGATGAAATTTCGGTAAACGTCCTGACTTGGATATGTTTTTTCATAGCGGAGATAGATGGCAGTCAGTTTTTGGTTCGTCGCAAACGCGAGGATACGGTCACCATCCGTCTCAATCAGCTTGCTGTCCCAAATCCAAGTTGATCTTTGCGCTTTGCTCGCTGAAGTGATCAATACCAAATTCCGTTCTCCCACCCAATCGACATCGGCCCCGAGGCTCTCACTAACCGCTCTCAGCGGAACCATGGTTCGGTCATTTTTGAGAACAGCTGGAGCGTCTAATTCCACCTGTTTGCCGTCAACAGAAGCCACATTTTGACCAATGGTCAATAATGTTGTTGCATGCTGATGGTGAAAGGTCACTTGTTCCAAGGACCGATTCCATGTCACTTCAGCACCTAGTTTTTCAGCAATTTCTCTTACCGGCACCATCGTACTACTCGTCTGTTCATCGATGTAGGGCTGGGCATCCGTAAAGATGATCGTTTCCCCATTAACCGATACCCCAAGCCCCGTGTTAAGCGAGTACACCGGGAAAAATAAAGGAACACTTATTACCATTTGAATAAGAACCAAGCATATAATCGTCTTTCTCATAGAGACGAATGAATTAAACCACGCAATATTCAAGCTCTTCCTTTACCACCTCTACTATGCCTTCCACATAACCGGACAGCTCCCTTTCATCCGGTCCTTCCGCCATCACACGCACGAGCGATTCCGTGCCTGAAGGCCGCACCAATACACGACCGCGCCCGGCCATCTCACGTTCCACCCGACGAATGACAGCATCGATTCGACGATTGCCATCTAGCTTGTACTTATTCATCACGCGAACATTAACCACCAGCTGAGGGAATTTGACAACGGGGGACACGAGTTCTGACAAAGGCTTCCCTTCTTGAAGCATGACCTGCAGCAGTTGAAGGGCCGATAACAGGCCATCTCCTGTCGTCGAATGATCCAGCAAAATGATATGTCCGGAGGACTCTCCGCCTAAGTTGTAGCCGCCACTCCGCATCGCTTCCATGACATGACGGTCTCCGACCTTGCTTTTTAACGAATCGAGACCGATCGTTTGCAGTGCTTGATGAAAACCAAGGTTGCTCATGATGGTGGAAACGACGTTGTTTTGACGCAGCCGTCCCTGCTTAGCTAGACTAGCTGCAAGGATGTAGAGGATGTGATCCCCATCCAAAATTTCGCCTCGTTCATCCACCGCAATGAGTCGGTCCGCATCACCGTCGAACGCTAGCCCTGCATGGGCCCGATGTTCCAGCACAGCCTTACACAGATGCTCTGGATGCGTTGAGCCACAATCCTCATTAATATTTAAACCATCCGGTTGATGATTCATTAGAATGGTCTCCGCACCCAATTCCGTGAATAGCTGCGGAGCTAGGAAGGAAGCTGCACCGTTCGCACAATCGAGCACGATTTTGCAGCCTAACAGCGGTGTCGCAGCCGTCGACTTCAAGTAGCTCACATAGTCCAGCGCGCCCTGCGAATGATCACGCAAGGTGCCAATCCCTGCTCCCGTAGGACGGGCATTCCGATGCTCATTACCCTGCAGGCGGCTCTCGACTTCCGCTTCCCACGCATCCGGCATTTTGAAGCCGTCGCTGCCAAAAAATTTAATCCCGTTATCCTCCACCGGATTATGAGAGGCGGAAATCATCACCCCTGCATCCATGCCGGAGTGCCGTGTGACATAAGCCACACCCGGCGTCGGTAGTACGCCTAGCCTTACGGCATCCGCCCCGGCCGATAACAATCCGGCAGCCAAAGCTGCTTCTAGCATATGCCCAGAGATGCGGGTATCCCGTCCGATGACGACAGTGGGCCGTTTACCTTCACTACTGCGCGACAACATGTAGCCAACAATAAGCCCTAATTCAAAAGCCAACTCTGGCTTTAATTCGCGGTTAGCAACCCCTCTAACGCCATCCGTACCAAAAATAGCTACCATATCAACTCTCCTCCCTATCGCTTTTATGCAAAAATCCCCATATGTTCATAAAAGGCCCGATTCGCCTCTTCCAGTTGTTCAGGGGTGTTAATCCCCATCACCTCTGTCGGATCCTCAAGAATCATCGCATCGAATCGCTTCTGCCCACTGGAAATACCAGACTGTCGCATCACTTTCACGATATCGGTCAAGTAATACTCCTGCTGAGCATTGTCATTGGTAATACCAGGGATCGCTTGAAACAAGCTTTCATTATCGAAACAGAAAATTCCCGTGTTAATTTCCTTAATCCCTTTTTGCTCAGAAGTTGCGTCCTTCTCTTCAATGATGTCGACAACTTCGCCGCTTGCAGAGTCCCGAATAATTCTTCCATAGCCGGTTGGATCGGCAACGATCGCTGTCAACACCACACCAGCACTTGTGTGTGCCCGCTGGGCCGCCAACAGCATTTCGATGGTGGATTGCCTAATCAGCGGTGTATCACCCGTAAGCACCAAGGTCGAGCCGCTGCGGTTCCTGAGCAGAGGCTCCGTCTGATGAACAGCGTGTGCCGTTCCAAGCTGGTTCTCCTGCTGGACGTAGGCAACCCGCGTGCTCAAGCACTTCTTCACTAGCTCTCCCCGATGCCCGATCACGGTCAAAATCCGCGTGATCGGCATCGCCTCCAGCTTGCCCACCAAACGGGCGATCATCGGTACGCCTCCGACGGGATGAAGCACTTTGGGCAGCTCCGACTTCATCCGCGTGCCTTTCCCTGCCGCTAACAGAATAGCGAATGCTTCCATGTGATTCAGCTCCTCTCCGGATAGTTATTCAACCGTCACACTTTTGGCCAAGTTGCGAGGTTTATCAATATCGTTCTCCAGAGCCAGGGAGGCGTAATAGGAGATTAACTGAAGCGGCACGACGGCCAATATCGGTGCCAGGAGATGATGAGACGGAGGGATAAAGCAGATTTCATCGACGCTATTCAGCAGTCCCACATTGCCTTCTATTGTAATTCCCATGACATGTGCGCCACGGGCCTTAACTTCTTTAATATTGCTAACTGTTTTTTCGTACAGATCCATCTGTGTAGCCAACGCAATTACCGGCGTATCCTTCTCGATGAGTGCCAAAGTGCCGTGCTTTAGCTCTCCGGCTGCATAAGCTTCTGAGTGGATATAAGAGATTTCCTTTAATTTTAGAGAGCCCTCCAGCGCAACCGCATAGTCCAGACCTCTTCCGATAAAGAATAGGCTATCCGCATCTTTGATCGATTCCGCATACAGCTTCACTTCGTTGGCGTTCTCAAGCACCTTCTCCACCTGAACGGGAAGAGATTTCAAGCCTTGGACCAGCTCCGTATGAAGCTCGGCTGTCAGTGTCTGTCTTTCCTGAGCCAAGTAAATGCTGAATAAATAGAAGGCGAGCAGCTGAGCGGTATACGCTTTGGTCGATGCTACGGCAATTTCTGGGCCTGCCTTCGTTGCGATGACATAGTCCGCATCTCGTGCAACCGAACTGGTTGGCACATTCGTAATGGCTAATACTTTGGCGCCTTGCTTTCTGCTCTCTTGCAAGGCAGCAAGCGTATCCGCTGTCTCCCCCGATTGACTCACGACAATAACGAGCGTTCGCTCCGTGATGATCGGGTCCCGATATCGGAATTCCGATGCAATATCGCACTGCACGGGGATTCGTGTCAGCTTCTCAAGGACCGTGCTGCCGACTAGTCCGGCATGATAGGCGGTGCCGCAAGCTACGATAAAGATTTTATCCACTTGGTGAAACGCACCTGCTGTGTGCCCCAATTCTGGGAAAATCACTTCGTTCCCATCGTTGATGCGGCCGAGCATCGTATTGCGCAGCGTTAACGGTTGTTCGTGAATTTCCTTCAGCATGAAGTGCTCAAACGGCCCCTTCTCCACCTGATCTGCGCTCCAATCGATATGCATCAGCTTACACGCCGCCGGCTCCCCTGTCTCAACCTTCGTGATGGAGACGCCCTCGTGTGTAAGGATGGCCAAATCGCCATCCTCCAAAATATAAACCTCACGCGTATGCTCAATAAGCGCGGAGATGTCCGAAGCCATGAAGTATTCGCCCTGGCCCGCTCCAATTACAAGCGGACTCGATTGTCTGACCGCGATAAGCTTATCCGGCTCATATTCCGTCATGACACCAAGCGAATAAGCCCCTTGCAGTCTCTGAATGACCGCAAGCATAGCCGTGTAGATATCACCTTCGTAATGCTCAGCAAGCAAGTGGGCAATGACCTCGGTGTCGGTCTCGGAAGTAAAGGTGACGCCCTTTTGCTCTAGCTCTATTTTCAGCTCCATGTAGTTTTCCACGATGCCGTTATGCACGACAGTAAATTTACCCGACATATCTGTATGTGGATGGGAGTTGACATCCGACGGTCTGCCATGCGTAGCCCAGCGCGTATGCCCGATGCCAATCGATCCTTTCAACGGCCCCTTATCCAGCTGACCCGATAAATTAGCCAGACGTCCTTCCGCCTTGCTAATCTTGAGCTGATCCTGCACCATTACCGCGATCCCCGCGGAATCATACCCTCTGTACTCCAGCTTGCTTAATCCACTTAGCAGAATCGGCTGTACATCTCGCCTTCCAATATATCCTACAATGCCACACATCGTTGTTTTCTCCTCTCTCTTCTAAAATAAGCTTAAACGCCTACAGCGAGCCTTACTTCTCGCTTGCGGATCCCCGTACCCAATCTATAAATATTGTCCCCTTGAATATCTACAAAAGCGTTGCGCGTATCGATGATCGGTACGCCTAGCTCCGCGAGTTCACGGTTGTTGAAACAGCGATGATTTGTGATGAGCACCATGCCGTCATATTCGGCAAAAGCGGACAGATCGTACTTCACAGAATGTACCGTCTCACCATCTTTATCGAGAAAGGAGACAGCATGTGGATCGTAATAGTCCACTTTCGCTCCGCTCTCCCGAAGAAGCTCGTACAGTTCTAGCCCCGGCGATTCACGGAGATCATCCACATCCGGCTTATATGCCATACCTAAAATAAGAATTTTCGAGTTGCGGATGGATTTGGCATACATATTGAGAATCTGCGAAGCTTTATAGCGGACATACTCCGGCATATTATCATTGATGGATTGCGCCAGCTCGATAAACTTGCTATAAAAGCGGAATTCCTTCGCTTTCCACGATAGGTACATCGGATCCAGCGGGATACAGTGACCGCCGATGCCAGGTCCCGGATGGAACGGCATAAAGCCAAAAGGCTTCGTCGACGCCGCCTTAATGACTTCCCAGACGTCAATGTCCATTTTGTCGCACATCATCGCCATTTCGTTAATGAACGCAATGTTAATACTGCGGAACGTGTTTTCCAGCAGCTTCGACATCTCCGCGACTTTCGGCGAGGAAACCGGCACAACGTCCTTCACAACATGACCGTATAAAGTGACACCGAGATCGATACACGCTTCCGTCGTACCGCCGATCACCTTAGGTGTATTAAACGTGTTGAATTTAGGATTACCCGGATCGACCCGCTCCGGCGAGAAGCAGAGGAAGAAATCCTTGCCTACCTTGAGTCCTTGCGCTTCTAGCTCGAACTGAATGAGCTCCTCCGTCGTTCCCGGATAAGTGGTGCTCTCCAAGATGATCAAAGCTCCACGCTTGAGATTTTTCTTGATTTCCCGGACGACACTCTGAATATATGAAGTATCTGGATCTTGGTTTTCACTAAGCGGCGTCGGTACGCAGATGGAGATCGCATCCAGCCTTTGAACCGTATGGTAGTCGTCCGTTGGAATAAACCGGCCGGACTCGATTGCTTTTGCCACTTCTTCGCTCGGAACGTCTTGAATATAGGATTGGCCGCTTTGAAGCGACTCTACCTTCCGGAAATCGAGATCGATACCATATACCGTAAACCCGCCCTTCGCCATCTCCATGCATAAAGGCAGTCCTACATAGCCGAGACCGATGACCCCGATTTCGGCTGTTTTTGTTTGAAATTTATATTTTAATTGGTTATATGCGTTCATTATGATTCCACCTCTCACGTTATCTCGTTTATTAGCTCAAACGGGAACTTAGTTTTTTGATTCTCCACTCCAACTCCGAAATGGAGAAGGGCTTCGTCACATAATCGGATGCACCTAATTCAAAGGCACGGTCCATACTTTTCGGCAGCTGCTTATCCGTAAGAACGATGACTTGTCCTTCGCCGTCATAATCTCTCTTGATTTTGTCGATCAACTGGTATCCATCAAGAATCGGGAGGTTTAACTCCGTGATCACCAAGTTCGGCATTGTTTTCTCAAATTTCTCGAGCGCCTCACTGCCGTCCTTGGCCTCTTCTACTTTGTA
This sequence comes from Paenibacillus sp. J22P165, assembly GCF_059692015.1. NCBI lineage: Bacteria > Bacillati > Bacillota > Bacilli > Caryophanales > Paenibacillaceae > Paenibacillus > Paenibacillus sp. J22P165. The sequence continues at coordinate 91,806 of NZ_JCAUAP010000019.1, read as the reverse complement.
GCCGTTGATCTCAAGCCGCAACTTGACGAACTCTCTGCTCACCTCGTCCGGATCGGCGATGAGAATCGATGTAATCCCCTGCTGAACCCCATGATTCATGAACAGGTGAATATCTCGGCTCTCCCCTTTGCCTAGCAGCGTCATCTGAAGCATCTGTGACATCGATTGTTCCGTCAGTTCCCCGCTCTCTGGGAAGCTAGCGACGACCGTCTGACCTTCGAGCAAATCTTGCTGGTCTAGAAACTCTTTGAGCACGAGAGAGGCATAGTGGGTATTGATAAGCTTTTGCCCAGATAGTACGATTCCGAGAAGGCCGCTTGGATCCAAGTAGAAGCAATGAAGGGCTGCCTCCGGCTCAAAGCCGCTCACATAGGACTGCATTTGTTCCAGTACCTTCTGGCCCACTACTGCGCACGGCGCAAGGATCATTCCGCAGGGAGCACCTTTTTCATAGGAAGCCTGAACCTTCTCTGCTAATTGCAACATCGTTTCTTGAATCGGATCGTGAACTAGTACCGCCATCTTCTCCACTCCTCTTATCTATTTATTAAAATTAGTACGGACCATCGTTCCCCACGAGTTGTTATTTCGCAAGAATTGGACATGTCCGTTTAATCTCCACCAAACACCAATTTGCCGATAACCCGCAAACATCAAGAGCGAATACAAGATCATTTTGTTCAGGTCACGCAGCTTGGGATATCGGCTGAAGGCCGTTTCTTCAATAAACAAGGCACCCAGGCTTAAGGCAAAGCAGGAAAATAAATTGACTAACGAAAAGATAACGACGGTGTACCAGTCCGTCATATTCAGCATCCAGTAGCCCAATATAGCTAACAGGCCGCTAAGACGGAAATACGGATTCAGTGTTTCAAACACAATGTTATAGGGAAGTGTCACTAGCCCGAATATTTTGTATTTAGGGCGCAGCACCATGTGAATACCTTCTTCAATCATATTTTTCAGATTTCCCCGCCCCCAGCGCTTGCGCTGACTGCTCAAAATCCGATATGAATCAGGGGCTTGTGTCCAACAAACTGCATCTGGGCAAAAGGCGACCCGATATGGGATTTTATTGTCCAAGCAGTAACGGTGAAGCTTAATGACAATGTTCATATCCTCACCGGGGTAGCCACCACGGTAACCGCCGACGGCGATGATCTTTTCCTTTTGAAACACACCGAACGCTCCCGAAATAATAATGAGACCATTGACAGCGCTCCAGCCGATCCTACCGCCTAGAAAAGCTTTCGTATATTCAACATGTTGCAGGGCCGGCAGCAGCTTACGAGGAAACTGAACATCCTTCACAATGCCGTCTTCCACCATACAGCTGTTGACGATTCGAACATTGCCCCCAACGGCGACCGTCTCCTCGGGGTTCTCCATGTAGACCCGGGCAATCCGCGTTAAGGCATCCTTTTCAAGCAAAGAGTCCGCATCAATCGTTGAGATCAACGCATAGTGGGAAAGGTTAATACCTGCGTTTAACGAATCTGCCTTCCCGCCATTCACTTTATCTACCAAATATAGATTGGGATACTCGGAATTATGGTACACACCTCTGACTTTTCCGGTCTTAATGGAGCTGGACAGAACCGGATGAAGGAGCTCCAGCTTGAATTCTTCAATCATGCACTTCAAGGTCCCATCCTGTGAACCGTCATTAACGACGATGACCTCATATTCTGCATAATTGAGCGCCAGAAGTGACCTTACGTTCTCAATAATGGTTAACTCCTCGTTATAGGCCGGTACCAACAGGGAAACTGGCGGGAGCTGGCTGGAACTGGATAGCTTATTGATCCGATTGTACTGGATTCCCCGCTTAATGGAGAAAATATGCCGAACCGAAAATCCGAAGATGAAATAATAGAGCAGTGTAACGATAACTACGTAAAAGAGCGCAGCGTAGCTATAATAGAGCAAAAACTCCCTTAGCCCTTTCAAAAATGAATCCAACACCACTTGATATCCGAAAACCCACATGTTTACGCAACCCTCCTATACGACACGATATAACCGTTTTGACCTGTGGAATACTTTGTCATAGGTGTACATCAGTGTGTTATATTGCATGAGCTTATCCCAATTATGCAGCCCCATAGACAGATGCTTGATCTCATCATCAATCAGCTGCTGCATGAACTGCCCGCGTTCCATCCCTTGAACCGCTGCCGCACTCTCACAAAGCGCCACCATACCCGCTTCTCCCAAATGGAGCAACCCTTTGGCCGACGAGTACACGATTCGCTGATCGGCGTCGCTTAGACTGTTTTTCATCAGCTCGACATAAGCCGTATTCTTGATGTTAGCCAAAGCTTCTATCGTCAATCGGCGAATGCCCAGATTGGGATGACTTAGCAGCTTGCTGACAACGTTTTTAGGCAGCAAACGGGAGCTTTTGAGATACAACTCCACCGCTTTGATTTGAATGTCTTCGTGCTTGGAATCCATAAGACTGTAGACTGCAGAAGCCGCTGCTGGATCGGTGTAGACATTGAGCCCAATCAGCCCAATCCGTACGTAAGCTGGATTCTGATGACTCACATAGGCCGTGTACAAGGAACCGGCATCCACATCCGAATCGGCGATCATATCCACAATCAGCTCGTAATATTTCTTATTGTGCTGAAGTAGCATCTGAACCATAGCTTCGAGATCCTGCTTGCTGCGGGCACACTTAGCGACAGCTCGGGCTACCACAAACAGAGACGAATCCAGTGGGTGCTCTCTTAACATTTCTAGTAAAGCCGGCACCGCCTCTTTCACCCGCATGCATCCCAAATGATACGCGGCATCCAGCTTCACCCGATAAGTTCGACTGTTAAAACGCGCCATATGGTGCTGCACGAGCCCCAGATCTACGCAAAGCTGATCCAGCTTGTGCCGCTGTTCGCCTGAGAAGATTTCCATCAAATCATTCAGCTTCTCCTGCATGGCCTCCCTTTCCACTAGGTTCATCTTCCAAGGAGGGGCCCTTAACGGCTCCATCCCATCCAGATTGGCTTGCACGTACATCAGGTAATCCTTAAACTTTGTTTGGAAGCGGTCGTTCAGCTTTCTCCTTCGTATACTTCTCACCTTGATGGCATAAATGATGACTACACAAACCAGATTAAAAGCCAAGATAATATATAACGCTTGTATGGCTGCATTAAGATTGGTGTACACTCTTGCACTCTCCTCTTTGTCAGCTACCCGGTTGAACAGTAGGGGTAACAGGGCCATTGATCTTTTGCAACGCCTCTTTCATTAGGTAGTAGCTTTGTTTCGGCCGTTCCACATACTTCACCTTATCCTCCCAGCCCTGCCACGTGTATAGCGGCATAGCTGATACTTGCACTGGCTGCGCCGCAGCTGAGGTATCTCGGCCGACGACTTGGTCTTGCTTCACAATCCATGGAACAAAGCGAACACCTTTCACGTGCGTCATTTCAAATTTATTGTTACTCGGCTGTTTGTAGTTGATAACGCTCAGAGAGCTTGGATCGTTGAATCCCAGCAGCATCCACGGTATGCGCATTTCGAGCACCTGCCCTTGCACTTGCCACATCGCCTTCGAATTGTATTCGGCACGCGACGGATCACTGTAGCCTCTCTCTAAAAGGCCAACCTCTACATCCCCGAAGGGGTGGTCCACCCGTGAGTCGGGATGTTCCAGCAGATAATTGACAGCCAGCTTCCAAGGCTTGAAAATCCCCGAGTCATCCTGCTTTTCCTTCGGATCGATCTCCGGCAACCCGGAACGTTCATACATTCTAGCGTGGATATCGTAATTGGAAGCGATCGTCATGCGGCTTTTATTTGCATCCGACAGCTCGATCAATGTTTCCAATCCTTCATCAAGTGTCATGCCGTGAAGCTCTGGTCCGTGGCGATTGCCACCGGGCAGCGTATCTGCCCCGAAATAGATGCTTTCCTTCGACGGGTCGAACGGCTCAGACAACTTGGCCTGTATATAAAGGTAGCCTTCGTCCTGCGTGGCCCAGATCTCCTCAAAGCCAGGAGCCTGTATATCGAGCTTCGTCTTATCCTTCAGCTTGTTCCAATCCGAGGCGTCCCCATCAATGTGAATCGCTTCGTCTTTGCCTGGGAACATCCCAAGTACCCCAAAGAACGACTCATTCGTCAGCGTGTTATACCAGTACGCCCGGCGATCCGCTTCATCGTAGCGTTGGGTGTTCCACGTCTTCTTAAACCATTCGTCCTGCCACGTGAACAAAATCGCTCCAGCATAGCCGGACCCGTGAATCTGCCCCAGTAATTCCGCATCTATCTCACCCTGCTGCTTCTCGCTGTGACCGCCTTGATTGCGGCCGAGCGTTCCCAGGTGGGCTACGCCTAAGGAAGCTGGCACCCCATATTCCGTAACCATGACTGGCAGATTGGGATGCGCTCCTTTTAATTTATTGAGATAGGTGTAGTAACTATCTGGCTCCCCCTTGCTATTGGTCATTTCCTGGAATGACTTATCAAAGGCAAAGAAATCGGGATAATACGGATACACATGATACGAGGCAAAATAGCCCGCCTCCCAATTAGCCGCCTCAATATGCGTAGGATCGACGCTAACCAGATCTTCTTCGATAAGCGGCTCACCCGGATGCGCGAGCGGATCCGTCGTCACCCAATTGGCGAAAGCCATGGGATGCTGCCAGCCATACTGAATTTCCGTTTGCGCTGCGGTGTCGACCATCAAGGCCAGCCACTTTTCAAAAGCGCTCGCTCCCGGTTTATTTCGGAAATATTTCCCGTCATAGTCTGGGGTGTCCTTATGCAAATCATTGGTCCCCTTCACCATCTTCGGATCCCATTCCGTCCCAATAATCCAGCCCATGAGATAAGGACCTGCATTATAGGTATAGGTACCTCCTGCTTTTCCCGAATGCGGTTCGGGTGTGAGTGTCGTTTTGCCATAGACCGCTGCAACCGCGTCTTTAATCTCTTGCTCGAACTTCATCTTAATCTTAGGATCGAAGGCATCCTGTCCTTCAATCAACTGTTCCTCGGGGCTCCATACGCCCTGAAGGAAGAAAAGCGGATTTTTCTGATGCTTCATATTGTATTTGGCGAGCGCCTCGTAAAACTCAGGCATCATGATCGTATACACCCGGATCACATTCGCGCCCATGTCCTGAATCATGCCAAACCATCTCTCGTATTCGTCCTCCGAAATGACCAGCTCACCAGGAAAATGCCCTGGGATCGTCGCCCCCATATTAATTCCCTTGGCAAAATAGGGCTGCCAGGCTTCATTCGTGTATTCTTCTACATTCGTTCCTACGGTCCTGAACTTCACATGTATGCCGCTAGCCAGCGTCGTGCTTTCAATTTTGACCAAAAGCGGACGCAGCCAATAATAAAGTGCACCGGCTACAATCACAAGGACAAGACCTATCCGTATCAATAATTTGAGCCACTTGCGCATCCTATTCACCTTCGATAATTTGCTAAATTCATCTGTCTATTGCCATGGTACGACAGGAAAGTGCAATTGTCTGTTTTCAAAGTGTTAAACATTATGATCAATTGAAGATGATTGTGTTCGTTGTTGGAACTTTGTTATCGGATGTTTAAAAAACTGTGAGAGGATTGTTAAAAGGGGATAAGATTGTGTAAATGGGGGTTAGGGAGTGCTGATTAAAAGCAAAAAACACCTGATGGGGTTCAGGTGTTCTTCGAGGGCTGAGGAGCTATAAACGAATAACATACGTTTCTCCCTGAAAAGTGACAGAGGTTTGAAGCTTGCTTCTGTCCACTTCAATAACGGGCGACTGCCTGTACAATCGCTGCAGATCCAATTCCACAAGCTCCTTGTCATGCACATGAAAGCATGTAGCAAACGTATAAACTCCGGCCTGCAGCGGTTCCGCTGTCCGCCAGACTGGATACTTCGCAAGTGGATACATCAGATGCATTGAGGGATGAATTTGTTCCGCCTCTAGTTTAAGCTCGTTCCTATTCTCATAGACGCGGAACCAAGAATATCCCGCTTCCGTGCCGTAGCCGATCCAATCGTCTCCTTGGCTGATGCATTCATAGTCGCTTGGCTTCCCTATCGAAAACCCACCTTCTAGCACCACATAAGGCTGCGATAGGGTCACCTGATGCACCCGAACATGAAAACCACTCTTCAGTGGTAGCAGCGCCGTCTGAATAAACGTACTCCCATCATTGGAAAATGGCACCTGTCTGCTATACAATACGCTATCGCGCTTGCCTAAATCCTCAAAACGGTAGCGATGGGAAGTCAGCTGACCGTCTGGTGTCTCCAAACCAATCATACTGTCGAGGGATACATTCTCACGTGTGGACATTCCGAAGCCCGCTCGTGAATTGTAAGCGAACTTACTATATAGTGCAGCTGTATCATTAAACTTGATGCCGTAGTTATACATCATGCAATTGTTATAAAGCGTAACCCCGCTGCCCGAAGCCTCACCCTGGAGTAGCAGATTAACGCCTGGTACTTCGATCTCATGCAGGAAGTCACCTTCCTCAATGGGCAGCTTCCGCGCAGGCGCCGTCCAGAATGGATGGTCCTCTGCGAACAGCAGTGCGAGGAACGCTTTGGATGACCAGTACGGTGCGCCGTCCGACATATAGCGCTCGACCATATTGACATTCGGGTACGTGTAGCCCGGTACAATCCGCTTGCCATCTTCGGCTCCCGCCTGCCGGAAAAAGTCGATATTGCGAAGCGTCACCGAACGCGCAAGGCCAGGGTCAATCTTACAACCCTGATAGACAGCAAGCGGCAGCAGGCTCGTAACGGCATATCGGTACGCCAGCGACCGTCCGAACGGTACATGCGCCCCCGTGCTGTCGAAGAAATACAAGTAGTACTTCAGGAACGCATTCGTCCGCTCCACATATTTGCGCTTGCGCTCCGCATAACCAGGTTCCGCTTCATCCTCCAACAGCATCCACAGCAGCGGGTAAAAATGATGCGCCCACGGAATATAGTAGTCGTATCTCCCCTCATCGCCGTCCTTGTACCAGCCGTTATCCATGTACATGCCATCCAGCCTCGCGATGCCCTCGTTAACAATGCTCCGGCTGTACGGCAATCCAAGCTTGCGCAGCGCCAGCATGTTTAGCACGATGAACCAGACATGGTTGTTCGGCCAGCAAACTCGGTATGCCTTCTGCGAAATCTCTAACACCCAATCGCCAATCTGTTTCTGCTCATTCTCCGACAGCGTATCCCACAGCTGCTCCTTCGCTGTGACGAACGCAATCATCAGCCCGCATAGTTCTGTCTTCATCTGATTGTAGAAATTGCTGCCCATATCCTCTGGAAGCCCTTTACCCCAATAGTGCGGCGATTGAACATCGCTCCCCGCTGTAATCGCTTTCTGAAACCAGCGAACGACATCAATGTCTCGGTGCAAAAGCTGTCCTTTGCGATGTGACAAAATAGGACCCAGCCCCCAAAGCGGGCGAATGATCTGCTCTGTATGTGAAAATTGATAGCCAGCATTATCGTGCGGACCCTTATAGCGAACTTTGTCCCAAACCTGCTCAGCCTCATCTAGCACCGGCAACGTAACGGAAAGCGCATAAGCCTCCAAATCAGCTCTGCTTGTCAACGGCTTGAAATTAGTCATTATTACACGCTCCTTTGTGAGTCATCTATTTAAGTATAGAAGAGATCACAAAGTTAAACCTGCACGATTTTATGGGATTCGTGCACTTTTTTAGGATGGTTGTTGAAAAGATAGCCCTGCAGTTTTGAAATGGATAAAGGAGCTCAACTGGATTGCACAGTGATGGTGGTCAGATCGGCTTGCAGTTGCAACCCGTGGAGCTTGTTCTCGAGGATCCCCTTCTCCAATCTAACGTGAAGCAGCTCCGTGTCGAGATCCTGTGCCATCGTGTGGATCGACGTGACGATATCCTCTGCGGTGATGATGTGAATAGAATCGGCGTGACGGGAGATATATTCAAGTAGGATATCGATGGATACATTGCAGAGGGAGATTCTTTGCGTGAGTGTGGTTTCTTCTTGGATGATGGATTGGTATTGGGTTTGGATGGGGTGCATGGGATCGCCTCCGGGAGTAAATGATACGCACAAGCGTACCAGTTTTAAAAATATTATATGGTACGTTATCGCGTATAGTCAACCTCCAAACATTGAAAGGTGATCCCCTATGGCAAAAAAAGTCGTCGTTAAAATCGCGGAACTTACTCAGAAACACAATATCTCCTTGCGTGAGCTTTCAAGATTATCGGACGTGAGACATGCCGCGCTTAGTGAGTTAGCGAATGGAAAGCGTGAGAATATTAATTTTAGTCATATTGTAAGGATTGCTGAGGCGTTGGGGATAGAGGATATTAGGGAGATTGTGGATTTGGTGGAGGGGTAAATAAATATAAACCCTAGATTATTTACGTCTAGGGTTTTTGCTAATTTGTAAGAATTGCTACAACTGAAACTTTAAATTAATAATTAATTGTTTCTTCAGAAGGACATTTATCATGCAAGTACGACCTTCTTAAACTGTAACGACCTTGTCCATCCCCGTTGGCAATACCAAGTATGAGGTAGGTTGCATCAACCAATCGTCAGATTTTATCACTAGCTTTGCAGGGTTGCGTATGATTGCAGGGACATACCCAGGTTCAGCAATCTTTTCGGAATTAATTAAATATATGTAGTATTTATCGCCATACAATGTAGCGACATCAATCTCGTTTTCCGACCAGTAAAAATGGGTTTGACCTATAAAGGACTTTACCTCAATAAACCGATCAAACTCAACCGATGTGTCTATCTCAAATGAAACAATATCATACCCAGCAGAAACGTCGATACCTGAAATGCGTTTGACTTTTTCGACAAGTGCAGAATCGGACAAACGAGCCTTTTCATATCTCACCACATACTCCTCTGCTGCTTCACCCTGTAGTTCTTGTTGCTCTAGTTGCTTTTTCAGTACTTCGAGAGACATTTTACGTCTTGCTGTCTTCTGAACCTTGGCAAATATAGCTTCATACCTTTCATTAAGTTCTAAGGTACCAAATCCCTCTCGTCTTTCTGATAAGGCGTTAAGTTGTATGAGGACGTTTCTGAAAACAGCAGCGACTATCGGGAATCCATGCCTTTGAATGTAGTATTTGCCCTTAATGGTATCATAACGCAAGGCATTGATATCGATGAACGAGTCATTAGTTAACCTCTTGAGGCAAGCTTCGCATAACGCTTCCTCAAATCCGTTGTCGAGCAACAAATAAAGTTGCTTTCCATCTTCGGTGGGTATCAGTAAATTTTCAGAAACCCTAATGAACCCTAAGAATTCAAAAAAGGCAACTGCTACGTTAAAATTAATCCGTATGCCGTCCACAAAAGAACATATCTGCCGCGCCGAGTCCGCAACTATCACGTCATCCTTGAGAACTGTGCTGGCAAAGTAAGCGATTCCGCGGGAATCGCCTATGGTGTTACTTCGCCTTAGCTCTTCTTGCATAGTCCCTCAACACCGCCTTTATATCATCGTCCCCGCCCTCCTCAAGGTTGTTGTCAAAGAGTGGGATAGGCATACTTTCAATAATCTCTAATAGCCTGCGTTCCTTTTCAGCAAGCCGCTCGTGAATTGTCAAGTCCACGGAATCGGCAGATATCAAATAATAGTAATTGGTCACAACATCTGCATTAAGTCCGTAACGGTGAATCCTATCTTTTGATTGCAGGAAATGGGCAGCGTTAAACGAACGCTCCAAGTAGATGGCATTGTGACACGCCTTATGGAGCGATATTGACTCCGCAACCGCGAATGGGTTTGCAATAATTACTTTGTATGAGCAGTCCACCTTGTGGAATTCACTTACTATTGATTCGCGGGTATTGGAATACTCTTCGTCATCTTCGCTTATGCCATCACCTGCCACAGGGGTCGCACCGTACAGAATACGTGATTCAATTCCCTGCGTATACAGATAATCCCGAAGCAGTTCAATATTCTTTATATAACACGCCCAAACAATTGCCTTTTCGCCACGGGCAATAATTTCCTGGAGTATATCTCTAACAGCAACGTATTTCGCTGGAGTTTCGACATCCGAATAACGTAGTATCTCATTAAGCATTACCGTATCTTCCTGCACCGCGCCAAAGTCAATATCCTCAATCATTGCGAACTCTGACAGGGGTTGGCGTAAGAGTGCAGGATTTGTGGACGCCTGCATCAGTCGAACAAGCCTTGCCCTTACCAGTTCGTTCTGAAAACGCTGATCTTTGTTACTCGCAATATCGTATATGTACTTCTTCTCAATGTAGTCGTATATCCGCCGTTGGCTTTCGCCCATATCCACCATAACAGGGGGATTGTTAATGGCGGGAGGTATGTCAAGATCACTCTTCCTAATCCTTATAAAAAATGGTGAGATGGAATTTAGCAATGAGCCTACCCTTGGGTCATTTGGTGTTCTAGACATATCCTTAAGTTGACCAATTTGGAAGCGAATGATTTCCTTCGTTGGCCATATGAAGTTGAATAAGTTGTATAAGTCCTCGTATCCGTTCGGTGCAGGCGTTCCCGTGAGGACGACCCTAGCCTTGCTGACTTGTGACAACGACATTATACTTTGGGCGATAATCCCACCATTTGTATTCTTAATTTTATGAGCTTCATCAAGCACCACCATGACCCGGTGCTTCCGAAGAAAGAATCCAAGTTCCTCGGTAAGCGACATGACCGAAGCATAGGAAAGAAGCGTCATTTCTGCGGGATTGTTATCATATAAGTATTGTTTCTTCTCGTCTATTTGTAGCTTTCCCGTGAGCCGTTTCACCGACGGCTTTACTCCAAAGCACTCATCAAACTCGAGTTCCCATGGTCCAAATGCATTGAGAGGACAAATAATCAGTAACCTATCAACTTTCCTTTGATGATCTTCAGGCAAGTTCTTTAGGTATGCATAAGCTCCATAGACTATACTAGTCTTTCCTGCACCAGGGACTGAGAAATTACAGGCGTTCTGTGAAAATGCCAAGTGATATGCAGACAACATCTGCAAGTTATATAGGGTTCTAACCGGCATATGGACTACGAGAGCATCGCGAAACGACTGTAACTCATGTACATCACACATGTTATTACGGATTGCAAGAGCCTTCGCCGAAAACTCGACAAACTTGTCCTCCTCCTCAATGTATGATTGGATACCCTCACTCGTTTCCCCAGAGAGTTCAACATTGCACTTTGCGTATCCAGCCGCCGTCCGCACCCTATCGATACTTTTGTTCAGGCTATCGGATATAGAGATATAGATTCCCCCATTAAGGAGGGTGTAATCAGTATTATCCTTAAGAAAGCGTATGGCGCGGCGGCTTTCTAAGAGTTGCCCGACATCTCCAGTGACTATGAGCTGATTGTCGGTTATATTTGAATCAACGCGTAACACACCCATACTTCTACCACCTGTCTATCGTAAGATTTCCTCGAACTCCTTCACCTTCCTCCCGATTTCAACAAGGAATTCTTTGATACCAGGATCATCCTTGAAAGAGCCTTGACCGGTATCCACCGCAGAAATGGCCTCCCATGCTTTCTGAAGTAACTTGATCGGTTCTGCAGCTTGTTGTTTATTGTTCAATTTATCGCGTGAGTTCAGGAAATTGTCATCAAGTTTTTTTCCAACGGCACTCCTCCACTCACTATCCCTTGCACGAAGCAAACGTCCAACATCCCCTCCAGGGTTTTCGCGGATTATATCATCAACGGATTTTTCATGGACTTCCTCTACGGTTTCGAAGTGCGTATCCGCAAACTGTCTCCAAATCCCTTCATTTGAGAAAAAACTGGAATCAAAGCTATTCTTATTCGGTTTTCTAATTATGTCACGAAAGTCCTGTTGATCTAACCCTAATCGGATGTAGTCAAAGGAAATGCTCTTTAGGTCGGAAACATCCGCTTCAATGTCATAGCCCCACATCTTGGATACCCCACCAGCAGCATAACCACGCAAAGCACTATCTAACTTTTGGAAGGAATCTTCCTTTGTATCAAGAGCCGTATAAATTCCCGTATAACCGTAAGTATCCAAATACTCGTCCATCAGCTTAAGGACGTCAAGGTACATCTTTACCTCCTGAACTTTAACTCCCATAAAATTAGAAATCTCATTGTTAGAGAAGTTCTCACTCGCCAAATCACCGGCCTTAAGGTACTTTTCTATGGGGCCATAATCCACCTTGGCATCCTCACCCATCTGATAAGTAGTCTCAAGGCGGATAATTTCTTTCCTATCCGCATCTATCGGAAGAATGATGGCTTCAAAGAACTGAGTGTGTTGTTTGATATTGGCGCCAATGCTGTCATCACGCCAAATTTTATTCAAAAGGCTGGCACGACGATTTCCATCGATTATTTTCCCGTCAGCAGTGACAATGCCATACCTCTGTTGGTGGTCCTCAAGGAGACTCTTAATCGTCCTCTTGTTTGCTTCTTCCTTGGACTCCCACAAAAATTTCTCAATAAGGGCAACATCAGCCAAATTATCTGGGTTTAGCGAGTGGTTCTGGCGTTCATATGATTTAACCACGCTCCCTATACGACCATTGTACGGGTTGTACGTGAGTATACTCAACGGAATCCTATATGCGTTGAACGTCTTACGTTCACCATGATATGTGAGAGTTATCCCCGTCATACATGGCTGCGTTGATTCCTGAATTCTCTTGAGCTCAGCTTTCCGCTGCTCCGTGTTCATTGATTAATTCTCCTTTATATATAGTATTTTATAATGTCGCCAAAAGTATCCAATGCCTTCAAGTTCAGTAAGTAATCTGAACAACGTTCAATCTTGTTTAGATCAGATTGTCGCGCAACCCAACCCGCTCCATCAATCACGTTAATAAATACTATGCGCTGTTTGTCTTGCTTGCCTAAGTTCCGTTCCCGGAGTTTAGCAGCAACGGATTCGGCTCGTTCAGCATACTTCGTTTGAACACTCGAAGTCGTTATCCCATATGTTATATCTATAAGCATACGAGGTGTTGATTCGTTTGGAATAGCTATGCTGATCACCTTATCCACTAGAGTTACATTCTTTTTAAGGGAATATGTGAGGCCGAGCTTATCACACTCCCTAGTAATAGCGATAGACGCACACTTAAAAAAGCTATCTCCAATTTTGTTGTTGTAGTTTCCTTCTAACCCTTTCTTGACAAGCCGCCTAATATCGTCTTGGCTTGCAAGCCTGCCGAGTGTTGCTACGTCAATCGAAAAATTCTCAAGATAGTACGCCGGAATGAGTTCCTTATACTTAACCAACGTTGCACCTTTCATAAGCAAATCACAGACTTCGTCCATAAATGATGGAATTGTGAGCATTTGTCCACGAATTTTTGATAGAGACCATTCAGTAGTTGGCATATGGCGCTTTTGAATACGCAGCATAGTTATGATACGCTTGAACTTTTCTTCAGAGATATTAAGAAGGCTAATAATTCTATCGAGAGCTTCGCCATCTTCATGGATATAACTTTTTAAACCCTCAACGGTCGCTATCCCCAACAATCGTTTCTGTAATTCCCCAATACTGGTAGTTACGCTATCGACGTACTCTTTTTCTAGGTCTGCGTCTATGTAGAACATAGTAGCAGACCTTATAAATTCCTCAATCGTCATCGACTTAGGTTTTATTAACGCCATCATCCCTTACCCCCACCTTATTTTTTTCATACATGAAGACAGTACACTCACATAATGCTTGTATCACTGACACGCAATTCGCCAACGTTACAATTTAGAGCAGGACATATTTGGGAGAGTATCGCTGTGTTTACTACAACCAAGTTTAGCAATCGTAAATGCGCTAATGTTAGCCCCGCACTGCAGGTCTTGATTCTTCATATCTCTATCTATCAGAACTTCCACAATTTTTTGTAACTAACTTCCAATGGTATATTTCCCCAATAAAATTTTAGCACATTTAAATTCAAAAATTAAGAATAAATGTGCAAGAACATAAAAAAGTTGAATTTCCACATATCTTTAAATGAAAATTGAGAGAACATAACTATACCTCTGCCGGGCATAAAGTCGTATTCATAAAACACACCTCGCCAAGAGCATCATAGATGGCAGGCCATAAAATGCGTTACGGCTCAAAAACTAAAACCCAAGCGGCTTTAATTGATGCCATCTGATATGAATCCAAAGCTGCTACACCACTTGACAGGCCGGACCTTTCAGGAACGCTACAGCCAGGCGTTAGAGGTACATATCCTGGTTCAAGCCTGCCTGGGTCGAAGATGGCTTGTTAAATTGCAACGACAAACTAATGAAAGAACTTTACAACAGTGAATGACCTTTTGAACGTCATCGGTCGAGTGACTTGAATCATCTTTGATGCCTATTATATTATTTAATTGAAATACTAAGGGTTACTTTTCATAATAGAATAAAATACTTTATAATACTACTATATATATAATTTCAATGTAATGGCATAGTAAACAGGATAGTAAATCTATCAATGATGCGTTCATATGGAAAATATTTAAATTGATATTGATGATGGTACTTTAGTCAATTAATTAGATTAATATATTAGATAACAACAATTTATTCTCTTGGAGAGGACAATTCTTCTTCTGGTTTTGAGCGTTTTTATATACGTAATCTTATACCATAATTTGTGCATTAAAAAAGGAGTAGAGGCTGTGTGCCTTTACTCCTTTTTGGGATATCATACTATTTATTCACAAAGTGTAAGTTGTTGCTCTTCACATAAGACTCTGCTAGCCTAGCAGATATCTCTTTTATTACAGGAACAGTTACTGTATTCCCCAATAAATCGAATCCCGATTCACGCTCTTTATCATTACTGTCTAAAAAGTTTAAATCGTAAGTTTCCGGATATCCACACAATCTTAAACCTTCACGTAGAGTAAGCCTACGCAAACCCTGACCGTCAATTACTCCCAAAGTTGATACATCCATTGCCACTAAAGTCGGCGCAACGCCATCTGGGTCCAATATCTTGCTAAACTCAAAACTTAATTTCCCCGCAACTATGTTATAGCCCTTTGGTTTTGAAATATCTGCTCTTCGTTCTACTTTGAAAGTTCCATCCCCGATTGGAATTTTTATTTGTTCCTTAGGGTGTTCCAATGTTAAATATCCTTTTTTCACAAGTTCATCCAGTGATTCCTGAACATTCAAATCATTGTAAAATGTTTCTATTTGATCTTTTGTCAAAGGCATTCCATCCATCCAAGTAATCCCAATTTCTTTAGCCCAATGCCTTTTCCTTCTTTCTTTAAGTAACATTTCTAATAATTCTTTCTGCTCTCTTGTCACATCACCTTTGATTCCGAGCTCCCAGCTGTGAATGTTATTTACTCCTCCTCGCTTATCTTTAATTGATTTCCCATATAATTCTTCAGGTTTAAAATATTTAAAAAGTAGCTTTGTAAATTCATTATCCAAAGTAGGTAAATTTTTTTCTGATATCTCTCTAAAGGTAACTTTCTTTTTATTAAAATTTTTTAGTGAAATTTCTTTATCAAGTGTTCCAATTATATAAACCCGTTTCCTAGATTGAGCAACTCCGAAATTTTGCGAATCCATTAATTCCCAAGTTACAGAGTATCCCAGATTTTTTAATGAAGATAAAATAGTAGAAAGAGTTCTACCCATTTCATCCGACTTAGATTCTTTGTCATGCATTACCAGACCTTCTACATTTTCAAGTATGAATCCATAAGGAGTCTTTGCTTTCAAAATACGTTCTATCTCAAAGAATAACGTACCTCTTGTATCTAGAAATCCATGTCCTTTACCCGCAGAACTAAATGCTTGACATGGAAACCCACCTAATAGAAAATCAAAGTCTTCTGGTAAATCCTCATTTTTAATCTTCGTTATATCTCCCTCAATTTTCTTATGTTTAAAATTTTTTTCCAAAGCTAGAAGTGCATGAGGCTTGATTTCTGAAGTCATAACGCATTCAGTTGTGTAGCCTGCTTCATTAAATGCTTGCTCAAATCCAAGTCGGATACCTCCCAATCCAGCAAATAAATCTATGAATCGTACGACTCTATCCCTCATTAATTTTCTTTTCTCCATTTCTACAATTAGAATCTCTGAAACTTTTTCAGAAAATGACTGGCCATACCCATACATAGTAATTTCATCAAACACTGATTGTGGTAAATATATTTTATAGCCCTTTTTTTTATCAATCTCTTCTAGAGGTGCTCGTCCAGCTCCGGTCCGTGCCCCCCCCCTACCTCCAGTATTAGAATTCATATTTATGATCTCCTAACTATTTATCTGCCACCAAATATATCATATTTTATTGAATATTGAACCCTTAAATTCAAAATAAATATTTCAATAACACAACATTTATGGATATAATTTTGAGATTTATATACCGAATTTGCTCCTTCCGGATTAAAAAAAATAAAAACGCAGAAACAAAGGCGTTTAGCCAATATTTCTGCGTGCTTCACAGATTCAACGATTTAATTATACTTTATAGTATTCAGACTGAAGTGTAAAGAGCTAATTCATAATATAAAGTAACTCATCCAGCATTTTATAAAGTATTAATATATACTATTCTAGAACTAGATTTATAAGGCAGAGCTGGTTCTTTTATTTCACTATAAATAATTAAGTTATCTATACAAATACATCCTATTTTAGTGGAGGAGTCAATGGTTTTAGTCCTAAACGTTATTTCTAATAAATTGATGAAATCTTTAATTGTGGAATTTCCATCAAAAATTCCATTTGATATACCAAATTCTTTAAAAGCTCTTTCTACAGTGTATTTCTTGGAATAATGATATTGTCCTTCAGCAACGTCAAATCCATTTAAACGGAAAATAATTTTATCTCCCGCAGTTATTCTACGTTCATCTGGTATCCAATTATTAGTCCAATAGTTAATACGTGTTAAGACATCTATGTTTGCTTTTATATTGCCGTACCAAGTAAGATATTTATCAATTGATAATATGCCTCCAACCAAATTAGTCTCCCCCTCTAAAAAAACTAGTAATTATTTTCGAAGACCTAATTTAACTAGTAAATTACTTCAAGCAATGCCACCGATTCCACATGCACCGTCCACGGAAACATATCCACCGGCGTCACCTCCGCGACGCCATACCCGCCATCGACCAGCACGCGCAGGTCGCGCGCGAGTGTCGATGCGGAGCACGACACGTACACCACGCGCCGCGGCTGCAGCTCGAGGATGGTCGCCAGCAGCGCCGGGTCGCAGCCCTTGCGCGGCGGGTCGACCACGATCACGTCAGGCCGAACGCCCTGACGTGTCCACTCCGGCAGGACGACCTCGGCGGGTCCTGCCTCGAAGTGCACGTTCGTCATGCCGTTTAACTCGGCATTCTTACGTGCATCGGAGATCGCCTCTTCGACGATCTCGACGCCGTACACCTGTCCCGCGCGCTGCGCCAGGAACAGGGAGATCGTGCCGATGCCGCAATAGGCATCGACAACCGTTTCGCCGCCTGTCAACGCGGCGTACTCCAGTGCCTTCCCGTACAAGACTTCCGTCTGGACGGGGTTCACTTGAAAGAAGGATCGCGCGGAAATAGCAAATTTCACTTCGCCGATATAGTCATAGATGACCTCGCTGCCCCACAGGACGCGCGTCTCATCCCCAAAAATAACATTGGTCTGTCTCACATTAATGTTATGACAAATGCTCTTCACCGCAGGCAGAGCCTCGCGAATGCCAGCAATCCACTCATCCGCACGCGGAATCTCCGCACCATTGGTAACCAAAACAACCATGACCTCGCCCGTGCGGAAGCCGACTTTGACGACGACATGGCGCAGTAGTCCAGTCCCAGTCTCTTCACTATAAGCGCGAATGCCTAAACGCGAGCCGATCTCTTTCACCCGTGCAACGACTTCATCGTTCGCCTGATGTTGAATCAGGCACTCTTCCATGTCGATGATGCGATGACTGCCCTGCGCATAGAATCCGCCGATGAGGCCACCCTGCTCTTCCCCAAAAGGAACCTGAGCCTTGTTCCGATATCTCCACGGATCAGTCATCCCCAACGTCGGATGAACAACAATCCCTTGACCTTGATCTTCATTATTAGTAGCTTGGCCGTTAGTCGGCTCTCCCGCCACCGCCAACTTCCCAATCCGCACCAGATTATCAACAACCTGCTGCCGCTTCACGCGAAGCTGCGCCTCGTAACTCAAATGCTGCAACTGACAGCCGCCGCACTCATCATAAATCACACAGTCAGGAGCAATACGATCCGGACTCACTGCTAGCAACTCAACTAAACCAGCATACCCATACTGTTTCTTCAAATGTTCCACGCGTACCAAGGCACGCTCACCCGGCAGCGCCCCCGCAACAAAAAGGGTAAAGCCGTTCACACGGCCCACCCCTTCGCCATCATGGCTGATCCCAATGATCTCAGCCTCGTATTGCTGTCCGATTTGCACAGGCAAGCCTGCCATCCAAGCCGGCACTTCTTTTTTCCCTCTATTATTACCATTCCCTTTGTTACTAGCCGAGCTCCCTGCTCTTCCAGCCGATCCCGACCTGCCACTACCTCTATGTTTACCTGGCGCAGAGCCAGATGTACCTTTTGTTTTCATAATTCCCTCACTTAATTCTACCTAAAATTAATCATGTTAATCTTTTGATTTTAAAACCCTACTCACTCTCATCATGCCCATTCCCATGCCCCTTCAAATGAAACGGCGTGGTCAAAGTCTCAAGAAATTTCTTTTTATAAATCGACTGACCCGACTCATCCACGATCACCCGCAAATGGCTCTGCAAATTGGTCATCACGCATGGTAATGTCCCGCCGAACTCGCCATCTAGGTTCAACTGAACGTAGTCCGGGGAGTTAATTTCGATATGATTCGTCTGAAAATAAATCAAGTTCGGATCACTCAAATGCTCGCCGCGCAGCGCGAGTGTAACGATACGGATGAACTCTGCGAGGTTACACTTTTTCAGAATAATGACATCGAACATGCCATCATTAATGTTGGCTTCTGGCGCTAACTTCTCGAACCCACCAACGGAGTTGGTGTTGCCCACGAGGAAGAGCATGACTTCTTCATGCATCTCGCGATCGCCGGCTTTGATATAGAGCTCGATTGGCTTCAGCCTAGGCAGCTTCTCGAGTCCCTTCATATAATAGGCCAACTGGCCGATCATGGTTTTGAGTTTGCTCGGGACTTCATACGTCAGCTCGGTCATCGAGCCGCCCCCGGCGATATTAATGAAGTAACGGTTGTTGATTTTGCCTACATCGATAGCGGTTGTGTACTGCTGTATGATGAGGTCGCAGGCATACTCCAAGTTCTTGGGGATACCCAGCGCACGCGCAAAATCATTCGTCGTCCCGAGTGGCAAAATGCCCAACGGAGGTCTGCCTTCTCTTTCGGCCATGCCGTTGACGACTTCGCAGATCGTGCCATCGCCGCCAGCCGCGATGATTAAGTCGAACCCTCGACTCACGGCCTCGGCCGCTGCGAGTGTCGCATCGCCTTCACCGATGGTGGCGTGAGCGGATGTTTCAAAACCGCCGCGCTCTAAGCGTTGGAGGATTTCTGGCAATCTTTTTTTCATTTCTTCCCGGCCTGAAGTCGGATTATAGATCAATCGTGCTCGTTTGACCACTCAGTTCATCCCCTGTTCACCTGATGGGAATACGGAGGCAATCTGCCCCTCAATCCATTCGGAAATTTGCGGACTTGGCAACAAAGCCTGTCCATGATATTTGTATACAA
Organism: Paenibacillus sp. J22P165; assembly: GCF_059692015.1. Taxonomy (NCBI): domain Bacteria; kingdom Bacillati; phylum Bacillota; class Bacilli; order Caryophanales; family Paenibacillaceae; genus Paenibacillus; species Paenibacillus sp. J22P165. Next base: position 72,040 of record NZ_JCAUAP010000019.1, on the reverse strand, counting down.
ACCCTTCCAATCGGGAAGGAATCACTTTATGTGTAAAATACCCTTCACTTAGAAAAAGCGGAGCCACAATGACTTTATACGACGGCTTCTCGCGTGCCCACCAGGCCATCTTCTCAGCCAACTGATCGGGCAAAAGCATAGCAATATCCGCCTCGGCGAAGCCGCCTAGCTTTTGAACCCGCTCCGCGAGTCGTTCCAGTCCTTGGCGCCACTTCTGGTGGAAGCCATCTTCCTTACTCCCATGCCCCACCAATAGCACAATCTCTTCCTGAGGCGATTCGGAAAGCTCTTTGATTTTGCCATAAAGAATAGCTGCAATATCGGGATGATCATCAATCGGAGACGTGAAATGAATCCGCGCCTTTATTTGTAACAGCTCCATATCGGTTTCGAGCAAGGGTTCAGCAATAACCCCTAATGCGTAGCTAATCTCATCAATATGTGTACTCCCAGAGGACACGAACAGCGGAACGACGATGATATCGGTCACGCCCTGCTCCTGCAAACAGAATATTCCATCTTGTATCAATTTACCCGAGACGAGCTCCAAATATGACGCATAAATGGGCATGGCATCCGGCATCCGAACCGCTTTTACGGCATCCTCCACCAGCTGAACCCAGCCCTCATCACGGGATCCATGGCTAATGACCAGCACACCATACTTCCTCATTCCAATTTCCCCCACCCGTACGAACTAAGCCTATCTTCCTATGCTAACGAATGTGTTCCGCTATGTCAATTTGATGCCTGCTTAAACATAGAAAAACCCCGCATTACACGAGGTAATACAGGATTTTACAAGTCATTATTTAACGATTCAAACGATCCAAAGTCAACACATAACCATCGTTCCCGTAATTCAGGCACCTCTTGACCCGCGAAATGGTTGCTGTAGAAGCCCCTGTTTCCGCTTCGATCTGGTTATACGTGCATCCCTTGCGCAGCATACGAGCCACTTCAAGGCGCTGCGAAAGCGACTGAATCTCATTCACAGTACACAAGTCATCAAAAAAGACGTAACACTCTTCAATATCCTTCAACGTTAGTACAGCTTCGAAAAGCTGGTCTATGGCTTTATCATTTAATTTTTTTAATTGCATCTGCTGTCAACTCCCGGTCAAAAAGCATGTTAGCTCATTGGTACTTCTCTAAGCTCCTGTGTATCATTCGACGCGACGTGTATAATTCCTTCCTTTAGGATTGCGATTCGTTAAAATTTCTATGCGTTAATGAGGTAAACAATGACAAAACCATGGCAAGCGCCCTCAAAAAATGAGCATTCGCACAACAAATCCCCCTGACCCGTGACATTCGTCCATACCAAAGGTAGGCAAGTGACATATCCTGTAGGAGACAAATCTGATAAAAAGGATCGTGAATCCTAGTGACCAACCCAAGACAACAAATTATTGGTAATGGCGGAAATCGTCCTGAAGTAGTGGAAACAAGGAGCTTAACCCTTCCAGGTGAAGGCTTCGGTCAATACCCCGGCTTAGGCGGTGGCAATCCCTTCGGTGGTGGTGGCGGCGGCTTTGAAGGCGGTGGCGGCTTCTTCGGCGGCCCTCCTGCTGGCGGCAACGCCGGTGGAGGTTTATTCGGCGGCGGCGGTGGCGGCAATGCAGGCGGTGGTCTATTTGGTGGTGGCGGAGGCAACGCCGGTGCTGGTGGCGGTGGCGGCGGTAACTTCCTAAGCAATCTCCTTGGTGGCGGCGGCGGTGGTGCTGCTGGAGGTTCCTCGAACCCGCTCAGCGGCTTAAATATGAAACAAATCTCCGGCTTCGTCGAGCGGATGGGTGGTATTGACGGTATCATCGGCACGATGGGCAAGGTTCAGAAGTTCATGTCTACCTTTCAGCAAATGGCACCGATGGTGAAGACGCTCTTTGGCTCTATCGGCAAAGGCAAGGTCGCTTCTGGCGACTTGGAGGAAGTCTTCCGTCCGAAACGCAAACGCCGTAAGAAATCCGGCACAGGCAAGAGACGCAAAGGCCGCCCTACATCCGGCACGGCTAAGCGCAAACGCAGATAACGTAACAACACAGTGAAAAAGCGGGGACCCTCCCGCTTTTTTCACTGTGTTATCGGTCCCTCATGGCAGAAACAATAGGAGCTGTCTCATGACAAAGACAAATCGATCTTCCCAACCACTATTGGAATCCCGTTTTATTAAAAACTCTGATCCATCGGCTCCCCATTTCATCTATCAATTGCCCGAAACCTGGTGGAGCCGCCCTTATGAGTATGCATGGTGTACCTCTTTTGCGAATCCTACTGATACTGTGCTAGACGCTGCCTGCGGTATTTCGCATCCATTCAAATTCTATTTGGCACGTCACTGTAGAGACACTTACGCTTGTGACCTAGATCCCGCCATTTCCACCTTCGACAGCATATTAAATGAGATTAAGACCGATATCGGAGAAGATGCCGCCGAACAAATCGCAGCCGAGTTCCGTATGAATCATTCCTTTATTCAAGCTAGTATTACTTCGCTTCCTTACGAGGATAATAAGTTTGATACCATATTTTGCATTTCTGTTTTGGAGCATCTTCATCGAACTGATGCCACAAAGGCGCTTTTAGAGTTCAACCGTGCCTTAAAAGACGATGGCAGGCTAGTCCTAACACTGGACTACCCCACTGTTGATTTGCATTTTTTCCAGCAGCTCGTTCACACTACGGGGTTCGAGTTTTACGGAAGTGTAGATTATGAACAACCAGCCGATGCACTATACACCGATCTCTGGGGAGGACTTTACTGCTTCCGTGCCATATTAAAGAAAAAATCCTAGAAAACCAATAAGGCGATGGCTTCCCCTTTCGAAGGGAATCGATCGCCTTATTTTTACGTAAATCTGATCTACTGCTACTCACTCCACTTCACGAGACGCGGCTCAGGATCCAGAATCGATTCATATTGTTCCTTCCAGCCATAGCTTCCATCGGGATCGAGCCTCATGTACCGTTCGTATTTATGCGCGCGAATCTCAGGCGTTGACCAACCTAAATGCTTCACACGATTTGCCAGAAGGAATGCGGGTAAGTCGAATATATTGTCAGGGAAACGTCCACAATGCAAGGGCTGTTCTTTCCATTTAAAAGCAAAGTTCTTTCGATAGCGTAACAACAGCGGACGGTATACAAAATGAGCACGCCAATATTCATCTTCGCGGTAATGCGTATCGGACCACATATCATAAAGACGAAAGCATCCGACATCTTCATTCACTTGCTGTAAGACTGAAGTAATATCAGACGCAAAACCTTCATCGAATTCTTCGTCCGCATCCATATTAAGAATCCATTCCGGCTCTTGGCGAATCGTTTCTTCCCACTGTTGTTTCCTTAACATGACCTCATTGTTGAAATTTGCGGTGTTATTGCGTATCAAATGCAGAGGAATGCCTTTCAGGATCTCTCGGCAAATCTCCGAACTGTTGTCACTACTTCCATCATCGATAATCACCGCTTCGTCTATATACGCCCTATGTTTGGTTAACACCTGCTCCAGGTATTTCCCAGCTTCGTTATGAACAATCATAGACAGTGTGAGCTTGGGACGGGCTGTTGTAGGGGTTGGAAAGAGAATTGCTGGATTAGCATCTGTTTCTTTCAATGGCTGCAGGGTACTTGGCGTTGCATGATATCGCCGCATAAAGTCTTCTGCCTCCGGTAGATCCGTTTCCCTATATATATGAAAAGCAGGATAATGCGTATCGACGAACAAGGAAAACCCAAGTACCTGAGCACGAATACAAAAATGGCGATCTTCGCCCCAAAAGGATAAATTATTGATTTTATTAAAGTTGACACCTTTCTGTAAGGCATCTTTCCGAATGCATGTACATGCACCAAGACCGCCTACTTCATAAACGCCTGGTTGACGAAGACGCGCTAGGAACCTATGCTGACGCACAATCTCCTGCTCTTTGGACAGTACCTCCCTGCCATTTCGCTCATACATGATATATTCATCGCTTACCCACACTTGAGGAAGTGGAATTGAATTGGGTTGCCAATAGGTCCAAAAGATTTCAGAAATAATGCTTTTATCCGATTCCAAGAGCTTATCTAGCGTTTCTGGACGAAGCAGTAAATCGGAATCGATCAAGAGCAGGGCATCATAATCGTTTTCTAATGCATGTTCAATGATGCGATTTTTAAATAATGCGACTTTCCATATTAATTTGTCATTCCAATGATGCGTCATATGATCCCGATAATAATTGCCTGAAGTAGTATTTTCATGGAAAATAGTCGTTTGCTCTAGATGATCTTCTTGAAATTGGCTCAACAGCTGCTTGGATTCCCCATCCGAATTATCATCAATAAAGAGATAATGAACTTCTGCCGTGGGTGCAGACAATAGATGAAGAGATTGCAGAAACAATCGAAGTATGGAAGGTGCTTGGCAAACAGGACTTCCGATGAGAACACGCATTCCAGTTACCTCCCACGGGCTATTCGGTAGCACAGACGCCTACTTGTGCCCCCTTTGTCGTACTTTTCCATCTAGTATTATTCCTCTCCGGATAAAAATATGATCCCTCTCACCATAATTCTCGCGCTTGACTAATTTGATGATAGTACCTCATCTCACTCTATTATGACAAAAAGACTCCTCGTCTTTTCAGACGTAGGAGCCTTTTTACACTTTATTTCTTCAATGTTCGTAAAATGATTGCTGAAGCTTCTGCGCGCGTCGATATCCCTTGCGGTTTCAACGTGCCGTCTTGGTACCCATTCAATAACCCCTTGGAAGTCAAGACACCTACTGCCTCTTGTGCCCATTCCGAAATAGTTGAGTTATCCGTGAATTGTGTTCCTACTGTGCCTTTATCCGTCATATGCGCAGCACGTACAAGAATGACAGCCATTTGCTCGCGGGTAATCGTATCGTCTGGACCAAATGTCGTATCCGTGTACCCAGAGATGATGCCATTCGCTGCAGCTGTAGCAATAGCATTCTTGGCCCAATGGTTCGTCGTATCGCTGAACGCTTTACCACCCTGATCGCTGAGCTTTAAGAATTTGACAACAATAGAGACGAATTCCGCTCTTGTAATGCGTCCTTCTGGTTTAAAAGTGCTATCTGGATAGCCATTAATCGCTCCATGCCCAATTAATTCGCGAATGCTAGCCTCTGCCCAATGTCCCTTAATATCCGTCAGATTTGCTCCATCTGAGCCAGGTTTCCCCTCTTCTTTCGGAGTAGCAATGACCGCGAATTTCGTGAAGTGCGTAACAGATCCCGTCACAGTTCCTTTCACCTTATCCACGACAATGTTATCTAATTTCACCCATGTGCGTGCTGTTTCATTAAACCAGTATAGACTAACGTCTGATTGATTTAGATCTACTTTGTTCACCTCAAAAGGCAAGGTAATTTGAATAGCTTTATTAAACTCGCCAGTTGCATCTTTCAGAAGCTCATATACAGCACTTACGAGTTTCGATGATGCAGCGATAGGTAGAGATGCTGTATCAGTAAGTTTCTTCACGGTCACAATAATCTTGCTCGTAACCGCACCGTCTGGAACAACAATTTGCACACCATCGAGGGTCGCAGTTCCTCCATTGGCAGGAATTGTGGCTTCTGTGTTACTCGATGGCACACCAGGGCCTCCATTACCACCAGAATCAGAGTCTCCTGCTTGGGTAGTGAATTTCCAGATATCCGACTGCGATCTGCCTTCGTACACATCTTCGGCAACCGTATACCATTGGTAACTTGTACTCGAAGCAAGACCTCGCCAAACGACAGATGCTTCTTGTCCACTTTTTACAGCATCAACGCTTCCGATTTTCTTATCCGTGTATACGTTGACCCCGATATAGTCAGTAGCCACTCGTTTCGTTACTGGTTGCAAACCTAAATCGCCTAAATCAAGGGAAAACTCGTCCTTGCCAGGCTTCTCGATCGGATCATAGAAGTTAAAATCATCTAAATACGGTGAATAAGTCTTCATATTAATTTTGTTATGTGCCAAGTCGAACTGCATAAGTCTCATATAGCCAAGCCCACCCTCAGGAGCGCCTTGGTAGTCTGCTAGCATTTGAAACACTTTACGATCATTTACTCCGTCATTATTATCGTCCAATTCATCAATTTTCAACTGAGCATCATGATAATGGCCAGAAAGAGCGGCAATAACGTTCTTATTCGGTTTGATGACACGTTCGAACACTTTCTCCGCCATCGGCGCACGGTTATTGGAAACGAGCATGAATTCGTGGAAGTTCAGAATCGCTTTCCGGTTCGGAAACTCTTTCAAAACCCCATTAATCCAATCAATCTCTTTATCCCCATAACCCCAACCCATGTAAATGATAATAAAATCATTTCCGTTCGAGGAAATTAGATCATAATGTCCCTTATTGTCTTGATAGGATTCGCCATACGTCGGCTGAGTTTTAAAACGATCTTCTCCGAACCATTTGGAATAGTAACTGTAATCATTATCCTGATGACCTACGTCGTGGTTACCTGCCAATACACCATAGGGAATGCCGGCCTTTTCCAAGACATTCATGTCTTTATCAGCTTCTACCCATTGATACTCTTGATCTGCATTATCTACGATGTCACCGGTGTGGATGACATATTTAATCTTATTATCCTCTTTGTGATCTGCAATCCACTTCACCATTTGCTGATAAATATGTGGGTAGCCTTTGGAATAATACTGCGTATCGGACATCCATACAAAAGAGAAATCATAATCTGTTGTCTCTGCCGGTTGATTATTTTGAACGACGGCAATCTGATCCTGCACCATCACCTGAATCTTACCCTTGTTCGCGTAATCACCAGCTGATACAACAGCCTTCAATTCAAAATTCGTCTCACCGGTAGCAATAACCGTCTTCAGTGGACTCCAGGATTGCTTGCTAGGACTCCAGGCATACAAGGTAACTTTGCGACCGTCTAGTGACTTCCCTTTCCAGTTAATTTCCACTTTATCTGAGCTTTGAATCGCTGGATCAAGTGAAACCTCAAACCGTTGATACGGGAACTTTTCATCTGAATCATCAATGAGATAATTCCCATCAAGCTTACTTACTTTCTCATAATCTTCTGGGGCAAAAGGTTTCTCTCCATCCGGCTTCTCCTGCTTAGGAGGCTCCGTATCGGCTGCGTTGCGGTATCCAGTGAACTGCCCTGGCGTGCTGGCATCGTATTTGAATCCGCCATAGAAGGATACTTTCATGTCGTCATTCATCGGGTCTGATACTTGTACCTTTAGTTCCGTATCGCTATTCATGCCTGCTGCGCCTTGTGTTGGTGCAACTAACACGGGCTGCGCTGGATTTTCATTCGGTACCTCGAAGTTAATGGTCTTCTCGGAGACGTTCCCGACTTTATCCGTCGCTTTCACTTTGAATACATGCTTACCACCTGGAAGCTGTGCAGACGAAGTTTCAAGCGGCATAGTAATGGGTTGCTTGTCCAGAGTGGCCTCAACCTTCTCCTTCTCAACTCCCGCTAGTGCGTCGTCGATGACTGCATCCAGCGTGAAGGGACCGCGGTACGTTTTGCCATCCTCAATAGAAGGTGCGATTGTTGGCGCAGAGTTATCCACAATGACTTTAGCGGTAAACGAACCTGCAATCGCATTGCTGACTGTAATCTGATGTTCCCCATCATTCGTCGTTGGTGTTTTCCACTCATAAGCCTTGGAAGCTAATAGCCCCGCCGGTACAGTGAAATTGAAATCGACAACGGGTGCTTTATTTGAAGAATCTCCCATACCAATTACTTTGGATGGAACATTATATTTGGGATCATAAATAATCGTACCGTCGTCAAATACGAGACGAACATTTTTCACATCGAAATTATCTTTATTCTCCAGTTCATTGGTATCAAAAGGCGAAGCCTTCGAACCCGCTCTGATGGAGAATATATTGCTGCCTTCCATCAAACGGTCCGCGCTAATCGGCGTCGATAACGTGGTGTAACTATCTACCGTGTCTTGGAACGTATAGAGAATATCTTTCCCTTGGGTAACGGCATTCTTGAAATAGTAATTTACACCTGTGACTTCAAATGCGAAGTACGCATTATGTTCAACAGCATGGTACGTAGAACTTGATACATCTTTCCCATCAATTGCAAGCTTTAGATCATCAGCGCCAAGCCCTTGACCTGTCCCTTTAACCACTTTGGATCCAGCAACAATGTCACCGTCTTTGAAATTCAAGCGCAGAGCTGAGTGATCAGAACCACCTGTTATGGCAATTCGCTTCGTGGCTGTTGTCGTCTCATTTTGTCCATCGGAAGAAACAAAGTAGTAATCTACATAAGCATTACCGATGAGTTCTGGTGAGAAAATCGTGTTGTGGTATAACGTATCTGCGAAGCTTTCTTTTAAAAGCTTTTTGGTAAACGTCGACTGCTTTTCTGTTTTGTAGTAGAGTGCTGCAGTTTTAAGAGATGTTTCATCCTTGAAATCGGCGATCATTTCAAGATCATTGGATTGTTCAATACCGGTCACTTTCGTCAAATCGGTGATAACCGGCTTGATCGTATCTGGTGTCAAGATGACCGTCTGAACGGGTACTTGAAGCGGATCTACGGTTCCCGGCGTTCCCAGTGCAACAGTAGTGCTGTATTTGGTCATTGTGCTCTTGCCGTCACGCGGATACTTATAGAGGATCCCCATATTTATACCGGAATCGCCAGCTACGTAATTGGCGGATGATACTTCGATACCCGTGTTCGTAGCCACAATAATGCCTCTACTAGCGCTATTTGCCATGCCATCATTGCGAATGCGTACCAAATTCGTACCTTCTACCAAACCGGTCGTCTTGTAATTGGCATTGAAGTCAGCCGCAGTCTTATTCACATTTGAAGCATTAATTACCCAGAAGACAAGCGTCCCCTTAGACGGAATGACGATGTCTTCCTTGTCTGCTGGCCAAATGAGATCCGGCGTCGCGGTACCCGTATAGCGATAGAGCAATTGATAGTCTTTATAATTAACAGGTTTATCCGAGTTGTTATAAACTTCAATAAATTCATATTCGTCCGTTGTGCCAGTAGAATCAGGCACAAGCTCCGTGATGAGAAGCGGTGGCACCTTCGTAAAATCTGTTGGCTGGAGAGCCACGGACGCACTATATACGTTTGATCGAACCGTACTAAAGCCATCATCCGCTTGAATGTAATAATTCAATGGGCTGTCGATCAGTTTGTCTTTAGGTATAGTAGCTTGATACTGTGTATTTCCTAGTACTTTCATAGGTACCGAATCGTACCAGGTTTGAGGACCCGTTTTATAATACACAGCTGCAGACACAGATTCATTCTGCTCAGGGTTTGCTATTTGGGTTTGCAACGTTAAATCCACTCTCTGATCCGCTTGCGTAACCGGTGTGTGGTTAATAACTGGCGGCTCTGAATACGTCCGTGGCGTCGGTGGAACTTGAGTGGTATCCACAACACCTGGCGTTGCAGCATATTGCCCTACAGAATACATGAACATATTCTTCGTACCGTCTGATGGGTAGCGATAGAGAATACCCTTGTCCGGTTTAGGAACCCCATCTACGGCGCTTGTTTGGTAGCTTGCAATGGAGATATCCGTACCGGATTTCTCTTGAATAACGAGGCCTCTTGCACTCGTATTAGCCATGCCATCCTTTCCGTTAACACGGAAAAGGTTGACATATTCTTGCAGATTCGTACCGAAGTTCGTATTGAAATCAGCATCCGTCTTAGTGCCATTTTGCGCATTTGTTACCCATAAGGTAATAGTGGATTGCGCAGGGATTTTCATGGTGGCATAAGGGGTTGTATCATTATGCATTCCTGGCCAAACGGTATCCACACCTGCATTGCGATAGACCAAGTTATAATCCTTAAAATCTATCTCCTTATTTGAATTGTTATACACTTCAATGAACTCATAAGCATCCGCACCGCCCACATTCGTGGTATCAGGAACAAGTTCCGTAATCAACAGCTTGGGTACCTTCGAATAATCCACCGCGCTCACTTGAACGCCGTTGTCCGCTGCAACCGCCATAGGCGCCAGCATGCTGAACATCATTCCGAATACGGTCACCCCGGAAACCAATCGTTTTAAACCTTTTTTATACACGTAGTAACGCCCTCTCATTATAAAATGGTGCAAACTTCCTACTGCTATCTATTGCAAAAGAACTCGCTCAATCAACCAGTACAGCCCGAATACGCCAACGATCCCGGAGGCATACAAATTCCAATTGATTTTTAGCGGTATACGGCGAATCAATAAGAGTGCAGGAATTAGAACGCCTACTACGACAAGCTGACCAATTTCTACGCCTAAGTTGAAAGAGAATAAGGGCAGCGCCATATGTCCAGACAGTGTTCCTCTCAATACCTCTGCGAACCCGAAGCCGTGCACCAAGCCAAATAACATCGTGACGACGACGCGTGCACTCTCTTTCTTCTTCCATATGTTTTCAGCGGCTACATATACAATGCTTAGCGCAATCAAGGGTTCAACGATGGTAGGTGAGAGATAAGCGATCTCTAAGGAGGACAATACAAGGGTTATGCAATGCCCCACTGTGAAAGCCGTGATCAGCTTAACGATTTTCCACACCCTTTGTTCAGCTGCAAGCAGCAGGCCAAATAGGAACAACATGTGGTCAAGGCCTGACCAGATATGCTCCATGCCCATGAGAATATAGGTCTGAAGTGTATCTTGCCAGGATCTAGTCACATTGGAGGACACATCGTCCGCTGCTTTTGCTGCCGGAGGTACATTGCTCGGATTCCCTGCAGCTGCTCCCGGCCCTTGAATCTGCACAATATAATTCTGGCTGCCCAGCACCTGCTCAATGGTCTGTCCACCGACTTGTATGGTGGCATAGTTGCTATGATTCGGATCAACTCCGCTGTACCAGAAGAAATTGTACTGCACAAGATAACGCTTCACGGTGGAAGCAAATGTATAGCGAATATCGATGCCTATCATATCTAAACTGGCACGCTTCTCATGTTTGGCTGCCACAATGATCGCTGTTCCAACCTTGCCATCGCCAGTAACGATGATCCCATCATCGACCAGCTTGCCGATTGCCCCTAAGGAGCCGGCTAATTGCTTATCACTGATCTTGTCGCCACCGTCTGCCTTATCGGGGAAGATTTGAAGAAAATCATGCTCCAATAAGGAGAGATGGTACGTCATCGTATCTGAACCTACTTGGATATCCGAATAACCACTCGAAGTGAAATGCGCCCCTGCTGAACTTGCTGCTGTAAGAGATATAATGACAGTTAAAGCGAAAGCGATGATGCTTTTTCTAATGTTCCACACATTCCTATTCCCCTCATCCTTCATTTGCACATACGCATTATGAAACTTTGCTGATGACTCCTTTCTCTAAGCCTCGTTGCTACATGCTCATCATATCCAGCCGTCTGTGCCTTGCCTATGTACATGATTTTCGTTCTTGCTCGATTGTTACGATTTTTCTTTTAAGCTTTTATAAAGCGGAAAATACATAAAAGCGCCCAGCTTCCAATAAAAAGCCCATACCCTTCCCCACCGTTTTCATCTACAATTAATGTAGATAACTCGCGGAAGCACAACAGCGGAGCATTTAGAAGGAGCCTGCGGCTTATGAAACTTTTCTCTACACAGAAATCACTATTTCGAACGATCCTAGCTAGTTTTATGATCTTGATTCTCATCTTCTGTTCGTTTAATCTCTTGATTTTTTGGCTCGTCAAAAAACACCTCCGCAGCGAGATGATGGCACAAAATCGCCTCACATTGCAGAAAGTGGCTGAGCGTTATCAATTTCAATTAGATAAAGTACGAGAAGCTTTGTATAAGCAATTCACAGATAAAAATGTCATTACACTTAACAATCAAGTGATCTTGAAGAGAGATAGCGAGACACTGTCTACGCGACCTATTGTGTTGAGCTTGCAAAGCATCGCAAGTGATTCGGAGCTATATGTGGATAATTTGATCCTCCTGTTCCGATCCTCAGATCTGGCGCTGAGTAAGCTTGGCCCCGGCAGCACGCTTGATTTATTCAGCAGCATCTACCAAAGCACGCCATACCCGCTCTCCTACTGGCAGTCACAGTTTGAGCGCAGTGACAATTATGTTCTTCATCCGGGAACTGTATTTGGGAGCCCCGCTCCATCTGGTGAATCGGCAGGAAGACTATTAATTCCGTATTCTATTAAGCCTGCGCTAGCTGACAATATGATGATCGCGATGATCGACGGCAATCGCTTGCGTGATGCGGTTCTTAAGGAAAATCCCGATCTGGACATTACCATACTAGGACCAAACCAATCACTCATTTACGAGACGCACAAAGATACAAACCAGCACCCTGAACCGGTTGACATTGCTTATCAAGGTGAAGACGGTTTGCGTTATGTCATGAAGATAACGAGTCCTGAATTTACATCCAAAATCCTTCGTTTGGACAATATCATGATGATTCTGTTAGGGGCATCTATTGCTATCGCCTTTATCGTCGCTTTATTTTTCAGTAGACGCATTCATAAGCCTGTCCGACAGCTCATCCAGGAAAAAGGTGAAATTCAGCAGGAGCTGCAGGATCAACAATCCGAATTAATCAACTATCATTTCATGAATAAGCTAAAAAATATCCATCCCGATCCCGATGAATGGCAGCATATTCAAGGCACCGAGGGGACTTACACGATCGTGCTGTATGAGTTGCGCTTCCGCTCGCCCGCTTTCATTGAAGTCCCCATGAGCAGAGAACACATTTCGCAAACCATCGGCGAGCAGCTCAAACGACTAACCGATGAGCGGTTTCCGGATTCCCATACACTGCAAATGGAACATCATCAGTTCCTAACGGTATTCCCTGGCAATGAGCGCGAACGCATCCTTTTTATGCTCGAAGAGTTGAAGCTCGTTCTGGACGAGGATCTGCGATACTGTCTAGTGACGGCCGCCATCAGCTCGGCGTTCGAACATTCCATGCAGTTCGGACATGCCTACCGACAGGTGAATGAATTAGCTGCGCATGCCCGATTACGAGAAGAAACACAGATCGTCGTCGACTACCGCTCAGATCGCGCTGCATACTTTCTCACCCTTACCCAGGAGCAAGAATTGACCACAGCACTGAAATCAGGCAAAGAACAGGAAACGCTGGACCTCTTCCTTCCTTGGCTGGATGAGCTTGACCTGAAGGAAGCCTCTGTGGATATGTTCAAGCATATGGTGCTTGCCGTTACCGATAAAGCCAAGATGGTGCTTGACCATTACAAAGTTCAAACTGATGATACCTTGCAGCTGAGATCCATCCTGCTTCAATTAGAGGAATGCTGTACGTTAGATGAGTACAAGAGAACATTTGAAACTTATTTCCGTATCGTTTCACAGCTCATCCGTGAGAAAAAAGAATCGAGTGATCCTATCATCGATCATGTGCTCAACGTCATTCAGGTGCAGTACGCGGATGATCTTTCACTTGATGTACTCGCCGATCAACTGACGCTAAGCAGTTCCTATCTTTCTACGTATATCAAAGAGAAAACCGGCGCCAATTTCATGGACCATTTGCATAATCGCCGTGTAGGGTACGCACAGGAACTACTGGTCCAAACCGACTCCAACATTCAAGACATTGGCATTCAAGTCGGCTACCGCAACATCTCCTCCTTCAATCGCATGTTCAAGAACCGCACAGGCTCTTCCCCTGGTGAGTATCGCAGGTCACATTTGCTGGATAAAAGAGCATAAAAAGAACCTGAGGCTTTGCCTCAGGTTCTTTTTGTGTAGCGTATAGTGTAGCAGAGTGGGAGGAATGTAATGGAGGCGGGTTAGGTGCCGATTACAGTGCTGTAAGTCGATTTTTTCGACTTACAGGACTCTATTGCGTCAATTCCTGTGCCGTAAGTCGATTTTTTCGACTTAGGGGACTCCATTGCGTCAGTTCCCGTGCCTTAAGTCGATTTTTTCGACTTAGGGGACTCCATTGCGCCGATTCCCACGCTGTAAGTCGATTTTTTCGACTTACAGCACTCCAACACGCCGGTTCCCTCGCCGTAAGTCGATTTTTTCGACTTACAGCACTCCCAATGAGCCGCCCCCCACCCGCCTCCACTACTTCATTTCAACGCCTTATTATAAGCATCAATTTTGGCGTTGATTTCTAAGGTTGCTGCATCGAGTGCTTCCTGTGGCGATTTTTGCCCACTCAGCGCTTGCCCGATGGCATTATCCGTCAGCTTTCTTGCTTCGGGATATACCCCTAGGACACCGCCTTGTGTCGCTAGATTTCGCTTTGCGGCGTTATGTTGATCAATCGCTGTCTTGAATTGCGGGAACTGCTTCATATTTGCCTGCACGATCGGCAGCTCATAAGCCTTCTCTGTAATCGGAAAATAACCGGTGTTTACATGGAAGAAAGCCTGCTGCTCTGGCTCGGACAAATACTTCATGAAGGCCCAAGCCGCCCGCTGCTCCGCATCCGACTTACTGTTCATGATCCAGTTGCTCGCCCCGCTGACCACTACTCCGCCACCTTCATCGGTTGGCTTAGGGAAGAAGCCTGTTCCGACTTCGAACTTACCGTCTACGGAATCGAGAATATCTCGCAGCGCAGCTGTTGTATCGAAGATCATCGCGACCTTCCCTTCGGCGAACACTTTTTTGAATTCGTCGCTCTTAGTCGCCGAGTACATCGCTGCTTTGCTGTCGACTAACCCTTTCCACCAAGTCAGCGCCTTGACGCCCGCTTCATCGTTCAACTGCCACTCTGTTGCTCTTCCATCGCGCCCATTACCAACATTCACAAGCTCCGCACCTTGATTGGCAATGAGCTGTTCCATGTACCAACTGTGTGAGCCGAAGTAGGCGCCGGACACGCCGTCTTTTGTTAGCTTTTTCGCCGCTTGTGCGAGATCTGCATAAAGAACCGGTGGTTTATCAGGGTTTAGTCCTGCAGCTTTGAACAGATCTTTATTGTAATAAAGGATCGGATTGGAAGTGTTAAAAGGCATCGAATACAACGTATTCTCCACCCGATAATAATTAATAATAGCCTCGTCCATCAGGGATATATCGTACTTGTCCCGGTCGACGAAGGACTGAATCGGCGTGACCGCCTTGGAATCGATCATAAATCGGGTTCCAATATCGTACACCTGAATCATGGTAGGTCCCAATTTGGAACCAATGGACGCTTTCAATTTGGTCAAACTATCGAAGTAGGAGCCTTGATAGACAGCCTCCACCTTAATATCTTTATGCGCAGCATTAAAGTTCGTTACGAGCATGTCCACCACTTGACCGTTCTCGCCGCTCATGGAGTGCCACCAAACTACTTTATTAACCTCATTAACTAATGGTTCAGCTTCAGCTGCTAATGTCGCATCCCCTACCTCTGTGCCTTTTGCTATTTCTCCCTGCCCCCACACCGAATAAACGCCAAGAAGACCAAATAGCAGCACAATGAAGATGAAATAAGCGGGTATCGAAATCTTACGTTGAAAAATCTTCATCATATCCCTCCTATGACTAGTAATCATAGGATCTCAATGTTTCCCTGCGATTAAGGGAATGTAAAGGGATTGTAAAACCTGGCTATTCCACCTTTAGCTTCGTCCCCTCGGGTACAATCTGCACCCACGTGTTGCCAGGCAGCAGCGGCACTTCCTTGCCATCGCTGGCGTAGGCGCGAAGCATGCCGTTTTTGCGTTCCCAAGTGATCGCTTGGGACATCCCATCTTGAAAGATCATCCCTTTATTAGGTCCGAATACATCTACAATCCGGCGCCCCTCTTTGTCGATGATCTGATGCTTGCTCTCTAGGACAAGCAAATTCTTGGTCTGCAACTGCTTGCCCGTTTCCTTGTCGAGATGCGGTTTCCCTTCCATCGAACGCATATAAACACCCTTAGCAGCATCATACTCATACGAAGCGAAGTACCCCATGAGATAGGGGATTTGAATATAATGAACGGCTGCGCCCGTGAGTTTACTTTGTCCTTCCTTGGCAAAAGTGAGCAAAGGCCCGTTCCACTCGGTGCGGAACTTACGCGCGTCGGCACCTTTTTTCATTTTATCCACAGAGGTATATAAATTGTGCGGTGCCTTCCGATCCGTGGAGCGCCAATAGTAGGCGCCGTCGCCATACACTTCATCGAGATGGGCCAGATTACGGCCTGCCATCATATCCATCGCATCCTGGCTCCAGCCAGCATGTACAATAATGGCATCCAGCGCGTCGCCGATCTCCACAAAATAAGGCCGAATGCTGCGCACAGGACCGATCGCTCCAGCCGCATGGCTCTGGAACACTGAGACGAATCTAGTAATCTCGCCCTCGGCTAGGATCTCATAGACGATGTCGGCCTGATCGAGGCCGGTTTGCGGCCGCGCTTGCGGAGCATTTTCGACCATGACCATATAAGGACGTGTCTTCACCTCATGATCGGCAGGCAGACCGGTTAACGGAAACTTGAAAGGAAGCTGCGCTTCCACCGTGGTTGTCGTAGGCTGCGTCGCAGGCGTCGGGTTAACCGTAGCCGTCACAGGGACGGATTCCGGCGTAGCCGTAGATATCACAGAAGTTGCATCACTGCAACCTACAAGGGTCAGGACAGAGCATCCAAGTACGAGCCATGTGCTAAGGGTTCTTTTATAAATTAACGGCAACACTTTCAAAGGGGCTGCACCTCTTCTCTCGTGGACTATCGATCTTTGAGAAGTATATGCTAGATAGTTAGGGAATAGAAGCTTGCAGAGTCACTCGAGTTCGTCTATCTGTAAAATTACCCTTCCAAACAAAAACTGAACCTACGCCTCAGCGTGGTCCAGTTTCCCTTTGTCACATTTGAAAATTTACCGCCAAGTTAGATGAGGTGTTCGCTACTGTTTCCTTGTACACGCCACCATAGGACATTCCAAACGTATAGACGCCAGGCAGTAGTTCCTTGTGAATCTCACCGCCAACCGTACTGCCGAAGGTCCGCCAACTCCCTGCATAATAACTAGCGGAACCGCCATCCAGTGGATTGCCCAGAATATCATTTAACTGTACGTTCACATTAACCGTCTGGAAGACGACCACAGGGTCCGTTCCAATATTTTGCACGCTCTCCTTATACGTTCCTTCGTAGGTCATCGCAAACGTATACGAGCCCGGCAGCAATTCCTTGCGAATTTCCCCGCCAACTATATCCCCGAAGGTCCGCCAACTCCCTGCATAATAACTCGCCGCCCCACTCGTAAGCGGATTGCCGAGACTATCTTTCAACTGCAGCTTCACATTAACGGTCTGGAAGGCGACCACAGGTTCTACGCCTGTGTTTTGGACTTTCTCTGTATACGTGCCTTCGTAAGTCATAGCGAACGTATACGCTTTATCCGGCAACGGCTTACTTACGGTTCCAGCAGCATTCGTAACGCCGAACTCTTTCCATCCCCCATCATAGTAGGATACGACACCGCCACTGATGGCATTCCCGCTGCTGTCTTTCAATTGGACGCTTACCTCATCTGCCACTGGGGCTGGATCCTGCAGCAGGATTTTACCGTATTGACTTACGTTTTTCGTCCCGCCAATCCCACTGGCCCACTCCAAATACCCGAGCCGACCGTTGCCATTGTTATTATTGACAAGCAGCGAGACAAAAATTGGTTTCGTCGTATCCAGATTGTAAGGATATAATTCTGACCACGCAATATGAACCTTGTAGGTTTTCTTGCCGCTCTGTGAACTGTCGACGAGCATACTGCCGTTCTGAACGAACTGACCGGCAGGCGTCCAGTTGGATGGCAAATCCCCTCCAATATATGGCACAGTCCCCTTGTAGATGACAGGACCGTTAGCCGTCAATGCAGCTTGGAATTCCACTTGGGCCCCGACCATGCCAACTCCTGAGGTATCAAGACCAAATTGAATACTGTCACCGATATAATAATTACCTTTGGAATCGTTGGGTACGAAGCTGGCATCCGTTACCTCTATCACGAGATCGAGTCCATCATTGGCCGCCCCCACTGCAGCTCGAGCTGCAAACCCTGCGGGTTGTTCAGGAGTCAAACTTTTAAACTCCCAGTTTTCGGTAATCCAATGAATATCCGAGCTCAAAGCTCCTGTGGTTCGGTCGAATAAATTGCTCTTACTCCCAGCAGCGATGGGAATATTGGTGTTTTGTTCGGCTCTTTCATAGTCGGATAATAGGACGTCTTGCGTTGAAGTCAATCCAGCAAGATAAGCGGCATTCACGTTGCTGATGTAATACATTTTGTTCGGTTTCACTTGCAGTGTAGGAGCTGCTGCCTCTGTACCACCGATCCAATCGCGAACTACGGTGTTGCTTGTAAAAGCACTTGCAAGTGCTGGAGCGACTGTACCCGTATCCCGATCCTCGGACCATACGACGAGAATTGGCGATCCTTCACTTTCGAAATAGACAGCTTTCTGGTTTCCACTTAGCGCATACTCGCCTTTGTAGACAATATCATTCCCCAGTGTCTCGATGAATCGATGCATGACCACAGAACCGAGCCTTGGTTCAAGCTTCGGTTTCTTACGGAACAATCCAGAAGATTCCATAGTCCAACCTTCGGCATTGGCGAATGGGATGTTTTCGATTTCAATATTATTCACCATGTCAAAATAGGCAATTTGTTCGACCCCATTCTTCATCTGGTACATATAATCGTAAAGCATCTTTCTTGCAAGTACAGGCTCAGATTGGATAGTTGTTGTTTCCGAAGCATTAACGAGTCCTGCATGGCTCTCGGAAGACACCCACGGCTTCGAAGGTACATTGTATCTTTGATCATAGGCCTGGTACTCTTTAGGATCGGGTAGCTTCCCATGAAGCGCCAACTTATCATAATAGTTCGCTCCGCCAAGACGCAGCAGCTCATTATAAAAAGGCAAGTATCGTTGGCCGCCCATGCCTCCGATCCAAATTTCAGAATTCGGTTGAACACTTTTAATCGTCTCATATCCAGTACGCAGCAATTCCACGAACTTCTCCGGTGTATCCTGCCAGAAAATGCTTTTGTCCTTTAAATGAGGTTCATTCCATACTTCCCATTTGGTAATTCGATCGCCATATCGCGCGACAAGCGCCCTTAGAAAATTAGCAAAATCATTCATGTCGGTTGGGGCATAAGCCGCATACCCAGGTACACCGATATATACGTATGTATCTTCTGGGTGCGAAGACGCCCACTGCGGTGTAAACACAATGTTGCCAATGATGTCCATGCCGGTACTTTGCAATTTATTGACATGTGCATCAAGCATTTCCCATTTATACACACCACGACTCGGTTCAATGGCCATGCTCGCATCGTTGAACTGTCCTCCCCATGGGATGGTATGAATTCTCGCAAAGTCAAAACCAATTAAATCTGCGAGTTCTATCGCTCTTAGATCACTAAAACCATTACTGAATCCAAACAGTGGATTACGATCCGCTTTGCTTATGGACTGACTTTCTACGACAGCCACGGACGTTCGATTACGTACAAATTCTGCTGCCGTTCGTTTCGGGCTAGACAAGATGCGGTATGATTGTTGTAGAGGAAGCGTTCCCGTAATTCCTTGTTTCGTATAGTCAAAAGCGATTTCGTAGTATCCTTCGTGACTAGGTGTCCAACTCCAACCCGTTGTCAGTAATGTTGCTCGATCTACCGTTGCTTGCCCAACAACCTGATTATCCGTATCATAAACCGTCCCCGTCAACGTTTGCACAGAAGTGGGCAGCTGATCTTGGATACCCTTAAACACCACGTTTTGGCCAATCTTCCACCAGTTTGCAAAGACATCTGCCATCAGCGGGAAATATTCAACGGACTGCATGCTGGCGTCGTCGTAATACAGTGTTCCTGTATTCGGGACATCCTTTAATTTCGTTGTCGCTACATTCAACTGAATTTGATTCGTTCCTGCTGGAAATTGACTATTATCTATCGTAAATGAAATATCTATCCACTGCGTGCTGCTCAGAGTTGGCGTGTTCGCCTCTGCTATATCGAGGAACGTACCATCATTAAAATAGCTGATGAATACCCATGCGCCATTCCCTGCGTAATCAGCTGATTTCTTGGCTTTTACTGAAATCTTAATGGTTTGCATACCGCTGTCAATCGGGATGATTTTGGATGAAAATCCTGCGGCTCCGGTACTTGTCGCGTTGATATATACCGCGCTCGTGCCGCTATTGACCGTTGCTGACGTACTACCCATATCGACTCCGCTGGCCCCGCTCCAGAAGGTAGAGTTCCAACTCACAGGAACAAGTTTCGTTCCACTTATTTTCGTTTCTTCAAAACCAGGATTTGCTACATCATAATAGCTCGAGGTAATAACATTGGCCACATTGCTAGCAGGAGATAAATTGCCCGAACCATCTCTCGCTTTCACGGTAAATGCATATCCACTGTATGCTTCAAGACCTGTTACCGTATAAGTCACCCCAGTGACTGTCGCTACTAGCTTCGTACCATCGTTGATTTCGTAGCCTGTTACGCCCCCATTGTCGGTTGATGGTTCCCAGGTGAGCGTGACACTCTTCATCTTAATGTTGGATGCCGTTAAGTTAGTTGGTGCTGTCGGCGGCTGAGTATCGTTTGTCACGAAAGCCTGGCTTGCTGGGGACAAATTCCCCGCCGCATCGACGGCTTTCACCGTAAACGTATAACTATTGGCTGCGATCAGGCCACTTGCCGTAAAGGTTAAACCTTTCACAGTCCCCACTAACACCGTATCTTTATAAACATTGTAGCCGGTCACCCCGATATTATCGGTCGAGGCATTCCATGCCAAATCTACACTTCCTGCCGTCTGACCTACGGCGTGGAGATTCGTTGGCGCGCTTGGCGCTGCCGTATCCGGAATCAATTCGATCGTAGCATCATCATAATACAGCGTTCCTTGCTGGCTAACACTGCCCCCACGGAGAGACGTCAGATTCAACTGCAAGTTATTCGTGCCTGCCGGCAGAGTAGCCGAATTCATAGTGACCGAAATCTCTCTCCATTCACTACTGCTCAGCGCCACACTTGGCGCAACCACAGTACCAAGAAAGGATCCATTTTTCGCATAACTGAAGAAAACCCACGCATCATTGCCGACATAATCAGCGGACTTCTTGACCTTCACCGTAGCCTTGATTTGCATGTTATTGTCAATTGTCATCGTCTTGGATACCCAACCAGCGGCTCCTGTATCCACTGCGCTAATATACAGGGCGTTCGTTCCGCTATTGGCCTCCATCGTCGTTACCCCTGTATCCACCGGCGTCGTTCGCGACCATAGGTTCGAATTCCAATTGACAGGAACAAGCTTACTTCCACTGAGCGTCGTGATCTCAAACCCAGGATTGGCGATGCTTAATACATTCGGTGTGGTCAAACTTACTGCATTACTGGCCGCAGACAGATTGCCCGTCGTATCCTTCGCTTTTACAGTAAACGTATAACTGGTACCTGAATTGAGAGCGCTTACGGTATACGATAACCCCGTCGTAGATCCAAGCAGCGTTGTGCCATTATAGACATCGTACCCCTGGACGCCAACGTTATCCGTTGAGGCATTCCAGGCCAGGTTAACACTCGTCGCTGTTTGGCTCGTAATGGCAAGATTAGTTGGCGCTGTCGGCGCTTCCGTATCCATCAGTTCCATCGTGACATCGTCATAATAGAGTGTCCCGGCGTTGCTTACAGTGCCTGCTTTCGATGTCGCTAAGTTCAACCAGAGCATATTCGTTCCCGCAGGAAACTGACTGCTGTTGACCGTTAACGTGATCTCTGTCCATTCTGTGCTGCTTACGGTGGTCATATTCGATGAGTTTATCCCTAGAAAAGTACCATTATTTCCATAGCTAATGAATACCCATGGGATATTGCCGGCATAATCTCCCGATTTCTTCACTTTTACGGTGGTTTTGATGGTTTGCGGACTACTGTCGACCGGAATGGCTTTGGAAACCCAACCAGCCGCTCCCGCATCCGTTGCAGAGATAGAGAGTGATTTTGCCCCAGTGTTATAAACGGCCGTCGTTACACTAGTATCCACTGGCGTCGTTCTGTTCCATAGACCTGTCGTCCAATTCGTCGGTATCAGTTTCGATTGACTGACCGTTGTTTCTTCGAACCCAGGATTAACCACGTTAATAAAGCTTGCTGCCTGAACACGCGTTGACATCGTTGGAAACATTGCAACCAACATGGTGCAAAGTAACAGCCAGATGACGGTCTTCCTCATACATAAATCCCCTCCTCGATTTCTTTTGGACTCTCAAAACGCTTACCAAGATTTCACTTCCCTTTATTGATGGATTACATGGATAATTATAAGTGGACTGAAGTGGTCAAAGATATGAGACGATTTATACTTGGTTATCCGATTTTATCTTTTTGGACAAAAAAAGCCGACAACGAGTTAATCGCTGACAGCTTTGCCGTACACTATTTTTTACGCTCCACCACTGCTTTGCTGTGTCACACTACCCTTCCACGCCATCATACCGCCCTTCAGATGGGCCAACTCGCTCCATCCATTCTTGCGAAGAACTCGCGCAGCTTGCTTACTCCTCATGCCACTTCGGCAGTACAAATAGAGGGGACGATCCTTCGGAATCTCGCTTAATCTTCTCCCCATCGAGGACAATGGGATATTCACCGCTCCCGGGATGTAGCCTTGCTTCACTTCACCGGGCTCACGCACGTCAATGAGAACATGCTTGTCCTTGTCCATGGCCTCTTGAAATTGATCGGATGATAAATTACGCAGCCCTTTGACACCCGCAAACCGAGAATAGAAGAAAAACACGATAAACCCAAGTGCCACAATATTGAAAATCATATTACTATCCATAAGTTTCCTCTTTCCTGGAGCCTATCTTTATCTGCTTTTAACTAACAATTCCACAGCTTGCTTCACAATTTTACTGGTGTCTCTGCCCGCTTCCTGCTCCTCTTTAATACAGTTCTCCAAGTTGACAGCCACAATGGTCGCGATCGCTTTATCCGCAGCACTGCGAACAGCAGAAATTTGACTCACAACATCTTTACAATCCTGTTCTTCCTCCATCATCCGTAAAATGCCACGAATCTGGCCCTCCATGCGCTTCAGCCGTTTTTTCACATCATCATCGTATTGCATAGACAACCCTTCCCTTCCCTATACCTGTATAGGTATATTATTGCCTATG
The DNA here is from genome assembly GCF_059692015.1 of Paenibacillus sp. J22P165. Lineage (NCBI taxonomy): Bacteria > Bacillati > Bacillota > Bacilli > Caryophanales > Paenibacillaceae > Paenibacillus > Paenibacillus sp. J22P165. The sequence continues at coordinate 48,852 of NZ_JCAUAP010000019.1, read as the reverse complement.
TTCTAGATGAAAACAACCTGAAAACCTATCGCGGTATCATTGCCCGCCCCGCCAACTAAATAAATAAGTTCACCTTCGCGTCCGTCGCATCGCCCAAATAAGCCGCAACTCCCGCATGTTCAACCCCATCCAGCAGCTCTTCCTCCTGCAACCCGAGCAAATCCATGGTCATCGTACATGCGACTAAACGGATGCCTTGCTCCTGCGCCAGCTCAATTAATTGAGGGAGCGACAGCGCCTTATGCTTTTTCATCAAATGCTTGATCATTTGCGGGCCCATGCCGCCGAAATTCATTTTGGATAAACATAATTTATCTGCGCCACGTGGCATCATTTTACCGAACATTCGCTCGATGAAGCCTTTCTTAACGGCTATTTTCTGATCCTTACGCAAAGTATTCAGTCCCCAGAAGGTAAAGAAAATCGTAACCTCGTGATCATAAGCCGCCGCTCCATTAGCAATAATGAAAGCAGCAATCGCTTTGTCCAGTTCACCGCTGAAGAGCACAATTGTTGTTTTGTCCTTGGTGTCCCTATCCGCCATTCTGCTCATCCTTTCCTCACGATAAACGTAAACACACCCTGATCTTCTTTCGCTTCCAACAGCTCATGTTTGGTTTTGCCGACCCACGCTTGAAAATCTTTCATCGACCCTTTATCCGTCGTCCATAGCTCCATGATTTGTCCAGGTTCCAATGTATCCATTCCTTTTTTGGCCTTTACAATCGGCATCGGACATGCCAACCCTTTCGCATCTACAATTAAATTAACCATGTTAATGACCTCCATTTAGTTATTTTCAATCTCCCAAGTCCACTGCGACATGCCAGGTAGCACGTTATGGATGTGGTCAAACCCTTGCTCCGCTAACCTATGACAGGCTGCATCACTGCGGCTTCCTGTTCGGCAAATCAGATAATACGTGAGATTGGGATCGAGTTGAGACAGCATCTTCTCTACATTGCCAAGTGGCATCGAAATCGCCCCAAGTATATGACCACTTGCAAATTCTGCGGGCTCGCGGACATCTAGGATATGAAGTTTCTCCCCAGCGGCAAGCTTGGCTTTAATCTCACTATTGGTAATGGTAAAAGGGTACTTCTCCTGAGCATCTGACTTGCCCTCATGAACCGCACAACGATTCGGCCCAATCTCCATCTCCCGCTGCTCTTCTGGTGTGGGGTGGATTTTCCCCATATTGGTCTGCCTGATCTCTTCATAGGCGTGCGGCTGCGGTGGCAAATTCTCTGTAACCAAACGTTTAAATGCCGATTCCCCTTCGATTTGGAGCCCCGGATTGTTCTGAAACAAATCACCAAGCCGCGCGGATACTCGCCCACCTTCACCTAACTCTGTCACCTTACCAAAATGTGCGGGAAGTACGAGCAGATCTTGGGATAGCGATTGATAACGCTCATATAGTGTCGTCCTTAGATCGGAGACCCAGTCTTCTGCTTGACCAGCTAGATCAGGCCGACCAATGGAGTTTACGAATAAAATATCCCCAGACAACAAGTACTGACCATCAATGATGAGTGATGTGCTTCCGATGGTATGACCTGGTGAATAGATCGGTTGGAGGCTAATTTTTGTCTGGCCAATGACCAGATCGCTCCCTTCTTCGAGCTTTTCATAGGTGAATTCTACCTCTGTCGCATCCTTGGCTGGGAGCCAGTAGGTACCTTGGGTTGCCGCCGCCAGCTGTCTTCCACCTGAGATATGGTCAGCATGGAGATGGGTATCGAGGGTATGTGTAATCGTTACGTTCTTTTCCTGTGCAAATTGTTCAAATACATCCGTCATCCGAACCGCATCAATCACCACAGCTTCTCCTTGTGAAAGAATCATGTAGGATAAGCAACCCTTGCCCACACGAACGAATTGATATATCTCTCCGCCATCGTTCAGATTTCCGATTCGGACAGGTATGAGCTGCTCGCTCCATGACTTCATGCCACCGATAAGGTACGACACGTTCGTCTTACCTGCATCGATCAATTGCTCCGCTACAAAAATGGATGATCCTTCTTTCGCACAGACGACCACGACTTCTTGCTCGCTCGGGATCGCATCAAAAATTTCATCCACACCATCGATCAGGTCAAAATACGGCACATTCAGCGATTGCAGCTGTCTGCCTTCGATTTTCCAGTCCGCATAGTCGCTTTCGTTCCGAACATCTAGAATAAAAGTAGGTACCTGATTCAGTACTCTACGAGCTAGTTGAGCGGCTTCCATACCTTGCAATTGGGCATGATCCATTGTAATCCCTCCGTAGTGAGTAACTCATTGTAATTGTAATCACATACCCCATAGGGTATATAGTTAGCCAAAAAAAAAGAGACTATCCTAATATATGACCTCGCTCGTTCATCGCACATACCCCCATGGGTATATAAGAACTATACAACCTCATCCACTTTTCGTCAATCCTCTTACGAGTTGATCAATCGGTTGAACGTCGTATAATTAGAGTAGCTTCCTCCAACAACTGTGGCGACCAAAGGAGATATCCACCATGTCAACTCATATTGATCAGCACGCTGTTATTTTGTTCGACGGAGTTTGCCTACTCTGCAACAGCGCGGTGCAATTCATCCTGCGAAATGACCCGAAGGGCGTGTTTCGCTTCGCTTCTCTCCAGTCGGAGACGGGGCAACGACTGCTCGCCGAGCATAAGCTGCCGATAAATCAGTTCAGCACCATTGTGCTGATCGAAGGTGACCGCTCCTATACGCGGAGCTCCGCCGCTTTGCGTATAGCACGGCGTTTGCGCGGTGCCTGGCCACTCGCCTACGCGGCGATCGTGATTCCAGCTCCGATCCGCAACCTCGGATACAGCTTCATCGCTCGCAACCGCTATCGCTGGTTCGGCAAGACTGAGCATTGCATGCTGCCGAAGCCGGAGCATAAGGGGCGTTTTCTGGATTGAACTGCCCTCCGCCCATTCACCATAACGACAAAAAAACCTGCAACACTTCGCAGGCCTCCGAACAACAACGAATCTAAGTCTCCTGTTTACGTATACGTAGACTGCCGAACATCCAGCAGCATAGGCTCAGGCTACCCATCTGAAAGCTATGATGCAGCAACCTCGCATTCCGTGAAGCATCGCCTGCGCCCATTGCGATGAGCAATGGTGCAAAATGCTCCGGCGTGGGCACCGCCACCCGCGCATGCGGCGCGCGTTCGTCGTAGCGAATCAACGCCTCCAAGTTCCACGTTTCTAGCTGCTCCGCTAGCCACTCATCGAACTCCACGGCCCATAACTGCGGCACCGGATTGTTTTCATCCAGCTTGCGTAGATTGTGAACCGTTCCGCCACTGCCAATGATCAGCACCTGCTCATCCCGCAAGGAGCCTAAAGCGGCACCGATTCGGTAATGCTCCTCAGGTGTTAACCGAGGGTTAACCGAAAGTGTCACAACCGGGATCTGCGCATGAGGGTACATAATCGAGAGTGGCGCCCACACGCCATGATCCAAGCCTCGTCTGTCATTTAGCTCACAGCGTATGCCTTCTTGCTGGAGCAACTGCTGGATATGGAGGCTTAGGGGAAGATCCCCTTTGGCTGGATAATTAATGTCATAAAGTTCTTCGGCGAAGCCTGAGAAATCATACATCATCTCCGGCTCTACGGCCGAGCTGATCTTCTGCACAGCGCTTTCCCAATGTGCACTGAATACAATAATAGCTTTCGGCTTTGGCAGCGACATCGCAAGTCTTTGCAAAAACTCCGTATACGCATGGGACTCCATCGCCAAATTCGGTGAGCCATGTGCAATAAAAAATGCCGGCAGCACAGCAACACCCCCTCCCACAACCAAATCATTGCCAATTATCTACATTATTCTCGAATCTGTAAAATTAAAACCATGCTACGGCCCGTCTCCCTCACTTACCGTTCACAAACTGCTCAATCCCATCCGCGATACCTACGGCAAGCTTCTGTTGATACGCTGCTTCCGACATCAGCTCGTCCTCTTCGGGATTCGTCATGAACCCGATCTCCACGAGAGCGACGGGTACCTTCGACCAGTTAAAGCCGCTCAAATCATCTCGCGCCGATAAGCCACGTCCCTTCGAGCCTGTCGCTTGCTGCATACCAGCTAGAAGAAAACCAGCTGCCTGCTTACTTTCCGCTGCGATCGGCTTAACAGCTGGTTGTGCAGCTGACGGGTACAAGACCGAGAATCCTTTCGTACTTGCCGAGGCATCACCATCTGCATGAATCCTTACAACCAGCGCCGCTCCTGCCTCATTCGCCATATCCGCACGCTGCTTGTTGCTAATATCCACGTCATGCGTCTCGCGCGTCATCGTCACGTGAATGCCCCGTTTCGTTAACTCGGCTTTAAGCAGCAAGGATACCTCCAGATTGAGCACATATTCTGGCTTCTTTGTACGTACCCCAACAGTTCCTGAGCTAACTTTGGCCTTCGTTTCCCGCGTATCTGGCCCGACTTGCTCAGGTGAGTTATTGCCAACACGTTGATGTCCGGGGTCGATCATGACAAGCTTATTGCTCTTAGGGACGCTCGGCAGCGTGGTTGGAGCAGGCGTCTTCGTTGGTGTTGGCTTCGTTTCTGGCGTTGCGACAGGTGTCGGAGCCGCTGTTGGGTCTGTGGCTGGCGTTGGTGCTGCTGTAGCTGCCGTCTGCACCTGTGAGAGCGCAGCCGTTGCCTGCGCTGTTGCTGTCGCCTGCGGCGAAGCGCTCTGCACAGCCTCTGCCGTTGGCACCACCACGGGCACCGGCGTGTTATTTCCACAACCAGCCAACACACCAACCAGCGTTATGACTGCAGCGAGTATCAGCATTCTTTTATCAAACATCGGCAATCCCCCCATTTCTATGCTCTGTATAAAAACAGCCGCTATTCGCGAAAACTAACACTACCACGCTTCTCCACATTTGGGAGGTTCCGCTATGCAAGCATTTTGGCAGTATATCACTGATCACTGGCTGTCCATTTCCTTAGTCGTTCTTGCCTTATTGGCATGTTATTTCGTCTACAGAGGCAGAAGCAAGTATATGCGTAACTGGGATAAAAAGTAATCCAAAAAAACTCGCTCCTTCATCGGTTTTTCACCAGTGATGGCACGAGTTTATCACTACGTATGCAAGACCCCTTGGCGGATAACCGATAGTTTTACTTGAGTGCATTGACTAACCATGCCGGCCAGTGCTGTATTTGAGACCACTTTAAAGTTTATAATTAATCCGCTTCCCGTCAGAATCGATTACCTGAACATAACGCTCCCTAGTTGGCTCTTGCCGGATATGCTTACCATTTTCTTTTCATTATATCATACTACAACCAGACATAATCCCGACTGCTAACCCTATTAGTTAAGTAGCTAAAAAGCCTTCTATCGAAATCCTTCGAGGAAGAACGTCCGTACCAAGTGAAGATGCGCTTCAATGTATTTTCCTTCCACAACGAGTGGTAACTCGTTCGGCATCCAAATTAGTTCTGATGAGAAAAACCCACCAGCTACCTCTCCCCCCACCTGCTGAGAAATGCAATAGTGCAACCTTTTTCCATCAAAAACATACTTTCAGTTAAAATTGATGCAAAAAGGCATCAATTTCTGCGTTTTCAGCTCTGTTTAGACGTTTACGCCCCAAAAAGATGCCTTTTTGCATTTATTTATCATACTGACGTGAATTCACTGAAAAAGGATGCTTTTTTGCATTTTTGCCACCTGCGAAACTGACATTAATCAGGTGTACTCTCCGCCCCCCCGAATCTTAACAAAAAAAAACACAGCCCCTTATTCACTTAAAGGGCTGTGTTTTACTTTACGAATCTATCTCAATGCCTTCATCGCAATATCCGTCCGGTAATGCTTACCTTCAAAATGAATCCGATCCGCATCCGCATAAGCCTTCTGACGAGCTTCTACGATATCTTTGCCAAGGCCCGTGATCCCAAGCACACGTCCACCGTTGGTGACGATTTGCCCGTTCTCATCAACGGCTGTACCCGCGTGGAACACGAGCGCATCCTGCACTTGATCTAAGCCAGTAATCGGCAAGCCCTTCGGATATGGACCAGGGTAACCAGGTGAAGCCACGATCACGCATACTGCGGCTTGCTCGCTCCACTCGATTGGCTGCTCAGCCAACGTGCCGTTGTTGATCGCGAGGAAAATATCCAACAAATCCGTTTTCAATCGCGGCAAAATCACCTGCGTCTCCGGATCACCGAAGCGCGCGTTGAACTCAATCGTTTTCACACCGTTCGGAGTCAAAATGAGACCCGCATACAGCACGCCTTTGAACGGGCGGCCTTCTGCTACCATCGCATCCGCCGTAGGCTGAACGATGTTCACAAGTGCTTCCTGCACGATGGACTCTGGAATATGTGGAAGTGGGGAGTATGTCCCCATTCCGCCTGTATTCGGTCCTTTATCGTTATCAAAAACAGGCTTATGATCCTGCGAAGGCACCATCAAACGCACTGTTGAACCATCTACGAAAGCCAGTAAGGACATTTCTTGCCCTGTCAGGAACTCCTCGATTACGACGCTAGCGCCTGCCGATGCCCCAAAAACCTGCCCAACCATGATGTCTTTCAACGCAGCTTCCGCTTCTTCCATCGTTTGAGCAACCGTAACGCCTTTACCAGCGGCTAAGCCGTCTGCTTTAATCACGATTGGCGCCGTTTGCGAGCGCAAGTACGCAAGTGCTGGCTCATACGCGTCGAATGACTCGTAAGTCGCCGTAGGAATGCTGTATTTTTTGAGCAGCTGCTTCATGAACACTTTGCTGCCTTCAATGATCGCAGCGTTGGCGCGAGGGCCGAATGCTTCGATTCCTTTTGACTCCAAATGATCGACCAAACCTGCCGCTAATGGATCATCAGGCGCAACCATAACCAAGTCAATCGCTTGCTCCTTGGCAAATGTGCTGATCTCTTCGAACTGAAGCTCTGTAATCGGCACGCATTCCGCTAAACCGGCAATTCCGCCGTTTCCTGGTGCGCAGAACAGTTTGCTGATTTTTGGGCTTTTGCTTAGTGCCCATACAATGGCATGCTCGCGTCCGCCACGTCCAATAACTAATACACGCATCTTTGGAAACCCCTCTCATGGGGAATGCCCACGGTCCACTTACGAATCGTGAGCATTCTCAATTGTTTTAGTGTTTAAAGTGACGAACGCCTGTCATGACCATTGCAATGCCATTTTCGTTCGCTACACGAATAGATTCTTCGTCTTTGATGGAGCCGCCTGGCTGAATCACTGCTGTGATGCCTGCTTTTGCTGCCATTTCGAGTGTATCGCCCATCGGGAAGAACGCATCGGACGAAAGGACGGAGCCTTTAGACTTATCGCCAGCTTGCTCGATCGCAATTTTTGCTGCGCCAACACGGTTCATTTGACCAGCGCCTACGCCCACAGTCATATCATCAGCCACAAGTACGATGGCATTAGATTTAACGTGCTTAACAACTTTCCATGCAAAAAGAAGTTGCTTCATCTCTTCCGCTGTCGGTTGACGCTCGGAAACGACTTTCAAATCTGCTTCTGTCAATTGACGAGCATCGCTAGCTTGTACCAGCATGCCCCCTTCAACTGTTGTAATTACTGGCTGGGACTCGCGACCAGCAATGGTATCCAAACCGGCTACTTTGAGTAGACGGATGTTTTTCTTTTTAGCCAGAATCTCAAGAGCTTCTGGTGTAAAATCTGGTGCGATGACGATCTCCAAGAAGATCTCATGCAGCAATTGTGCAGTCGCTTCGTCGATCGCACGGTTCGCAGCAACGATTCCACCGAAGATGGAAGTCGGGTCAGCATTGTACGCTTTCGTGTAAGCTTCAAGTACGTTCGTACCGATACCCACGCCGCAAGGGTTCATGTGCTTCACGGCAACAACCGCAGGCTCGCTGAACTCTTTTACGATTTGAAGAGCTGTGTTCGCATCATTAATATTGTTGTACGATAATTCCTTACCGTGTAATTGTTCAGCCGTTGTGATGTTGCCAGCAGCCGCATTCGGCGTGCGGTAAAACGCTGCGCTTTGGTGCGGGTTTTCGCCGTAGCGAAGCTCTTGCATTTTTTCATACGTAACTGTGTAACGCTCTGGGTAAGGCTCGCCTTGGAGGCCAGTCAAATAGTCACCAATCAAAGCATCGTAAGCGCCTGTGTGACGGAACACTTTTGCTGCAAGCGTTTTACGTGTAGCAAGTGTAGTGTCGCCAGTCTCTTGCACTTCTTCCAACACTTTCGCATAGTCATTCGTGTCGACGATAACGGAAACGAAAGCATGGTTTTTCGCTGCGGAACGAAGCATGGTAGGTCCACCGATATCGATGTTCTCGATCGCATCTTCGTAAGTCACGTCAGGCTTCGCAATCGTCTCTGCAAAAGGATACAAATTCACGACAACTAGATCGATGTACTCTAAACCAAGCTCTTTCATGCTTGCTTGGTGCTCTTCGTTGTCACGAACAGCTAGAAGTCCGCCATGCACGTTCGGGTGAAGTGTCTTCACGCGGCCGTCCATGATTTCTGGGAACCCTGTAACTTCGGAAATACCGATAACCGGTACCCCTTTATCCTTTAACAAACTAAGCGTACCACCTGTGGAAATGATCTCAACGCCCAGCTTTGACAGCTCGCTCGCGAATTCAACGATGCCCGTTTTATCGAAAACGGAGATCAGTGCTCTTTTGATTGCCACTATGCTTCCTCCTTAGGGAATGGGATTGTATATGAATGAAATAAGTTCAATAATGTAAAAATTTCTTAGCAGGGCCTCCAAGGTCATAGAGCTAGCTATCATCACTATCCCCTATACTCAGGAGCCAACAAAATGCTGGTTGAACTGAGCCAATGGGATAGTGGTAATAGAGCTACCAAACACCTACATTCCCTACTTCCGCACGCTAACCCTGCGGCCGTCCAGGCTCACGCGGCCCTCGCGCAGCCACCGCACAACCTGCGGCAGCAGCACGTGCTCGGCCGCATGGATTCGCTCCGTGAGCGAATCCGCTGTCTCGTGCTCGTGGATTTCCACGGCACGCTGAGCGATGATCGGGCCGGAATCCAGCCCGCCATCAACAAAATGCACCGTGACGCCTGTCTGCTTCACGCCATACTCAACCGCCTGTTCCACAGCGCGCACGCCGGGGAACGACGGTAACAATGACGGATGAATATTAATCATCCGCCCGAAGAAAGGCTCAACCAGCACATTCGTAATAATCCGCATGTACCCTGCCATCACGACCAGATCAACCTGGCGATCCTGCAGCTCTTTTAAGATCAGCGTCTCATACGCTTCACGGCTTTCGTATTCCTTCGGATTGAAGGCAAACACAGGCACCTTCGCTTCCTTGGCACGCTCAACGACGAATGCCTTTGGGCGATCACAGACAAGAAGCTCGATGCTAACATCAAGCTTCCCCTTCTGTACCTGATCCACAATGGCCTGAAAATTCGAGCCGCTGCCTGAAGCCATCACCGCAATGCGATAAGGCTGCATTAGACGTCAGCTCCTTGGAACGTAACGACACGCTCGCCTTCAGTGACAACGCCTAAACGATATGCTTTTTCGCCTTGCGCTTCCGCTGCAGCAATAGCTTTCTCTGCATCGTCAGCTGCTACAATGACAACCATCCCGATTCCCATGTTGAACGTGCGGAACATATCATTGTTCGTGATGTTGCCTACACGCTGCATCAAAGAGAAAATCGGCAGGATCGGCCATGATCCGTATTGGATATCCACGTTTACGCCATCTGGCAGAACGCGCGGAATATTTTCGATGAAACCGCCACCTGTGATATGCGCCATCCCTTTGATCGCCACGTCTTCCAACATAGCTAGAACTGGCTTCACATACAGCTTTGTTGGCTCAAGCAACACGTTACCCAACTTGTCGCCAAGCTCTTCAACATGCCCTTGAAGGGTATAACCGTTATCTTCAAGCAAAAGCTTACGCACAAGCGAGAACCCGTTACTGTGCACACCACTTGAAGCAAGTCCTAGCACGACATCTCCAGGACGGATCGTTGTACCGTCGATGATCTTTTTCTTGTCGACGATTCCAACCGTAAAGCCAGCAATGTCATACTCCCCTTCAGCATACATGCCTGGCATTTCCGCCGTTTCACCACCGATTAGTGAGCAACCTGATTGCGCACAACCGTCAGCAATCCCTTTAATAATCGCTTCAATTTTCTCTGGAATGACTTTGTCACAAGCGAGATAGTCAAGGAAGAACAATGGCTCTGCGCCTTGAACGATAATATCATTCACGCACATCGCGACCGCGTCGATCCCAATCGTATCATGCTTATCCATGGCAAAAGCAATCTTCAGCTTCGTGCCCACGCCGTCCGTACCCGATACGAGTACAGGCTCCTCATACTTGTCTTTGTTCAAGCTGAACAGCCCGCCGAAGCCACCGAGATCTGTTAACACTTCAGGACGGAATGTCCGTTTAACGTGCTTTTTCATCCGTTCTACTGCTTCGTTCCCCGCCGCGATATCGACGCCAGCCTTTTTATAAGCATCCGACACTGACCAACACTCCTTAGTTTGTCTATATATAGGGGAGGTCGTTAGACCCCCGTTTTCTCTCTTTTACTGACCATGGCCCAACGCTGCCACGTAATCAGCCTTTAATCACAAGCACAGCCAACCTTCGTCACATCAACGATTTCTGTCGGATAGCTGTTATCGAAACAAGCTGTACAATATCCGCTGTCTTTGCCTGCGGAACCTTGACCGATTGAATCTAACAATCCATCCTTCGTTAGAAAATGAAGTGAATCCGCGTTGATCGCCTTGCGAATTTCCTCGATGGAATTCATCGCTGCGATAAGCTCTTTGCGGTCCGGAGTATCAATCCCGTAGTAACATGGGTTCATAAAAGGCGGAGAAGAAATCCGCACATGAACCTCCGTTGCGCCTGCTTCACGAAGCAGGTTAACGATACGTAAGGACGTTGTCCCACGAACGATGGAGTCATCGATCATCACGACACGCTTGCCTTCGACCACTTTGCGAACGGCGCTCAACTTCATTTTAACACCTTGCTCACGAAGCTCTTGGCTTGGAATGATGAACGTACGGCCTGTGTAGCGGTTCTTGATCAGACCCAGCTCATAAGGAATACCCGTTTGTTCTGCAAAACCAATCGCTGCCGAAATACTGGAATCCGGTACGCCTGTTACGATATCCGCATCCACGAAAGCTTCCATCGCTAGTCGCTTACCCATCCGTTTACGAGCGGAGTGAATATTGACCGTATCAATGTCACTGTCTGGACGAGCAAAGTAGATATACTCCATCGCACAGATCGCACGCTTGCCACCTTCTGCAAAACGCTCTGAACGGAAGCCGTCACGATCAATCACGATAATCTCGCCTGGCTGCACATCACGGAAATAGGTTGCCCCCACCGCATCAAAGGCACAAGTCTCTGAAGCGAACAAGTAAGCTTCTCCAAGACGGCCAATCATGAACGGACGCAAGCCATTAGGATCAAGTGCTGCAATCAGCTTATCCTTCGTAATAATGAGGAAAGCGAAGCCGCCGATGACTTGATTCATCGCATCTTTTACAGCATCAACGATATCATCATGCTCCGAACGAGCAATCAGATGCGCCATAACTTCAGTATCACTCGTCGTTTGGAAAATAGAGCCCTTACGCTCCAACTCACGCTTGATAATATTTGCATTATCAAGGTTTCCATTCGTCGCGATAGCCAGATCACCCTCACGGTATTTAAAAACGAGCGGCTGCGCATTCGCCAGCTTGCTTTCGCCTGCTGTGGAATAACGTACATGTGCGATCGCTGTTGAACCCGTAAGTGGATGCAAATTATCGTTCGTAAATACCTCTTTGGCCAGTCCCATACCGCGATAATAGTTGAATTTACCTTCATCGACCGTACAGATGCCGGCACTTTCCTGTCCACGATGCTGAAGGGCATGAAGACCGTAATAGCACAGTGACGAAGCGTCGGGATGACCATACACCCCGAACACGCCGCACTCCTCATTCAGCTTATCGAACAATCCACCTTGGCCGCCAATACCTTCGTTGTAATATTCTCCTGTCCAAAGCTCATGCTGTCCATTGTCCATTTCGACAAGTGGAGCAGTTGGAAGCTTCAGGGCCTTGGATTGTTTTACGCCATTAGACATGGAATCGCATCCTTCCAGACTTTCGCCAGCTCGTTTACAGGAGACTGGAGACGCTGTTCGTCGTTGATTTTCACAGTTAGGTAGGCATCATGGGTTACTTTTCCGATTTCTTGATAAGGTACACCTTGGGAAGCGATCCAATGTTTCAACGCATCCGCTTTGTCTGGTGTCGCGCTAAGCACGATACGAGATTGTGATTCAGAGAACAATGCGAAATCAGGACGTAGATCAGACGTTACATTAACCTCTGCTCCGATATTTCCGCTGATACAGCTTTCTGCTAACGCTACAGCCAAACCGCCTTCAGACAAGTCATGTGCAGATGCAACTAGACCTTCTTGGATTGCTTTCAACACTGCGTTTTGCAGGCGTTTCTCAGTCGCCAAATCCAACTCAGGAGGACGGCCTTCAGTTACACCGTGAATCACATATTGGAATTCGCTGCCGCCGAGCTCAGCTTTTGTCTCGCCTAGCAGGATAATGATGTCACCTTCGTTTTTGAAGTTTTGAGTTGTGATGTGGTCGATGTCATGAACAAGACCAACCATCCCGATAACAGGAGTAGGGTAGATTGCGCCTTTGGAGTTCTCGTTGTAAAGTGAAACGTTACCGCCGATAACCGGCGTATCCAAGAAGCGGCAAGCTTCTGCCATACCGTCAGTGGATTTCTCCAACTGCCAGAAGATTTCCGGCTTGTCCGGGGAACCAAAGTTCAAGTTATCCGTTACGGCAAGCGGCTCAGCACCGGAACAAACAACGTTACGCGCTGCTTCGGAAACTGCGATACGTCCGCCCACTTCTGGATCCAAGTACACGTAGCGTCCGTTACAATCCGTTGTCATCGCAAGACCTTTGCGCGTGCCGCGGATCGTGACGACTGCTGCGTCTGAACCTGGACGCACAGCTGTTTCTGTACGAACCATGTAGTCATACTGGTTGTAAACCCACTCTTTGCTCGCTACCGTCGGGGACGCGAGTACGGATTTCAGCGCATCCGTCAACTTCGTTACCTCTGGGTAACGTGTTGTATCGATCGCTGCGCTTGCTTCGTAATAAGCCGGCACTTTGCTTGGCTTATTGTAAACCGGGCACTCGTCAACGAGTGCGCCTACAGGCATGTTCGCCACGACTTCACCGTGGTGAATCAATTTAAGGAAACCGTCGTCAGTAACTTTACCGACTTTTGCACAGTGCAAGCCCCAACGCTCGAAAATGCCTTTAGCTTGCGCCTCATCCTTCGGCTCAACAACGAATAGCATACGCTCTTGGGACTCGGACAACATCATTTCATACGCTGTCATGCCTTCTTCACGTTGTGGAACTTCATCCAGGTACAGCTCCATGCCGTTACCTGCTTTACTTGCCATCTCAGCGGAGGAACAGGTAAGTCCCGCTGCGCCCATATCTTGAATTCCAAGCACGATCCCGGAATCGATTAACTCTAAACAAGCTTCTAGCACTAGCTTTTCCATGAACGGATCGCCAACTTGAACCGCTGGACGCTTCGCTTCGGATTCAGCTGTTAGTTCCTCGGATGCGAATGTCGCACCGTGGATACCATCGCGGCCTGTTGCTGGGCCAACGTAGAAGACTGGGTTGCCAACACCTTTGGCAACACCGCGTTGGATCATGTCGTGGTCGATAAGACCCACGCACATTGCGTTAACGAGCGGGTTCCCCTCGTAGCTCTCGTCGAACATCACTTCGCCGCCAACTGTCGGGATTCCGATACAGTTACCGTATCCAGCGATACCGGAGACAACGTGCTCGAACAAGTACTTCACGCGATCGTTTTCCAATTTACCGAAACGCAAGGAGTTAAGAAGCGCCACTGGGCGTGCGCCCATGGAGAAAATATCACGAATAATACCACCCACACCTGTCGCCGCGCCTTGGTAAGGCTCGATTGCGGAAGGGTGGTTATGACTTTCAATTTTGAAAACAACCGCTTGGTTGTCTCCGATATCTACAATCCCTGCACCTTCACCAGGTCCCATCAGAACGCGAGGTCCTGTAACTGGGAATTTGCGAAGAACAGGTTTGGAATTTTTGTAAGAGCAATGCTCGGACCACATTACGCTGAATACGCCGATTTCTACGTAGTTCGGAGTACGTCCAAGGAAACCACAAATCTTAGCAAACTCCTCGTCAGTTACACCCATTTGCTTGTAAATCTTCTGTTCCGCGATTTGTTCCGGAGATGGTTCCTTAGCGGATAGCTGCTGCGTCATGTTTTTCCCTCCAAGCACTTAGAATTGATGTGAACATTTTTTTGCCGTCTGCGGAGCCAAGAATCTCATGAATGGCGCGCTCTGGATGGGGCATCATACCCACTACGTTCCCTGCTTTGTTGCTGATTCCAGCGATATCATCCAGTGATCCGTTCGGGTTGTTACCCGCTTCATAACGGAACACGATTTGGTTGTTTTCTTGCAATTCTTTTAGTGTAGCTTCGTCACAGTAATAGTTGCCTTCACCGTGTGCGATTGGAATGTTGATCAATTCACCTTCGGCATAATCACGCGTGAACGCCGTTGTGTTGTTCTCAACTTTCAGAACCGCTTGGTGACAGCGGAATTTCATGCCGTTATTGCGCAGCAATGCGCCTGGCAGCAAACGAGCTTCGGTCAAAACTTGGAATCCGTTACAAATACCTAGAATGTATTTGCCTTCTTCCGCAGCCTTCACGACAGCTTTCATTACGTTTGTAAACTGAGCAATCGCTCCACAACGCAGGTAATCCCCGTAAGAGAATCCTCCTGGTACTAGGATGCAATCGTATTTGGACAAGTCGCCGTCCGTATGCCACACATAGTCAACTGGTTGACCAATTGTATCTTCAATCGCTTTGTACAAGTCGATATCGCAATTCGATCCCGGGAACACAAGAACCGCAAAATTCATGACTTCTTCCTCCTCAAAATGCTATAGCAGAACTTACTTCGTCTCTTACACCAATTCGTAACGGTAGTCTTCAATAACTGTGTTTGCAAGCAACTTCTCGCACATAGCTTTCACGCGTGCTTCTGCTTCTGCTCTGTCTGTTGTACCAAGTTCAAGCTCCAAGTATTTACCGATGCGCACTTTGCCAACTTCTTCGAAGCCCATGGAGTGAAGTGCTCCTTGTACTGCCGTTCCTTGCACGTCCAATACGTTTTGTTTAATCGTTACATAAACTGTTGCTTTCATCGTGAAATCGCTCCTCAGCGTTAATATTAGTCAACCAAGCGGTGCAGAATCCCTTTATATCGGTTCGAAGTCTCTTCCACAACAGAAGCTGGAAGCTCATCCGGTTCACTATTTTTATCCCAACCTGATCCCGCCAAATACGTGCGCACAGGCTCTTTGTCCATGGAATCAATCTCGATATCCAAAGCATATTTATCTTCTGACCAATAACGGGAAGAATCCGGCGTGAAAATCTCATCAATAATAATAAGTTCACCTGCATAGAAACCGAATTCAAACTTCGTATCTGCCAAAATAATGCCTTTTTGCTCGCACATGGAATGTGCTAACACATACAGCATGATGCTGCGCTCTTGCAGGGCATAGGTCAGCTCTTCGCCAACCAATTCTTTCATCTGTGCGAGGGAGATGTCTTCGTCATGACCAACATCATTTTTCGCTGCTGGCGTGAAAATCGGTTCTGGCAACCGTTGGTTTTTACGTAAACCTTCCGGAAGTTTAATGCCGTTAATTTCTCCGGTTTTCTCGTACTGTCTCCAGCCATTCCCTGTGATGTAGCCACGAACCACGCACTCGATGGAGATGCGCTCTGCTTTTTTAGCTACAATAATACGTTCCTTCAACAGTTCGCGATCTTCCGCACTCGGAATAATCGCATGAAGCTTCTCAACATCCGTGTGGATGATGTGATTGTTCATATAACCGCTCGTTACGCCGAACCAGTACTTGCTGAGTGCATTCAGAACGTACCCTTTGTCCGGAACACCCGGCTTCAAAATATAATCAAAAGCCGAAATCCGATCCGTTACCACGATTAAAAAGCTATCGCCAAGATCATACAGCTCACGAACTTTGCCTTTATGCACTAACGGTGCATTAATCATTTCTTCAGCTGTATCCACGATTACGTTTGCGTTTGCCACGAATTCCACTCCCTTTCCCCTTACATGCTCACTTCTAGTTCAAACCAAGACGGTCAAAAATCGTGCTAACATGTTTCAAATGCCAGCTAGGATCGAAGCAATCTGCGATTTCTTCTGGGCTTAATACTTCGGTAATAACCGATGTGTTCTCTACGATTTCACGGAAGGAACGTTGCTCTTCCCAGGCTTGCATCGCTCTCGGTTGCACCGTATCGTACGCTTGTTCACGAGCAAAACCTTTGTCAATCAACTTCGTCATCACGCGGCCGGAGAAAGGAACATCATACGTGCTGCGCATGTTGCGTTTCATATTTTCAGGGAACACCGTCAAATTCTTAATGATGTTGCCTAGACGATTAAGCATGTAATTCAACAACTGTGTCGAATCTGGTAGGATAATACGCTCAACGGAGGAGTGCGAAATGTCGCGCTCATGCCATAGCGGCACGTTCTCATACGCGGACACCATGTGTCCACGAATCACACGGGATAGACCGGAAATGCTTTCGCAACCGATTGGGTTACGTTTGTGCGGCATTGCGGAGGAACCTTTTTGACCTTTGGCAAACGGCTCTTCCACTTCGCGGAACTCACTCTTCTGAAGCGCACGGATTTCTGTTGCAAATTTGTCCATGGAAGTCGCGATTAGTGCTAATGTAGCCATGTAGTCTGCGTGGCGATCACGTTGCAGCGTTTGTGTAGAAATCGGTGCCGGCGTTGTGCCTAGTTTTTCACATACATACTGCTCAACAAACGGATCGATATTCGCGTACGTGCCTACTGCTCCTGAGATTTTACCGAATTGCACGCCTTTAGCAGCCAAACGGAAACGCTCCAGATTACGCTTCATTTCCTCGTACCATAGCGCCATTTTCAAACCAAACGTCGTTGGCTCTGCGTGAACACCATGCGTTCTACCCATCATTGCTGTATCTCTATGTTCAATCGCTTTATTGCGTAGAATTTCAATGAAATTGATGATGTCTTTTTCCAAAATCTCGTTAGCTTGTCTCAATAAGTAGCCCATCGCTGTATCGACAACGTCAGTTGAAGTCAAGCCGTAATGAACCCATTTGCGCTCAGGCCCTAGTGTTTCGGATACAGCGCGTGTGAAAGCAATAACGTCATGACGAGTCTCTTGCTCGATTTCGTAAATGCGATCGATGTTGAAGCTTGCTTTCTCGCGCAATACTTTGACATCTTCCTTCGGTATAACACCAAGCTCTGCCCAAGCCTCGCAAGAAAGGATTTCTACTTCTAAATATGCTTGAAATTTATTCTGTTCTGTCCAAATACTTGCCATCTCTGGGCGTGTATAACGATCAATCATGTGCCGTTCCTCCAATGGTTTCTTTTACTTACTTTCCCAAATGCCTGTCTGTTCTATCCAAGTCAATGCTTTCTCAACATCATTTGTTAAAAGGTTGATATGACCCATTTTACGTTTCTCTTTCGCTTCTTTCTTGCCGTACAAATGAAGTTTGGCAGAGACGCCTAATGCTTCATTCTCTAAGAAGCCCGGCTCAGCAAGTTTATCGTGCAGCGGCGCAATGTGCTCACCTAACAAGTTGACCATGACCACAGGTGTAATCAGTTCTGTTGAACCTAGCGGCAAATTGCAGATCGCTCGTACGTGCTGCTCGAACTGCGAGGTCCGGCAAGCTTCCATCGTGTAATGCCCCGAATTATGGGGGCGTGGCGCAAGCTCATTCACATAAAGTTGACCATCCTTAGTTAGGAATAGCTCAACTGCAATGAGCCCGATGACACCGAGCGACTCCGCGATGCGAATCGCGAGTTCTTCGGCTGCCTTCTGCACGGGCACAGGAATTCGTGCCGGCACGATGGATTCGTGCAGAATATTATGTACATGTATATTTTCAGCAGCAGGAAATGCTTTAACCTCGCCGCGTGGACTTCTAGCTGCAATAACGGATAATTCCTTGTCAAAATGAATGAATTGTTCGAGAACCAGCTCGGTTTTGGCACGGCTTAATGTTTCATAAGCTTCGGCGACTTCATCTAAAGAGCGAAGCACCCATTGCCCTTTACCGTCATAACCACCGGTAGCGGTTTTGAGTACGCACGGCGTACCGAAGCGCTCTGCCGCTTCTCTCAGATCAGCTTCGCTTGTGATTTCCGCATATGGCGCTACGGGAACGCCTGCCGCTTCAATCGCTCTCTTCTCACGAAGACGGTGCTGTGTTGTGTATAAAAGATGACTTCCCTGTGGAACATAGGATTCTTCCATCAAAATTTTGGTCACGTTCGCATCGACATTTTCGAATTCATACGTGATGACGTCCGAGCGTGCGGCAAGCCTTCTAGCCGCCTCCACATCGTCGAAGTTCGCTTGAATCTGATCCGCGACTTGGCCGCAAGGTGCGTCTTCCGTCGGGTCGAGCGTCACGAAACGATATCCCATGTTGCGTCCGGCTAGTGTAAGCATGCGTCCTAATTGCCCGCCGCCGAGGATGCCGATGGTGCCTCCTGGCTGGATCACCTTACCGCTGGATGCCTCACTCATAGCTGGTCACTGCTTTCTAGTACCGTTTGCGTGATACGCGCGCGGCGTGCTTTTACTCTCGCTTGGATCTCCGGATCAAAAGCGCCTAGAATTTGCGCAGCTAGCAAGCCTGCGTTTGTCGCACCAGCATGACCGATTGCAACTGTAGCAACTGGAATGCCGCCTGGCATTTGCACAATGGAGAGCAAAGAGTCCATACCATTCAATGTGGACGTCTTGACTGGAACACCAATAACCGGTAGCTCCGTTTTGGCTGCAACCATTCCTGGTAAATGCGCCGCACCGCCTGCTCCGGCAATAATTACTTGTAGCCCACGTTCGATCGCCGATGCTGCATAGTCAAACATCAGATCCGGCGTTCTGTGCGCGGAGACAACCTTTTTCTCATACGCTACACCTAGTTCGTCCAACATATCACAAGCATGCTTCATCGTTTCCCAATCCGACTGGCTTCCCATAATAACACCAACACGTACCGTCATCTCAAACCTCTTTCTGAACGCCGACTTTTAAATATATATGCTATAAAAATAAAAATGCCCAGAGCTAGAATTCACGATTCTATACGCTGGACAGCAAAAGAACCGAATGCAAAAAGACCATCATTTCCTATGGTTCCCCTCATTCGCTTCCTCGTAGTCCAAAAATTCATGGTTTTTGGGTAGATACTTTCAGGCCTTATTCCTGATTTTATACGAGTTGATTCGACATTTTCAATTAGTGCGGCTTCATTTCCCGCTTTCCTAGTTTACTACCAACTAACGTGCCATGTCAATTTCAAAAAACGAACAATTATTACTTTATACTTTTAAATAGTTCGCTTTTTCGGCACATTTTCTAGCTTTTACCTGTAAATGAGTTAAGATGCGTTTCTCAACCGTTTCTCAACCGCTTCTCAACATCTCAATATGGAATCATCCGTTGTCCCTAGACATCAAATGGCCTGTGTAACGAACTTTCATATTTTTCGACAATCACGTATGTGAATATTTTGAAAATAAAAAATAAACACACTGACATATAGGTGTCAGTGTGTTCCGTTTACAATACTCATATAGGACCGATACTTCATATATGAGGAGGAATTATACAATGCGTACAAAACAAACACTAAGAGGATTTGCTACAATTAGTTATTGGGCCGATAATGTAGGGGCTGCACAGGTACATACCACAACACGGGGGTGATTAGCAGTTATGATCATAGATAACGTAGTACTCGTACAGTCGCGACAAGAATGGCGAGAGTGGCTGGTTAACCATCACAGCACAACAAATTATTGTTGGTTAGTTCCTACACATCGCACTTCCATGAGTTACATTGATTTTGTTGAAGAAGCCTTATGTTTTGGCTGGATCGATAGCACAACTAAAAAAGTAGATGACACCCACACTGCGCAACGATTCTCGCCTAGGAAAAAAAAGAGTAAATGGACAGAGCTCAATAAAGAACGAGTCCGGCGATTAGATAAATTAGGCTTCATGACGGAAGCAGGGCATCAAGTTTTGCCCGATATGAACACCGCATCCTTCGTCATAGATGAAGATATCTTAACGCAGTTACGTCAGGACGAAGTGCTCTATCGCCATTTTCAGTCATTGCCAGAGCTCTATGTGAGAGTCAAACTCGACAATATTCAGTCTGTACGGAACGATGCAACATTATATCAAAATCGATTAACCAAGTTCATTGAACATACCCGTCTCAATAAAATATATGGACAATGGCATGATAACGGCCGATTACTCGCGTACTAATCCCGTACTAAAATTCACTTACGAGCAAATAGCTGCTTCATATCGTAAGGAAGCTCCGCCAACTGCCAACTCATTCACTAATCCTAGCAGTTTAAAAACGTGCAGAGAGCTGTTAACTGTCATCGCATTCACATGCGGATACTCACCGACCATTGCCTCGCAAATGTCTTTCACCGTCGTGTAACTTTCCTGCGCATAAAGATACGTTAACAATGCTCGCCGCTGTGGAGTTAACGGGATATTTCGAGCTCGCATCCGCTGTAAGGCTTGATTCAGATCATGTTTGACCATTAGGGTAACCTCCTCTTTCATTTTTTCATTGTATGGTGTGCATGAACTTACGGTTCGCTTGCTGCACATAAATGTAATATCTATGTTCATGCTCGCCGTGAAAGTCTTACGCCTTATTTATAATTATTATTATATAGTATTTATTTTATTTTGTCGAGAATCATTATCAACAACTGTTCATGTATAATAAAAAACCGCCAAGAGATATCCTCCTGACGGGCAATAAGCCACTTCAATTGTCTTATTCCCTACTGCTGACTGTCGGATCCCAACCATCCTCACCTGCAAGAACGCGCTCAGCAGTCAGCTTCTCCGCTTCCAGCTCGTTCAATTCCGTTGCCCACGCAGCACGCCCACTCGTCACAGCTCCAGGACCTATACTGCCAAACTCCATGTATCTAACCTCATCTATCGGTTCCTGTTCATTCCACCGATCCCAGCCCGCAGACTTTACATGCGATCCTACCCAGCAATCTACAAACGCTACCTTGGCATAGTTCCGCCACGGCCTTCCTAGACCTACTGACTGCTCAGGTATATCTCCTGTTAGCTTGCATCTCAGAAAGACATAACCAAATTGAACCTCCTCTGGCGTAGAGGCTGCTGTGATCCAGCCGCTTCCCAAGGAGACAATCTCACACTCCTGAAACACCGCTGTCGCCGAGCCAAAAATAAAATCAACATCGCCCTCCACATAGCAACGTTCGTAATACTGCCTCGCCGGACGTCTCGGCGCGCCTTCCCTTGGACCGCCAAAGCTGCCGCGATCTCGCGGTTTCGGTGGCAACGGTCCTGTGAACAGCGTATCCTGATGCCCGAGGAATCGGCAATCGCGAAAGGCAACGCAGTCTCCCTCGACATAAGCAGCCAAGGCTTGCCCCACGATGTCACCGCTCCCTGCTGTATTTTCGAAGGTAATCCCCTTCACTTCAATATGATCCCCGCCTATGTAAGCCGTGTA
The DNA here is from genome assembly GCF_059692015.1 of Paenibacillus sp. J22P165. NCBI lineage: Bacteria > Bacillati > Bacillota > Bacilli > Caryophanales > Paenibacillaceae > Paenibacillus > Paenibacillus sp. J22P165. The sequence goes on along the minus strand of NZ_JCAUAP010000019.1, from coordinate 27,033 downwards.
AGAATGAAATGTGTGGTAAGGCTCTCCGCTGGGAAACAACTTTTTCGCGTAATCATCATAAGAAATGATGGTCGTGTCCGCCCCATCGCCAACCAACGATATCCATGGCTTATCGATATATAACTTCTCTTTATACACACCACTTTTGATATGAATAATTGTAAGCTCCGTCTGTCCCTCTGGGATATGATCAACAGCCTCTTGTATGCTAAGGAAGTCACCGCTCCCATCCGTTGCAACAGTAATCATCGTTTTCCCCCTTTCTATACATAGAAAGAGCAGGCATTAAGCCTGCTCCACCTCAATACCCAGCTTGATGAAATCGCCGTATGTGAGCGTTCGGAACTCTTCCTTCCAAGGCGACAGGGCCTGCAGCTCTCCCCATATCTCCTCAGCCTTCTGAATACAGACCGTTTGAACTATCCTAGCGTATTCCAAACAGCCAGAATCCTCAATCAACGCTTTGACCTCATCTTCTTTTTCAGCAAAACGTTCAGCCGTGATCTCCCCCTTATAGTACGCCTTCACGGGAGAGAAACTCTCGTCTTCCATGGAGAGGAGATACAAGATTGGCAGTGTTCGCTTCTGCGCCATTAAATCACTTTTCTCATCATAGCGAACGAGATCGCGGACATCATTTTGAATCTGGTGGAGGAGCCCCACACAATCTGCCAATTGATGCAGCTGCTCTAATGTCTGTTCCGTACACCCTGTATGGGTATAACCCATGAAGCAAGCAAGTCGGAAGAGGGAACCTGATTTCTCTTGGGTCATCCATAGGTAATCATCGACTGTGGAGACCACATTCGTCACATCTTTATGCTGGCCATTGATCGATCTCGCAACGATTTTGCTGATTTCGACAAGCATGGCTCCACTGGCATTCAACCTGCCCAATTCACCTACAACACCCATAATTAACGCTAATACAGCATTCAACGCACTTGCCGTGTCAACGCGCATCCAAGGCTTGCTATCGCTATCCTGATCCTGCAGATCATCGATGATGTCTAGGATGAGCACAACTAATTCTGTCAAAGCCGCGCGACGATGAATATCAGGCGAGTTCCCGCCGAGCATGGCGTGTGTACACAACGTGACTTTGGACCAAGATAGACTCGAGGTCTCCGAATCGGACAAGCATGATTTCAGCAGAATTTTCAAATCCTCATCAAACATGTAATCATCTATCATCCGTGCCATATGCTGCTGAATGTCCTGCATGTAAAGCGCCTACTTTCAGGTGTAGTATTTACTTTTGATAAATTTCTCCAATGCCTCTGTCCGCGATTTGGCGCCCCACTTGTCATATATTTTACGAAGATAATTATCAACCGTTCGCTTGCTCATGAAGATGCGCTCCGCGATCTGTTCGTGCGTCGCACCTTTAACCAGCATGTTCATCATTAGCACTTCTTCCTCTTGCAGTTCACATTCTTCTCCCGCATCGGCCTCATGTAATTGCATCTGGTTGAAAAATGACAGCGGAATCATCGTATAGCCATCTAAAATACAATACACCATATTCTTTATCGTCCGCTCCGTCGACTCTTTCGAGAGTACACCGCTTACTTTCATTTCAATCAGTTTATTGTAAATGCCTGCGAGTTCGATACCTGTGAAAATGACAATATGAATGTGCGGATACAGCTGTTTAAGCTGCGCGGCTACCTCCGTGCCCGTTTGATCAGGCAACTGATAGTCCAAAAATACGAGCCCAGGCTGATGAATCTTTACATACTCCAAACATTCGCTGGCATTACTAACAACCCCAACAACCTCAATACGATCTATTTCATCTAGCAACGTCTTCGTCGCCCGCGCGAATAAGGGATGGTCATCGACCACTAATGTTTTGACAATTTCACTCATGCTGACATCACTTCCTCAGTTGGTATTGTGATTAAGATATGGGTCCCTTCCCCTACCGCGGTCTCCAGTTCGAAACTGCCGCCGACATGCAGCACACGGCTTCTCATATAGGCAAGCCCCATTCCTGATGCAGCGATTTCAACAGCAACCTCTTCCTTCACAAGAAAACCTACGCCATCATCCCGGTAGCTTAAGTAAAAGAAGTGCTCTTCTTCCCATAAGTGAAAGCTCACATTGGCTGCCTGTGAATGTTTCTTAGCGTTATTAAGTAATTCTTGTACGATCCGGAAGATATGCCGTTTCGCCGATAAATCCTTGCCTTCAATGTCGGAAATTTGCTCTGCTCGGAAGGAAATATCGAACGGCGTCGTATAGGATTCTTTTTCAACGAACGTCTTCAAGGTTTGCTTCAAGCCTACCTCTTTCAACAGGTGCGGATTCAACTCGAAGCAGCTCTGGCGCAAGCTGGCATTAATCATTTCTACAAAGTTGTTCATACTGTTCAGCTGTTCACGATCTTCTTGACGCATCGATGGCTTTTCAGCTAATGAAGTTAATCTTCGCTTGAGGAAAAATAAATCCTGCATCGTTGTATCGTGAAGATCTGTTGCAATGCGAACCCGTTCCTCTTCCTGCAGTTCGAACATTACCTTCCGTAACCAGAGATGTTCTTCCTGAGGAAGATGGGAAACCATTTGCTGAAGTCTGCCGGTTAATTTACGAATCAGATACACGTTCTCCATACTAACCTCCAAGTACGAGGTGATTAGCTGCAGCCACTGCCATTCTTCTTTTGCGATTCGCGTGTTCGTCTTCTTCCGTGTCACGATGAGATAGCTCGTATATTCTTCATGGCAGTTCATTTCTAAGAATGTATAGTAGGGATGATCCAGAATCGCAGATGAATTCACCAAACGCTGGATTTCTGCCGTATCGACTTCACCTTCGCAGATGATTTCGATATCGTTTTTATGCCGAAAAACAATCGCACCACCCGTCACTTGCAACGTGCCAACAATATCGACGAGAATGATATCTTTCAAATCGCGAAAGCTGGATATTGTCCCTAGATTTTTGGAAATCTTTTTGAGTGCTGACTGCAATATGTATTTTCTTGGGAATAAATAGGGCTCTAATCTCGTCGTCCAATACTCCGCTGCATATAACATAGCTGTAAGAAGGAAAATTGAGCCTAAGAATACGAATAAAATTTGCTTCCCATTGGTTTGTCCATGAAAAATAATAGCAAACGCTCCTGTAAACAAGCTGACGGGTACGACCGCCATAAGACTGGCAAATACAATACGCCGCACGACAAGACCAATATCATAGAGCTGATCGGAAGCTATTAAATAGGAAAACGTAATAGGGAATATTAATAATAGCCAACTCGTATAAATAGGATCGAATATCCATTCTCCGATAATTAGCTGTGGTATGAAAGAGAGACAGATAATGGGTAGAAATGAAATGAGCAATGAGTAAAACACACTTTTGATAATACCAGCAAGCGGCGTCTGTGCTTTCCTAACTTTCACAAACAACGTTGCTAGCAGGGAAATATTTAAGGAAATAACAATGATAAAGAATCCCATTGTAACGGATCCGTCATGCCGATATACGAAAGCCATCGAAGGAAAGAAATAGAGACCTCGCAATACAAACGCTACTAAGGCTATCCCGTATAAATATTTAAAATGTCCCTTGGGCAGCTCCATATCTCCCTTTTCTTTGAAGAAAACCACGAGAAAATGTAGAAAGACAATCGGCAGCACCATCATCGAACTAGCAATCATTAACTTGCCTATTAAATCTCCCCGCATGGATGCGCCTAAACTCATAAAGATGACGGCTGCGCTAAGAAACGAGAACGCGAGTAATCGTGCGGAAGGTGAACGACTTTCCCTCACCAATAATAATACGCACATGAATAGACAGACGAATTCCTCCGCGAGCGAAATGATATCGAATAGCGCTGGTCGGCTGGTCCTTAAATCGATGGATTCTACAACCCCATCTCTCCAAATCACAACTGTATTCGCTTTCTCAACCACATTCCAACGTTTGACGGTTGACCATTCACCTGGTGGATTCCCATCAATCGCAATGACTTTATCGCCGATATGAATCTTATCATTCGTGCTATTCGCTTCAAGTTTACTGACAACCCACTCGTCTGTGCGAGCCGTGTCTAAATAGATACCATTATAGGGAAAATGGAAGGTTACAAACGAACACCAGATTTGCAACGCAATGAAGAGTACCAGATACATACTAACAAATATTTTCGCTACTATTTTCAATTAACTCTCCCCTAAATTCCAATATTTTGCTATAATCACTCTTGTAAACTATTATTAAAAAAGAGGGAGCTAAACCAATGGCAATTATTCAATTGAACCCAGAATTGCAACGTTCCGTACAAGCAGTGAAACGCGCAGAACTGCGCAAGCAAGCAGATTCCTTCATGGTGGCTCAACCTCTATCTGCTGAAGAAACGGCTGCACTTATCAAAACATTTACAACTCCTTCAGACACAAGAAAACAAAATGCAAATGAGCCTTCTAACTACTGGTGGTAGTCTAGTAGTCTTATTTTACCAAAATAAAAAAAGGATTGCATAATAGCTTAAGCTAATTATACAATCCTTTTTTTATTTCGTATGCATGTCATTCGCACTACTCATCCTAGATCCGACAAATCTCGCTAAGCCGTCCCAAAGGTTACGCCTAACTCGCGCAGGCGATTGCGGTAAGCAATGCTCAAACGATCGCATTTCAAATGCAGCTCGGCCTGTAAATCTAGCGGCAGCAGCTCCGGCTTTTGGTTCTCAACCATGATCCGATCCTGCTCGATGAGCCTGTCTTGGAATTGGATGAACACCTCATCGGGCTCGTCGTACGCGTAGTTCCTTTGCTTCAACATATACGCAATACTCATCTGCTCCGTAACCGGCAACACCATCAGAAACAGCCGAAAAATATGATCGGATACGTCATCTCTCTTCGTTAAAGCTACACATAAAGGACCAAACACCTCATACACATAACGACTATTCACCCCACGCCCTGTCCCATCCGCATCCGGCTGATACACGATGATTTCTTCGGAACGCAATACGCCATCCTTTTCCAACACACGATAATCATTGATTTCAGCGAATTCACTATCGCCAAGCAGCCCCTCATGAACGAACATCAGGTGGGACACATCGAGGAAATTCTCAATAATGCGAGGACCTGCGGCTTGCAGGGTGTAAGGCCCCATGAATACTTCCTTGAAGCCCTCTGGTACGTAAGCACTCACTTTCGGCAGCGGACTCTCAGGTTTCCCTAAGCACACCCAGATCAGTCCGTGCGCTTCTACGCAGGCGTAAACGAAAGCTTGGGCCTTCGAGGGTATCGCTTGTCCCTTCGGCAAAGAAGGAATTTTGGTACAGGTACCGCAGCCGTTATAAGACCAGCCATGGTATGCGCATACCAGCTCATCGCCGCTTACTTTCCCTAGTGAAAGCGGCACACCCCGATGAATGCATAAGTCTTTAAACGCGTGGACGCCTTGCGTGGTGCGGAATACCGCTACTTTTTCGCCAAGTACAACAACAGCTTCCGGCTTATCCGTGAGTGCTGACGACAACAACACCGGGTGCCACTCGTGAATTAATGCGATATCTTGTATTGTCATCGCCAGTCACATCCTTCGTCCTTTATTTAGGGATAACACCTTTAATGCCCTTAACAAACCAAGTCGTACCCAGAATTTCATCGTCTGTCATCTTTTTACCGGATTCGAAGCGCGTTTTGCCATCTTGATCCACGATAGGTCCTTGGAATACCTCAAACGTACCGTTCAGAATTTCTGCTTTTTTCTTCTCTACTAGGGCTTTAACATCCGCTGGCACATTTTTGCCAAGTGGGGCAATATCCGTGATGCCTTCTTTCATACTGCCGAAATATGCCTCGGATTTCCAAGTGCCGTCCATAACACTTTTCACCGTTTTCACATAGTAAGGACCCCAGTTCCATTTCGGGTTCGATATGTACGTATCAGGTGCGAATCTGCCCATATCGGAATCATTCCCGATGCCCCATACTTTACGCTCAGCTGCAGCCTGGATACTTGCCGGTGAATCTTGGTAAGCCGCCAAGACGTCTACGCCTTTATCCAACAAGGAGATAGCCGCTTGCTTCTCTGTAGCAGGATCAAACCAAGTGTTACTCCACACCACGGAAACATCGATGTTGGGATTCACACTTTGCGCGCCTAACGTGAACGCATTAATTGTATAAATTACCTCTGGAATCGGGAAGGCTCCGACATAGCCCATATGGTTGTTTTTCGTCATTTTCCCAGCAGCCATACCGACCAGGTAAGCACTTTGATATTCACGTCCCATGTACGTGCCTAGGTTTGGTGCTGTTTTGTAGCCAGTGGCGTGTAGGAATTTCACATTCGGATGCTTCGCTGCTACCGCAACCATGGGGTCCATGTACCCGAAGGAGGTTCCGAAAATAATATCATTTTTCTGAGCCAACTCTTCAAATACACGCTCAGCATCAGGTCCTTCTGGAATATTTTCAACTGTCGTCGCTTTAATTCCTAGTTCTTTCTCCATCATCAATCGGCCTTGATCATGCTCGAACGTCCAGCCGCCATCCCCCGGAACGCCAATATAGACAAAGGCAACTCTTGGCAGCTTTTTCTCTGTTGTTGCTGCCGTAGACGCTGCAGTGGTGGAAGCTGGTGATGTCGTACTTGTTGTCGTGCTCGTGGAGCAGGCGCTCAAAATAACTAACATAATAGCAGTTATGGACAGTATGGTTTTTCGCATTGGCTTCTACCCCTCTCTTTTTATGGACAATCCGCATTTCTCTACCGCTCTGAAAATCCCCTCATACCCTGTGCATCGGCATATATTCCCACACAATGCTTTCTCGGCCTCAGCCCTCGTTGGAGATGGATTCGATTCCCACAACGCAGTTAAGGTTACAACCATGCCTGCGGTACAGTAGCCGCACTGCAATCCCCCCTCTTCTAACATCGCTTGTTGAATCGGATGCAGCTCTTCGCCTGCTGATATCCCTTCAATGGTCGTAAGTTCCTTGCCCGATGCCTGGTACGCCATCAGTAAACAGGAATTCACAGGCTGACCGTCGAGTAAAATCATGCAGGCGCCGCAGCGCCCAATCTCGCAAGAAACTTTGGTGCCAGTCATCCCCAGGTCCTCTCGTAAAATCGCTGACATCCGCTTGGATGCGGGAACTGGAATGGAGACCGCCTTCCCGTTAATGGAGCAATCTAGCACAAAAGATGTATTAATCACTGGCCTCCACCCCTTCTAACCAATCGATGGATTGCACGATGTCTTCTGGTGATATGGGCAACTTATTTACCCAAATGCCTGTCGCTTGCCGTACTGCTGCCGTAATAGCAGGTGCCAAGCCAACAGATCCAATTTCTCCAACGCCGCGAGGGCCAAATGTATCCCCTTCAGGCAGCTCTTCAATGGCCTCAACCTGAATGCTGTGTGGGCTATCGCTGAAGGTGGGAACGAGGTAAGTGTCCAAGTTATGCCTTAGGTAGCGGCTATCTTTCATCACTGCATCCTCGGTCAGTGTATAGCCTAATGCCATCACACTGCCGCCCTCAATCTGTCCAAGAAAGCCCATCGGATTAATCACAGGACCTGCGGCGATGACGTGATCGGTCTGCAACACCTTGACTCGACCGGTCAGCATGTTAACTTCAACCTCTACGATTGCAGCTGCGTACGAGTACAGATAGTGCGCCCCGACCCGCCCTTCGGGCGTCGTCGGGTAGTCGAACTCCGTATGCGCAAGAATCGGCTTCACTGCTGCCGCAGCGGCCTCCGCATACGTGACAACCGGCTCCCCCGATTCATCACCCTTGTGATGAATCCCGCCTGCGCCGGTTGCGAGCTCTGCGGCCGGAACGCCGCAGAGCTGCGAAGCCTGCTCCAGCAGCGCCAGCACGAAGGCTGGCTTCAGCCGCTGGAGCGCGCGCCACATCATCGTGGTGGCGCGGGAGGCCGTGCTCGAACCGCTGCTCGGCACGCGGTCGGTATCGCCGATGACGATGCGGATGTCATCGGCGGCGCAGCCGAAGCAGTCCTGCAGCATCAACGTGAGTGCTGCATAGAGCCCTTGGCCGAACTCCTCGAAGCCGAAGGAGGCCTGGATCTTGCCCTCCGGCGTGAGCTCGATGCGGCCGCCGGAATGGTCGGGGATGCCGAGGCCGAGCCCGGCACCGTGCATCACCAGCGCAGCGCCGACGCCTCGGCGCAGCCAAGGCTCTTGCGCAGCGGCAGGCTGCTTGGCGTAGCGCTTCGCCAAGAGCGGCGACTCCTGCGCCTTGGACCACACCTGGGCCGCGCCCTCGGTGGCTACGATCTGCTGGCCCATCGGGCCAGGATCGGCTGGCTGGCGCAGGTTGAGCTTGCGCAGCTCCCACCCGTCCATACCGAGCTTCTCGGCTAGACGTTCGATTTGGCTCTCCACCGCGAAAATCACCTGATTGCCGCCGAAGCCCCTAAACTCTCCAGACACACCGTTATTCGTATAAACACTCTTTCCTTCCACGTCGACATTTGGAATGGTATAAGGTCCAATTGCATGCTCGGTTGCAAAATTAAGCACCTCACAGCCTAATGTCGCATAGGCTCCTGTATCTGCCAAAATACGCACCTGATGCGCAATCAGCTTGCCGTGCCCATCTGTTCCCGTCCTCATCGTGATCCGCATCGGGTGACGTTTAATGCCAGAGATGACGGATTCACGACGGGAATTGTGCATTTTGATTGGCTTATTTGTCCTTAACGCCATCAGTGCGCCGAATGGCTGCACATTAAGCTCATCCTTGCCGCCAAATGATCCGCCTATCGGGCTGGAGACGACTCTGATCTGCTCCTCTGGCACGCCTAGGATTCTCGCTAGCTGAAAGCGATCCTTATAGCCATGTTGGGTCGGCGAGTAGACAGTCAATCTTCCATTAACTTCAGGGATAAAAAGTCCACCTTCGGTTTCCATATACGTATGCATTTGCCGAGGTGTCAGATAAGTCTCTTCAACGACGTGTGTGCAAGTTTGAAAAGCGGCCTCTATATTCAAATCCCCTTGTTGCAAGGTTGTTTGATGCAGCAGATTCCCTTCGGGATGAAGCAGGATCGTCCCCGCTTCTAACGCGGTTTCTGGATTATCCACCAGAGGAAGCGGTTCATACACGACCTCAATGAGGCTTAGTGCGTATTCTGCAATTTCCTCCGTATCTGCGGCGACGGATGCCAATGCATCCCCAATATAACGAACCCGATCCTGACAAAACACAGGCTGATGCGGAAAAGCAATACCGAATAAGTTCAACCCAGGCACATCAGCAGCCGTTAGGACCGCGCGTACGCCAGGTAATTGTTTGGCTTTCGTGGTATCCATAGAAAGAATCCACGCATGCGGGTACTGACTCCGAAGCACCTTACCGTGAAGCATGCCTGGCGCTGTTAAATCAGTCAGATAACGAAGCTCCCCCGTCACTTTCTCTTTCCCGTCAGGTCTGATGATCCATTTCTTCGCATTACGATTGAGGAGCATCGGCTCCGCCCCCTTTGCGCCAAGCTTTGTAACACTCTGATATGATCAGATTCGCTGCCGTCTGCTTGCGATAAGCAACCCCTGCATAATCATCTGTCACAGCGTTGAAATCCGCCATGACGCCTTTGTGCAGATGTTGTAAGACGGCCTTCGAAAATGGCTTTCCGCGCATTTCTGCTTCTAGTGCTGAAAACCTCGCAGGAATCGCATTGCCTCCACCCGCTGCTAAAGCGATGTCGGCAATGGTCCCATCTGCTAGTAGCGAAATCCTTCCTGCAACCGTAACGACCGATGGCGTAAATGCCTCTCTCCGTCCCACCTTATGGTAGAACTCATGTATGAATCCCGCTTCTTTAGCAGTATCAGTATCTAGCTGTCCATCCGTCTCATTGGCATTTCCAGATTTCTTAGCTACCTTCTCCGTACCTGCTGTACTCACTATCTTCTCTGTCTGCACGATTATACTTGTCATGATCTCATCCTCAGACCCGAGTGGAGCAGCTAGCCAATCCTTCAACGCCATCATTCGTTCGTTCTGTCCATCTGTGCATCGTATTTGTGCATTCATCACCAGCAGAGCAGGAATCAGATCGCCTGTACGTGTCATCACATTGCCTCCGACCGAGGCTAAGTTTCGAATCGACGGAGCCGCAATCTCTGAGCACGCCTGCACTAGGAGACCACATTTCTGTTGGACGAGCTCGTTTTTCATCAAATCTGCAATGCATAAGGCAGGACCTATATGAACTTTCCCTTGGGCATTAACGGTTAATCCCGAGAGTGTAAGAATTCGTCCAAGACTAATGAAATGCTGCGGCATCGGGGCAAGCCCATTCTCCCACCGTGTGCGAAGCCAAGTACCTCCGGCAACAATGACCGCATCATTGCCCCATTTATGCTTCAATTGAATCGCTTCCTCCACACTCGTTGGCTGCCATACGGAAGGCTGCTGTTCAGGTAGTTGATGCATCGGAACTGACATATTCAACCCTCCTCAGAGTTTCTGAATGACCGCGTGCTCGTTATGCGTTCTGAGTTTACCGAATGAAACCGGCATGCTGCGTGGTGACGCTGGGTGTTCGCACGAAACTTTTAATAAATTAGATTTACTATAAACAATATTCCAATTTTACGTCAACTAACATAACATCATTTTGTTTTTTATATACAAAAATAGTGCATCATTCGTATCAATGCACTATTTCGCCTTTTATATGTTATTAAACTTAACATTATTTAGTGTTTGAAGATGTCTTTTGCTTCTTCATATCGCTCTACAGTGTCGACATCCATAAATGTCAAAGAGGCTGCCTCGATGATTTGACCGCGAAACGCAGGTAATTGAAACAGCACTCGCGCGCCAGTATCTCCTTTTAATGCTGAAGCAGCTGGCCACATGCCTCGCCCCAGGATGACAGGCGGCTTAGGCGCTCCACCATCACCGCTAGCAACGAAATCGCAGCCAACCTCCGCGTTAAAGACAGCAATCAGCTCCTCTAGAGTGGAACCATCAATAAATGGCTGGTCCGCCAGCATAACCATAACTCCGTCAGCCTCCGACTCTTCCGCCGCCTGTATACCCGCGCGAAGCGAATGTGCCATGCCCAATCCCGCATCTGGACTCACAACTAGTCGGCATCTGCCGCTCGCAAGCTGACTGCTAGCCTCTTCCGGCAGCCAATTTAGCGCATCTCCTTCGCGTACAACGACAATCACCTGCGCTAACTCTGCACAAGCGAGCGCCTTCAACAGCGCTAGACTGCCAAGGCAAATGCCAGCTGCTAGTTCTAGAGATTGCTTCGCAGTCCCCATACGCCGACTACTCCCCGCCGCCAAATAAACACCCACGATGTGTTTCGGTCTCACCATGAGCAGAAGCTTTGGACATCCCGTCCATGAGCTAGAGGGGATCGCCACGATCCTGCTCCAAGTTTCCCGCGTTTGATCGCAATCAGCTCAGCTGCAATACTGATCGCATTCTCGAACGCGCCCTCGGAGCCGATATTGAGACCAATTGGGGCGTGCAACCACTCAGGGCGCTCGAAGCCCTCCAGCATTTTGGCCGTTCGCTCCTTAGAGCCCATAATGCCGAGATATTGCAACGTATAGGCCATGACCCCTTGGAAGAAAGCTGTATCCTTCTCGAACTGGTGACTCATGATAACAACGTAGTCTTGCTCATTTAGCGCAAGCTTTTTGACTAGTGTCTCTGGAAAGGCCACCATCGTTTCCACCCCAGGAAACCGTTCTGCATGACAAACAGCCTCTCGCCAGTCCGCAACAACCACACGAAATCCGCTGTTCGCAGCCATTTGCACGAGTGGGATCGCATCTAGATTCGCACCAAATATGATAACTCTAGGTTTTGGCACAAAAACCGCATTCGTCACGAAATGTAAGGACTCCCTCACAGCCGATTGCTCATCTATACCAGATCCCCGCAACGCATACCTAATCTCCGAATATCCATCGGTATAAGTGCGAATGAGCTCCACGGTTTGACCTTGATCCAACTTACTTTTCACCACCAGCAAGTTAACCAGCAGCTCCCCGGAAAGCGGCTCTAGCAAAATACGAATTAACCCACCGCACCCAATTGTCTCCCCCCAACCGAAATCATCAGCTGGCCTCATGTCGTATTCAACCATTTGCGGCTTTTGCGATTCCCACACACTTGGCACGTAAGCTGCGAGATCCCCTTCCAAACACCCAGGAGAAATGCTCCCCACCATACTTCCATCTGCCATTAACAGCATAACAGCGCCTTGCTTGCGATAAGCGTGGCCTTCCACATGAATCACTGTTGCTAATACACGAGCTCCTGTATTACTTTCCACAGCTTGCAGAATGTCATAAGCCTCCATCACTCATCGCTCCTTCTTTTTCGTAGATGCTTACCTGTTACCAGCCGATCGCTAACCCATCGCCACGAGGATCCGCCGCCCCACTTTTAAAACCTTGCTCGTCAATGACAATGCCCTGCGCCTGACCCATGATGCCATCCCATGCATTGACGGGCTCCACACGATGTCCCCACTGCTTCAATTTTGCATATACTTCAGGTTCAAGACGATGCTCCAGCTTTAGCGCATCCCCATCCTCTCCCCAAGTACGTCCATATACCCAACGTGGAAGCGAAATGGCTTCTTGAATCGATAATCCATAATCCAAAACTCCCGTAAGTATCGAAAGCTGCGTCTGAGGTTGACCTTCCCCTCCTTGCGTACCGAACAGCATATAAGGCTTTCCAGCCTTACTTACCATGGCAGGCATCAACGTATGGAACGATCTTTTACGTGGCTCCAACACATTCGCACAAGCAGGATCAAGTGAGAAGAAGGAACCGCGATTTTGCATAATAATGCCTGTATCTCCTGGAACGTAAGCTGCCCCGAAATCAAAATAGAGACTTTGGATAAAAGATACTGAATTCCCCTCCTCATCGACAACAGCCGCATACGCTGTATCTTGACCGATGGCTGGCGAGAGGTGCTCACTCACCTTTAATGGATTTTCCTGAATGTCCTTCCACAGCTCCTGTGCGTATGATTTGGACAACAATCTTTCGAGCGGAATATCCCTAAAATTAGGGTCTGTTAAATAACGATCGCGATCTTTAAACGCCTTCTTGATCACTTCCGACATGAGATGATAAAAATGGGCCGATGCCCTTGGTACAGCTGCCATATCAATATGTTCTAACATATTCATCATCATGAGGGCTGTGAACCCTTGCGAGTTCGGCGGCATCTGATAAATTTCATAATCGCGATATGTCGATGACAGCAGTTCCACCCATTCACCAGCAAAGCTGCGGAAATCTTCTTCCTCCAGCAAACCGCCGTCTTGTTTAACACTATGAATAATCGCCTGCATGAGCGAGCCAGCGTAGAACGCATCTCTACCTTCTCGCTGAACCAGTCTCAACGTTCTCGCCAGATCAGGCTGAATCAGCCGATCACCTTCCTTCAAAAGCTTGCCATCACACATATACAACGCACTAAGCTGTGCAGAAGCCCGAATGTAAGCCTCATCTTTACGCATCCAGAACAGTAAGTTCCGTGAGATCGGGAACCCTTTTTCCGCATAGCCAATCGCTGCGTCCAATAACTTCGCCCAAGGCAGCCTGCCGTGCTTTTCCCACACCTGCCACCAAGCATCCACCATCCCGGGCACAGTAATTGCGCTCAAAATGCCGCGCTGCGGAATCTTATCCATCCCACTCTCGCGATAAAAATCAGGCGTCGCCTTTGCTGCTGATTTGCCGCTTCCGTTAAATCCGGTATAAGCGCCAGTTGCTGCATCATACATAAGAAAAAAAGCATCTCCGCCCAGCCCCGTCATATGTGGGTAAACAACACCGAGGGTCGCACTGATCGCAATGGCCGCATCGAAGGCATTGCCTCCCTGCTGTAAAATCGCGCTTCCCACAGAACTAGCTAAATAATGCGGTGTAGCAATCATGGCTTGCTCTGCTCGTGGCATGATGTTTAACATGATTATTCCTCCCGTTTCAGAGCGTATACCGCTAGCGCAGCTTGCAGCGCCTTCCCTACAGAAATATCCACACCATGCCAATGCAATGTTGCTTCCAGTGCCCCAAGCACGTGAAGCACGTTTTTCTGATTACAGCTAAAGCCCATTGTGCCAATGCGCCAAATCTGTCCCTTTAATGGACCGAAAGATGAGGCGATTTCTATGCTGAAGCTATTTAGCAGCATCGCGCGTACGGCTTCCCCATCGACACCACTGGGAATACGAATACAGGTTACTACTGGCAGCTTACACATTGGATCACCGTACAGTGTCAACCCCATCGCCTGCAAGCCAGCAACCAACGCCGTCTCGTGACGTTTGTGTCTATCAAAGCGCGCCTCCAGCCCTTCCTGCAGCACGATACGTAAACCTTCGCGCAATGCATACAGCATCGTTGTAGCCTCTGTATGGTGATTCAGCCTTTTCGGACTCCAGTAGTCCTGCAGCTGTCCAAGATCAAAATAGTTGCTCGCCACAGCTTTACCCAGCGCAACAGGAGCGCCTTTCTCTCGCAACCCACGCTCAATTGTTTTACGGCGCAGCACTTTCGCCTCCACGCGGTCATTGTACGTAATCGGTGACATGCCCGATGGTACGGATAAACATTTTTGCGTTCCGCCAATCACCGCATCCAGCAGCCATTCATCTGTTTTCACAGGAACTCCGCCAATGGTTGCAACAGCATCCACTACAAGAAGCGCATTCAATTGGCGACAAGCTGCTCCAATCCCAACTAATGACTGAATACAACCTGTAGAAGTTTCCCCATGGACCATCGCCACTATGGCTGGCTTCTCTCGCTCGATGGCTGTAATGATATCCACAGGGTCAAACACAGCGCCCCATTCCTGCTCTATGATCGTCACTTCAGCCCCACAGCGCTCGGCTATTTCAACCAATAAATGTCCAAATCGTCCGTATATCGGCACGAGTACCTTATCTCCTGGCTCAATAATACTCACAAGCACAGCTTCTATACCTGAACGGGAAGTCCCATCGATCGGAAAAGCCCATTGATTATTCGTCTGGAAAACTTCACGAAGCATCTCCATCGTTTCATTCATCAGCTCTGTGAACTCAGGATCGAACTGACCAAGAATCGGATACGACATCGCCCGCAGCACCCTAGGGTCAACCTCTACAGGACCTGGGGTCATAATTGTTCGAAGGGAGGGTGATAAATCTTTATAGGTTTTCATCTGCTTTTCCCCCGTAGCCATATTGATATAACACATGAACGAGTGTCTGAAAGCCGACAATCAGATCCTCCGGCTTTGTGAACTCTTTGGGACTATGGCTGATACCAGCTCGGCTCGGTACGAAAATCATCGCCGACGGACAGATAGGCCCGAATAGCTGCGCGTCATGTCCAGCCCCGCTTGGCATCCGCATATGTTCGTAGCCATAGAAGTCGCAGGCAGCCTCAATTTCCGCTGATATCCCGTTATCCATGGCCACTGGTAAGGCATTTAGATGTTCCACTGCATCTATTTGAAGTTCTCTTCGCAAAGCGATTTCCATAAATCTTACTAACAGTTCTGCGCGAAAAGCCTCTATCTTTCGTTCATCCGTATGCCGAATATCTAATGTAAATTCCACTTCACCTGGCACTACGTTCGATGTTCCATGCTTCACTTCTAAGCGTCCTACGGTGGCTACCAAAGGTTCACCCTCCGCAAGTGCCATCTTCTCTGTCAGCGCAACCATTTCGGCGGCGGCAGCCAACGCATCTTTGCGCATCGTCATCGGGGTCGTTCCAGCATGATTCGGCGTACCCGTAACCACGATCGTCATTCGAATTTGGCCCACAATGGCCGTTACCACACCAATTTGCTTCTCTTTAAACTCTAGGACCGCGCCTTGCTCAATATGAATTTCTATATATACGCCTATATCCTCACGTTTGGCTGGATAGAGCTGGCCTTGTGACGTTTCAAATCCCGCCTGCTCCATCGCCTCTAGCAATGTAACTCCCTCTGGATCGGCAAGTCCGATACCATCTGTTAGTGAGAGTACGCCTGTCACATGACCGGAGCCCCAATACGCCAAAGGAAATCGACTTCCTTCTTCCTCGCAAAAGGAGACCATCTCCAAGGTCCGTTTCGGTGTCCCGTACACGGCCTTCAAATAGCCAAGCGCCATCATCGATGCGATAATGCCGTAGGCTCCATCGTATTTCCCGCCGTTTTTGACGGTGTCCATATGTGATCCTGTGAGCATCGGTTTCAACGATGGATCCGATCCCTGCAATTTGCCGTACACATTGCCGATTTCATCAAAATCTGCCTTGAGCCCCATGCTCTGCATATTGTCGATCAGTGCTAATTGCGCTTTGAGCCAAGGCTCCGCATACAAGAGCCGGGTCACGCCGCCTTCTGGATCAGCGCCAAAGGTCGCTAGCCAATCCAAAGCTAGCAGCATGCGCTCCCCATATTGAGCTAGCATTTCCTCCTGTGGGTAGTGTTGTATTTTAGCCATCTAGCCCGCCTCCGATCGATGCACTGTGACGCAACCAAGCTCCATCCAACGTTGTTCCAACACCCACACCTCGTTCATAGACCTGAACACCTCGCAGGAAGGTTGTTTTCACGCTGCAGTCGAACATTTTGCCCACATAGGGACTCTGCTTATGGCGGTAAAATAAGTCATTCTCTTGCAAGGTATAGCGGGCTGCCAAATCCACCAAAGCTAGATCCGCGTCAGCTCCAATGGCGATTTCCCCCTTGCGAGGGTAGAGCCCGAATCGTTTCGCCGGTTCAAGGGCTAGCATGCGAGCAAGCTCTGGTAGAGGAATCCCTCTCCGCAGGTGACCTTCGTGCAGCATAAGCTCCAGTGAGCTTTGCGCGCCCGAAATGCCGCCCCAAGCTGCGAAGAAATCCCCCTGCTTCATGTGCTTGGGAGATGGGGAGTGATCCGATGCGATGATGTCGAACCGACCTGCCTTTAGCTCCTCCCACAATTGAGCTTGATCTTCCGCCGTTCGTATCGGTGGCGCGCATTTTGCAACAGGCCCGAGGCTTTCAACCTCCATATCTGTTAGCGCCAAATAGTGCGGGCACGTCTCTACGGTGACGTCAAGTCCGCTCGCCTTCGCTTCCGTAATCACCTGTACCGCCTCAGCGGAGGAGATATGAACGAAGTGCAGCTTACAGCCTGTCTGCTTTGCATAGCCCAATGCTCGGTTAACAGCTTCTACTTCAGCGGCAATCGGCCTTGTCGCAATGAAATCCAAAGCGCTGCTCTTGCCTGCTTGCCTAGCATCGGCGGCGAGCTTGGAGACGACCTCTTCGCTTTCCGCATGAAGGGCTAGCACCAGACCTAAGCGCGCGATCTCCACCATGCCTTTGAAAAGCGTCTCATCATCCACTTCGGTGAATATATCTTCTCCTTCTCCGCCAGGGCATGACATGAATGCTTTAAAACCAATCACACCCGCTTGAGCCAGCCCCTCCAGTTCGCTGATATTGCCCGGGACAAGTCCGCCCCACAGGGCGTAATCAACATAGGATTGCCCTTCGGCTGCTTCCAATTTCTTCTCTAAGGCACTGAGCCGAACGGTAGGCGGAACACCATTGAGTGGCATATCGATGTAAGTTGTGCATCCACCTGCAGCTAGCGAGGCAGAGCCTGTAAGGAAGCCTTCCCAATGACCAAGAGCCGGTTCATTAAAATGAACATGTGCATCGATCATACCTGGAAGAACGATTAAGCCTTCTGCATCATAAACTGGAGTCTGCTCCGAGTACACGAGGTTGTTGCTTAGTGCTGCAATTTTACCGTCCCTAATCCCGATGTCTAGCTGCCGACACTCATCTTGCAGGACTACAGTTCCTTTGCGAATGATATGATCGAATCGATTCATCCTACGAAACCCTCCCTGGAAGCTCTCTGTCTATTTTATTAAGGCTGACTAGTTTTGATTAACTTCCGCGATAGGTGTTATACCCCCAAGGTGCTATTAATAAGGGAACGTGATAATGCATAGTATTATTGGCAACACCGAAGCGAATCGGTACCTGATTTAGAAAAGCCGGCTCTGGCAGCTCCACACCCTTCTCCCTGAAGTAGTCGCCCACATGGAAGAGGAGCTCATACGTGCCTATTGTGAAATCATCCCCACTTAACATTGGCCCAGACAGCCTGCCGTCTGTATTCGTTACGTCGGAGCGAACCAGTTCGGCTGTATCTCCTGCCAATCGGAACAAGTCAATTCTCACGCCAACCGCAGGTCGTCCACTGCTTATATCCAGAACATGCGATGTGATCCCTACACTCATAGGCCCTCCAGATCACGCTTTGTCATCGAAAAGCCTTGGAAACCATACGGCGGTCTAGGCTCTGTAAATACCTTTCCTTCCCCAACAGAAACTTCCTCAAGTATCGTTTCCCACGTGCGATTATTGGACTCGAAGCGAATTTCTTTCAACTGTGGAAAGCGCAGTAACGAGCGTTGCCCAATGCGATAGATGAGGTTTTGGATTGACGGCGAATGCTGTTCATGGAATACGGTATGCGCAATATCACGAATTTGCTCAGCGGCTACATAGCGCCCTAGATCAGCATCGAAGGCATCCTCTCCCAATTCATAGCTCCATGCGATGTCTAGGAATATAAACAAAGGGCGATCCGACGATTCCGGTAGAGTCGTGTACTCATCACGAACGAAACCAGCGAAGGAGCTTCCTTTGACTTTGATCAGCTTAAGGTCTGCAATACCAGCAGCATGGTCGAGGACGACGATTTCATCCGCATTGCGAACGAGTTCTACCGAAGCAGTAGGGTGTTCATTTTGTGAATAACGATATACTAAATTTCCTGCTTCCAAGCCATTTGAACCTGGTACCTGCAACGTTTCGAAAGCTACCTGATCCGCACTCATTTTGATCCCCGTCATCCAAGGATACTTCTCCAAAAATAGCCGACTAGCGAAAGCTAAAAAACCCTCAGCCGTAGCCCCTTCATACTCGCCCGCTTTGCGCAGGATGAAGTTCTTCATGGAATCTGTCGCCACAACGTTCGTGTTATCTCCCTCGCTAAATGATGTAAACAACTTCTCACCACTCACCGCTACTTTAATATTCATCCCAAAAAGTACATTATCCCGCCCTGTGAAACCCGATTCCGGAATCAGCGTAATATTCGTGAGCGGTTTAGCGTAGGAACGATAGACCCAAACATCACCCTTCCCGTAGTACATGATTCGATCTGCACCTTTTGCTTGTTCCATCACTTTCTCCTCCGTTTCATTCATTACGATGTCCGCCAGACGGAAACGCCCAATCTTGCAAACCTCTTTCAACGCTGTTTGCAGCTCCACTTCTGGAGCCCCTTGTATGCGTTCACGCAACGCTTTGCGTATCGTATCTTTGGTCTGTCCCTTGACCGCCATGATAAATGGAAACTGGAATCGGTCCGTGTACTTCTTATTTATAATAAGAAACTGTTCGTATTCTTCAGGGGTTAACTGGTTTAGGCCGACACCGGACTGCTCCTGGACGGAGTGATCGGTCATCCTTACGCGTGTACCTAAATCCGGATGTGCTCGCAGCAACGCCAACTGCTCCTCAGGGCTAGCTCGTTCAACTTCCTGTTCAAGAGAACTAATCATGTCTTTGACGTCGGCAAACGGCAGAGAACCAGCAGCCCTCTCAGCTACCCAAGGCGAATGCTCGAATAGAGGGCCAAACGTTAGCACGAATGCTTCATGACTCATTTCGTTGACTTGCTTCCGCGTGATTTTCATAGCCTCGTCACCTCGATTTCATCCTAAAATCCCCTGCATGCTTTACCAAGATTTGTTTCATTGTAAATGCGACATCCCTATGGGTCAATTTATATGAAAGAAGTTTGTAATCTTTCATAACATCGTTAAGTTTTTTTGTATTTTTGCTAAAAAGGCAGGCGGCGGCGCTACAAACCTATCTGTCATTCCTCCTTGTGCCTCTTCGAGCACTATCCATGTTCACACCTGTGCACCTTCATATGCTTACTACCTCAATACCCTATTACTTAATTACCTCATTACCACTCCTACTCCCACTATTCATCTACTCCTCATCCCCCACTTTCAAATCTCAATACTTCACACATTGCTAAATCCTACTCCCCACCAGCACCTCCACTTTCTCCTTCTTCACACTCTCTTCCCTCCATCTCACTACCTCATCCCCCACTTTCAGATCTCACTACTTCACACCTTGCTAACTCCTCCCCGTCACCAGCACCTTCACTTTCTCCATCATCACACTCTCTTCCCTCCGTCTCACTACCTCATCCCCCACCTTCAGATCTCACTACTTCACACCTTGCTAACTTCTACTCCCCACCAGCACCTTCACTTTCTCCTTCTCCGCACTCTCTTCCCTCCGTCTCACTACCTATTCCCCTCTCCATCACCTCATCAACTTTCGCTCTCCAACGCCAGTCTCACCGCTTTTCCTACTCCCCACCTCCATCCACCAATCCCCCACGACTAATTCCGCCCTTATCTATGCATCTATGCTTCGCTCAACCTATTTAACTGCATAAACTACAGTTAATTTCTTCAAATTGGATGGTATTTTTAGAATAACTGTAAAATATGCAGCTACTTTCAAGGGATTCTGAAGAATCGGTGTAATTGTTAAAAATTAACTGTATTAAATACATCTAACTCATCCTTTCCCTAAAATTACGCTCAATTAACTTCAGAAAATCCAGTTAAATCCCACCCCCTCACCATTTCCGAGGTCCTCCTGTCAGCCCTCCCACATAACACAAAAAGCCACCAAGACAACAAACATCCCGGTGGCTTCCCTATTTCAATCCCAATACCCGCTATGCGCAGCGACTGCCGCTTCCACAACCTCAGGAACAGGCCCGATCACCTGGATCGGCTTGTTCCCTCTAGCAAAAACCTCACGACAAGGCAGCAGTAGCGTCGGATTCTGCTCATGCTCTCCCGTCAGCCCTGCAAGCATCACTTCCGACATCGCGAAGACAACGCGTCCCACGTTGCCCCAATAAATCGCCCCCGCGCACATGGCGCATGGCTCCGTTGAAGTGTACAACGTGCACGCCCACAACTCCTCCTTGCTATATCGCTTGGAAGCTACCTCCATGAGCATCGTTTCCGCATGACCCGTGCAGTTCGATTCAGTAATCTCGACATTGCCATGTTCCAGCAAAACCTCACCACTTGGCCCCACAAGCAACGAACCGAATGGCGTATTTCCTGCCTCCCTCGCCTGGAAGGAAAGCTCTACACATCTTTTTAAATACGGAATATGAACCTCAAATTCACTCATCTTATCCCCTCCAAATTAAGCTCACTATGCCTCCGATTTTCTTCGGCATCGCTCGAGCAATAAGCTAAAATCTCTGTTCCCGTATATAAGGCACTCCCAGCGCCTCAGGCGCACCAGATGGCTTATTCTTATTCCGCCAACCGAGGAACATCAGCACCAGGATGGTGACGACGTACGGAATCATTTTCAAAAAGTAAGAAGGAATATGACTGCCGATCAGCTGTACGCGGAACCCCAGACTATCCAACACGCCGAAGAAATAAGCGCACACGAGCGCACGAATCGGGTTCCATCTCGCAAAAATAATGAGCGCCACCGCAATCCATCCCCGACCAGAGGTCATCCCCTCGTTCCACGTCGGTGTGTACACAAGCAACAAATCTGCCCCACCAATCCCAATTAGCATCGAGCCGATAACAATGCATCCGTAGCGAATCGCGATTACAGGAATCCCCATCACATCCGCCGTAGCTGGATTATCCCCCACTGCACGAAGATGAAGTCCCCATGATGTGCGATGGATGAACAAGTGCATAGCCAGCACGAGCACGAAACTTAACCATGTAAACAAATCCATATGCGCAAAAATCCCACCAATTACCGGCACAGGCTCCAACCAAGGCATATCGAGTTTTGGCACCGCACCCACAAGCGGCTGGCCACTCACAGGCTTCCCCAAATATGCACTAAGACCAGCACCAAATATCGTCATCGCCAACCCGCAAACAACCTGATTCGCATGCAGCGTCACGCATAAAAATCCATGGAGCAATCCGAGTACCCCGCTCACCGCGAGTACACACAGAATGGCCAGCACTAAACTGCCTGTATGTATAAAGACAAGGCACGAAGTCACCGCCCCCATTAACATCAAGCCCTCAGCGCCAAGCTGCATGATGCCAGATCTTTCGATCAAGATGCCACCCAGCACGGCCAAAAGCAACGGTGTACCCGAAGAGATCGCCGAAACAATAATTTGTGTGATCGCATCCATCTTCTGCACCCCCTCTATCTTCTCGTTCATTAATATCATTAACTAAAATTATTTTCCCTAACTCACCATCGTTTCCCATGCTACGCCAATTCGTACCATCCAGCTCCCTCAGTTGTTCCGACGAATACGAAATTTTCCCGCCATCCCGCCAGCAATGAGGAAGAACAGTATCGCCCCTTGAATCATGGAGGAAATGGAAGACGGAAGCCCTATCGTTTGCACACTATACCCGCCTACAATCAGCCCGCCAAAAAGCACCGAAGCAACCACAAGCCCAATCGGATTTAACTTCGCCAGCCAAGCCACAATAATCGCCGTGTACCCATAGCCAGGAGATATCCCGTACATGAGACGGTGCGCTACCCCAGAGACTTCCCCCATACCAGCAAGCCCCGCCAATCCGCCGCTAATCACCATCACCAGCAGGACATGTCTGGAAATACGAATGCCAGCATTTTTAGCCGCCTCACTATTGGCACCAATCAACCTCAGCTCATAACCCCAACGTGTATAACGGACGACGAAAGCATAAATCAGCACAGCGATAATGGCAAAAATAAGTCCCAAATGTAGCCGCGATGTACCAAAGGTAGGCAAGGATTGCGCAACCGTGAACATCGGAGATCCCGGGAAGTTAAAACCTTTTGGATCTTTCCACGGTCCGAAAACGACATAGTTCAGCGCCAGTAACGCCACATAATTTAGCATCAACGAGGTAATCAGTTCATTTACCTGAAAATAGTTCCGTGGTATCGCCGTCAGCAATCCCCAGATACCGCCGGCCACGATGCCCGCGACCATCATAGCTGGAATCGAGAGGTAAATCGGCAGATGTGGAAAATAAACCGTAATTGCCGTCGCCGCCATCGCCCCAGCCACAAACTGACCTTCAGCCCCAATGTTCCACACAGAAATGCGGTAAGCAATCGACACCCCCAGCCCGCAAAGAAGCAGAGGAATTGCCTTCACTAACGTTTCCGTCATTCCAAAGGTGGAGCCGAAGGCTCCCTTCACCATTTTGCCGTAGACCATAAACGGATTCATGCCATTCAGCGCGATAAAAATGCCACAAGCCACTAACGCCAATATGATGGCGATAATCGTCACCCACCAAGGGCTGTTCGCCCCTGCGGGATCGATTTCCAATCGATAGGGCAAGCGAAACCCAGCTCCGCGCTTACTTCCTTTATTTTCAATGGGAATGCTGCCTGCTGTTTGCTGTTCACTCATCCTGCATCCTCCTCCGATCCCGCCGTCATCAGTATACCTATGTACTCGCGGCTCGCCGCTTCCCTAGGCATATTCCCAACAATGCGCCCATCGTACATCACCAGAATACGGTCAGCTAGCTGCAGTACCTCATCCAAATCCTCCGAAATGAGCAGCACAGAGCGACCCTTGCTTCGCAAATCCTCCAACAGCTGATACACGCCCTCCGACGCACCTACATCGAGTCCCTGTGTCGGGTGCACGGCAATCATAAGCTTTGGACCTTGATCAATCTCCCTAGCAAAAAGCAGCTTCTGCTGATTCCCACCCGACATGAACTGGACTGGGGAATCGATCCCCGACGTTTTCACATCGAACTTGTCGACCAATTGCTGAGACCAACTCCGATTACTTCCCTTTCGCAGCAAGCCGAATCGCGACCGCTCTGACGAACGATACGTTTTAAACAAGAGATTATCTACCGCTCCTAGACTCCCCGCAAGACCGCTCCGCATCCGATTCTCCGGCACATGCCCGATCCCAAGCTCAATCGCTCCCCGAACCGAACCATTCCGCATCATCTTTCCGTCAAAACGGACCTCCCCCTGCTTCCACATACGAAGCCCGGTCAGCACTTCCGCCAGCTCCTTCTGCCCGTTCCCGGAGACGCCTGCAACACCGACAATCTCCCCTTCATTTACCTCAAAATGAAGCCCATCTAGCGCCTTGCGTCCATGGTCCGCATAGACATCAAGCCCCTTGACCGTGAGCATCGGCTTACCAATCTCTCTCGTTTTCAACGGTGCGCGGCTCGCTACACTCATCTCGCCCACCATTAACTGCACCAGCTCACGCTCGCTCGTTTCCGATTTCGCCATCGTCGCAATCATCTTGCCCTTGCGCATGACCGAGATATGATCCGCCGCGAACATCACCTCTTTGAGTTTATGCGTCGTCATAATGACCGTTTTGCCTTCCTTCTTCATGCGGTCCAGCGTCTCAAAAAGCTGATCCACCTCTCCCGGTGTCAACACCGACGTTGGCTCATCCAAAATAATTAAATCCGCTCCCCGATAGAGCGTCTTTACAATTTCCACTCGCTGCTGCTCGCCAACAGATAGCTGCCAGATGGGCCGATCTACGGGAAACAGCAGCCCAAAATGCTTCGAAATCGCCTCAATCTCCTCCGATTTCTTCGCCAACCAACCAGGTCCGCGCCAGAAAGAGCCAGCTTCCCCAAGCACAATATTCTCGGCAGCCGTCAGGGTCTGCACGAGGCGGAAGTTCTGAAACACCATGCCAATCCCCAGCTTCATCGCATCCTTCGGCGAGCGAATGCGCACCTTCTCGCCATGTATGTAAATCTCTCCGCTCGTCGGCCGGTATACGCCGGACAGCATGCACATCATCGTGCTTTTGCCCGCACCATTTTCGCCTAGCAGCGCATGAATCTCGCCAGATCTCGCTCTGAAATCCACCTCATCATTCGCCAGCACAGAACCGAACTGTTTGACGATTTGGACCATCTCAACGGCATCTTTCTCATGTGTACGCATAGGTCTCCGACCTCCTTATTCCGTTAGACAATATTTACTCACCTTGATATGACAAAACAGCATCTCCCCACAAGGGATTTGCTGTTTCAGGAATCCGATACCGTCGATCAATTCACGTCTATCCCTCTCATATCACTATACGGTCAGCTCATCTTATGCGTCAATAAACATGACACCAAGTTTGGTGGCGTAACGAAAAGAGGCGCAATCTTTGTGCTTAGCGCCAATTTTATGTCAGATTTAATTACATGGACAGAAAAATCCCACCATATACGAACCCACCAAGAATCACAAAAGCAGGGTGTATCTTACGCATTTGAATCAAATAAAAGGCCACCGCGGCGATAGCAAAAAACTGTAAATACCCGATCGCTTTTGTAGACTCCACTAAACTGCTCCAGGTGACCAGCACCATCATGATCGCAATAACCGGCTGCACCAGTAGTGTCATGCCTTTAATCACAGGGGATTGCTTGTATTTCTGCAGCATATTCAGCAAAATAATGAGTGCAATAATCGACGGAACCACCGTTGCCGCCACCGCAATCAGCACGCCGATCCAGCCGCCGATTTGGTAACCGACGTACGCTGCAATTTTCGTCGCAATCGGACCCGGCAGTGCGTTCCCCAGCGCCAACATATTGGAGAACTCACTGCTGTTCATCCAATTGTGATTCGTCACGATCTCTTGGAACATCAGCGGGATCGACGAAGGACCGCCGCCATAGCCAAACACATTGGCCAGAAAGAAACTAACAAGCAAATGCCACCAATCCATCATACGCCATCACCTTTGCCAAGCGTCTTTTTGCTCTTCGTCCACTTGTCCTTTAGCTTATGATGGAAAGCTCCATATAGGAGGAACATGAATATCACGATAGCAGGGTGCACCGATAACGGTTGTAGCAGAAGGAAGGCTATGATGAAAAAAGTAACCCCCGCCGGCCATCCTAACCCTTTAATCGCCTTCTCGCCAAATTCATACGCCATCACGCCTAGCATGACTGCGACAATGGGCACAACCGCCGCTATCATTCCCTTAATCACATGCGACGTGCTGAAAAAAGTAATAAACGAATACAACCCCACCATCGCCACGCAAGTAGGCAAAATATGCGCCAAAACGCCGAGCAGCGCACCCCATCCGCCTTTCATCCGATATCCTAGGTAACCTGCCAGCTTCGTCGCAATCGGCCCTGGAAGTGTATTCGCAATCGCGAGCACTTCCATGAACTCCTCATCCTTCATCCACTTAAAACGCGTCACCGCTTCATACCGAATCAATGGCACAATCGACGGCCCCCCGCCATATCCTAAAATCCCCGTCCGAAACATCGCCGTCCCTATCTGAACATAGGCGTTCTCCACTATGTATCACTCCCATTCCATCGTTGCTTCACCTAAGAAGTAAACTAAACCTTATTGTATTATAAAATGAAGCCTTTATTAGGGATTCTCCTTATATTTTTGTGAAAATAACAAAATTTCTTTGAAATCTTGGGACTTGGCTTGAAGCTTAAGCTTGCTCCCCTGACAACTCCACCTCTACTCCGCTCACTCTTCAAAACCTTTCTCCCCCACAGCAGCCACTCACCAAACGGGAACTAGTCGACTAAATGGATTTTATACAGTTAATTTCTCTACTTTCATCGCATTCATCAAACTAGATGGATTTTGTACAGCTAATTTCAGCTGGACTGGCTAAGAGGGGAATTGGGCAATTATTAGCTGTAGCTTTTCCATTTTTTCGGGCAA
Organism: Paenibacillus sp. J22P165; assembly: GCF_059692015.1. Taxonomy (NCBI): domain Bacteria; kingdom Bacillati; phylum Bacillota; class Bacilli; order Caryophanales; family Paenibacillaceae; genus Paenibacillus; species Paenibacillus sp. J22P165. The sequence goes on along the minus strand of NZ_JCAUAP010000019.1, from coordinate 221 downwards.
ATCAATAATATTAACTGTAGTTTATACAGTTATTGTTCAATCGTGGTCTGCAGACTCCGATCAAATGAAAAAGAGCCTTACTAGGATTTCTCCAAGTAAGGCTCTTTCAGTGCTTGGCAACGTTCTACTCTCCCAGAACCCTGCGGTTCAAGTACCATCGACGCTGGAAGGCTTAACGGTCGTGTTCGAGATGGGAACGCGTGGATCCCTTCCGCCATCAT
>NZ_JCAUAP010000018.1:0-116792 GCF_059692015.1 Paenibacillus sp. J22P165 | reverse complement strand
GCGTCCTCCTGGATGGGTTTTTGAGGCAATGACCTCGTGCGTAACCCCATCGTACCGAGGCGCTCGTTTTTTTACAAAGCTGAAATTTATCCATCTACAGGAATCTAACGGGACACTATAGCACCACAACATTAAGCTTAAAAAAGGAGCAATCTAGCGATGTACGAACATCTCGTTGTATTCAAGTTCAATACGAATGTCACGCCGATCAAGCAACAGGAATTGCTGGATCAATTGTTAACGTTTCGGGATCGTATCCCCGGGATATGTGATTTAAGTGCAGGCATCAATGTAACTGAAGAAACGGAAAATATGAAGGGCTATACTCTCGGATTACGGGTAACGTTTGAAGACCTTGCTTCGTTGCGTTCATATGGTCCGCATCCCGTTCATCAGGAATTTGTTAATTCGCTGGATGGTTTACTGGAAAATGTTATTGTAGTTGATTACCCATTGGTTTAAGCAACCAATACGAGGCTGCCGGCACGATCGGCAGCCTTTCGTTCACTTTTCGAGTAGGATAGCAGGAGTGGTAAAAAATGCTATAATATACAAAAGGAGTGTGAAGACAAATGCAACAAGCTTCTGATTATCTGTTTATGGGTTCTTTGATCTTTTTGGTAATAATCGTCTTGATATTTTTTGTGGGAAGCGGAGGCATGTCTAGTTATAACAATGTATCCAATGCCACAGGTGCTTTAACAGATTTACAAATGAATCACGACCACAAAAAAATGTTGGATACGCAAAATAATCGGTTGGTTAGACTTTTAAAATCATATTTATTTTGGATTCCTGTCGCTGGAATTATTGTTTCAATTGTGCTATCTAAAATCTAAGAACTAACAACATATGGTGTCAGTAGCTACCTAGATATGTGGGAGATGAATGAAATAAATGAGTAGAGAGGAGGGAATTAATTAATGAAATATTTTACGAAAGAATGGTACGAACTTTGTCAAAAAATAAGCTTTTATTTACCTTTAGAGGAAGAAAACCAAGCGGAAATTTTCTCTGAAGCATATTTTCAGCAACTCTACAGTGCCGAATTAAACAAATGGCTTCATGTCCAAGAAGAAGTGGCTTCCATTATGCAAGCGAACGGAACGAATGAGCCTTTCAATAAAGATAAAGAAACGAAACGATTTTATGAATCGATCATTTATAATCAAGAGCATTTAAAAAAGTCATTAACAGAAACTATTTTGAATCAGATAGCCGATCTAAGGGTTTTTGCCTTAAATAAAGCAACACGTGATGTAATAAATGCTGTAGCTCAATTTTGTGAGGATAATAAAAGGTCAGTAGATGCAACAATTGATAGTTACAGAAGATATCATTCAGAAGCCTCTTTATCCATGGATAGAAAAATTGTTGAGAATTTCAGATTTCATGATTGTAAGATTATCAAATCAATTCTGAATGATAACTCCACAACAATACTTATTGACAACACTGGTGGTTTTACAGACATCGATGAAGTGATCTTTGACAATGTTACGATAATAAAGCAAGATGCTGGATTGGAAAATTCATGGTGGTTATATGAGGAAGTATATAAAATGGATGACAGATACGAGTTTCACATGTTGTTTCAGAATCAGGATATGGGGCTAATTGACTTTATCATCTCAGCTGAGCAAGTCTTCTTTAGAAGGAAGGGGTCCGATGGTGGTTAAACTAATGGGCATTTATAATAGTATTCATTAATCGGGGAGCACATCAGCTGCTCCCTTTTTGTTACAATTTTAATAAGGAAATATTAATGGCGATTGTACTAATCGTCATCATTGGATTCATATCGCAAGATAAGCGTAAAAGGGCAGCCGATTAGGCAAGCACGGTCGCGCCGTTTCGCGTTTATAAGGACGGCGCGCGCGCAGCGCCTGCATTACCCTCTGCGCGAACGCTGATTATCAGTAGCTAAGAGATATAGAAAATAAGGCGCCCCTATAATAGCAACAATAATCCCTGTGGGAATACCGGCAGGTGGTAGAATAACCCTGGATATTGTATCCGCTACAGACACAAGCAGTGCCCCAACCAGCGCACACACGGGGATAAGGATAATATGTCTGGAGCCTACTAACCGTCTGGCGAGGTGAGGTGCCATCAGCCCCACGAAGCTTATACTTCCGCTGACAGACACACAGGACGCCGCCAAAGCCACAGAAACGAATAACATATTTCTGTGCTGTTTTGCAACCGAAAGACCTAAGCTATGTGCGGTGTCTTCACTCATGCTCAGTACATCTAATTTTCTCGATTTGTAAATTAAGTAAGGTATCAAGATGAGAAGCCATGGAAGCAGAGCTAGCACAAATCGCCAATCTCCCCCCCATATATTTCCTGCTCGCCACACGGCTACAAAGTCGAACTGTTCCTCATCTAGCTTGATGACAAGAACGGTGGTCAGGGCAGAGATTCCCGCCTGCATGGCAATTCCTGTTAAAATCAATCGCATAGGCGCAATGCCATCTATTTTTTTGTAAGCAAGGACATTTATTAATAGAGCCGTCAACCCGGCACCTATTAAGGCTAAAAAAGGCAGAGTAAATACAGACAAGACGGATGCCGTGCCAGCAAACATGATAAATAGAATAACCATAAGCCCTGCGCCTGCCGATATACCAAGCAGTCCAGGATCTGCCAACGCATTTTTTGTTACTCCCTGAACGACACATCCAGATAAAGCCAGCCCAGCACCTACAAGTATGGATAAGATTATTCGTGGTAACCGGAAATCAAATAATATGACATTTTCCCTCTCCGTTCCTCCCCCGAATAAAGTGCGCAGGGTATCAAGCGCGGAGAGCTTTGTGTAACCAGTATTCATACTAACAATAAAGGAAATGGCAAGTGCGCACACAAACAGGAGAACGATCGCTGTATTTCGAAACGCCACCTTGTTCTTGTAGGCTTGATTCTTCTTAATCAGCTCATTCATTACGCCGCCCTCCTTTGCTTGCGCGATAAATAAAGGAAGAAAGGAATGCCAACCAACGCAGTCAACACACCAACAGGTGTTTCAAACGGTGGGTTTATCATACGCGCACCCAAATCCGCGCTCACCATCAAGATTGCTCCTAATACGGCTGATACAGGTATAATCGAGCGGTAATCAACACCTACCAGAAATCTAGTTACGTGGGGTACGACCAAACCGACGAAACCTACCGCGCCTACCACGGATACCGAAGTTCCGGCTAGAACCAGCACAGTCAGTGAGCATAGCAGAGTTATCAGCTTCGTATTTAAGCCCAAGCCCTTTGCAACATCTTCTCCCATATTAAGGATAGATATATATCGTGAAAGGACAATAGCACCAATTAATGCTATGCATACCCAGGGAGACATGAGAATAATCTGTTCCCATGTGGCACCAGCAACACCGCCCGCCATCCAAAACATGATGTTTTGCGCAACTTTGCTATAAAGCGCAATACCCTGGCTTAACGCGGTAAACAAAGCACCGATAGCGGCGCCTGCCAGCACGATACGCATGGGCGTTGCAGCACTACGGCGAAACATTGCGATTCCATTGACCATTAAGTAGGCAATTGTTGCACCAATAAAGGAAAAAACAATGATAGAACTGTATCCAATTTGCGGAAAAAACGCGAAACAAACGGCCAGAGCCAAGCCCGCGCCGGCATTAAGACCCAAAAGGCCGGAATCAGCCATGGGATTGCGCGTTATGCCTTGCATGACTGCTCCTGAAACTGCAAAAGCTGCACCTACCAGAGCGCTAGCAAGCACACGGGGGATGCGTAGGTCTACAATGATTACGTGTGACATGTTGTTGCGGTCAAGATTGAAAATTGCTTCCCAGATATTTGAAAGCGGAATATTTTTGGCTCCCAGTGTAACAGAAAATGCCATCAAAAGTAGCAGGGTGATACTCCCGCCAAGCATAATAAGTAAAGCTGTCATTCCGTTTTTATTATGAATGACGGAAGATGTAGCAACGGATTTAGAAACCATACTGAACGCCCTCATTCTACTGGATATAACATAAGAAATCGGGCAGACTTTACCAGTCTCCCGATTTCTTATGCGGTTTTATTCTTTATTTCACTATGCTTTGTACCACTTTTTCTATAGCAAGTTTCTGACTTAGTGGGGCACCTGACATGGAGCCAGGAGGAAGTTTGAACACGTTATTATTTTTTACAGCCTTTAAATTCTTCCATATTGTCGTGTCCTCTGTACCAGGCTTAGTCCAGGTTGGCGTATAATTGTCTTTCTCCGCACCATCAATATTATCTAAGAATATGTAATCCGGATCCAATGCTGCCAAACCTTCTAGTGATATCTGGGTATATTTCTCAGGGTAACCTTTCGGTGGGGTCAAGCCAAACCCTACGTTTTTATCAAAGTATGCGGTTCGATTCGTAGGACCGGAGCCAGTAAGGCCAAAGTTATTATTACCCAAGTCGCCAATAACAACTGTAGTTTTGTCCTTGTATGGAGCCAACTTTTCACGGGATTTCGCTATTAAGCTTTCTAGATCGGTGATGATTTTCGCAGCATCTTTTTCTTTGCCCAGGATCTTAGCATAGTCGTTTAAAACCTCTTGCCAAGTTGGAGAATCAAATACCAGTGTGGGTGCAACCTTATTGTATGCTGCATAATCATCTTTATCATTAGCTGTTACGACAATTACATCTGGAGAGAGACCCATCATTTGCTCATAGGCTTTAGAGTTACCCAATTCTACGATTTTCAATTTATCTGCCATTGGTTTGAGCGCTTCTCTAGTCATAACAAACGACTTTGCAGTTGGTGCTGCAACCGGCGGTACACCAAGCGCTATAAGCGTTTCTATGTGTCCAAAATAAGTCGGAATGATTTTTGTAGGGGCCTGTTTAAAAGTAACGGTATGTCCAAAATCATCCGTGATCGTTTTTGGCCACTCGGAAGTTGACGCTGTAGGCGCCGCTGAAGCCGCTGGCGCTGTTGACGGCGTTGAGGACGTTGCTGCTCCCTTGCTTTCTGAAGCCGTGGATGCACACCCTGTCACCACACCCACAATTAATCCAAGCGATATAATTGTACTAATATTTTTCTTCATTTTTTCCTCCTGCATTTTTATATGATAATGATTATCAATATCGTTTTCTTTTCTGAATTCTAAAGGCATCAGCAATAATTGTCAATACTTTCTTTTAATTCGGAATCAACCAACAAAAAGATGACTCCTGATCAATCCATCAATCCAGAAGCCATCTTTTCATAAATGGCAATCAGATATATATGACTACTCAATAAATTAACCCTAAAATTCACAAAGGCATTCCGCAAGCATATTGGCATTGATGAAGTTGCTCAAAAAAACGAAGTATTTTCCATTTATTTCCTATATATAATATATAAAACGTTCGAATGGAGTGATTCATACGGGGACATTTGGAAGAGGATGTTTATACATCATTGTAGGTATAGTCATTATTACTATTCTTGCCTTCATTACAAGTAGCACCATAAATATACCTTGGTTTATTTTCATTCCACTCATTATTCTTGCCTTCTGGATTGCAAATAAGAAAGGTAAATGAATATGTAATGATGAGGAACTAGAAAGGGTGAGTTTTTGCATTTGAAGAAGATGCAATTGACATGAAATCAGGAAAATCAGCAAGGTACTTCTTCGCTATTGATGTTCGTTAATTAAGTTCTGAAGTTAAAAAATGGCGTGCACTCATTGAGAGTGCACGCCTATTTCATTTCTACCTGTATGGAGAAACAATAATCGTGGTTTTCTTTTTAATCAAATTGTGCTCGTACATGTTTTGAGAATTCCTTGGTGTAGCTGGATAGATTCGTATTGCAATGAACAGCCCATATATCTCTATAGAAATAATCTGGATCTTTAAATGGAATTTGAATTAGAGTTCCACTAGTAATGTCATCATGGCCCTTTGTTGTAAAATTATCTAAAATCGTAAAGGCATTTCCTTTCAAAATAAACTCACAAAATGGTTCAGTACTGGTCAACGTCACATAAATCGAGTTACCATCTAGATTTGCTCTTTTGATCATTTCTTTATGAGCGGTAGAGTTGAGCATGATGATGGGTTCGTTTTTTAAATCTTTCGATGTTAAATAATCTTTAAATCGAAAACGAGACTCTTTTCCAACGCAAATGCACAAATAGCTTGTATATAGCGTTTCAATATCAAAATTTCGATTCATTAATTCTTGTTGTTCACCAATAAAAGCAAGATCGATGCTATTGTTTGTAATTTCTTCACAAATCTGCTGAGGCATTTTTTCTAGGAGCTCTATTTGTATATCTTTAAATTCCTTTTTGAAAGAAAATAACGCTTGTTTAATGATATGTGCAAACGCAGTAGAATACGATATTTTCAATTTTAAATAATTCTCATTTTTTGCACGATTAATATCTTCGTATAATTCTATATATTTTGTTTTCAATTCTATAAGTTTTGACAGTACGATTTCGCCTTCAAGTGTTGGAATTGTTCCTTTGCTAGTTCGTTGGAAAATGGTTATTCCTAGTTCGTTTTCTAATGATTGAATGGATTGACTAATGGCTGAGGCAGTTATATGTAATTTATCTGCCGCTTTTCGTATTGATTTTTCTGTGGCTACTTGTAGAATATATCGGATCTGTTCTGAATTCATGGGGTCACCTTATCTCAAGTGGTTAAATAAAACTATACACAGTGTAAACAATCTCTAGATTGATCATACTCATTTTAATAATGTAATGTTCATGATACTGGAGAAATAGTTAAGATTACGTTCTCCTTAATCTTAGAAGAACAGGAGATATCTATAGCTGATCAAAACGGCTCGAATGAATCCTTGCTTGACATTATTCTTGAATGTAAACAGCTCATTCATCAGCTTGAAGAATTATCCATATTATATATGGAAAAGTCGAATGTGTATACGGACGAACTTTATATTCGCGAGCAGCGCCCGCAACACATTGAATTCACCGCATTCTCGGACATTACTCTTGACGACACGGATTCCATTAAAGTGGAACTCCACAAAATCCAAAATGGAGAGCAGAAGGATGAATATCCAGTTGATCCAAAACTATATTCGGCTAATGTAAATGCAAGATAGTGACTGTTTACAACTTCATAAAAAGTAATTCTTTTTAAAGGCTTGAGGAATCAAGTCTTTTTTTGCTGAGTGTTGAATGCTTTTGGCAGGGAACGCACTGTCTTGGTACTGAAAGTTATGTTTCTTCCTGTTCACAATGTCAAGTAGTTAAATAAAACTATACACAGTGTCAACAATCTCTAGATTGTTCATACTCGTTTAAATAATATAATGTTCATGTTAATGGAGATAACGTTATGAGGCTCTTCGCCCTAATATTAGAAAATCGCTATTATACCTTGAAAGTTTGGAAGGAGAAGTTTTCATGAAATTAAAAATAGGTTTGTGGCTGCTGACGATAGCCCTCATAATTGGGGCGGTGTCGCCGCCCGGTAGTCTGAACGCGTGGGCGGCGGGTGCGGACAAGTCTGGCGCGCTGACGGGGGTTACGGGGAATGTGAAGCAGGGGACCACCGTTATTCCAGAAGGAGGTACCATCGATCTATCCAATGGGGATGAACTCAGCGTCGAAGTATCGTTCGGTGTGCCTGTTGCTGGCGATGATCCGACTCCGACGACGGTCGTGGAGCGTAATGATACGGCCAGCTTCTCGCTCAGTGAGGGGTTCACGCTTACATCGGGAACAACGCTGCCGCTTCAATTCGACGGAAAGCTCGTAGGAACGACGTCGCTAAACACGACCGGAACCAATACGGTGACGGCCGTTACGGTGTTCGATGGAGATGCGGATGTATTCGATGAGAACGGGGGCTATTATGGCGTCCAGGGGAAATTTAACGTAAGTTTGAAATACGACAGCGCCGGTACCGCCGGGGGTGAAGGCACCCACCAAGTACAGATTCTAGGCAAGACCTATACCGTCGTGGTGCCGGCACAACCAATCGTGTACAACATGGTGAAGACGGGGACTGCGGATTTGACCAACAAGATCATCCATTGGACGGTGAAACTGTCCGGGACGAAGGGGGCAACCGCGGTTAATCTGGACGGGTATGTGTTCAGCGACGACCTGAGCGGCGTGGGTGCATATGTGGCGAATACGTTCCAAATCGACGGCGTCGCCGCTACCCCTGACGAGACGGTCAGTACGGTGACGTATACGCTGGGTGATGCGGCTAGTGTACGCACCATCATGTTCGATACCGCGATTCCGGATGATAAATATTATAGGAATCATCAGACGGAGTCAGTCAGCAATACCGCCAATCTGCTGAAGGACAATGCACCGGTGAAGAGTGGTACGGGCACAGTCACCTATACGACGCCGACGTGGATTGAGAAGACGGGCGCAGCTAAGCACAACAATCCCGACAGCGATCCTACGTATGATCCGGACGATCAATATATCACATGGACGATTACCGCCAACAAGTCACAAGCTGCGCTAGTAGATCTGACCATTACGGACGCGTTGCCAATGAACTTGAACTTCGTGTCGGCGCAATGGCAGACTTCTACGGACGCTGCAACCTGGACTGATGAAGGTGCCAGTATTGTTGTCGAACCGGCAGGGGGCGCATATACGCGACCGGGAACGACCAACACGATGGTCCGGCTCGTAATTACGAGTAAAGTGCCGTATAACGGCACCGACATCACCGTAGACAAACGAACCTTCAATAACACCGCCACGCTGGATTGGACTGGCAAGCCAAGCAGTTCAACGATGAGCACAGGCAGCGTCGGCGTTGGCATAGGGTATGACGCGCTTAAGAAATCAGGTGTGCTGGATAAAGCTAACCGTGAAATTACATGGACAATCAAGGCCGATGCCAAGAATCAACCCATCACCGATATGAGAGTGTATGACTTGCTCGTATACGACAGTAGCACGAGTATGGCCCTCACGACAGGCTGGCCGGGAGGCATCTCCGAGGCGAACGTGTCGAAGCAGTCGGGATTGCAGTATGTAGCGGGCAGCGGTACGACTTCCGTGGGGACATTAAACGTGATTCCGATTATGAAGAACGGGCAGCAAGTCGCCGATCTGATCGAAGTGACGGGATTGTCGACGACTGTGGTCAATACGATTACTTTTAAAACACGGATCGTGGACCCGGCGGTGTATGCAGGCAACAGCAATAAAAACGTGAACAATACCGCTACGCTTTTTAATGGGACGAGCAAGCTGAGGGGCGCATCAGGCACCGTCATCTATCAAAGCCGCACACTGGCGAAGGAACTGCTGAAGCGCGAGGCGATGGCTGATCCGGCTGCGGCGGTCAATGTGCAACGTACGACCAACGTGAATGAAGGCTTCGATTATGTCGACAAGTCGGTTATCTTCCGCTTGAGCGTGAATGCGGATAGCTTGAATTTCAACACGTCGAACGTGGCGAGCAACGAGGGAAATGATACGCTCGGCACAGCGACGGTGACGGATACGCTGCCGGCTGGCTGGGAGTTCGTCGACGTCGTGCCAGGTCAGAAGTATATGATCTTCGAAGGAACGGCGGGTTCCGGTTCTTCCGTATATGCGACTAGCACGACGCCGACGCCAGCAGCGAGCGTAACCGGACTGACGTCCAACTTCGGCACCGCAGGCCAGGCGATCTTCACGTTTGCCCAGTTGGACAAGCCATACGTGATTCTCGTGAAGGCTAAGCCGACGGACGCTAAGCTTGCCGGGTACTTCGACAGTAATGAAACTTCGACAATGACCAACAACCTGAACCTGCAAGCTGCCAATTGGACCCCAGGGACTTCCAATTCGCAGCAGGTGTCCATTCATAGCGAGATTCTGAATAAGTCCCATACGCTGCCTGTGAATGGAACGCTGATATGGACCATCGTGTACAATCCGAATCAGTTAGGAGCAAGCGGCCAGACGATCGTCGATACCTTGCCGCTCGGCCTGGACTTGCGCACGGATTCAACAGGCAAGCTGCTGTTGGACGACGGTCACGGTATCAGCTACTTGACCGCTACGGAACTGACGCTGAAGCCAGATGGATCGCTGGTGGACGGAGCCCCCGTCACGCTTACACTGGGGAGTAATCTGATCTACGATAACGGAACACGTGAATTGACCTTCAATATTCCGGACTACAGCAAGGCTTACCGTCTGACCTACTTGACGGACATTACTGGCGAGATCGGCACGATTATTAACTATGCGATACTCTCTCAAGGCGACGCTAATGCGTCCAAACAAGAGATTCAGTATGCGATCAGTAACGCAGACAGCTCGGCGACGCTGTTGCGAGGCGGCTGGCTGGTAGTGGAGAAGACGAATGGATCTACGGCAGCCCCACTTGCTGGCGCTGAGTTCACCCTCTATGCGCAGGATGGCAGTACGATCATACGTAAGGCTGTCAGCGCCGCCGACGGCAAGCTGAAGATGAAAGCTATTCCTGCCGGAACGTACGTTCTTCGCGAGACGGCCGCTCCTGCCGGAGGCTATGCATTGGAAGGCATTAATCATACGGTCAGCGTCGATATTTCCGGCCCGACTGTCGTGACTTCCATCGACGGCAAAACGGGAGCGGACGCCAATATGTTGGCGGTAGCGAATTATCTGACGAATACATCGGGCAAGCTCGTCATCTCCAAGACCGTTGCTGGCAATGACGGCGATCTTTCCAAGAAGTTCGATTTTATCGTGACCTTCATCGATGCGCCTGTCGTATACAACTATACCGGCACTGGCGGCGCAGCAAGTGGCACGATCGCGAGCGGTGGCACGATCTCGCTTGCGCACGGGCAGAGCATCATCATCGCAGGGTTGCCTGCGGGCTCGAAGTATACGGTGGCAGAAACGAACTATGCTAATGACGGATACAAGACGACAAGTCTCGATGCAACAGGCGAAATCGTGGTCGACGAGACGCAAACTGCAGCATTCTTGAACACCAAGGACAAGCCCGGCAATCTGATCATCAGCAAGGCGGTCACAGGCAATGACGGTGATCAGTCCCAAGCATTCAATTTTACCGTCACCTTTAACGCGGCTGGGGTCTACAACTACATCGGCACAGGCGGTAAGGTGAACGGCACGATTACGAGCGCCGATACGTTATCTCTCGCCGGTGGACAGAGCATTACAATAGAAGGTCTGCCTGCAGGCACCACGTATAACATAGCCGAGGACGACTATGCTGGGGTCGGTTATGCAACGTCCAAGACTGGCGACACAGGGACGATTGTGACAGACGACTTCCAATCCGCCCAGTTCGTTAATGCTAGAGACGACTGGTTCGGCAGCCTGAAGATTGGCAAGTCTGTAACGGGCAACGCGGGCGATAAAGCCAGGAAGTTTGATTTCACGGTGAATATGAGCGCAGCTGGCGTATTCAGTTACATCGGAGCAGGAGGCGCGGCGAATGGCACGATTACGAGCGGGGATACGATTCAGCTCGCTGACGGTCAGAGCATTACGATTGCAGAACTGCCTAGAGGCACAACATATACGGTCATCGAATCCAGCTACGTTGCGGACGGTTACGTCACGACGAAGGAGGGCGATACCGGAGCAATCGTAGGCGCGCAAGAGCAAACCGCAGCATTCGTCAACACGAAGAATGTGTGGTACGCGTCGGACGAGGGCAGTCTGACGATTAGCAAGACGGTGGATGGACCAGTCACTGATCTTACAAAGAAGTTCAGCTTCTCAGTCGTTCTGGACGGCGCTTTGGGTACTTACGCGTATTCGGGCAGTGGCGGCAGCGGAACGATTCAGAGCGGCGGGACGGTGGCGCTCGCGCACGGAGAGGCAATCATGATTACCGGCTTGCCACTCGGAACGAGCTATACGGTCAGCGAAGCAGATTACTCTGCGGAGGGGTACAAGACGACCAGCACTGGCGCATCCGGCGTCTTCAACTCGTCCGGAAACAAGAGCGCGGCCTTCGTTAACGTCTATGAGGCGAAGGAGCCGAAGCAGCCAATGACGGGCGGCGAGGACGGCGGGAAGGACAACGACAGTAAGGATGACATAAGTGGGGAAGGTAATGGAAGAGTGCAACAACCGGAGGGCGGTAATGGGGGCAGCTCCGGCGGCGCCAGCGACATTTCAACGGATGGCTCGACTGTTGGCAGTACTATCGATGCCGGCTCCGGCGGCAAGACGGGCGACAAGGTCGAAACGGGCAACAACGGCACGCCGAAGACCGGTGACCGCAACGACAGGCAGATCGGTCAGCTCGGGTTGGTCATCTTTGGAGCGGCGCTTGCTGCATTAATCGGCACGAATGTCATCCTGCGCAGAAGAATCAGCAGGAAGCGTTAATTAACAAGTAAGAGTTCAATAAACAACCTCGACAGGAGGGCCTGTGTAGCGGCCGCCGCAGGTTCTCGTCGCATAGAAGGGAAACAACATGAAGCGTAGTAGAGTACAGCGGTATTTGTTCTTGCTCATAGGCCTATGCATCGTCGGTATCGTCTGCTCGGCATATGTGGTGCTGTCGGCCGATCGGCAATATACATATGGCGATACAGCCTACGATCAGATCCGATTGCACAACCAGACGCCGAAGCAGATATCTGCTTCGGTGTCGCTGCCGGCTTCGGGTCAGAAAGAGTCTGTTGACGACAGGGAACCGGCGAAGAGCGCAGTTAATTTTGCCATGCTGGCGGACATTAATCCGAATACGGTGGCCTGGTTGAAGGCCGAAAATACGGAGATTGATTACCCGGTCGTGCAAGGTCAAGATAATGCCTATTATCTCGAGCATCTGTTCACGGGTGAGAAGAATCGGATGGGCAGCCTGTTCGTCGATTACCGGACGCCGGGCGACTTCTCCGGGCGAATGACGATTATCTACGGTCATCAAATGAAAAACGGCTCAATGTTCGCCTCGCTGCTCGAGTATAAAAAGCAGGTGTATTACGATGCTCACCCGCAGATGCAAGTTGAGACGCCAAGCGGCAGTTATACCCTGGAGTTGTTCGCGGGCATCATCGCGGACGGCAAGGAGGAGTTCCTCCGGCGCGATTTCGACGATGACGACGATTATGTGGCCTATATCCATTCGCTGGCGGAAGCGTCTACGTTTCGTTCGAATGTGACGGTGGGGGCGGACGAGAGAATCGTGGCCTTGATTACTTGTTCTTACGAGTACACAAATGCCAGGTATGCACTGTTAGGGAAGCTTGTTCCGGCAGCGGCGTAGCTACGCCGCTGTGAACGGTACAGAATGAGCGTTCTACAACGGATAATGTCATTAAAATAGGAGGTTTGTGGAAATTGATAGGACAGAAGAACAGGTTTATGTTACAGATATCTTTGGGCACCATAGCACTCAGCCTTATCATCCATTTATTGCATCGAAAATTTAATTTCATGGGAAACATGGGACACATGATGTCGATGGAGAATATGGCAACCACTCATGATACCGGCCAACACTATTCATTTGCGCTGAACATTTTTTTTATTATTCCCGTGGTTTTCTTGGGGGTAGCTTATTTTCTTTATCGTAAGCAAACAGATCAACCCATAATACCAACGCTTAATGCGTTAGCTCTTACCTTTTCTAGCATCTCTATTATTGCTGGTGGGGGAGGTGTGGTAGAAATGCATTTTTCTATATTTATGGTAATTGCTATAGTAGCTTATTATGAAGATATTAAGCTAATTGCCCTTATGACATTCATTTTCGCTGCACAACATATTTTAGGATTTTTCTTGGTGCCTAAATTGATTTTTGGGATTAGCGAATATTCCTTCTTAATGCTTCTTATCCACGCTATATTCCTGATCTTAACGTCCATTGCAACAAGTCTTCAGGTTCTATCCAAGAAAAGAATTATGGGCACAATAGAATTGGAAAAAGCGATTAAACAAAAAGAAGCTGAAGCGCTTCTCGAAACGGTACGAAAACATTCTCAAGAATTAGAACAAGCATCTGTGATCATTTCAGAGAAATCTGAAAATAACATTGTGGCTAATAATGATATGCTGGCTACCTTTAAAGAAGTGTCTACAGGTCTTGAATTTCAAAGCGAATCACTAAGCAATATGGAGACTAATCTGCACAGTATTAATGAGATGATTGAGCAGAACTCCCAATCCTTTTCTTACTTGCAAGCAACGGCTGTTACAACAGCAACAACGATGCATAACAACCAAAATAATATTGAACCTTTGTTCGAGCAAGTTAGAATCGTATCCAATGCGATACACCAAACGACGGACACCATGCAAAATTTATATGAGTCTTCTCACCAAGTAGGCGATATTATTACCACGATTCAAGTAATAGCTAGCCAAACGAGTATTTTAGCTTTAAATGCTTCTATAGAAGCAGCTCGAGCTGGGGAGCATGGCAGGGGGTTTGCGGTCGTTGCCAGTGAGATCAGGAAATTAGCTGAGCAGAGTAATAAGGCCACATATGAAATAAAGGGGATTCTAACTAATATTCAAGAGGAAAGTAAAGAATCTTTAACTCAGATTGAAGTAGGAAGACAAGCTACATCTTACACGGTTGTACTTGCAGAAGCGTCGATATCCAGTTTGGAGCAAATGAACCAGGCCATTACCGAGATGATTGAGATTGTTGAAGCCCTTAATGAATCTGTGAAACATATTGAACTACGGTCACAAGTGATTTCTAATGAAATGACTAACATATCAGCGGTCACCGAAGAAAGCGTTGCTTCTGTACAAGAGCTTTACAGTACTACAGAAACCCAAACGAATACTTCTCACCACATTAATAGAGAGTTGCTCCGTTTGAAGGAGCTTTCCAAAACGTTACAAGAACAATTTACTTCTTAAGTTTATAAAAGGACCTACAATCGAACCGATGAGTAATTTAGTGTAGTATCAAAAGTATATAGTCGATTTTTTCAGCCACCAGTCAACGATCCTCTCTCAGAGCTCTTCCAGTACATGTCGCTCCATCGATCAACTAGATTAGCACCATTCCAAATAACACCTGTCAGCTTGTATTTCTAACCGCAATAATATCATAGTTTCCGTGACATATTTTTATTCTTAAAGATTATAGAGAGATGTCTTTGCCCGTTTAACCTTTGGCGGGCTTATTTGTCTGCGTAATAGCCCCTATAAAGGGATTGATATTTGCGGTTTCACTTCTGATTTCAAACACATACTTCCTATTATAAGGAGAATGAATCTAGCGATGACATTAAACCAATTGATTGTAGAGTCCCCTGTGTTTAATGCGTACTTCAATACGTTTAAGGAACGTTTTTGTCTCACTCGGAGGGAGAATGAGGTATTACGCTTGTTGACAGTTTGTGGAGGCAATAATAGAGAGCTAAGTGAACAACTCCATATTACTGAAAAAACTCTGAATAATCATATTGCTAATATTAAGTTAAAAACCAGAACACATTCCATTCGTGAGCTTCAAGCACTTATTTATCGAGACTCTTTAGTCCTGCTTCTCGTCAATATTTATTTTCATCGATGATCTCAGGTACGAATGATAATAGAGTTATATACATATGCAAAATTACCTACTAACAAGCAATAATGAACAAAGGCAAATCCATCGAAAGGTGGAGACGCAAAGCCACAGGTCTAAGCTAGGAGATGCATTTCTCCTGGTATGATAGCTGGGTTACCTTTAAAGGCTTGTTTTTTTGCCTGAAAAAAGGAATGAAATAATTCTATATTATTTAGTTGCATAAAAAATAGTATGTAAATAAGGAGATGTACATGTGTGCAAATAACATTCCAATTCTACACAAATACAATTTGTATTATCTTGCTAATAGTAATGCTAGTAATAGTTTTAAGACTATATCGACTAAGAAAAAAACAAGTGTATTTGATACTAACATTCGGCCTGATATTATCAGTGGTATATGAAGTCCTTGAAATTACCTCGTTAGGATCCAGATCACTACTACACATTGCTAGTGCCATCATGTTCATGAATTTAAATATTGGCATATACGCTACATACCTTAAAAAGATAAAACGAAGGATCATTTATTATCTGGCAGCTGCGATTTTCACCCCACTTTTGCTCTTACTAACCAGTTCTTTCAAAGCTGAATTATCACTTTCCATAATTGAACTTGCCGCTGTATGTATCTCCTGGTTACTTATCAGCCCTTATATAGATGAGAAAATTAAACACCGAGTATCATTAATAATCTATTCTTTTATTGTTGTGGGAAACGCTGAAACAAACCTATGGCAATCAGAAAAATGGATCCTAATTACAAGCGATATTCTACCGGTTATTTACTATTTTATACTGTTCTTAATTCTAATGGAACGTTTCGTAACTATGTTTCAAAGTGTTGTGAGCTCTTCATTATTAGATGGGCTAACTGGACTGTACAATCGTAAAGCTATCAGCGCCAAGATTAAGCAATGTGTGGAAAAAGGGGAATGTGCGATCGTATTCACGGATATTGATAATTTCAAGCAGCTCAATGATACCTTTGGCCATCATGCTGGGGATGCTGCATTAAAGACCGTCGCTGAAATTTTACAAGAAGAGACGGATGAAATTGGTTTTCCAGGGCGCTTTGGAGGTGAAGAACTCATTGCTATTATTGATGATAAAGATACTATCTCGCGTATTGAAGAGTGGGCAGAGAACTTCCGTTCTAGAGTAGAGAGAGAGAGTAATGTCACTTTAAGTATAGGATTCAGCATATCCCGCAATGGTGTAAGCCCAGAGAAGCTACTCGAGCAAGCTGATCTAGGCATGTATTCCGCTAAACGGACGGGTAAGAATAAAATTGTTGCATATAAAGACGGACTGGACGGCGAGTATTAAAAATGAATGTAATTTATATAGTCATAACAATAAATGTTGCATTACTGATTTTCAAACGTGCGCCGCAGCATCATCTTGAAGTCACCGAGAACTCAATTGAACTAGCCCTTTAGTAACAAAGATCGGCCTTACGAGATGAATCGTAGGGCTTTTATTTTTCTATACGATAACAATGGAAGAATGAGTGGAATATGGATTACTGTAATGCACATGTTTTTCTTTACATCACAGTGTAGAAGAAAAATGAAACATAAGCGGAAAAATGGCACATCCATTGGAGGGCAGAAATGGTTCATGATCGGGCAATTTGGTGATGTTATTCGGTTACGCGAGGCAATTATACTGAGGTAGCACGATTTAAACAATCTATGAACAGAAACAACGCAAAAGTAAGGAGTGAACCAACTGTGGATCCGCTAGCCATGCGAGGCATTATTACGGTTTTGAACACCCCGTTCACCATACAGAACGAGCTTGACGAGGTTTCGCTGCGGCGAAATGTCAGGTTGGCGATAGACGCGGGAGTCGTTGGTTTTCTTGTGCCAGGACTGGCTGCGGAACTGTACAAACTGACGCCAGAGGAAAGGTTGCGCATGACCCAGGTTGTCGTGGAAGAGACAGGCGGACGTGTCCCTATCATCGGCGGTGCAACAGCAGCTACTTCTGCTGAAAGGTTGAAGTATGCAGAACAATTCATCTCGCTCGGGTGTGCTGGAATACTGGCGAATATTCCCTATCAAGATGATCGGCAATACGAGCGGGATGTGCGGGAAATTGCCGGTGTAAATCCTGGCTTTTTGATGCTTCAGGACTGGGATCCTTCCGGTTTCGGTGTTCCCGTGCCTCTGATCGCTAAGCTCTTCCGCGAGATTGAGGCGTTCCGTAGCTATAAAATCGAGGTGGTTCCAGCAGGTGTAAAGTACAGTCAGGTCCTGGAAGCGACGGACGGCGGCCTGCATGTTGCCGGAGGATGGGCCGTGACCCAGTTTATTGAGGGCTTGGACCGAGGGATTCACGCGTTTATGCCTACGGGCATGCATGAAGTGTATACCACGATATACAGACTGTACGCGGATGGGAAGAGAGCGGAGGCCGTCCGTTTATTTTATCGGCTTCTGCCTGTTTTAGCGTTCGCGAACCAGCATCTGGACGTGTCGATCCACTTTTTTAAACGACTCCTATACAAACAAGGGATTTACGATACCCCTCAGGTGAGGGAGCCGATCTTGCCGTTTGACCCCTGTCATGAGCGGATTGCGGATGAGTTGATTGCCTATGTCTCTCGGTTGACAGATGAACTTAAAGAAACGAGGAACTGAGTTGGGAAGCTCTCTATATCGGAAAATGAGGAATTTCAAATGTCGGATTCAGGAAGACCTCACAGTGAAAGGTCACAGAGCGATTTCGCTGGAGAATGAAGTATTGCACATTACCTTACTTTTGGATCGAGGGGGAGAGCCGGTTCGATGGTTGCATAAGCCAACCGACAGCGATCTCATTTGGTTTGCAGATAGAAACCTATTGCCCTCCCAGCCGCTATTTTCAGATTATCAAATGACCTATTTCGGTGGATGGCAGGAAATGTTTCCAGAGGTCAGTGAAACGCATGTTTATCGAGGTGCTACGCTGCACCGTGGAGAGTCCGCCCTTGTGCCGTGGGATTATGACATTGTGAAAGACGATCCGGATGAAGTCATCATTTTGTTGACAGCACGAATGCAATCCATGCCTTTTCGTATGGAGAAAACGATTCGCCTGCAGTCCTTAAGTTCGAAAGTTCGGATAGACGAGAAGATTTATAACGAATCTCCAATAACGCCACTAGAGGCAAATTGGGGACATCATTTGGCATTCGGCCATCCTTTCTTAACGGAAAATGCTATCGTGGAACTTGGGAAAGAGGCGGTTATTCATCATCCCATGACGGGGCAAAGCTGGAAGTGGCCAGCGATGTATGAGGATGAACATCCAATCGATTTGTCCACATTGCCATCAAGAGGAACGAATCGTGAACTCTTATATGTAACGGCTCCTGATGGTGAATATAGGATCGTCTCCCCGGATCGAGGGATCGCAGTGAAGATTCGTTGGGATAACACGATATGGCCTTATTTATGGTATTGGCAAAATTTCCAAAGCGACCTCAATCATCCTTTTTTTGGTTGTGATTATAATATTGGCTTAGAACTGTTTAACGTTCCGCCGAAGCTTACGGTCAAGCAAGCTGTTGAAGCGGGCCTTGCCCTAAGTATACCGCCGCTGGGAAGTGTGGCCTCTTGGCTTGAAATCGACCTAGTGCAACAGTAATTCAATATTGTGAAAGGAGGCTCAGCGCCTTATGGAATACCGTACGACTAAACTTACATTTGAGAACATCAAGACGAATAGTGTAAAGACCAGAACTAATCTTGTCACGATCAAAAATATGGCGAGGCCGAATGAAGACATTCCTGTGCATTGGAAAGCACCTGAGGCTTTTCATGAGCTGGTGGATCAGGTGCTCCTGATGAGAAAACAAGGCAAGCCTGTCATTTGGTCGATGGGCGCACATGTCATCAAGAATGGGTTGTCGCGCTATATCATTGAGCTAGTCAAGGAAGGAATTATTACCCACGTTTCGGGAAACGGGGCGACAAGCATTCACGATTTTGAACTAGCTCTCATGGGGGAAACTTCGGAAGACGTTGCTCGATCCATCGAAGACGGCTCCTTCGGGATGTGGGAAGAAACGGGTCGCTATATGAACGAGGCGATTCGCGAAGGTGTCGCCAAGGGACTGGGATATGGTGAAAGTTTATTCGCTTATGTTGCCGCACAACCGGAACAGTTCCCGCATGTAGACGATTGTGTTTTTGTGCAATGTCAGCGCTATGGCGTGCCGTACACATGCCACATCTCCATCGGAACAGATATTATTCATCAGCATCCGATAGTCGATTTTGAAGCGCTCGGAACTGCGAGCGGCAGAGATTTTGAATCCATGAGCCGCTCGGTTAGTCAGATGAACGAAGGTGGTGTATTTCTCAATTTTGGCTCGGCCATCTCCGGTCCTGAAATCTTTCTTAAAGCATTAAGCTTGTCTAAGAATGTTGGGTTAGAAATGGCTAACATTACGGCTGCCAACTTTGATATCGTACCCGTTACCGGCAGCGTCATTCCGGAAGATTCAGATCCGGATTATTATTATCGACCGCGCCGAATTTTCATGGATCAGTTGAGCGAGATTGACGGCAATGGTTACTTGTTCCATGGACTTCATCAGGCAACGATCCCGTATTTTTTTCAGGCAATACGGAAGAGAAAACGGGAAATGGGCATAGATTTGCCACTAGATAGAATCACGAAAAATGTAAAACTACTCGATTTTCAAAGTGTTCAGCTATATCCAATTCAGGAAAGAAAGAGCAAGTTGAATGTGGAAGCCGTTCAGATTCTGGGAGAGACGCAAACGGAATGGGCCTCGGAAGAGTTCGAAGAATTCATATCGAGGTGGATGCTTGCGACAAGCCAGAAAAAGCATGTTTTAGTATCACTTGGGGGAAATGTCGTCGGCAGCGGTGTTACACCTTACTTGATTGATTTAATCCGCAAGGGTGCGATTACTCACCTCGCCGTCAATGGGGCCACATTGTTTCAGGATCTAGAGTTAGCCGCGTTCGGGCACGCTGAGGAAATAGAGGATGGCTCGCTTGTAACTGGCCGAAGAGGAATGTGGCAGGAGCCAGGACAGATGATTCATAGAGCTTTGGCCGAAGGTCGGGTATTGGGATGGGGGTATGGCGAAAGTGTCATTCGGTATGCTTCGAATCATTTGGATGATTTCCCTTATTTGTCACAAAGCCTAATGGGAGCGTGTATGGCAGCAGAAATCCCCTATACATGTCATATCACAATCGGAACAGATGACATCCAACTTCATCCTGACGGAAACTTTGCGGATCAAGGGCGTGCGAGTGGACTAGATTTTCAGGCGTATTGTCACAGTGTAGCGAATCTCGAAGGGGGCTTGTTTGTTAATTTTGGTTCGACGGTAACAGGACCCGAGGTGTTCTTGAAGGCTTTATCCATTGCAAGAAATCTTGGGAATCCAGTCCAGCAGATAACCACAGCAAATTTTGATATCGTTCGCTTAGGTAATTATCATAAGAAGGTTGGTTATGAGGACTGGGATTATTACTATCGTCCACGAAAAAATATCATTCACCGACCGACCAGCTTAGGAGGCAAAGGGTATCATTTTGAAGGGCTTCATCAAGTAACGCTTCCAAATATTTGGAAGAAAATAACTTGTGTACATTCTCAAGAGGGGGCTGACTGAGTGCAAGCTGTGAAAAAAGATGATGACAGATGTATGGATGAGCCGCTCTCTCGCGAAACGCTGAACGCCATTTTATCCGACATCTCGAAATTAAAGATCGGCGTCATCGGAGACGCATGTGTGGATATGTATTGGCATGCTGATATGACCAAAAGTGAGCTCTCACGAGAAACGCCTCATCACCCCTTGCCGATTGTAGAGGAAAGCTTTTCACCTGGAGCGGCAGGTAATGTGGCCCTCAATCTGAAGGCGCTGGGCTGTCAGGAGGTTTCGATCTGTTCAGTCATTGGGCCCGATTGGCGAGGAAATATTTTGCGTGATTTGTTTCTAAAGTCTGGAATAAAGAACACCTATCTGCTGGTCGATGACAACTGGATCACGCCTGCTTATTGCAAACCGATTCGATGGGGACTCCAGAACGCGAAGCAAGAGGATGCCAGGATTGATTTCATTAATATGAAGTCTTTGGATGATAAACAAATGGAAAATCTTCTCGAGAAAATCGACCTCATTATGGAATCATCCGATGCAATTGTAGTAACTGATCAATTTAAGTGTGGCATCATTGGTGCAGAAGTTCGCAAAAGGTTAACCGAATGGGCACGACGTGGCAAATTAATTGTGGTTGACAGTCGGGATCGCATCGGACTTTTTGAGGAAGTCATTGTCAAGCCGAATGAGGTGGAAAGCTTAAAGTGGCATCGCCCTGACGACGAGTTGCCTACATCAACGTGGGATGATTGGATTGAAGCTGGTAAGAAGCTATCCTTTAAGAATAGCGCTCCCTGCTGTATGACGCTCGGAGAACATGGGGCGATTTGGTTTGACAAGGAAGCGTATATTCATGTACCGACCAAACCTGTCGATTCACCAATTGATATTGTTGGGGCAGGGGATTGTTTTGCTGCTTCTCTGCTCTGTGTGCTCGCTATGGGGTTACAGGGACCTACTGCGATTGCCTTTGCGCATCTCAGTACAGCGGTTGTTTTGAAAAAGCTGGGGATGACCGGAACGGCCAATCCAGAAGAAATTCGTCACAGGTACGATGCAATCCGTATGATTACATAATTACATATAGCAGAAGATAGGAGAGATTAAATGAGCACGACGACAAGATCTACCATTCGGGCTGTTTTGTTTGACTTCGACGGAACAATATCCACTTTGCGAGCGGGTTGGGAAGAGATTATGGCGCCATTTATGAAAGAATGTATTCTAGGCCCACATAAACTGACTGAGGAACAGGAAAAAAGCTTAGAAGCGGAAATTGATGCGTATATTCAGCAATCTGCAGGCATCCAAACCGTGCTCCAAATGGAATGGCTTGCTGAGCAAGTACGAAACAAAGGCTGGAATCTAGTCGGCTGGAATGCCTGGGATTACAAAGCAGAATATAACCGTCGTCTACTCGAGCAGGTGAATAATCGCATTCGTAAGCTGGAACAAGGTGAGCTATGTGCAGATGATTTTCTAATGAAAGGAGCCATCCCTTTCCTAGTTGAGCTTCAGAATCGTCACATTGAGATGTACGTTGCAAGTGGGACTGACCATCCCGACGTCCTCCATGAAGCGGAAGTGCTGGGTGTTCGGCCTTTTTTTAAAGAAATAGCGGGTGCCCCTGTCGGTCGAGCCGACTGCTCCAAAGAAAAGGTAATCAAGGATCTGCTGGAAGAGAAAGGCTTTACGGGAGGCGAGTTGGTTGTCATCGGCGATGGGAAGGTAGAGATTCGACTAGGTAAAGAGAATAATGCCCTGACCATTGGATTGGCAAGCAATGAGGTTAACCGTGAAGGAATCGATTCGATTAAAGAAGAACGGCTGTTGAAAGCGGGAGCCGATCATATTGCAGGTGATTATTTAGATCTTCAGTATTGGTCGAAGTGTCTGAGATGGTAGATGAATCAAGGCAGCAGAATCCGATACATGCAACGGACTAAGCCATTCCTAGGAATGGCTTTTTTGGTGTTCCACGATGGAATGGTGGGAGAAATATGAAACATAGGCGGAAAAATGGAACATACCCACTAGGCGTTAAATGGTTCATGATCTAGCCATTTGGTGATATTCATGACTTTCGCGCGGCGCGTATACTGAGATTGCGCCATCGAAATAGAAGGGGGCTTTCCAGGGATGAAGAAAATCAAAATCAGTACGTACTTTCCGCTGAAAAACAAATTGTTTATGAGGATTTTGCTCTATTTCTTGTCGCTTTTGTTACCAATTCTGGTCATTGGCTCATTTGTATACATCAATTTCAGCAATAAGGCGAAGGACGATTTTAAGCTTAAAATAGAAGCGAATTTACAATCGTCCGCTGACTTTATTGATATTTATTTGCAGACGGCTCAGCGGTCGAGTGTAAGCTTTTTTTACGATAAAAACATCATATCGCTTTTGCTTCCGTTCAATATGTACAGCACGTCCGACAAAGTAAAACTGCCTAATATCTCTTACACGATCTCCAGGATTTCTGGTGATATCGGAGACTTAATCGATAATTTATTTGTTTATGTGGATGACCAAAAAGTATATACGAAGGATGGCGTAGAGGATTTCAATTATTTTTTCAACAGCATCTATCGATTTGATTCTTATGACACCAGCTATTGGAGAAGCCGAAACAATCGGGACACTTATTTGGAGCTGCTCAATCCTTCTAAGGTCGTATTTAATCAATCATTCGAAAAAAACGCGATTCCTTTTGTGTATTCAAATATCGTGAACGGCCATCAGGCCAATCTGGTTTTGACAATTTCTGTGGAGAGGATTGCCAGGGCTATTCGAGAAAATGCCATGTTTTCAACGACACGTTTTTTGCTCTTAGACAGCAATGATCATCTCGTTTGGAACGGCATCGGAAGCGGCAACGAAGAGAAGACGCCCCCTTTATTCACGAAGGAGCAGTTAAACAGTGGGGAAGTGACAGTGAAGGGGAAGCCTTATTTTGTCTCACATATTGCATCAGGTGTGTATGGGTGGAAATATTATTCGCTCACGCCGGTCGTCGAATTTACAGCGCAAACTACGAATCTATTCACCATGTTTGTGGTGATTTGTTTGCTTCTAATTAGTATTGGTTGCGTTTTATCTTTTGTTTTCGCTTTTAATCTTTTTAATCCAATTAAAAAAATTCAAGATATTGTGCTTAACGAGGGAAATGAGCCGTCGACCTCATGGATGTCGCCAAACGGTAAGCGGGAGACCGAACTGGATCGGATCGGAATAGGGATACATCAAATCATTGAGAAAAACAATACCTTCAAGAAAAAGCTCGACAGCATGTCCTTGGAATATATCGACCATATGCTGCTGCATGTCATGACAGGAAGCAAGCCTGTTAGCGAACAGGAGCTGGGCAAAATTGTACGGTGTGATCTGTCCTTTAAGAAGGATTACTTTATTTGTTGTACGATCAACTTTTCTTATAAGACTGACTTTTATAATGAAATCCAAGACGTCGAACGGTTAATGATCATGAACAAGATTAAAAAAATTATAGAAAGTCTATTAGGCAAGTATTTGCCTAATTATGTATTCGAAACGAAAGAAAACGTGTATGTGTGTCTAGTTAATACGGATGAGCCGGAAGGAATGAATGACTTCAGGAGAGCGCTGCGCGCTATTATCGGAGCATTCCAGCATGATGCCAGGTACTGCAGCATTCAGATCGGCCTTGGTAATGGTTATTGTGGTCTTGATGGCATTGCTAGATCATATGCCGATTCGGCAGCTGCGTTGGAAGCCGCTGATCGCAAACCAGATTTTCTCATCGCCGAGCTACCAGACCCAGCCAAAGTAAAGACCGGTACGCTGAATAAATCTGATCAGTTAGTTAGTACGATCGTTCAATATATCCAAAACCATTATCAACAAGATCTCTATCTTGAGAAAATTGCCGAACATATGGGGGTTTCTTCAAAATACATATCCAAGGTATTTAAGGAAAAGACAGACACGAACCTTACGGATTATATCAGTATTACGCGCATTAATAAGGCGAAAGAAATACTCGAGAGTACGAATATGAACATCAGTGAAATTTCGGAGCGGGTCGGCATCTACAGCAGAACGACATTCATCCGTTTGTTCAAGAAATATGAAGGTATTACGCCTAATGAATTTAGAAAAGCAAGTCGAACCTAAGGCTTCATGCGGAGAGCTGATACAGTCTGTGGGAGTAGTGAAACAGGGTGTTTATAGTTGGCTAGATGAAACAAAAATGCATGTATTGGACGTTTTGATTCGGCTGCAAGCGTGATACAACTAAGTCAACTCAAACCGAAAGGAGGTATTCGTATCAGGCTGATTCGTCAAAACAAATATATGTATCTAATGATGATCTTACCCATGCTGTACTTTGCACTTTTTAAATATGGTCCTCTATTCGGACTCTTGATCGCCTTTAAGGATTACAACGTTTTCCAAGGCGTCTGGAACAGCGAATGGGTGGGAACCAAATACTTCCGAGAGTTTTTGTCGGACCCTTATTTCTGGAAGCTAGTACGCAACACCCTTTTAATGAATTTATATTTGATTATTTTCTTTTTCCCAGCTCCCATTGTTTTGGCACTTCTGTTAAATGAACTCAAAGTACAGAAATTCAAAAAAATTGTACAAACGGTTAGTTATTTACCACACTTCCTTTCCACCGTGGTGATTTGCGGAATGCTCGTCAATTTTTTGACCAACGACGGGTTGATCAACCGTATTCTAGGGGGACTCGGATTTGAGAGAATTCAATTCCTGCTTAAACCTGAGTGGTTTAGAACGATTTATGTCAGCTCGGAAATTTGGCAGGGACTCGGTTGGGGAGCCATCATTTACTTGGCGGCGCTCACTGCGATAGATCCTCAGTTGTACGAGGCTGCTACTATGGACGGGGCCAACCGCTGGAAGCAAGCATTCCATGTGACAATTCCAGGTATAGCGCCGGTCATTACGATTATGTTTCTGCTTAATCTAGGTAACATCATGAGCATCGGATATGAAAAAATATTACTGCTTTATACCGGGCCGACGTATGAGACAGCGGATGTTATCTCTACATTTGTATATCGCAGAGGTCTTCTTGGAAGCGATTTCAGCTTTGCGACGGCAGTCGAGTTTTTTCAATCCATTATTGTATTGATCTTTGTAGTTACAGCGAATTATATTTCCAAAAAAGTAAGCGAAACCAGCCTATGGTAGAAATGAGAGTGACCCCTATGAGGAGAAACAAAGGGATCGCACCCTTGCTGTTTGACGGAGTTAATGTGTTCTTAATGCTCATACTCATGCTGGTGACGTTGTATCCCATTTATTACATGGCGATCATCTCCGTAAGCGATGGGTTTAGTGTGGCAAGGGGGGAGGTGAAGTTTTTTCCGTCCGGCTTCAACTGGGAGGCCTATAAAACGATTTTGGAAGACCCAACGATCGTCCGTTCCTATGCCAATACGTTCTTGTATACCACATTAGGTACAGCGATTAATCTTGCCATGACAGCCTTATGTGCCTATCCGCTATCTCGTAGTCATGTTCCTGGAAAAACATTGTTTACCGTACTTATTGTGTTAACGATGTTTTTTCACGGTGGAATTATTCCTAATTATTTGGTAGTTCACAATTTGGGACTGCTGGACTCGATCTGGGCGATTCTGCTGCCTCCAGCCATTAACGTATGGTACATGATTATGATGCGGACTTTTTTTTCGGGTATTCCCAAAGAAATAAATGAATCCGCTCTCATGGATGGCGCGAACGATTTGATTATTTTTTTACGCATTGTTCTCCCTCTTTCCGTTCCGGTTTTAGCAACGATGACGATGTTTTACGCGGTTTGGCATTGGAACAGCTTTTTCCCTTCGATGATTTATTTGGATAATCAGAAACTGTTTCCCATCCAAATCATCATGCGTAAAATCGTTGTCGCTGGGCAGATGGGCAACCAGAGTATGGCGGCCAGCGGCTCGGAGGTTGGGGGAATGGTCACTGCAGAAACGATCAAGTACGCCGTCATCATCATCACAATTACACCGATATTGGCCATCTATCCGTTCATTCAGAAGTATTTTGTCAAGGGAGTTATGGTGGGGGCTTTAAAGGGTTAAACGCCAGCAACTAAATTAAATAATGAAATGGAGCGAATGAAATGGCAAATAAAAAGAAACAGGTTATTTCTTTGATTTCCACCTTGGCACTGACATCCGCAGCATTGCTCGGTTGCAGTACTTCACAGCCCGCAGCTGAGACGAAACAACCGGACGCCACAAGCCAGCCGACTGCGGATTCGAAGAACACAGGAGGCAAGCTGCTTGACAAACCGATGACGTTAAAGGTTGCGATGCCGGATGCTGCAAGCCAGCCCCTTGTTCTGGATTCGCCTGCCATTCAGGAAATTAACAAAAAGACCAATGTCAAGATTGAACTGCAAGGTACGCCCGACACGAACTATTCGGAAAAATTGAAAACGATGCTGGCCACAAACAATATCCCGGACATTGTAAGAATCGCTAAAGCTAACTTGCCGGACGCCGTTCCGATGCAGAAGGCTGGAATGTTCCTTGCCGTAACCGACTATTTGGATAGTGCGCCCAATTTCAAAAAGGTGATGGACCAAAACCCAGAAATCAAGAAATTGATGGTAGATGGAAAGCTGTACGGGTTCCCAGTAATGGGGAAATGGAAGGTTCGTTACGGGCAGCTCCCGCTGGTACGGGACGATATTATGAAAAAACTGAATTTGCAGGCACCGACTACATTTGACGAGCTGTACCAGGTTTTGAAGAAATTCAAGGAAGCTTATCCGGATTCGTATCCGCTGACCTTCCGCAATGGTATCAAGAACTTCCTTCCGTATATGGCATATGCGCTGGGCTCTGGTTATACGATTTACTTCGATCCAGATATTAACGGCGGCCAATATGTGTATGGCCCTGCGCATTCGGAGGACTTCAAGCCGGTGCTCACTTATTTCAACAAGCTATACAGCGAGAAGCTGCTAGATCCAGATTATGCGATCAATACCCAGCAAACATGGCAGGAGAAACTGAGTACCGGCAAATCCCTCTTTTATTACGACAATAATACGTTCGCGCTTGGGTTTACCAAGACGCTTCAGGCTAAAGATCCGCAGGCTAAATTCGAGCAGATTCGTATTATGAAAAACTCGAAAGGCCAAACCCGCAATTACGAGTACGCGAAAGACTGGTGGCACCTGTATGCGGTGAGCTCCAAGGTGAAGGATCCGAAGGAAGTCATCAAATTTATGGATTGGATGTACAGCGATGATGGTGTAAAGGTAACCAACTACGGCATTGAAGGAGAGCAATACAAGCTGGAAAACGGTAATCCTGTCGTGCAGGACAGTGTTCTGAAAGCCTATTTATCCAAAGCGGATCCATTCCATGCCATGCAGTCCGCAGTGGGTACTGGATTACTGGCATTCGCTACGTATGTCGATGAAAAACCGCTTGTTGCGATTTCTCCTCCTGAATTGGAAAAATGGAGCAAGCTGATGGATCAGGATAGCAAAGGCTATTTCCAAAATCCATTGCTGGATCCGCCATTCACGAAGGAAGAAACGGATAAATTAAAACAGCTGAGAACGCAAGTGGATACATCGGTTGAGCAGGAAATGGATAAATTTATTATGGGTACGCGCTCTTTGAACGAATATGAAGACTTTGCCAAGCAGTTAGTCAGCAAAGGTGCACTGGAAATTGAGAAGATTTATAACGAGGCAAATGCCCGCTTGAAAAAATAATGTTTGGAGGCTTGTATCCATGATTTACGATCATATTCGAAATGCTGCACTATACACCGGTTTAAATGAGAAATTTGCTGCTGCCTTCGATTATTTGAGCAGCAATAACGTGCTCGAGATGGAGCCTGGTAAATACGAAATTCAGGGATCTGAGTTGTTTCTGCTTCTTCAAAGCTATGATACAAGACCGGAAGATCAGGGCTTCTGGGAAGCGCATCGAAGCCATATCGACATCCAAGTTATGCTTGAAGGGACAGAACGAATGGGAGTGGCGTATGCAGGCCGCTTAACGGTAACGGAAGATCACCTGGATGAGAAGGACTATAAGGTGTTGGTGGGAGATGGAGATTTTGTGGATGTAAAAGCGGGATGTTTCACAATTTTTTATCCCGACGATGCCCATATGCCTTGCCTCTCTCCAGCCGAAGGCTCTCAAATGGTGAAAAAAGCGGTATTTAAAGTAAAAATTTGATGAGGTGAACTATGAACAGTCGGGAACTTTTAACTCAGATGAATGAAGGAGGCCGCATCTACGGGACGTTGATTATATCAACGTCTCCCCGCTGGCCTGCGGAAGTAAAGAAACTCGGTCTAGATTTTGTTTTTTTGGATACGGAGCACATGTCCATGGACCGCGATCAGCTTTCATGGATGTGCCGCACATACGCAGCGCTTCAGATCGCTCCAATTGTTCGCATTCCTTATCCGGATCCTCATCAGGCAAGCATTGCAATGGATGCCGGGGCAGCTGGTATCGTCGCGCCATATGTGGAAACCGTGGAGCAGGTTCAAGCGCTGAGAGGTGCAGTTAAGCTGAGGCCCCTTAAAGGGCAGAAGCTGCAGCGGATTATAGAAGGCAGTGAGACGCCGGAGCCGCAGCTCGCTGAATATTTACAGGATTTTAATAGAGAAAATATATTGATTGTGAATATCGAAAGCAAACCAGCGTTAGATGCATTGGATGATATTTTAGCTGTGCCAGGACTGGATGGCGTGCTGATCGGGCCGCACGATCTATCCTGCAGCTTAGGTGTTCCCGAGCAGTATCGGCACCCGATATTTGTGCAGGCTATCGAGACGATTATCCGCAAAGCGAGAGCCGCAGGCGTCACAGCTGGCATTCATTATTTTTTTGGCGTGGATCAGGAGATCGAGTGGGGGAAGCTGGGCATGAACATGTTTATCCAGGCTTCCGATATGACAGCATTTGTGGACAATATGACGCGCGAGCTTCATGAAATTAAACAGGCGCTAGGCGATGCGGCACACAATGCCGAAAACAGAATTCATATTTAGTCATTCATGTGAAAACGAAACAGGAGGGACCAAATGAGCCGCAATCAACAATCTGTTATTCAGAATACCGCTAACTTGGACTTATCGGACGCTATGTTGCTGATTCCCAATGGGTTAAGTGCAGTAGAAGCAAAAGCGATTACTGTTCTGATTGAAGAAGTGGAGAAACGAACGGGCATCACCCTGTCGGTTACAAATAAACAGCCGGAAGGAAGCAACCCTGTCATTGTTGCGGGAACCCGTCAGGCGCTTAACGAACATATCCAGCCGTTTGCTGCTGCTCTGCAGCAATTGGAAGCTCCCGGCAAAGAGGGCTATTGGTTGCTGGGGCAGCAAGAGGATAAGCCAGTTGTCCTGATCGTTGGCGAGGATGAGCGAGGTCTATTGTACGGCATAGGCAAATTTCTTAGAAAAGCAAATCTGAAGCGTCAATCGATCTTGGTAGATGCCAATCTATCCATCTCGAGTACGCCTCAGCAATTATGCAGAGGACACCAGCTGGGATACAGGCCTAAGACGAACGCATACGACGCGTGGTCAGTTGAGCAGTTCGAGCAGTACATTCGCGAACTTGCCTTATTCGGTGCCAACAGCATCGAAATTATGCCTCCGCGTACGGACGATGACCCGACGGGCCCGCTAATGAAGGTAGATCCGACGGAGATGATGATTCGTTTATCAGAAATCATCCATTCGTATGGTCTGGATACCTGGGTTTGGTACCCGAATATGGCGGACAATTATGCGAATCCAGAAACGGTTCAAGCCGAGCTGGCGGAGCGGGAAGAGATTTTCAGTAAAGTGCCATATATTGATGCGGTGTTCATTCCGGGGAGCGATCCCGGTGAACTTGAACCCGACCTATTGTTTGAATGGTCAGAGCAAGTCGCTGGACTGCTGCGCAAATATCACCCACAGGCTAAGCTATGGCTTTCCCCACAGGTGATGTCTCACGAATCGAAGCGATGGCTGGAAGGATTTCTCGCCAATGTTCTATTGGAACCTGAATGGCTTGGCGGAATTGTGTTCGGACCGCACGTAGATATT
Source organism: Paenibacillus sp. J22P165 (assembly GCF_059692015.1). Lineage (NCBI taxonomy): Bacteria > Bacillati > Bacillota > Bacilli > Caryophanales > Paenibacillaceae > Paenibacillus > Paenibacillus sp. J22P165. The sequence goes on along the minus strand of NZ_JCAUAP010000018.1, from coordinate 85,582 downwards.
ACCTTGCCGGATCTGCGCCGAATCGTGCCTGACCAGTATCCGATCCGCCGTTATGAAGACATTACGCATAATTTCCATTGCCAGTATCCTGTGCAGGACTGGGACCTTGCCTATGCCTTGACGCTAGGCCGTGAAAGTATTAACCCGAGACCGCTTGCGCAAAAGCATATCCACAACCTGCTGGAGTCCTACGCTATCGGTAATATTTCGTATTCCGAGGGCATCAATGATGACGTCAATAAATTTATCTGGAGCGACCAGGATTGGGACTCGCGGACACCGGTCATTGAAACGCTGCGCGACTTTGCTCGGTTATTTATCGGAGCTGATTATACAGAAGGCGTTGCTCAAGGGCTGTTGGCTTTGGAGCGGAATTGGGAAGGACCACTGATTGCTAACGAGACGGTTGATGATACGCTGCGGCAGTGGCAGTTGATGGAGCACTCCGCACCTCCGGAGGTAGCGAACAACTACCGTTTCCAAATGGGGCTGCTTCGCGCTTACTATGACGCATATACCAGACGGCGTTTGATTTATGAAACGGAGCTGGAGAAGGAAGCGAAGGATTGGCTGAAAGCTGCCTCGACAGTGGGAACAGCCGCAGCGATAGAACGAGCCGAAGCTGTCTTGCAGAAGGCGACGGTTGCACCAGTTGCTGCGCAATACCGTTCACGCTGTTGGGAATTGGCTGACGAGCTATTCAAGAACATTGGCGCGCAGCTCTCGGTGGTCAAGCATCATGCAATCGCGTTAGGTCGGGGGGCGTTCATGGACGCCATTGATTTTCCGCTGAACGATGCGATGTGGCTAAAGTCACAGTTTACTTCCATTTTGAAATTAGAAAGTGAAGCGGAGCGTCTGGAAGCAGTGCATCAACTGATCCACCGCACGAATCCGGGACCTGGAGGCTTTTACGATAATTTGGGCTCTTATCAAGGATGGCAGCGGGTTCAAAAAGCGAAGGGCTGGGAGCTTGATCCGGGGTATCTCGAGTCGCCAAGAATGGCCCCTGCCATTTATTTACTTCAAAATGAACGGACGATAGCACCGGGGCATATTCCACCATTGGCCGCTGTCCGACATGCGAATACACTTGCCGATACCGAGCTTTCACTAAGCTATGAGCATCTGGATCCTGCTTGTTCCTACACCATCAAGGTGAATTACGTGGGAGATACCATCGGGGAACATACCAGAGATTATCGCGTAACATTGACAGCGAATGGTGAATGCACGATTCATGAGAACGTACTTGTGAAAGAAGGGCAGTGCACGTTAATCGAATCGTTGATCCCACAAGAGGCATTGAGCAGCGGTACGCTCAACCTCACCTTCAAAAGGATTAGCGGATTTAAACGGTTGAACGTCTCGGAGATATGGGTTATCCCTAACAGCCCTATCATGGCTAAGACTCTATAAGCGAAAATGTTCTAGCACGATATTTAACAGGCTCCCTCCAATTCACGATAAGGCTGATGTGAGTTAAGGGGGCCTTAACTTTCCGGATTTATCGTATCCTGCGGCAAGGAGTGTTCAATTATGACGTCATTTTTGCAATCCATTGATCTCACATGCGCTGTAATCATACGTTCAACTAGTGCTTCGGCTCATGAGAACAAAGCCATTCACGTATTCATTGAAGAAATCGAAAAGCGAACTGGAATTACCTTGCCTACTAATCACAACACGATCACGCATGCCCAAGTCCCCAGAATCATCATCACATCGGATACCTCGCTTGAAAATTTAATGAAATCCAAGCTTCCATACTCTGAGCTGCTTAGCGAGCTGCCTTCTCCGGGGGCAGAAGGATTCCGCGTTGCAGTGGAGACACAAGCCGGCAAACCGCCGGTTGTATGGGTTGTTGGCGCCGATGCGCGCGGTGTGCTGTACGGTATAGGCAAGCTGCTACGCGAGCTGCAACTGACGCCTGGTCGGATTCTGCTGGATTCGCAGCTGCACATATCCAGTACCCCTGCCATGAAGCTGCGTGGTCATCAGCTCGGATACAGACCCAAAACGAACGCCTACGATGCATGGTCAGCGGAACAGTTTGAGCAGTATATCCGCGAATTGGCCCTATTTGGGTCCAACAGTATCGAGATTGTGCCTCCTCGTACAGATGACGAGGCCACAGGCATACATATGAAGGTGCCTGCTCTGGATATGATGATTGGGCTGTCTGAAATTATCGATTCCTACGGTCTTGATGTGTGGATCTGGTATCCGAATATGGCAACCGATTATAGCGATCCGGAAACTCTTGCATTCGAATTGACAGAGCGGGAGGACATATTCCGCAAGCTGCCTAGAATCGACCATATTTTAATTCCTAGCGGTGATCCGGGACATATCAAACTGGATGAATTTTTTAGATGGACGGAACAGATCGCTGGTTTATTAAGAAAATATCATCCCCAGGCCAAACTATGGTTCTCACCCCAGCACCCCCAGCCTACGGATGAGTGGGTACAGGGGTTTATGGACGGGGTGAACCGCAAGCCGGAATGGCTCGGAGGTGTAGCACACGGACCCTGGGTGCGACAGTCGCTGCATGAAATGCGGGAGATGCTTGATGAGGAAATTCCGATACGTAATTACCCGGATATCACGCATAACTTTGCCGCTCAGTTCCCAATTCGGGAGTGGGATCTCGCGTTGGCCATGACGCATGGGCGTGAAAGCATCAATCCTCGACCTGTGGCGATGAAACAGATCCATAACCAAATCTGCGCCTATACGACCGGCAGCGTTACTTATTCCGAAGGCATCTATGATGATGTAAATAAGTTCATCTGGGGGGCTCAAGACTGGGATCCAACCACGGATGTTGCCGTCACGCTTCGCGAGTACGCACGGTTCTTCTTTGGAAATGATTACACAGAAGCGATAGCAGGAGCCATCTTGGCGTTGGAACGCAATTGGACTGGGCTGCTAATTGCAAACAATGGCGTAGAGGCTACGCTCAGACAGTGGCAGGACATCGAGGACACCGCTGGGGCTGCCGTACAGGATAATTACCGATTCCAAATGGGCTTGCTGCGCGCAAATTATGACGTCTATATTCGACGGCGCCTTCTACATGAAACCGATCTGGAGCTGCGAGCCGTCTCCGTTCTGGAGGACGCCCCCAAGACGGGCGCCTTGCTCGCTTTGGCTGAAGCGGAATCCATTCTGAGCCTTGCCCGTACCGTTCCGGTTGCACAGAAGCAGCGCCAAGCCTGCGAAGAAATCGCTGAACGTCTATTTCAATCGATTGGGGCTCAATCGTCCGTCGGCAAATATCACGCGATCGCCTGGGATCGGGGGGCATTCATGGACGATATCGACCAACCGCTTAATAATGCAGATTGGCTGCTAGCCCATTTCGATCAAGCTCGGCAATTGACGAATGAGTGCAGTCGGTTAGAGGTCATCAACAAAGCGATACGTCGAACGGATCCTGGTCCTGGCGGTTTTTACGATAATTTGGGTTCCGCCTCAAGCTGGGAGCGTGTGGTCATGAGACGTAGCCGGGAGGAAGATCCAGCGTTCGAAGATTCGGTGTTTACTGCTTACTGCGTGCACTTCCTTCATCTCACAGAGCAAAGAAAGCGGGAAATCGGTCCTGTTCCGCTGGCCTGGTTGACACAGCTGACTACGTTCTATAAATCCCCGCTCACACTAAAATATGAGCATTTGGACAATACCTGTGATTACATTCTGAAGGTAACCTACAGCGGATTTATGACCGCACGCAGCGGGCCGATGCAGCTGATAGCCAATGATCGTTATGTTCTTGCTGAGGGTTTCCGTGTGAGCGTGCCAATTCTGCAGCAGGAGTATTTCGTTCCCAGTGAGGCTATTATAGAGGGTCGGCTTCTCCTGTCCTGGCATACAGCTCCAGATCGAGTAGGCCCTTATGCCGCTGAGGTTTGGTTAATGAGAGCGGGGGACCGATCAAAGGATCTTCCGTCTTTGCAAGAGGCGCCACATTTAGCTGAAATTCACCGTGCTTCATTTAATGGCACGATGGGATAGCACGATTGCATGTTAAGAAAAGGAGAGAGGCATGATGAAGCACACCGTATGCAACGGGGTACAAGTGATCGATATTTCCGACGCTAGCATTTACGCAATGGAATCTATGCCGGCTAGAGGAATGACCGCTGTAACGATTATGGTCGAGGAAGTTGAAAAACGAACAGGAATTCGAATTCCCGTGGTGGATACGCCACCTGCAGATTCTCGGCCGCTGATTATCATTAAATATGTAAACCAGCTGCTTGAGAAAGCGCCTGATCCGGAGAGTTTCAGAATATCCACGGATCAAGAGGGCCGATATACGATTACGGTAGAAGGCGTTGATGATAGAGGTGTTCTGTATGGAGTAGGGAAGCTGCTTCGTTTAATGTACCTCACCGAAGCTAGTATTAAGGCTCCTTCCATGATCAGTCTCTCTGAAACACCGCATTTCCCTTTGAGAGGGCATCAGCTTGGATACAGACCCAAAACCAATGCGTATGACGCTTGGACACCAGAAATTTATGCCCAGTACATCCGAGAACTAGCCCTGTTCGGAGCCAACAGTATTGAAATCATGCCACCAATTACGGATGACGATCGAACTGGTCCCCTGATGAAATATGATCCTCTCTTTATGATGCAGCATGTATCGGAAGTATGCGACGCTATGGACTTGGATGTCTGGATTTGGTATCCAAATATGGGTTCCGAAGATAATTGGTATCCAGCTTCTGGCAGCGATGAGGAGTTTATGAAGCCCGAGTACCTGAAGTTGCAATTGGCAGAGCGTGATGAGATTTTTGGCTCAATGAAAAGAGTGGATCATGTCTTTGTACCCGGCGGAGATCCGGGTGCGTTAAGCGCGCAGGATTTATTCGATTTTATGGCGATGCAAGCCGAGGTGCTGCATAAACATCATCCCCAGGCTAAGTTGTGGGTTTCCCCGCAGGCCTTTAATCCGACGGATGAGTGGCTGAATGTATTTTTTGAGAATGTGCGCAAAGAACCAGAATGGCTCTCCGGGGTTGTTTTTGGACCATGGGAAAAACACTCCCTGCCTGAGCTTAGAAAGCTTGTTCCTGAATCTATAGCCATTCGAAGCTACCCTGATATTACGCACAGCCTTAGCTGCCAATATCCGGTAGCGAATTGGGATACGGCTTTTGCAATGACGCTCTCCAGAGAATGCATTAACCCGAGACCGATAGCTCAAAAACACATTCATAACTCAACGAAGAACGATGGGATTGTCGGCTCCTTAAGTTACTCTGAGGGCATCAACGATGATGTGAATAAATTTGTGTGGAGCGGTCAGGATTGGTGCCCGGATACACCAGTGCTCGATACGTTAAAAGAGTATGCCCGGTACTTTATCGGTCCGGAATTTGAACATGGGTTTAGCCAAGGCTTGCTTGCGCTGGAGCGTAATTTCGAAGGGCCTGTGGCGACAAGCCACCAAATTCCGGTCACATTAAAACAGTGGCTGGCCATGGAAGCAGTGGCTGACGACAAGGTTAGGAACAATTACCGATTCGAGCAGGGCTTACTGAGAGCGAACTACGATGCTTATATCCAAAGAAGATGGATACATGAAACGGAGCTTGAGTGTAAGGCTATGGATGTTTTGGCTCAAGCTGCTGAACTTGGCACTTTGAAGGTCATGGAGCTTGCGGAACAAATACTAGATAAGAAAGTTACGGAACCTGTATGCATGGATATTAAATTGAAGTGCGACGAGCTGGCCGACCGGCTGTTCGAGCATATCGGAGCGCAGCTAACCGTGGAGAAGCATAAAGCCATCGGAGTGATCCGTGGCGCGTTTATGGATGGCATTGATCTACCGCTAAACGACATGGCGTTCCTTAAAAATTGTTTTGCAATCATTAGACAAATGCCAGATGAAGATGAGCGATTTTCCGCGCTTAACGACAGTATTATGAACCGAACCAACCCCGGAATTGGCGGCTTTTACGATAATTTTGGATTCAATCATTCTTTGTCAAGAGTTGAATTTGCCCATTCGTGGGCCGACGATCCGGGCTTCTTGAACACAGCGCTGCTGAGGCATAACCCAGCTCTTTTACAAGGAGTATTGAGGACCTCATCGACTACCACCTATACAAGAGTTTGTAGGGAAGCGCTGCAGCGTATTTTACCAGGGTTAACTTGCCCGCCTTTAGCCTGGGTCACTTATCTGAATGCCTATTACTCGGCACCGATCAAGGTGACTTACGATGATCTGGATCGACACGCATCCTATGTCATTAAGGTGATGGGCCTGTGGGGTGGTCGGGTTCGGATGCTGGTTAACGGGAATTATGTCGATGATGTGCAAGTGAAGTATCGAGGCTTGTTGGATGAGTATCTGGTTACCCCAGATATGATTTCTGATGGCAAAATGGAGATCGTCTGGATGAATGAAGAATCGGGCGTAGGTCCATACATTAATGAGCTATGGGTCATGAAACATGAGGGACAAAAACTATGAGGAAGGATCGACGATATGAAGCCGAAAGTACTCATAACAAGAAAAGTACCTGAGAATGCTCTTGCTGCTTTGCAGGAAGCCTATGAGCTGGTCGTGTGGCCAAGGGAAGATGAACCAGCGCCAAGAGCTTTTCTCGAAGAGCATATCGTGGAGGCGGAAGGCCTTTACTGTCTGATCACCGACAAAATCGATCAATCCCTAATGGCTCTTGCCTCAAAGTTAAAGGTGATCAGCACGATGGCTGTCGGTTATAACCATATCGATATCGCCGAAGCCAATCGACGGGGGATTCTGGTGACGAATACACCGGAGGTTTTGACTGAAACGACAGCGGATTTAGCGTTCGCGCTTCTGCTTGCCACGGCTCGCCGACTTGTGGAAGCATCAGATATGTTGCGGAACGGCGAGTGGAAGACGTGGTCTCCCATGCTCCTCACCGGACAAGAAGTGTATGGCGCCACGCTCGGTATCGTTGGTATGGGCCGGATTGGTGAAGCGGTTGCTCGGCGGGCACGTGGCTTTGATATGCAGGTGCTGTACCATAATCGCAATAGGAAGCCAGAAGCGGAAAAGATCTACGGGCTCGAATATGCGGACCTGGACCGATTGCTTGAAGTTTCCGACTTTGTCCTGCTGCTGATGCCGTATACGCCAGAGACAGTGAACATGATTCACATGGAGCAGCTACAGAGGATGAAAAAAAGCGCTGTCCTCATCAACGTTGCGCGAGGCGGTATTGTCAACGAGGCTGACTTGTACGTAGCTTTACGCGATGGAACGATCTGGGCGGCAGGTCTTGATGTGTTCGAAGAGGAGCCCGTCAAGACGAACCATCCGTTGCTTACGCTGCCGAACGTGGTCACGCTGCCGCATATCGGAAGCGCAAGCATTACAACTCGGATGAAGATGGCACACATTGCAGCGGAGAATTTGCTGCAGGGTCTGGGGGGGCAGCGCCCCAAATTTCTGGTCAATGCGGAGGCGTGGAAATAATTTGGTAGTAAATGGTTTCATGAGTAAGAGAAACCAGACACTTGCATCATAGCGGATAAATGAATCATGCTCCGAAAAGCGGAATAACGGTGCTATAAAACGCCAATTTGGATATTCAAATGCTCAAAAATGATGTGCTAATATCTTCGTGTAAGGCAAAAGGAAATGAAAGGAAGGGCAAGGTTGTAAGAAACAATAAGATTTAAAAGGGAAGAAACAGGTAGTAAGGGTACTGTATTAAACATTATGAAAGGACGTGACTCCGTTTGAAGAAGATGAAACGTTTTAGCCTCGTATTATCTCTAATGTTAATGTTTAGTATGTTAAGTTCTGTTGTTGTGGTTGCTGCTGCGCCGGAAGGCATTACCCATGCTAGAATGATGCCCGTCGACACACTGGCGAATCACGGTTCAACGATGGTCGAATTGCGAGATGGTACGCTTTTCTCTGTATGGTTTAACGGAAACGGAGAAAGAGATGGGAATTTAACCAAATTAATCGGTTCTCGCTCGAAAGATGGCGGGAAAACATGGACAGAACCATTTGTTGTTTATGATACATGGGATTTCCCAGATAACAACCCGGTTCTTTTTGTAGATAGCACAGAAAGACTTTGGTTGTTCTACGGCGTCATATACAACGGACAATGGGTATCCACGCAAACGAAGTTCATGTATGCCGATAAGGGCAGCTATGAGTATAACGCTCGTAATGGCGGCAACGCGAAGTGGCACTATCCACAGCCGATCTATACGAATGTTGGGGACGGCATGGTTGGCGAAGGTAAGTTTACAAATGGACAATGGACTTACGGCATCAAAGGTGCTGATATTAAGTTTGTAAAACCAAGCTCAGTGGGTACATCTGTGTCGCAAGCGACTTATTTGCCCCCATCCAGTTATGTACCAGTAACTTCATTATTTAACAACACAGATACTCGATATATTACAGACAGCTTTGTAGTCTCGATGAGAAATAAATATGATCAGTACGTTACATATTTGAATACCGCCAAGCCTTACGATGATGTCTATGCAGGTAGAACAGCTGAAGTCGTCAATTTGCTCACCACTGGCGTCTTTACTCCGAATGGTACAGGTGGTTACACCAAATATGAACCGCCAATTATTAAAAATTCAATTGAACGTGCTTCCGGTGCAGATAATAACGTGAACACATGGGGGCCGATTTACCGCAGATTGGGCTGGCAAACGAAAAATAAACCGATTGAAGTCACACTTGCAGATGGCGTGACTAAACGATTAATTTTGCCGTTGTATTCAGATTCGTTGTCCAATTCAGTTTGCGCATATACCGATGATCACGGCATCACATGGAAATTTAGTGACCCAATTGTGGGATCAGGTACGATTCAAGGCTCATTGATTCAAAAGAATGATGGCACGATTCGTGGTTATTTTAGAAGCGGTAAGCTAGATGGCAGAAACGGACGCATGGCATGGCACACAACATACTCGGAGTCAACGGATAACGGCGTAACATGGAGTGTTCCGAAAGTTGATCCTTACTTGAAAAACGATGGTGGTTTTGAACTTTCTAAGCTTCCAAATGGTAACTGGTTGATTGCTACCAATCAAGAAACCGCACGCGGTGCTGTGAAGGTTACACAAGACGGTAATCGGAGTTCTTTCAGTTTATTGCTTTCTTCCGATGAAGGATTGACTTGGAAGCCGATCATGATTAAGGATGGCATGAACAATGGGGAGACCTATGAATATCCATCGGTTGTCGTCGACAAAGCTGGAAATGCTTTGATGAACTACACTTATAAAACACCAGCAGGCCCAACAATTGGCTTCTCTAAAGTCGCAAACACCGAGATTGGGACGTTATTTAATTCTGTAACGACAGCAACTTACGGCGCTGGACTAGCGATGACGAATGACAGTATGACAAATTTACCTACTATTGAACTGAGCGTAAATGGAACTACGACGCTTAAGTACAGTTTAACGATTGGAGGAGCAACCTCCGATGCAGCACTCAACACACTGACGTTGACTTCAGATATGCCTTCTGTAGCTACTATTAACGCTACGACTGGTGTTGTGACTGCACTGAAAGCAGGAACTGCCATGATAACGGCTGTAAGCAACCAATACGGGACAATTTATAGATGTATCATTAAAGTTAACTAAGTTATCCATGGGAAGGAGTAATGTAGATGAAAAGGAAGTTCAAGTTACTAACTACACTGACTGTTTGTGCGGCGATTTCTGTAACAAGTCTAGTTCCTGCTGCCTTGGCTGCTCCTACGGGAACATTTAGCTATTCAGATAAAGCTGTAAGTATTTTCAACCCAATCAAGGATAATGGTGCTGCTGGTGACCACATCCACGGATCTAGTATTGTTGAGTTGCCAAGCGGAGAGTTATTATGTGTCTGGTTTCAGGGAAATGGCGAACGAGATGCGACTACGACACGGATTATGGGAGCACGATCAACGGATGGTGGAAAAACGTGGTTGACACCGTTCGTAGTGACGGATGCCCAAGATATTGCTGATATTAATCCTGTCGTTTATGTGGATTCCGGCGACCGTCTCTGGTTTTTCTGGTATCCCGTATTGGCGGGCAGATGGCAAACTTCCCAGCCTAGATACGCTTATGCCGAAAAAGGCAGTTATGAGATTACAGAGGTTGGAAATGTAGCGCCGAATTGGAGATTTTCTGAAAATGTAGGGATTAAACTCGGTAAAAATATTGGCGGTGTTGTCAATCCGGAAAGCCCTGATGACAATATAAGTCTGTCACTGGATGATAGACCTGGGGCAATAACAAGACCTTCTTGGGCGACAGCGCCTGTTGTAGCGCGCCCTGAGTTGGCCAAGGGTTTTGTAAATACGATAAAAACCAAGTTTATTGAGCAAAAAGAGTATTTGTTCAAACCTGTTGCAGATGGCGGAGCAGGTATGAGCCGTAGAGTTAATGAAGCTGAGTTTGATGGTCTAGTTGGGCAGACAATGCAGCTTATTGGCGGCGACCCAACGAAGTATCTGTACGCTCCGACTGTAGCGGACGTCATATATCAAGACCGTTCAGGTTACCCATACGCCCGTCGTCTCGGCTGGCAAACCAAAGATAAACCATATGAGGTCGCTATTGGCAACGGTAAAGTTCGTTTAATTTTACCCTTGTATTCAGATGTCGTTGAAATGAGCATTATGGCATTTACAGAGTATGATCCTTCCAAACCACTTACAGACAACTCGGTTCGTTGGGAGATGAGCGAGCCCATCGTAGGGGTTGCCAACATTCAAGCAACAATGGCTCAAAAGAAAGACGGCACGATTGTAGCTTATATGCGTGATAATGGTCCAAGACCTTATCGAGTAGTAGCTTCTGAATCGAAAGACAAAGGATTGACGTGGTCAACAGTCAAGGACGTTCCTGAACTACAGGATCCGGGTGTAGGACACGATCTTCTTCAGCTGAAGAATGGCAATTGGGCATTCGTTCACGTGGATACGGAATCGAACCGGAACACGTTGGCTGTCGCTCTATCAGATGATGAAGGGAAAACGTGGAAATACAGAAGGCATCTTGCCCTAGATACAAGAGAAAGTGTGGGAAGCTACCATTACCCTGCCATTACGCAAGGAGACAATGGGGATATCCTGATCAGCTTCAGCCGGTTTTTCTCAAAGCTTGATAAGGACTCTGCAAATCAATCCTTGGAAAGTTTTAAAAATATTGCCTTCTCCAGAATTACTGAGGACTGGATTAAACAAGGTGATTCTGTAAACATCATCAGAGAATATGAAAGCTTTGATCGTGAAATTGCTGTTCCTGCTTCATTTAATATCAGCTCGGCGTCCGATAGTCAGATTAAAGCGCTGTTTCCAGCAACAGTGAAAGCCTATACCTCCTATAAAAGTGGAGCGGCGAACGGTGTGCTTCCTTCTGTTGACTTGCCGGTGAATTGGGATATTGCAGCAATTAAGGCCAATTATAAACTTGATGCTTTAATTACCAACATTACTGGGGTTGTTGATGAAACCAAGCTTCCGCAGGGTGTGACAAGCGATATGCTGCCGTTCTTCAAAGTACCATTGCGCGTGTATCTCTACAATGCAATCCCTGCACAATCGGTACAGCTTGATAAAACGACACTTTCATTGGTAAGAGGCAGTGAAGCAAGCCTAGTTGCTACCGTATTGCCAAGCACTGCAAGCAATAAGGCGGTTCTGTGGAGCTCCAGCGATAGTAATATTGCTACTGTCGATGCGTCAGGTCTTGTGAGAGCGGTGAATTCAGGTACAGCTGTGATTACGGCGACAACCGTAGATGGTCATTTTATATCGACAGCGAGTGTAGAGGTTAAGCTGCCATCAGGTGGTGGATCATCTTACACACCTCCGGTGGTGCAGCCTAAGCCAGAGGAACCGAAACCCGAGCAGCCGCAAGAGCCTGCTAAGCCAGTTTTCAGTGATGTAACAGAAGCTTATGCATGGGCGCAAAAAGCTATCGAAGTGTTGGCAAGCAAAGGAATTGTTAACGGAACCTCGGATCAATCGTTCTCGCCTGAGAAAAATATTTCGAGAGCTGATATTTTAACAATGGTTGTGAGAGCGCTCAATTTGAAGGCAGATGTGAGCAACAACTTTGATGATGTGAATAAGGACGACTATTTTTATGAAGCAATTGGTATTATGAAGGCTCTTGGAATTACGAATGGCGTTGGAAACAACAATTTCAACCCACGTGAGGAAATCAGCAGACAAGACTTGATGGTACTAGTTACTAGAGCTCTGCAAAAAACAGGGAAGTTGTCCTCGGTAACTGGTAGTGAAGACGCTTTACAATCGTTTAAGGATGCAGCTAGTATTGCGGAGTATGCGAAAGAAAGCGTCGCTGTACTTGTCAAAGCAGGAATAATTGAGGGCAGTGATAACTTGATTAATCCGGAAGGTAAAGCAACAAGAGCAGAAGTGGCAACTATCGTTTATCGCGTTTTACAATTGCTTTAATAATGAAAGAGACCGCTTCCCTAGCTGGAAGCGGTCTTGTTGTTTTCCAGGGGATGTCCACGTGTCCATGTTGACTTTTTGCATCATAGCGGAGAAATGAATCATGCTCCAAATAGCGGAGAAACGGTGCTTTAAACGCCATTTCGGATATTTAAATGCTCAAAAATGGTGTGCTATGATCCTCGTGTAAACAATCCAATTACATGGGAGGATTCATTCGATGAAAGCAAAAAAGGGGATTATGGCAGTAACTGGTTCATTATTAGTGCTATCAACTGTGCTTAGCGGTTGTGGAAGCAGCTCAACGACATCAACGAATAATTCGGCAGCACCGGCAACGACGGGTGGTACGGCAAGCACGCCTGTATCGGCTGAACCACTATCATTGACTTGGATGAGGTATGAACATGCTTCGCAAGCAATCGTAGCCAATTCCAAAGCTGTACAGGAAATTGCCAAGCGTAAAAATGTGAAACTAAATCTGCAAAGTGTTCCTCAAAGTAACTACGATGATAAAAAGAAAACGTTAATCGCAACGAATACCCTGCCTGATGTGATGCTTGTTAAACAAGATGATATTCAGAATTTTGCCGACACAGGCGCATTCCTAGATTTGACTCCTTATTTGGATAAAATGCCAAATCTGAAGAAAGTTATTTCCCAACAGCCTGAAATCAACAAAAACAAAATTGACGGCAAGCTTTATGGGTTCCCGCTAGTCGCGAATTGGCAGGGGGTTGGCGGCCAGCTTTCGATGATCCGTACGGATCTGCTTGATAAACTGAGTTTGAAAAAGCCAACTACGTATGATGAATTGTATCAAGTGATGAAGAAAATGAAAGAAGCGAATCCGGATTCCTATCCATTTACGGCTCGTGCTGCAAATGGACTTACAGGAACAGAAAATCTAATCAATCCAATTTCCTTCGCATTTGGCAGCGGATACACAACCTTTAATGGAACGAAAGTGTACTACGAGCCGAAAGATAAGCAATACAAATTCGGTCCAGCAATGCCAGAGTTTAAAGCTGCTATCACATACTTGAATAAACTCTACAAAGATAAGCTTCTTGATCCAGATTATGCAACAGCTACATCACAAATTTGGCAAGAAAAACTAAACTCAGCAAAATCCTTCTATTTCCAAGATAATAATGGTTTCGCAAGTACGTTTAATATTAACCTGCAGAAGAAGGATCCGAATGCGAAGTTCGATATGTTGGATACGATGACATCGCCGAGCGGTGCAAAGCGTAACCTGATCTATGCACTTGGCCACTTGTCAGAATCCTATGTCATTAATGCAAAAGTAAAAAATCCTGAACAAGTTGCTCAATTCATGGATTGGTTCTACTCCCCAGAGGGAATTGAAGTGACAAACTTCGGTATCAAAGGCGAAGATTTCACTGGCGAAAATGGCACTTACAAATTAACTGATGCTGTGGTCAATAAATACAAGGACAGACAACCAAGCGCGATTTATGCCCTGCAATCCGAATATGGCACTGGCTACCTGGGGCTTGCTCTGAACAATGATGATCACTCTGGATTACCATTTAATTCCAAAGAGTGGATGGATTGGAACACGAAAGCATCGAAAGCGTTGGATGCAGGCGAAAATGTACAATTCGTTAACGACCCGCCATTTACAAAAGAAGAACGCGAGAAGCTAAAACAAATCCGTACACAGCTTGACGCTCACTTAGCTCAAAACATGGATAAATTTATTGTAACCGACGGTGCACTTAATGATTGGGATAACTTCGTTAAACAACTCAAAGCAAAAGGTGCAGATGATATCGTCAAAATTTACAACGATGCCTTAGCCCGCGTGAAGTAAAGTTTGAAGCTCATGCAGTGAGAGGGCAGGTTGCTAAGACATACAGGGCAGCCTGTCCCTTTATTTACTAGAGAGGAGTGGAGATATTTGACACCAGTTGTTGAGACTAAGAAACATACACCAGTTATTGAGATTAAAAAAAATATCCGCAAGAGCATGCCGCTGTATCTCATGTTTCTATTACCTTTTGCCTATTTTATAATTTTTCACTATGCACCCATGGTAGGGAATTTGATGGCATTTGAAGACTATTCGATCGTCAAGGGTTTCTTTCATAGCCCGTGGGCTGGGACGAAGTATTTCCGCCAATTTCTAACGGATCCGTATTTTTGGCAAGTCGTTCGCAACACAGTGCTCATTAACGTATATTCACTCATTTTTTATTTCCCATCTTCTCTTGTGTTCGCTTTATTGTTAAACGAGCTGCAACAAAAGTATTTCAAAAGATTTATCCAAAGCGTCACGTATATTCCGCACTTTCTGTCTACCGTTGTTGTCGTAGGTATGCTGGTTAACTTTCTTTCCATCGATGGACTGATTAATGAAGTGATTAAGGTTTTTGGCGGCGAAGCGAAGACATTCATGTCCATGCCGCAGTGGTTTCGAACTATTTATGTAGGATCTGAAGTTTGGCAAAATCTCGGTTGGAACTCCATCATTTATTTGGCGGCATTGACCGCTATCGATCCGCAACTGTATGAGGCGGCGACGATGGACGGGGCCAATCGCTGGCGCAAATTGCTTCACATCACGTTGCCAGGCATTTCAACTGTTGTCACAATTATGCTCCTTTTGACAGTCGGTAAAATGCTATCGGTCGGATTTGAGAAAATTTTATTATTGTACAGTGGTCCCACGTATGAAACCGCAGATGTTATTCAAACCTTTGTTTATCGTCGAGGGTTGATTGACAGCGACTTTAGCTTTGCAGCGGCTGTAGGTATTTTTCAATCTGTACTGGCATTTGCGCTCGTTGTATCAGCGAATCAAATTGCTAAGAAAATAAATGGATCAAGATTGTTCTAGCGGAGGGGATTAAGATGCTAAGTCGTAGGTTTTCATATTTCGATACAATGAACATTATTTTTATGCTGGCTATGATCTTTATTACCCTATATCCGCTTTATTATATGGGCATCATCTCGATTAGCTCCGGGTCATCGGCTAGCAGCGGTGAAGTGTTTTGGCGACCCATTGAAATTAATTTTAAAGCTTATAGTGTCATTCTGAATGATCCTGCCATTATTCGGTCTTACGCAAATACCTTTTTTTATACGGCCGCAGGTGTTGTAGTTAATTTGATGATGACGGCGCTTTGCGCCTATCCTTTATCTCGCAAGCATATGTATGGGCGCTCATTTCTTGCGTTGTTTGTTGTATTCACCATGTTCTTCGACGGGGGTCTCATCCCGCGTTATATGGTGGTTCATGCGTTAGGCATGGTCAATACCGTTTGGGCCATATTAATTCCGACTGCGATCAATGTTTTCAATATGATTCTAATGCGAACATTTTTTGAAGATATTCCAGAAGCACTACACGAGTCTGCGATTATGGATGGCGCCGGAGAATTTCGCGTTTTCATGAAAATTGTGCTGCCACTTTCCATGCCAGTTATGGCCACGATGTTCCTATTTTACGCGGTAGCTCATTGGAACAGCTTCTTCCCTGCACTTATTTACTTAAATGAGAAGGAACTGTATCCGCTGCAAATCATTTTACGTAATATCGTCATTTCCGGAGATATGGCTTCACAATCCGCACAGCTTGGCGCAGCAGAAGCGGGATTGGCCGTTATGACCGAAAATATTAAATACGCTTGTGTTTTCGTTGCCATCTTGCCCGTGCTTGTCATTTATCCGTTTGTACAAAAATACTTTGTGCAAGGAGCCATGCTGGGATCTGTAAAAGGTTAGAGGTTTCAAATCATAATAAGGAGTGAAGAGAGATAACATGACTGTTGAAACAAAGCTTCATTTAATCGGAAATGCACATTTGGACCCCGTTTGGTTATGGCGCTGGCAGGAGGGGTATGCGGAGATCAAAGCGACATTTCGATCTGCTTTGGATCGATTGAATGAGTTCCCTGACTTTGTATTTACTTGTGCTTGCGCGGCTTACTACAAGTGGGTTGAAGAGAATGCGCCAGAGATGTTTGCTGAAATTAAGCAGCGTATAGCAGAAGGACGTTGGGTCATTACAGGCGGCTGGTGGATACAACCAGACTGCAATTTGCCTTCGGGCGAATCATTTGCTAGGCACAGCTTATATGGTCAACGGTATTTTAGGGAGAAATTCGGTGTTATGGCCAAGGTGGGCTACAATGTGGATTCTTTCGGTCACCATGGCATGATGCCGCAATTATTGAAGCAAGGCGGAATGGATTACTACGTCTTCATGCGTCCTGGGGCACATGAGAAGACATTGCCGCATGATTTATTCTGGTGGGAATCGGAAGATGGCAGCCGAGTGATGACATTTAGGCTAGCGGACAGCTATGGCAATTGGGCGAGCAATGGCATGGAAGATAAGATCATAACCCACAGAAATGTGGCAGTAGCGAGTGGTCATGCCTTCATGTCGTTCTATGGCGTCGGCAATCATGGCGGGGGTCCGACCATTGAGAATATTAAGCTCATTCATGAGCTCCAAAAGCGACCTAATCTGGACGACATTCAATTAAGCTCCCCGAATCATTATTTTGCAGAGATGAAGAGAATGGATCCAGATATCCCTGTGATTAAGGATGAAATGCAAATGCATGCTGTCGGTTGTTATTCCACACACTCCGAATCCAAGGCCACGAACCGGCGAGTGGAGCACCGGATGCTGACAGCCGAGAAGTTTGCTACCCTTGCTAATTTGACGCTTGGTTTACCGTATCCGCTAGAAGCACTTAACCGGGCATGGGAAAATGTCATGTTCAACCACTTCCATGATATTATGGGCGGCTGCAGTATTAAGGAAGCTTATGAAGA
Source organism: Paenibacillus sp. J22P165 (assembly GCF_059692015.1). Lineage (NCBI taxonomy): Bacteria > Bacillati > Bacillota > Bacilli > Caryophanales > Paenibacillaceae > Paenibacillus > Paenibacillus sp. J22P165. The sequence continues at coordinate 68,288 of NZ_JCAUAP010000018.1, read as the reverse complement.
TGTTCAAGAATTTTATGGTGAATCATTAAGCATTGGGGCAAAAGCGATAAACGCTGCGCTTCAAAAGATATCCTGGTCGATTAACACGATGAAACCAGGTGTGACATCCTTAAGCAAGGAGAAGGACTGGCAGCTGTGGGAGCAAAATGATCTTGGTTCACCTCTTGTTGTGTTTAACCCTTTATCGTGGGAAGTGGAGGCACCGATTGGCATTAACAAGAAGCTGGCTGGTGTGACCGATGCTGCCGGCAATCCCTTGCCGATGCAAACGATCCGTGCATCTCGAACAAATACCAGCGATAAATGGGATACGTTAATCACGGGGCGAATTCCTGCATTTGGTTATCAGGTGTTCTGGGTTTACCGGGATAAAGCCTGCGATCCGAAGGAGCCAATAGGTGCAGCGCGAGCTGAGGGATGTTTTTTAGAAAATAATAAGCTGTTCGTTGAGATCGATCCAGATACCGGTTATATCAGGCATATCATTGACAAGCTGCATGGCTCTAGAGAAGTACTGGCTGGAGACGGAGCAGTGCCCATCGTCTTGGATGAGAGCCACAGCGATACATGGGGACACGGTTTGACACATTATCGTGAGGAATGGGGACGTTTTTGTAACGCAGAAGTGAAAGTACTTGAAGCGGGGCCACTGCGAGCGACGCTTAGAGTCATTAGTCACTTTGGAAATTCCGTTCTTAGTCAGGATATAAGCCTGTTACATGACAGTTCCGACTTGCATATCAAGGTGAAGCTGGATTGGAGAGAGCAGCATAAGATGCTGAAGCTTGCCTTTCCTATCAATGCCCTGCAGCCTCGAGCCGTATTTGAAATTCCGTACGGTTACATTGAGCGTAAGGTGGATGGGAATGAGGTGCCAGGACAAATGTGGGTGAATGTATCCGGAAATGAACCTGGTACAACGGAAGGAATTGAACCGTCTGCCGTATTCGGATTATCGCTAATTAACGATACCAAATATGCGTACGACGTGCTGGACAATGAATTAAGAATGACGGTTGTGCGCAGTCCGATTTTCGCCGATCATTTTGGCGAACGAGATGAACAATCGGAATATATGGATCAAGGTGTACAGGAGTTTGTCTACATACTCTCGCCTCATTCCGGATCGTGGCAGGATAGTGGTGTCGTACGCAAGGCTTACGAATTGCATACGCCGTTGCAGCAAATATGGGAAACGTACCATGAAGGTAGTTTACCGCAAGTTTCCGAGGGAATTGTGATTTCTGCAGAAAATGTGGTAGCTGTGGCCTTTAAACCAGCAGAAGACGGGAATGGTTGGATTCTACGCTGTAATGAAGCTTACGGAAGAGAAGTGGAGACCGACCTGTATCTTCCTGTCTTACAACGCAGTTGGCGATGTACTTTTGGCAAGTGTGAAATTAAAACGTTTTTTATACCTGCAGATCAGAACGCAGCCATTCAGGAAGTAAATTTTGTGGAACTTAAAAATAACGATGAGAGTGGGATGTCTTATGAAAATTAATAACCCTAATGGCGTATGGCCAACAATGATTACCTTATACAAGGAGTCTGGCGAAATTGATTTTGATGCGATGGGACGTATGGTGGAGTGGTTTATTCAAAACAAAGTTGATGGATTATTTGCTGTATGCCAGTCTAGCGAAATGTTCTTTTTGAGCTTAGAAGAGCGTGTGGAGCTTGCCGCTTTTGTGGTAGAGAAGGCCGCAGGCCGGGTTCCTGTTATTGCTTCGGGGCACATTTCCGATTCGCTTGAAGACCAGGCTCGCGAATTGACAGCGATGTCAGAAACAGGCGTTGAGGCCGTGATTCTCATTTCAAACCGCTTAGCTGCTGCAGATGAGTCCGATGACGTATGGAAGGCTAACGCGCAGAAGCTAATTGATCTGCTGCCGGAGCATGTTGCGTTTGGCATCTATGAATGTCCGTTTCCATATAAACGCCTATTAACACCATCTGTTTTGAAATGGTGTGCGGATACCGGAAGATTTTTCTTCTTAAAGGACACTTCTTGCGATGTGGAGATGATCAAAGAAAAGCTGGAAGCGATTAAAGGATCTTCCTTAAAGCTTTACAATGCCAATACAGCAACGCTTCTGGAAACCTTGAAACTTGGCGTTGATGGTTACAGCGGGGTCATGGCTAACTTTCATCCGGACCTGTATGCGTGGCTTCTGCATAATTGGGAGAAGCAACCGGAAGAAGCGCAGCGTTTAAGTGATTTACTAAGTGTAGCTTCATTTATTGAGCGGCAGTTGTATCCGATTAACGCCAAATATTATCAGATGAAGGAAGGCATCAGTTCGAATTACCGTTCGCGTGCGCGAATTCACGATGAATTTACCGCCACGAATAAAGCGGAAGTCGATCAGCTATACCGTCTTTCCAAGGAGTTATCGAAGCAGTTCTCAGCCGTGGCGACGAGTAATTAACAGAGGAAAGAGGAATAACCATGCTTCCCAAAAGTATACATTTAGCGGATAAAAAGTTGGAAAAACGAATTAGTGAATTGGAACCTTATCGATACATCGAACATCGACCGATACCTAGCTATCAATTTTGGGTGGATCAAGAAGCAGCAGTAGCTGCGATGCCGCCAGAGCACGCAGAGTGGCGTACGATCTCCCTTGGCGAACGATGGAGCGGCTGGGATTTGACAGCTTGGTTGAGAACGGAGATAACAATTCCAGTAGAATGGAAAGGGAAGAAGGCACTCGGACTTTTTGATTTCGGTAAAACGGGTGCAGGGCACAATTCAGGGTTCGAATCGCTTATTTTCCTTAACGGTGAGCCTTTTCAAGGTGTCGGAGGCAACCATCCAGAGGTATTTCTACCAGAGAAGCTGATCGGGCAGAAGGTTGAGCTGCTGTTTAAGGTGTGGACAGGATTAAACGGTATGACAGGCGATAAGAGTGAGTTGGAGCATAAAATTCAGGTGTCCACGCTTGCTCTTCTGGATGAAGAGACGGATGATCTCTACTACACAGCAAGTGCTGTGTTACAAACCATTCAATTGCTAAACGATAATAGCTGGGAGCAAAAAAGCCTATTAAGGGCGTTAGACCTAGCTTTTCAGCTCATTGATTGGCGTGTTCCCGGAGATGATCATTTTTACGCTAGCATTAAAGAAGCTAATACCAAGCTAAAGGAAGAGTTGTCTAGTATTCCTACCAACAGCGAAGTGACCGTTCGCTGCATTGGGCATACACACATCGATGTTGCCTGGCTGTGGCGTCTCAAGCACACCAGAGAAAAATCGGCTCGTTCCTTCTCCACCGTATTACGCTACATGGAACAGTATCCTGAATATACGTTCTTGCAGACACAGCCGCAATTATACGATTATTTAGAAAAGGATTATCCCGAGCTTTACAGCCAAATCACCGATCGCATCCAGGAAGGCCGCTGGGAAGCCGGCGGTGCCATGTGGCTGGAATCGGATTGTAACGTACCTTCCGGCGAATCGTTGGTTCGTCAACTCGTATACGGAATGCGCTTTTTCGAGCAGCGCTATGGCGCTAAATGCGAATATTTGTGGCTTCCCGATGTGTTTGGATACAGCTGGGCGCTGCCGCAAATTTTGCTTAAGGCGGGCTTGCGCTATTTTATGACGACGAAGATTAGTTGGAATGTCTATAATCGGTTCCCGCACGATACGTTCTATTGGCAGGGGATCGACGGCAGTCAAATTTTGACGCATTTCATTACAACGACTGCTCCGGATGCTGATCCAGGCACTACGTTCTATACGTATAACGGCCTTGTGACGCCTGAGACGGTGACTAGTGTATGGGAGAATTATCAAGATAAAGAGTTGAACCGTGATATGCTGCTTGCGTTTGGATATGGTGATGGCGGAGGTGGACCAACACGGACGATGTTGGAGATTAGACGCCGATTAGAACATATGCCAGGTTTGCCGAAGGTAACGATCGGCCGTGCTGACGAGTATTTCAATCAGCTAGAAGAGACCGTAACAAGTTCGGATCGCTATGTCCATAAATGGGATGGGGAGCTTTATCTGGAGCTTCATCGCGGTACGTACACATCGCAAGCGTACAATAAAAAGATGAACCGACATATGGAGAATCTCCTACATGACGCGGAAATGATCTCAACCATTTTAGGCTCACTAGCAGGCTTTGCGCGTTATCCTCAGTCCCAAATCTATGAGAGTTGGAAGATCGTACTGCGCAACCAATTTCACGATATTTTGCCAGGATCGTCGATTGCGGAAGTATATCAAGATTGCCGGATCGAGTACGCGGAGGCGGAAGCTCTGGCAGCGGGAGCGAAATCAGAAAGCTTACAGGGACTCGCAGGTCTTGTTCACAGCGGAACTTCGCCAAGTTGGATCGTCATGAACACCCTCCCGTGGAGCCGCAAAGATCTCATCCAACTCCCATGGGAGCTGCGATTCGAGGGTAAAATCTGGTACGACGCAGAAGGTCGCATGCTGCAGACTCAGATGGTGAAAGATGCCGAGCAAGGTAACATCCTGATGATTGAAGTAGACCATATTCCTGCCTTCGGGTATACAACGATTCACTTTGAAAACGCTACTGAAGCCAAGCCCGTCATGGAGAGTCCGATTAACGTAACGAGTGATTCCGCAACAACGCCTTATTATGAAATTGAATGGAACGGTAAAGGGCAATTGACTCGCTTGTTCGATAAGCGGATGGGTAGAGAAGTGCTCGCACCAGGCGAAATCGGTAATCGGTTCGACGTTCATGAGGATAAACCACTTGATAATGATGCTTGGGATATCGACATTTTCTATCACGATAAAGTTCGAAACATTACAAATTTAACTTCAGTGGACACCATTGAACAGGGGGTTCTCCGCACTGTCGTTCGTTTTACTTGGACTTATGAAAAATCAGAGATATTCCAAGATATGGTGCTGTATCCGGACAATCCTAGAATAGATTTTGTTACCCAGGTGAACTGGCAGGAACGTCAGCAATTGCTTAAAGTGGCGTTTCCAGTCGATGTTCGCGCAACGGCAGCGACCTATGAGATCCAGTTCGGTAACGTAGAACGTCCAACGCATTGGAATACAAGCTGGGACTTTGCCCGCTTTGAAACGTGTGCTCACCGATGGGTAGATCTATCCGAGCGAGGTTTCGGCGTCAGCCTGTTGAACGATTGCAAATACGGTCATGATGTGAGGGACAACATTCTGCGGCTCACTTTAATTAAATCAGCGATCAATCCGGATCCAACGGCTGATCTTGGCGAACACCAATTTACATACTCCTTGCTGCCTCATAATGGAGACTGGTTTCAAGCAGGAACGGCGATCGAGGCTCATAAGTTAAACATCCCAACCTCAGCTGCTGAGCTCCCTGCCGGAAATAACGATTTGACTAGTTCCCAAGCTCAGTTACCAGCTTCACTTAGCTTTTTCGCTTGTGATAGCCTGCATGTAGTCGTGGATACAGTGAAGAAAGCAGAGGATTCAGACGCATGGATCGTCCGCTGCTACGAATATGCTGGTCAACGTGGAACAGTCGATTTCAACTCCCATTTTCCAATCGGAAAAGTGGAAGAAGTTAACCTCATGGAGCGCGAGGCGCAAGTGGTGGCACATACAGACAGAGGCTTTGCAGCGTATTTCAAACCGTATGAATTGAAAACGTTTCGTATTCTTTTAGCCTAGGATATCTATTCAGTCTTCTTAAAAACGAAGGTCACATAAACTCGCTCTACGCTATTGGCGATGTTATGTGGCCTTCGTTCATGCTTAGTCAGTATTGGTAAAAGATAACAATCAACGTTAAAGGAAGGAGTTCCTTTGGAGTAATCCGAATATTACATAGAGTGAATGTTACAAAGTCCCTAAGCTGGGATTTGTGGGGAGCGGAGGATGTAGATTCATTTGAGGGTAGAGATGCTGCGTCCGCATCATACATGGGGGGATTACATTGAATTGGAAACATCTGAAGCAATCGTTGGATAAGAACAGGCTATTTTTTAAGATTTTACTCTATTTTACCTCATTACTAATTCCAATTGTTATTATTGGCGTCATCTCTTATTTTAACGCAGATCAATTGATTAAGAAGGATGCTTCTGAGAAGCTTAAAGCTAATATCATGGCCTCTTCCAAAACGATCGATATTTATTTAAGTATGGCTCAAGCAACGAATAACAGCTTACTGCTCAGTGAAACCATTCAGCAATACTTACGACCGGATGCCTTACTTACGGATGAGGAAAAAATCAAAATGCCATCGATTGTGAAAGCAATAGCGGGAAATCGCAATCCAATCAGTCATTTTGTTGATAATATGTTCATTTTTGTGGATGATAAACGCGTGTATTTAAGTGATGGTATCGTTAATTTTGACATTTTCTTTGACAAATTTTATAAATTTGACGAGTATAATAAAGATTTCTGGCGTAAACGCTTACAACAAAGCAGTCTATTCGAATTATTAAAGCCGACCAAAGTGGTCAATGCTGATATGAATGCTTCTCGCGAGGTCATTCCGAGTATTACAACCCAATATTTAAATGGACATCTGGCGACGATGGTGACAACGATATCGATTCCGACGATCATGGCTACACTACAAAATAACTCGATATTCGCGGATAGCCATTATCTTGTTCTGGATAAAAACAATCAGATCATTCTGCAAAGCAGTGGGATCGATGAGAAAGCGAAACAGGAAATCATTGCTGGATTTTCTTCGGAGGAGCAGAGCACAGGAGCGATTCGGATAGGTGACGAGCAGAACTGGTTAGTTCAAACCACGTCCGATTTTGGGTGGAAGTATTTTTCGATAACCCCTGTAAGTTCATTTAACCAGGAGTCTGCAAGTATTTTCAATTTGATTATTTGGATCTGTATTAGCTTACTTGTTATTGGCGTAGCTTTCTCGTTTATATTTAGTGTTCGTTTATATAATCCCATCAAGAATATTCGAGATATTTTACAAGAAACTGAAAAAGCCGATGAATGGAACAATGATGCACATCACAGCAGCGAGCTTCAAAGGATCGGTAACAGCGTCAATCAATTGATCAAACAGCATCGGGATGACAATATTAAAATCAACACATTTTCTGATGAAATTCTCGAGCAGTTTTTCACGAATTTAATTAAAGGATATCGAGGTCCACAGCCTTATTCCGTTAATCAAATCTTAAATGAAATCGATTTCAACTCTGGGAATTATTTATGTTGCTGCTTCATGCTTCAGTTTAGGGACCGATTTTATTATGAGATTGTGGAAGCAGACCGATTATTGATTGTAGAAAAGATGAAAAATGTGCTTTCGGGCATTATGAAGAAGTACGTAAATTGTTATTTGACGGAATATGAGCCTTACTTATATGTTTGCATGGTCAATTTGAAGAGTGAGGATGACCGCGGTCAATTAGACCAAGCGTTAGAGATGGTTAAAACGACGTTTGCTTACGACATGATTTATTGCGAATTAATTATAGGCTTAGGAAAAAAATACGATCAAATCGATGATTATTCAAAATCGTACAGTGACGCGATTACAGCCATCGATAAGCGGACGGATTCCTCCAAGATGGTCATATTAGATGCGGATCATTTTGTTATCGACCAGAACTATTACTATTCCTTCCTCGATGAGAACAAAATTGTAAACGCTTTGAAATCGGGTGACATTGGCGGGTTGAAGGTAGAATTGGAATCGATCATTAGCTTGAATAAAGAAAGAGGAGTCTCCTATCATTTCCTAGGTGCTTTGCTCGTTGAGTTCTTTAATACGGGAAATCGCTACATTACGGAGAAACGATTAAGTGTTTATGATTTTCTGGATGCGAATGAACATGCTTTTTTAAGTCGAAAGGAGCTCCTGCCAAGTGAGTTTGATGGCAGATTGAAAGGGATTCTTGAATTTTACGATAAAATTATCGCAAAAACGTTGTATAAGCCTGAAAGCAAATCTGGCGCGGTGGTTTCCTTCATCACTGATTATATCGAGAAGCATTATGAAAAGGATTTATATCTCGAAGTGATCGCGGGTGAGATAGGTCTTTCCGCGAAATATGTATCGAGAATGTTTAAAGAGTCGACGGGGACGAATATTTCGGACTATATCAGTCTGATTCGGATTGCTAAAGCGAGAGATTTGTTAGCCAATACAGATTTGAAAATTAGCGAAATTGCCGATCAGATTGGCATATTCAGCCGCACCACCTTTTTACGTCTTTTCAAAAAGTATGAAGGCATATCGCCGAATGAGTATCGTAGTGCACATGGAAACAAGCAGAAATAGGCTATACGGGACAGTTGGAACAAGAGGGAATAATGATTCATCGCGTTGAATGTGGAATAACGGTTCATTATACACTATTTTGGTTCTTTCATAGAGAGCCTGCTAGCCTATAAAATAAAATTGCCAGTAACAAATCCAGAATTGTAAGGAGGAACAACGTGGTTATTCACAAGAAAGGACTGTTAACCGTCTGCTGTTCATTGACCTTATTGGGGAGTTTATTGGCGGGTTGTGGCAGCACAGATAAGCCAAAAGATACGGCAAGCACATCACCAGTTACTGCCAAACGCTTAACGCTTTCTTGGATGAGATATGAGCATTCTTCGCAAGCGTTAGATGTCAATTCGGTCGTTGTTCAAGAAATTAGTAAAAGAAAAAATGTGAAGCTTGAATTACAAAGTGTTCCACAAAGTAATTATGAGGATAAGAAGAAGACGCTAATTGCTACAACCTCTATCCCCGATGTGATTATGGTGAATCAAAATGATCTTTCGAATTACGCTGATTTGAATATTTTCCTAGACCTTACACCGTATCTGAATCAGATGCCGAATTTTCAAAAATTGATGAAACAGAAGCCAGAAATCAATAAGACGAAGGTCGATGGCAAGATATATGGCTTTCCGCTTGCAACCAAATGGAGCTTGCAGTCAGGTCAACTTCCGATGATCCGTGTAGATCTATTGACAAAGCTTAACCTGAAGACCCCTACGACCTACGAGGAACTCTATCAAGTTCTCAAAAAGCTGAAGGAGGCTTATCCTAGCTCTTATCCTTTTACTAGCCGCGCAGCGAATGGGAAAACAGGAACAGAAAATTTAATCAATCCCATTGCATTCGGTTTTGGCAGTGGATATACCACGATTACTGGTACGAAGGTGTACTATGAGCAAGCGACAAAGCAGTATAAATTTGGTCCCTTTTCACCTGAATTTAAAGAGGCGATTACCTATCTTCATAAGCTCTATAAAGAAAAACTTCTGGATCCGGATTATTCCGTAGCTACCTCACAAACATGGGTGGAAAAATTAAGTACAGGGAAATCTTTCTTTTACCAAGATAATAATGGTTTCGGTGCTAACTTTAATAAAGCACTCCAAGCGAGTGATGCTAATGCCAAATTTGAATTGTTACCTGTTATGGCTAGTCCCAAGGGGGTTAAACGCAACAACGTATATCAACTTGATCATCTTGGTGAAATGTACGCAATAAACGCTAAAGTGAAGAATCCTGAAGAAGTTATCAAGTTTATTGATTGGATGTATGGAGACGAGGGGACCAATCTGACAAGCTTTGGTGTAGAAAATGTTGATTATACGCTTCCTGGCGGCGAGTATCAGATTTCCGAAGCGACGCAAGCGAAGTTTAAAGATAAACAGGATCCTTTCCGGTCGATGCAATCTGCACTTGGAACTGGTTACCTTGGTTTAGCGCTGCACTCTGACGACCATCCTCTTGTACCCTCTTCCGCACCGGAACTCATTAAGTGGTCTGAGAAGGCAATTAATGATCTTGCGAATGGCATTAATTTCAGAGAAGTCAACGATCCGCCGTTTAATAAAGAAGAACGCGAACGACTTAAACAGCTCCGCACACAATTAGATGCGTATTTAACGGTGAATATGGATCGATTCATCATCAATGATGGGGCATTAAATGATTGGGATCATTTTATTCAACAATGCAAAGAAAAGGGCGCAACAGAAATTGAACAAATTTATAATACGGCCCTCGCAAGAGTAAGTCAGTAATTGTACGTTTAACAGAATAAACCATGTCCCCTGAGGGGAGATGGCACCAATCTGTTGTATGTATATTACAAAATTAAACGAAGATTTTTAAGGAGATGGCGCGTTATGATGACGAATTTAGGGTTCAAACGCTATGCAATTGGTGTTGATTATGGTACAGAATCTGGCAGGGTACTGCTCGTAGATATCGAAAATGGGGAAGAAATAGCATCGCATGTGACCTCTTATCCTCACGGCGTGATTGACGAACGTTTGCCGAATTCGGATCGATTGCTGGAAGCCAATTGGGCTCTTCAGCACCCAGACGACTATATGGAGGTATTAAGAAAATCAGTGCCTGCCGTACTAGGCTCCTCGGGTATTGATCCGAAGCAGGTGATCGGAATCGGTATAGATTTTACAGCGTGTACGGTTCTTCCGATTGATGAGCGCGGCGTTCCTTTATGTTATCAAGATGAGCTTCGGGATGAGCCTCATGCTTATGTCAAGCTATGGAAGCACCACGCAGCGCAGGATGAAGCAAATTGCATTAATGAGACGGCAGAGCGCATGGGAGCTGGCTTCTTAAGTCGATATGGCGGCAAAACATCTTCGGAATGGATGGTGGCTAAGGCGTGGCAGATGCTGAATGAAGCGCCTTCGATTTATGAACAGACACATCGTTTCATAGAAGCAGCGGATTGGGTTGTTCTACAGATGACATCGAATGCCATTCGAAGCAGCTGTTGTGCGGGTTATAAGGCATTTTGGCATAAAACAGAGGGATATCCGTCAAAGGATTTCTTCCGCTCACTAGATCCAAGGCTTGAAACATTCGTGGAAACCAAACTTCAGGGAGACGTTACATTACTTGGTTCAAAAGCGGGTGAACTGACGGCTGAAGCCGCTTCGATGATGGGTCTTCAGCCTGGAACAGCGGTAGCTGTTGGTATTATTGACGCACATGCAGGTGTTGCTGGCGCCGGGGCTGTGCATGCTGGGCAAATGGTCATGGCCATGGGAACATCCTTGTGTCACATGCTGCTGAGTGATAAAGAAATACATGCAGAGGGCATTTGCGGTGTCGTAGAGGATGGAATTATTCCTGGGTTGTATGGCTACGAAGCGGGACAACCGGCCGTCGGCGATCTATTTGGTTGGTTTGTTGAGCAGGGTGTACCAGGCTATGTGAGGGATGAAGCTGCGAACGAAGGCATTAGCATACATGCTTATTTGGAGAGATTGGCAAGGGAGTTGCAACCTGGACAGACAGGTTTACTTGCATTAGATTGGTGGAACGGCAATCGATCAGTGCTGGTCGACGCGGATTTGAGTGGCCTCATCGTTGGGTTGACCTTGCAGACGAGGCCGGAAGACATCTACCGTTGTCTTCTGGAAGCCGCAGCATTTGGAACGCGGAAAATCATTGAAACGTTTGAGCAAGCTGGCGTTAAGGTAAGTGAATTGATTGCTTGCGGTGGTCTACCTCAGCGGAATCAGCTGCTTATGCAAATATTTGCTGACGTGACCCGCCGTGAGATCAAGGTAGCCGATTCTACACAAACTACTGCACTCGGTGCTGCTGTTTTTGGAGCAGTTGCAGCAGGTAAGGAAAGTGGCGGTTATGCGAGTATAGTGGAAGCAGCATCTCGAATGACCCGTGTACGTGAAGAAAGTTTTATGCCGATCGATGAAAATAGCCTTATATATGATGAGTTATTCCTCGAATATAACCGTCTGCATGAGCTATTCGGCCGTGGAGGCTACAATGTGATGAAGACCCTAAAGCGGATTCAGCTAGGAGGGACTGTAGAGTGAATGCGATATTGCAACAAATGATAACACGCTATCCAGAGCTAAGCGATTGTGTACCAGATATTGAAAGGGGATATGAGCTTCTTACTAAATCCTTTCATCAAGGTGGCAAGTTGCTTTTATGTGGAAATGGCGGAAGTGCCGCAGATTGCGACCATGTTGTTGGCGAACTGATGAAGGGATTCATGTCCAAACGACCGCTATCTGCTTTGCAAAACGAGCAATTTGAGCGTGAATTCCCGGGAGAAGGTATTGCGGAAAAGCTACAAGGCGCGTTACCCGCGATTTCACTCATGAGTCACACAGCTTTGATCAGCGCGTATGCCAATGATGTTGCTCCAGACATGATCTTTGCTCAGCAAGTCTACGGCTATGGACGTCTAGGTGATGTAGTAATGGCGTTTAGTACATCAGGTAACTCAATGAATGTACTCCGAGCCTTGCAAATAGCCAAGGTGCAAGGGTTGAAAACCATTGGTTTCACCGGTATTGGTGGAGGCAAAATGAAGTCGCTTTGCGATGTAACCATCTGTGTACCTTGGGAACATACACCGGATATTCAAGAAAGACATCTGCCTATCTATCATGCCTTATGCCGTATGCTGGAGGAGGCGTTCTTTCCCTCATGACCATATTAGCAGCGATCGATATTGGAGGAACCAAATGTGCAGTGAGTTTGGGGGCGGTGGAGCAAGATCGCATTGTTATTTTGGAGAAAATAAGCTTCCCAACGCCATCTAAGCCGAAAGTGGCAATAGATGAAATCACAGCAGCCCTGGAGACTGTATTATCTAGATATGCTGAGAAGAAACCTGCGGCTCTTGGAATCAGTTGTGGGGGTCCATTAAACAGCCAGGCTGGACTCATTCTCTCACCTCCTAATCTGCCAGGTTGGGATAAGATCGACGTGATTACTCCTTTTCGCACGCATTTCGGTATTCCGGTTGGCTTACAGAATGATGCGAATGCTTGTGCTTTAGCCGAGTGGCGTTTTGGCGCGGGGAAAGGCTGTCGAAACATGATCTTTCTTACCTTCGGTACGGGTATGGGGGCAGGCCTTATTCTTAACGGGCAGCTTTATAGTGGAACGAATGACATGGCCGGTGAAGTTGGACATGTTCGTTTAACAGCTGAAGGGCCAGTGGGATATGGAAAGGAAGGCTCGTTTGAAGGTTTCTGTAGCGGTGGAGGTATTGCGAAGCTCGCGCAAATTATGGCGATAAAAGCTATTCAAGAAGGTAAAGAACCTTCCTTCTGTAAAAATATGAACGATTTGGTCGGTTTGACTGCGGAAGCGGTTGGAAAGGCTGCGCAAGTAGGAAATCCCGTGGCACTGCAAGTATACAATCTGGTAGGTCGCCGATTAGGACAGGGACTTGCTATGTTAGTAGATGTGCTCAATCCGGAAAAAATCGTTATCGGTAGTATCTATGGGCGTCAGCAAGAGTTGCTTGAGCCAATTGTCATGACCACATTGAGGGAGGAAGCCTTGTTTTTATCCATGGAAGTATGTAAGATTGTGCCCGCTGGGTTAGGCGAACAAGTTGGTGATTACGCAGGTTTATCTGTAGCTATGGAAGTGATTGAAAAAGCTCAGGGCAAATAATACAAAACAAAAACGGAGCGCCGCGGGTTTGCGGGCTCCGTTTTATATTTATTTAAGAAACAACACAACAGTCACATCAGACCAGAAATAGTAGGATCCCCCCTGCAGCATTTTACCAAATACTCTTATAATAGAAGATATGGGCAACAATCGTAGGTAATTTGTGTATTTGTACTTATTATCATCCTTCAATTTCTAATAAGGAGACTGGCATTATGTATAAATTGGTCATTGTTGACGATGAGCCTGCAGTCCGGGGAGGGCTCAGCAAATTCGTTGAGTGGAGCAACTATGGGATTGTTCTTGCCGGAACAGCAGATGATGGAGATACGGGATTAGAGTTGATCGAGCGTGTGAAGCCAGATATCGTTCTGACGGATGTGATGATGCCAGTCATGGACGGGATTCGAATGTCGAGGGAGATTCGAGAGCGGCTCCCTGAGACGAAAATCGTATTTATCAGTGGCCACAATGAAGCGAAACTTTTGCGTTCGGCTTTGCAGGTTCATGCTGCCGATTATATTTTCAAACCAGTCAAACGAACTGAGCTGCAAAAGGTGATTGAAGGTGTCGTGCGAGACTTGCGTTCCGAAGAGATGGAGAGGCAACGCCTTAAAGATATGGAGGTCAAATTGACCCAGAGTATGCCACTGCTTAGGGAGAAATTTTTGATGGCATTGATTCAAGATGGGGATGCCAAGCCAGAGGTGCTGCGGGAAAGAGCTGCGTTTCTCAATCTGCAACTGCCGCTAGAAACGCCATATCTTGTACTCGTTATTACCATTGATGATGCGAGGGAGATTCTAAGTAGTCGCTCGGAGAGGGATAAGCAGTTGTTGTCGTACTCCCTCTTGAACGTCGTTCAAGAACTGATTGATCAGTACCTGCTAGGGTATGCATTCGAGAACAGAGCGGCTGAATTCGTTGGACTGTTAGTGCTTGATGATCCCATGAAAGACCCGGAAGCAACGCTGCTTTTGCTGGCAGAGGAGATTCGCGACAATCTGAAGCGATGGCTAAATATCAGCGTTACGATTGGTGTAGGCGAACGTGCCGATAATATCTGGATGCTTCCAGCATCTTTTCGGCATGCACGCGATGCGGCGGACCAAAAGTGGTACATGGGCAAGAATCAAGTGATTACCATGGACAGTTTAGAAGTTGGAGCTGCCAGTCCAATTCGGTTCGATAGCTCTCAGAGTGAGCGACTGGTATCCGTGCTTAAATCGGGGGAAAAGCAACAATTAGAGTCGGAAATGGAAAGCATTCTCGAGCCGCTGGCGCAAATTCGCAAGGACGGCTTTAAGTACGGTCGGCAGGTAGGACTGCAAATGATCGCTCTCGCCGGCAGGTTGCTGCTTGACCTTAATTTACTAACCCGTGAGAAAGAAGAAGAGGAAGCGTGGGCGCTCGATCGACTCCTAAAGCTGGAAACAATGGCCGAGTTAAAAACCTTTGTAAGCGATTACCTATTTAACATATGCTGCTGGATTCAAGAGAAGCGGAGCGGAAGATCGAGTAATGTGATTGAACAGATTCAGAAGTTTATTTCCGAGAATTACGCCAAGAACTTGGCCATCGCGGAGATCGCCGCTTACGTTTATCTCAGTCAAACTTACGTCAGCTTACTGTTCAAGCAGGAGACTGGCGAAACGATTTACGAATATTTGATGAAAGTCCGTATTGCAAAAGCGAAGGAACTGCTGGCAGATCCTCGCATTAAGTTCTACGAAGTGTGCGAGCTAGTCGGCTATACGGATCCAAGCTATTTCAGCAAGTTGTTCAAGAAAATGACGGGACTTACGCCAAGCGCTTATCGGGACCAACAATAGGAGAAGTAGGGTGTAGCATTCAAAAGGAGTTGATCCAGTGAGAGGGTTTTTGCAAAAAAGAAGGATTCGTCCCTCTAATTTGTGGGAAGGCGTTGTAGCGGCTAGGAGGTGGATGCTCGCTTACGGTCTCATGATTTTCCTGCCAGTATGTGTGATGTTGTTCGTGTATTATGAACAGTCCTCCCGGATTTTGCAGGAGGAGGTGACCCAGACCATGCAGCAGACGCTCAAACAGGCAGGTATTAATTTAAGCTCGCGGCTTAACTATGTGCAGAATTCATCCAATTCTCTATTTATGAATAATAAACTGTATGAAAATTTGGATCCTGCTTCTCCAATTATCGAGCGCATCGCTCAGTCAAAGGAGCTGCGCAATTTGCTCGAATCGGTTCAATCGGCACCAGACATTGTCAGGGCGCGTGTTTTTACCGATCCGGGGAATTTATACGGATTCGATTTATTGAATCTTTTTCCGCTAGATAGCTTGAACGATCGCCCATGGAATAATGAGGTCAAGAACGCTGGAGGCAGTATCGTGTGGACGGGCATCTACGAAGAAAACTATCTGGACTCGGGACCTGCACGTATTCTTTCCTGTGCTCGATTGCTGAGACATCCGCGAAATTTTGCTCAGAGTCTTGGTGTGCTTATGCTTGACGTTCCCGAGAAGATGCTAGCAGAAATTATTTCTGAACTTAATTTTCCAGCTCAAAGTCGTGTATATATCGTGGATCGCAGTGGGACTATCATTTACAGCGCGGAGCAATCGGTGATCGGCACAAAGACTGCCCTCGCAAGTGCATCTGATGAAGGAATCATCAAACGGTCTGAAAACGGTGTAGACGTGTTTGAAGTGCTTGCACCTATCCGAGCTGCGGATTGGCGTCTCGTGTTGGAGGTGCCCAAGACGGGCTTGACGCATCGCACAACCACGTTAAGTCAGTGGTCCGGCATCGCGACGGTCGTTGGCATGACGATCATGTTTTTGATCCTCGTGTTCATGTTGTTGGCGTTCGTAATTAACGGGATGAATCGGCGAATCAAATCCGTCGTCAAGACGATCCGCACGGAAGGTGTCGAAGGGCTGGAGGAGCCGGGAGGCGACTTTCGGTTGCTTGAGCGAGTTGTCGATCATTTGGTGCATCGCGTGAAGGATTTGATGGAGGAGGCCTACCGTTCAAAAATGCTGGAGCGAGAGGCAGAACTTCGTGCGCTGCAAGCTCAGATCAATCCTCATTTTCTTTATAATACGTTGGATACGATTAATTGGTTGGCGATCTCTCGCGAAGCCGATGATATCTCCCACATGATTGAGAGTTTATCTGATTATTTTCGGCTTAGCCTGAATAAAGGGAAGGATCATGTCTGCGTAGTGGATGAGCTCGAGCTCGCCAGAGTCTATTTGGAGATTCAACAAAACCGCTTCCCTTCCACATTTGAATTCGTCATTGAAGCAGATTCGGAAGCGAGTCGGTGTGTCATCCCGAAGCTGACGCTGCAACCCATCGTTGAGAATGCGCTGCTGCACGGTATACGCAAAAATAAGGGCAAAATCGGGATCATTAACATTCACGCGAAGCGGATTGGGGACGTGCTCGAGATTGCCATCACAGATAATGGGATCGGCATGGACGAGCAGCTAGCTTCCAGTCTGTTGTCAACTTCGCGCCCTTCGCTGCATGCAGAAGGAAACGGCAGCTCGTATGGTCTATACAATGTGAACGAGAGAATCAAGCTTATGGCTGGTTCCGATTATGGATTGACGGTCCATTCATTTCTAGGGAAAGGTACTGAGGTAATCGTTCGTCTCAAGGCAATGCAAGAGGAACAAACTAAGTAGGATACGACTAGAAAGTGTCGGATTACCCTCTACATGCCGCATTCTCCTGTAGGTACAATAAAGCCATAAGTGCAGGAGGTGCAATCACAATATGAGCGAAATCATCACACATTTGAATGGGAAGGCAGGGGAGACCAAGTTTTCTCGCAAGCATGAAGGCAGATGGCGAAGGGTATGGCGGAACCTCGATACGTATGTACTGCTGGTGCCTGGGCTGCTTCTACTGTTGCTGTTCAAATACACACCGATGTACGGAGTCTTAATCGCTTTTCAGGACTTCAACATTTTTGACGGGATCAGAGGAAGTCAATGGGTCGGGTTTGAGCAGTTCCAAAAGCTCATGCAATCGGAAGAATTTGTGCAAGTGTTCACGAATACATTGCTCATCAGTATGTACAAAATTGTGTTGCTGTTCCCGATACCCATCCTGATCGCCCTGATGCTGAACGAAATTCGGTTCGCAACGTTCAAACGGACCATCCAGACGATTATCTACATGCCTCACTTCTTGTCCTGGGTCATTATCTCTGGCTTGTTCATGACGATCTTGTCCCCCTCTGACGGACTTGTCAATACCGTCATCCGATGGTTCGGCGGCGAATCTATACGATTTTTTATGGACAACCACGTATTTAGAAGTGTCGTCGTGTTCACAGCAGGCTGGAAGGAGATCGGCTGGAACGCGATCATCTTCATCGCTGCCTTAGCGAGTGTCGAACAGGAGCAGTACGAGGCGGCTTCCATCGACGGAGCGAATCGCCTGCAGCAGATGTGGCATATTTCGCTTCCAGGCATTGTGCCGACGATTATTCTGATGCTCATTCTCCGCCTTGGTATGGTGCTGGATGCAGGTACAGAACAGATCCTGACGATGTATAACCCTACTGTTTACGCTTCTGGCGATGTAATCGGTACTTTTGTTTACCGAATAGGTCTCGGAAAGATGGATTACAGCTTCAGTACGGCAGTCGGCCTTTTCAATTCGGTCGTTGGCTTTATTCTCATCATCTCCGGCAACTGGCTCAGCAAAAAAACGCTGAACCGCGGAATATGGTAAGGAGGTCTGACATGCAAATCCGTAAAAGAACATTCAGCGACTGGGTATTAGATAGTTTCGTCTACGGCTTCATGATCGTGTTAGGCCTCCTTACTTTATTGCCGATGATCCACGTGTTCTCCAAATCCGTCAGCTCGGACTGGGCGCTTGTATCTGGACAGGTGAATCTGCTCCCGGTAGGCTTTCAGCTGGATACGCTCGTAAAAGTCGCCACTTCCTACGCATTTGGCCGGGCATTCATCATTTCAGTCATCGTAACCGTAGTTGGGACACTATTGAGCATATTGGTGACCGCAATAACAGCTTATCCGCTATCTAAGCGGCACTTGCCTGGTATCTCAGGAATCATGGTCTTGTTCGTCTTCACGATGCTATTTAACGGAGGACTTATTCCGAATTACTTGTTAATTCGTGAACTGCATCTGCTAAACAATCTATGGTCGCTCATTTTGCCTGCCATGATCAGTGTTTTCAATATGCTGGTCATCAAGAGCTATTATGAAGGTCTTCCCGAAGCACTTGAAGAATCAGCGCGAATGGATGGAGCAAAAACGTATATGATTTTGTTTCGCATCATTCTGCCGCTTAGTATGCCCGTGCTCGCTGCGATTGCCTTATTCTATGCCGTTGGCTTTTGGAACGACTACTTCAGTCCGATGCTGTACATTAGTGATCCATTATTGAAAACGCTTCAACTACATCTGCGTGATATCGTGATGGAGAACGATACGGCGAATGCGCTGAACAAGTCAGCAGACGATCTGATGAATATGTCACCAGAAAGCATCCGTGCCGCTACTGTGGTCGCTTCTACCGTGCCTATCCTTCTCGTATATCCGTTCCTTCAGAAATATTTTATTAAGGGTGTATTGATTGGTTCCGTCAAAGGTTAATGCTGCATTAACGCCGGCGGAATCCACCGCTGCTTAATGATAAATCTCACAACATATATAGGAGGGTTAAAAAATGAAGAAAACGATGAAATGGGCTGCGCTCCCTGTCGCAGTCAGCCTGATGCTTCTTACCGCTTGTGGTGCAAGCAGTGAAGGTGAGAAAAGCAGCTCTCCCACGCCGGCCTCGTCCACACAGCCAGCGACTGCGGGCCCCAAGCCTGAACTGAAAGCGCTTATGCGATTGGCTCCTAACTTCGCTAAAGATCCAATCGCCGCCATGCTGGAAGAGAAGACGGGGTATAAAGTCAATTACGAAGCCCTTCCGGTCGATAAGCCGGAGGACAAACTCAATCTTTTAATTGCTTCTTCGGAGCCTTATGATATCGTCTCGACAGCTGGGGACAGCAGCTCCAAAGCGATCTATGCCGATTATGCCAAAAAAGGCGCGTTGGTCGATCTTACTCCGCTGATTGAGAAGTACGGTAAAAACATCAAAGCATCGTTGTCCAAAGAGACACTGGAAATGGCTAAAGTTGACGGTAAAATCTATGCCATTCCGACGCGAACCCTCGAATCTGTCGGCACGAGTCTGCTGATCCGCAAGGATTGGTTGGATAAGCTGGGTCTGCAAGTCCCGACAACGCTTGACGAGCTGTTGGTTGTACTCAAAGCGTTCAAGGAGAAGGATCCAGGTGGTAACGGAGCTAAAAATATTCCGATGTCTATTAAGGGCGACAATCCATTGGTTGACAACCTTGTAGGTGCCTTCGGCATGGTTAACGATTGGAACGATGTGAGCGGTAAACTGATTCCCCGTGCTATGAATCCTGCGTTTAAGGAATATTTGACGTATATGACTGATCTTTATAAGCAAGGATTGCTGGATCAAGAGTTTGCGATTAACAAGGATGCAACGGTGAAGGAGAAGTTTACAAACGGAAAAGCGGGTGCGATCGTGTTGCATTGGGCTGACATCCCAACGATCGACGATGCACTGAAGAAAAACTTCCCGAATGCCACCTATGCCTACATTCCAGCATTAATTGGCAAGAACGGTCAGGCAGGTCTGGCACAATCATCGGGATTTGATAGGTTGACGTTTATTCCGAAAGCTTCTAAACATCCGGAAGATGCGATCAAATGGATGGACGCCAAGTTGGATCCGGCTACGTTCAAAAACATGGCCATCGGCGTAGAGGGCACGCACCATACACTGAAAGACGGAAATTATTACCCGATTTTGCCTATTTTCAATGACGAGCGAGGAACTGCCAGCAACTATTTGACTGGTATTGATGAAACCAAATATCCGATCTATTGGCAAGCTCGCGTCCGCAAGGATGATCGTCTCTACAAGGGCTGGGAGTTTCTGAACAAGTTGCAGAAGCCAGAAGTGTTCAAGCAGAACCCGCTTGGATTAGCTCCTTACTTCCCGAATTACTCCAAGGAAAATGCACAGCTTAACCAAATGGTCAACGATTATGCGGTCAAGATCATTGTTGGCGGCGAACAGTTGACAGGATTTGATGCCTTTACGGATAAATTCAAAAAAGCCGGTGGCCAAACGAGCTACGACGAAATTAATGCTTGGTACGTGACCACTCGTAAATAACACCACTAACAACTCGGCACAATTTGGGGTATTATGGGATGATACGTACTAAGCTATGATTACCCTAAGAGGAGCTCAATGGATGAATATTATTAAACAAGTGTCAACAACGCAAAAAGCTATAGCTTTTACATTTGATGATGGCCCTAATCCCGAGTATACACCTCAATTGTTAGATATTTTCGATGAGGTATCCGGCCGTGCTACATTTTTTATGATGGGAAAACAAATTGAACTGTATCCTGAGACCGCTCTTGATGTTCATGTCAGGAAACACGAGATAGGGAACCATACGTACTCTCATCCTTTTATGACCCAGATTAGTTCGGAGGCATGTGAGCAAGAACTTCTCGATACAGACAGATTAATTACACAGGTTACGGGATCCCGGCCCGTTGTCATGCGTCCTCCTTACTTGGATTACAACCTAGATGTTCACGCGATTACTGCCAAATTCGACTATCAAGTTATTGGAGCCCTGAACGGGGGAACAAGGGATTGGGAGATGCCCGGCGTCGAACATATTCTAGCGGTAACCCGAGAGCACATCGGATGCGGGAGCATCTTTATCTTCCATGATGGTTTTGAGGATCGCTCTCAAACGGTAGAGGCAGTTCGAATTTTGGCAAGGGAATTAACTGAACTCGGCTATCAACTTGTCACGGTGAGTGAGCTCCTGCAAATGGCAGAATCAGAATAAGGAACAACAAAAACGGAGCGCTGCATGTTGCAGGCTCCGTTTTCTATTTTAAAGCACGGAACCATTCTTCCTGCTGCGTTTCATTTTGTACATAGCTTCATCCGCGTTCTTCATTAATGTTGTAAGATCCGTCGCATCTCTAGGGTATAGATTGATTCCAGCACTAAAAGAAATCGGGATGGTAATCTCTTCATGTTGGAAGGGGGTCTCGTATAAAAGCGATAACCTCCTATTCACAGTCGTGTCTAATTCGCTGTTCTCATCTATGGATGAAATGACCCAAACGAACTCGTCTCCACCAATTCGTCCGATGAGATCACCGGGCCCAGAGCAGCTTTTTAAAATTTGTGCCATATGCTTCAGATAAAGATCACCCACGAAATGTCCGTGGAAATCGTTAATGGGTTTAAAACTATCCAAGTCGACTAATATGAGTGCAAAAAATTCATGACTTGCTATCTTGTGCAGTAATTGCTCCTGAAGGGCCGCGCGATTATATAAATTGGTCAGTGAATCATGGTGTGCAAAATATTTGTAGCGTTGCTCTGATTCCAATAATTTACGTTCTGTATCTTTCAACGAAGTAACGTCAGTAAGGTGCATCACATACAATTTCTCGTTGGTCTCCTCGATCAATTCAAGACCTATCATCATATCCAAATCACCTTTTTTCGGTGTAACTAACCTTGCCTCCCACTGAACTTCACTTTCCCGCTCAACCCACGCCAATCTGGCAGCTAGACTCAGTCCGTCACCGAACTGAAAATGGCTCAACATGTCAGAAGCAGGGATACCATCAAGCCATTGTTCCGCTTTTGGATTCATTTCTTTCATGGCTCCCTTTTGATCCAGAAGCAGAATAGCTGTAGGGGCTGATTTGAAAAGATTATGGAAGAGCTTGCGGTAATCCGGCATAATGTCATATTTACCAATCAAATGACGAAGTGCAACCCCCCAGAACAAATAACCGATAAAAAATAAGATCATGGCATTCCGCGAAGTGACGAACTTCGATTGCAAGAGAAGGGTGACTAAGACAAACCAGGCAAAAAGCATAAATAAACTGAGAAGCAAAGAACGAAGAATCTTCTTATGCTTTGAATCCCGGGCACGATACCAGGAGACTGTGAGAATCACAACGGAAATCAAGATATAGCCTGCAATAAAAGAGACGGTAATGAGTAGAAAAAGTGGGTCGAGGGGGCTTCGTCCATCCGTCACAGCAGCATTGTATAAGACCCTATGATCCTTAGTAATTAAAAATATAGCCCATAATGCGTACGGTGCTGCGTAAACGAGTGGTAACCATCGCTTCAAGGATGACACAGTGGCGCCGCCGATGAGTATGCTCAGGTGAACTAGGCAGCAGATGACCAATAGAATCATCGGGCTATTTCCGTAAAGGACGATCTGCATTTGATATTGCGGCAACAATGACGTTTTAATGTATTCCCCTAAGAAATATAACTGATAAGCAAACATGAGAACAGCAGCAATTCGGTTTAGCATGCTCTTCCTATTTCGATGTATTAAGGTAATGGCCATGTAGAAAAAGAAATAAGTAGGGAGCAGAATCGTTAAGAAATCCATAAATAGTTCATTCATCGTAGATATTCCTTGTCGTCATGGCATAGTGAAATCATTAATTTCCATTCTCACAGTAGCACGAATTTTACTGTTCGCGCAATAAAATCAAATAATTGTATCTTCTGAAAAAGAGTAGAAAACACAACGAATTAGCGTAGCGTTCGAATTGTGACTGAGCCTCTTTTGTAAGATGATTGCTATGTAAGAATACTAGCTACAAGGGAGCGATTAATTCATGCTAACACAAGAGCAGCTGCGACAATACGATGAAAAAGGCTTTATCATTTTAGAAAATTTATTCTCAGATGAAGAAATGGATGGCGTGCGCAGCATCATAGATCATTTTGATGAAGAGACGGAACGCCGTCTTAGTGAAGCTGGGCAAAGTTTTAATAACATTCCGAAACAGATCAATTTTACGTCTGGCTTAAATTTTAAGAGCCCAGAATTGCAGAAGTTTATAGCGGATGATCGTTTTGTAGATTTGACAACTTCTATTCTAGGGCCGGACAATCGTCTGTACTGGGACCAATCCGTATATAAACGCCCAGAGGCGAATCGTGATTTCCCATGGCATCAGGACAATGGTTATGCGCCGATAGAGCCTATGCATTATTTGACCTGTTGGCTTGCGCTTGAGGATGCTACACTAGAAAATGGTTGTATTTGGATTCAAGAGGGGTCTCATCATAAAGGCTTAGTTGAGCATGTGAAAACAGACATCGGTTGGTTGTGTTACTATGGGGATGTTCAGGGGACACCAGTACCCTTGAAAAAAGGAAGCATGGTCGCGTTCCATTCGTTATTGTTCCACCGCAGCACACCTAACCGAAGCCAAGGTACGCGCAAAGCTTACGTAATTCAATATTCGGCAGAAGGCTCGATAGATCCTAGGAATGGCGCTGAATACAAGAATGGACCGATTATCTCAAAAGACGGAAAAGCAGTCTATGAGCGCTTTCAATCCAAAGAGGAGTTGTAATCCTATGAAATATAGTATTTTTCCTTCTACTGGGGATTCAATCTCCAGACTTGGATTTGGAGCCATGGGTCTTGGCGGTGCTTTCGGTTCACATGATGAGAATGAGTTAATTCGTTCTGTGCTGCACAGTTTGGATAAAGGTGTGAACTTCATTGATACGGCACGTGCCTATGGGGCATCCGAAACGATTGTTGGCAAGGCACTAAAGCAATGGAAGGGGGACCGTCCCTTCATTGCTTCCAAGGTCCGTCCACATGGAGCGGGATCAACTTGGGGCATGCCTGCGCCGGTTGAGGTTTGCTTTCCGAAAGGATGTGTTACCCTCGATATTGATGAATCACTCCGATTGCTCGGTGTAGATACAATAGATTTGATGCAAATGCACCAATATTGGCCTGGCTGGGAGAAGACCGACTACTGGATGGAAGAACTGCTTCGGGCGAAAGAAGCGGGCAAGATTCGTGCAATTGGGATATCGATTAACGACCATCGCCATGATACAGCATTAACGCTAGTTCAGAGCGGGGCAATTGACTCCGTTCAAACGATTCTAAATGTTTTTGATCCGCTGGCGCTTGATTGCTTATTGCCATTGTGTGAACAGAACAGTGTTGCTTTTATCGCAAGATGTGTGCTGGATGAAGGTGGATTGACTGGTTTCTTAACAGAATCAACCCAATTTGCAGAGAATGACTTCCGGAAAACCTTCTTTGAAAATGTTCCGCGTTCACAATATATAGAAAAAGTGGATCGCCTAAGAGTATATTTAGATGAAGAAACACGCACCTTGGCTCAGCTGGCGATCAAGTTTGTTTTACACTCGCCTGCGGTAACTTCCGCTTTGGTATCTATGCATATTGCCGCTCATGCTGATGATAATATTCAGGTGCTTCAGACGAGCCTTCTATCGGAAGATGTATTTCATGCGCTGCGAACTAAGCATCGGTGGGTACGTAATTTTTACGATACAAAGTATTGGTAGGACAGGACTGAAGCTGTGATGACAATCGTTCATCGTGGATAGGATTTGATAAAACTAAGTAGGAGTGAGCTTGGTGAAGGAGCAAAAGGAACTGATGGACGAATACTGGCAAATTCGCTTATATCAGGTGGAGGAAGCCTCCTATCAAGCCATCGATTTAGAAAATCTAATGTATCCTTATTGGGTTGTCAGCTTTATCCTTGAAGGACAGGTCGAAGTGAAGGATGGGAGTAAGGCGCAAACAGCGAAGTCTGGACAGGTCATGCTACATGCGCCAGGGGTACCTTTTGCCGAGAAAGCTACGACACCAGGTACTCACCTTTGGTTGTTAATTGATGTGCAGAACAGTTATCAAGTTGATTTGTTCCGTTTATATCCCATAGCTGAAGTGATGACCATGATAGATTCTGACGCATACTCCGATATTTTTTATAAGCTGTTAACCTCTTGGCAAAAAAATAATACGCCTTTTCGTGAACTTGAGTTATCAGGTCTTGGCATGCAATTAGTTCATTTATTATTGAAGAGCTGGGATCAGAATGGCCGGGCTAATCGCAATATTCAGAGGGGCAGAAAGGACGAGCGTTTAGAAAAGGTCATCTCTTATATCAATACGTCTTTTCATGAGAAAATAACGAGAACAACATTAGCTCATCTTGTGCATTTAAATACGAGCTATTTAGATAAGATCTTCATTGAGCAATATCACATTAATCCGATGCAGATGCTACGTGATCTGCGATTAAAGAAAGCCAAGAGTTTGCTGGAATCCAGCAATGATAGTCTTGTTGAAATTGCTACGGCTTGTGGATTGGGGGATGCATCTTACCTTAGTCACCAATTCGCCAAGAGGTTTGGAGTTAATCCTGGTAAGTACAGGGAGCAAATTCGCCTGATGACCCAGTCTTATTATAATGGATAGACCTAGTCATCAGGCTTCTTGGAATTGTCCTTCACAATTTCACCCAGTAATCCTTGTAATCAAGTATATATTGCTCGATTTGCGTAGGTTGCTGGTTCGTGATTTGTGTATACGTATCGGTAATTCCTTTGGCAAGCCCTAGTTTGGTGGGAATGTGAATGCCAGTTACAACATTAATGTAAGCTGCATCCAGACCTTTTTCGATCATGTAGGAGCGGAAATGTTTTACGGAGGGGTTGGCATAGGTAATTTGACGACCCAAAATACGTGACATGATGTCTGCAACTTGGTAAAAATCCAAAGCACGGTTACCTGTTAAGACTGGCTTGTGGCCTTGAAAAGTATCTCTTTCAAGAAGTGATCGTGCTGCAATTTCAGCAATATCTCGGACATCAATGAAGCTGGTTTTCCCCTTTCCACATGGGACGAATAGGCGATCATTCCGCACTACTTCATCCAGCATAAAGAGGTTTAAATTTTGCATAAAATAGCCGGCTCTTAGAAAAGTAAAGGGTATCCCACTTTGTTTGATGTTTTTTTCGTTTTTATAGTGTGGAATGAAGGGTAAAAACTGCACATCTTTTACAGAAAGGTAGACAATGTGCTTGATGGCCATTTCTTTCGCAGTTTGGATGAAAAGATGAAAATCTTGAAGCGGAGTCTCTGGCGGGTACATGAGAAACACACTTTGTACGCCTTGTAATGCTTTTTCAAATGTTTCATGCTTCTGATAGTTTAATTCCACGTAGGCAATCTTCTCGCCATAGGTTATTCTAGCTTTCTCCGTATCTCGGACAGCGCATATCATATTCCCCTGCTTCTCCATTAATTTCTTTGCCACTTCTTGTCCTACATTACCGGTAAACCCAGTAACTAATATGTTATCCATGGAGAAAACCTCATTTACTTAAGTGATGGTTATTCAATGTCTATTATATACGTGCATTCCCATAACGGCATACATCTAAACATCAATCTCATACGCAGGAATACCTCCCTGAAGCAATAAAGAGGCTGTCCCGTAAGTAACCTTTGGAACACAGGAAGCAGAAAACTTTAAACTCTTGGGCATTCTTTATAGCTGCCACTACGTGTTTAGATGTATAAACTACAGCTAATTTGCTTGAAATTTGAAGACATGAGCAAATTGAAGGGAATTAACTACAGAAAATACAGTTAACCTTTCGAATTCTAGAAATCCTCTTCAAATAGATGGAGAATATCCAGTTAGATTGCGGGAAGCAAAGGAAGCAGGTTCATGACTCAAAGGTCATGAACGAAAAGAGGCTGTTCTCAAAAAGTCTAGATCGACTTTTGAGACAGCAACTTTCATTAACATTGCCAGAATCATAGGAATGAAGCTATAGCTTCCACTGCGAACTCTCGCTTACAGGCTCCTGCCCTTGTCGAGGGCGCAGCGTCACCCAGCGTGCCTGCTGAGATAGCAAGCGCTGCCACACCAGTTCCACCTCATGGAGCTGAATGCGAGGGAGTGTAGGCAAGCCCGTTACTTCGCCCTTCAGTGCTGCAGCTTTGCGTAGCAAGGTCTCAAGACAGGCGAGCATGATGCGTTCGCCTTCAGCGGGTGAAGCTTCGCCCGCGTCCTCCCCTGCAGCGAGCCTGCCGCCGGAACCGGGTATCTGCTCCAACTGGAGCAGGGACATGTCAACCAGCTCAGGTCGCAGGTACATGAGCTGGGAGATCTCATATTTACCGGCATGATCGCCGGTAAATTGACCCTGAACGAGCTCCGGGTCGGATACGACCCACACACGAACTGGCGAGATCGCCATAAAGAACTCAGCAGCGAGCCGCAAGTCTTCCTGGTTGCCGCCACTGTGCCCAGAGACAACAACAATGGCCTTGAAGCCTGCATTGACGAAAGAACGCAGCTGGTACAGGAAGAAATGCAGCACCACATGGGGCGGCATGCTGGTCATACGGGGATTCTCCTCCCCGACAACATCTTCCAGCCAGCGGGCATGGTAGCCGGTTTCATGGATGTGATAGGCTTGCGTAGGCGCGACAATTCCGCCAAATTCGCTTGCAGCCTTTTCACACAGCCACTCCGCTTTCATCGTATCAAGCCCGAACGCGCTGAATTGTCCATGCGGCTCGCAGATGCCGAGCGGCAAATAGACGATGGGACACGCATCAAGCCGCTGGTTGAATGCATAAGGAAAAAGTTCGGACCACCGCACATTGTCAGTCATCGGCTTACCAGAACTTCGTGTCATAGAAATTACGAACCCATCTGTGATACTTCTGAATTTCCTCGAAAATATGATCTGGCAGCGGTGCCTTGTCTAAAGCAGCGATATTTTGATTCGCATACTGTGGAATATGCATGGAGACAAGTGCGGAGGTAACCGCAGGGTGGTGGAGTACGAACTTGAGCGCCAGCTCAGCAAGATTGTCAGCATATTCAGGGATGAATTTGCGCAGGCGGTCCACCCGCTCGATATACATGGCACGAGGCACGTAGTCGAAGTACGTTTTACGGTAATCGCTGTCAGCGAAAGTCGTTTCTTCGGTAAGGAAGCCAGTCAAACCGCCTTCGTCCATGACACAGCGGGCCAAAAAGGCAACGTTATGCTCTTCGCAGAAAGGCAGCAAGCAGTCGAGTGGAAGCGGGTCGAAGATATTAAATACCGTCTGCACGGCATCAATAGCACCACTGCGTACGATCGAAAGTGCGATATCATGCCGCTGATCGGGTATGGAAATGCCTATATAACGGATTTTGCCTTCTTCTTTGAGGCGAAGTAATTCTTCCATCCAATAGTCGGCCCGATCCCATTGCGGCCAGTATTGATGCAGTTGGATAAGATCAATGACGTCAACTCCGAGCTCTTTGAGGGAAAGCTCTGTGCTTTCGCGCAGCCGCCCTTGCGGGTAAGCAGACTCGATAGGAATGTGCGTTCCCCAACCGACGGATCCAGGGCCTAGCGATTGCACTTTAGAAGCGAGGAAGGGTTTGCGGCCTTTCCACTCTTTCAGTGCCCTGCTGAGAATACGCTCCGAATCCCCGTAAGCACGCGCGGTGTCAATAAAGTTGACCCCTTGTTCGAGACAGTTCAGTACGCTCTTGATCAAATCATTTTCATCATGCGTGCCAAATGAACCGCCAAGCCCCATGGCACCAAAACCAAGCCGTGATACTTGATCCGTTTCGGATCGAAATGCGTTATACTTCATGCGATGTTCACTCCTTTGTAATTGAGATATCAAAAGTCCACTTTGTTTGCCCGAAAGCAGGAACAGACTTCACTTTGTTCATGACACTAGCGATATACACATCGTCCAAATACCCTGTGGCAGGCTCCAACGCAACCGTATAATCACCGTTAAAAGCGCCGTAGTTCGCCCAAACCGCCAAGTAAGGGATATCATCTGGGGAAAAGGAATAGCTTAGCGTTTCGCCCGACATCGGATCGAATATGCCTGTGCGTCCTTCGGTTAGATCGCCTTCAAACCAATATTTCTCGGCATGCTGGCCAAGGTTAGGTTCAATAATCGATAAATCCACAGAGGTGCCCTCGACGAATGGAAATGAAGAACGGCCGTAAGACTTCGGTGTTAACCGATTTTGATGTGAATATTGATATTGCACGGTGTCCAAATGAGGGGGAATGAGCAGTTGCATACCAGGACTTACTGCAAGCAAATTATGCGCACACCAAAGATAAGAGAAAGGATGCGGTGTGGGGTTATGTACTTCATAGGTCGTGTGTAGCTTGCCGCCGCTTATCGTGTATTTCTTAAAGAACTGGTACGGTACTTTCACTCCATGAACCCACATGCGAATGCTAAGCTCATCAAGCTCGTAAGACCAGGGGAGGGTCCATACTTCGCCATGATCGGGAAATAGGGTGCCGCGCCACGGCTCATCTGGACAGGGGCAGGAGAGAATGGTTGGAAACATTTCGTCCCACCCGCTGCGATCCCCTTCGTCCCACATCATGCCGTATGTCAATGGCTTCCACGGCACCTCGGTTTGAAAAGCCCACTCTTTGCCAGTGGATTTGCTCATGTAGGAAACAAGCTTGCCTCCACGACCAGGCACGATCTCTACACGGAGTTCAGAGGTTTCACCAACAACGCTGCGCATTCCTTTGTAAACGGATTCCCGCCAAGTGGCAAAGGCCATTTTAAGTCAACTCCTTCAGCAACGCTTTCAACTTTAGACCTGGCTCAGCGAGCCTGGCTGGATCTAGAACAGCATGCTTCAGAATGAGCATTTCGGCTAGCTTAATGTCTTTGGCAATTCCTGAACCGATGCCGCTTGCAGCCACCAAGTGATGCGAGCTATCCAAGTGGAAAAAGAACAAACGTCCATCCTCAGAATGGCTCTGTACGGTTATCGAACTGGCATCTGGCAGACCAACAACCTGCAGCGTCTGCTCATACTGATCCGACCAGAACCACGGAATCGCCTCGTACGGCTGATCCGCGCCGAGCATATTTCGCGCGGCATGGGCGCCGCCCTCTTGGGCATTGCGCCACGCTTCTAGCCGGATGCGTGTGCCGCCGTACACCCCATGCGGGAACGCGCAGCAGTCTCCCGCCGCAAAAATCGTTGGATCGCTCGTGGCGAGCCGATCATTTACATGGATACCGTTGCCCACGTCCAGTCCACATGCTGTGGCCAGACTTGTCTCCGGTATCGCCCCAATGCCTGCGATGATCGCGTCGCATCGCAGCACTGCGCCATCCGCGAGCGTAATCCGCTGCTCGCCCTCCACATCCTCGATGCGCGCGATGCCGACGCCGAGCTGGAAATTCACCCCCGCCTCTCGGTGCCGGGCTTCTACAGCTTGCGCGATGCCCAGAGGAACCCCGCGCATCAGAATGCGGTGACCGACCTCGAGGACGGTCACCTCACAGCCCCGTTCGCGAGCGCTAGCCGCGACCTCGAGGCCAATGAAACCGGCGCCGATGACGACGAGATGGCGTCCGGCCTCCAGCCTCTCGCGAAGCCGCTCAGCGTCCGCATATGTCCGAAGCACCATGACTCCGGTGGTGTCGGAGCCTTCGAGTGTGAGCTTGCGCGGACTTGCGCCTGTTGCAAGAAGCAGCTTCACATAGGCGATTTCCTGTCCATCTGCAAGCTGAACGGTTTGGCGATCGCGGTCTATCTGCACGGCTAACGCCTCTCGCACCCATGTAATCGCTAACTCATCCAGCATATGCTCATCTAACATATAAGTCGGTGCAGTATCGCTTCCTGAAGCCAATGCACCTTTGGATAGAGGCGGGCGCTCATAGGGGGCAAGTTTTTCCTGACCAATGAGGGTAATCGGGCCCTGCCAGCCTTCTTCGCGCAGCGTTCTAGCTGCGCTTGCGCCGGTTTCTCCAGCGCCGATAATCACCATGCCACCTGTACGCATAACGGCTTTCCCCCTAGTCAATTTTGATGTAAACCTTGCCGTCGTTCGTGACTTGGACAGGGTACGTAATTAAATGCTCGCACGCCGGCGTTTTCTTAGCCTGACCTGTTTTGTAGTTGAACCGACCGTTATGTTTGGGACACTCGATAATATCTCCCATGACAAGGCCATCGGCCAAATGCACCTTCTCATGCGTGCAAAAGCCAGCAGTTGCATAATAGTCGCTATCCTCCGAACGATAAATCGCAAAGGAGCGGCTGCCGGAATCAAAGCGAATCACATCCTCCTCGTCCACGGCGTCTGCCTCACATGCGTATGTCCATCCTTCTAGTTGCATTATTGTGCCCTCCCTAAGTTCTTTCCTTCTTCTCGTTCCTCACTTGTAGGCCCATATTTGTAAGGCTGTGCTGTTGCAGGAAGCACACGCTGAATCGTGTAACTTGGATCCTTGCCTTGTCGAATAAGGGCAACCGTTACTTCCTTTACTGCTTCCCACACAGTGCGGTTCGGTTGAGGGAAGTCCTGTTTTAGTTCCTCGTGCAGTTTCGGCAGCGAGTGATAGGGCACCATCGGAAACATATGATGCTCGATGTGATAGTTCATATTCCAGTAAAGGAATCGGAACACCGGATTCATATAGATCGTACGCGTGTTCAAGCGATGGTCTAGGACATCTTCGTGCAGACCAAGATGCTGAACCAATCCGAATGTGAGCATGAGAGAAGCTCCATAAAACGAAGGCAGAATGATGAACATCGCGGGTAAAATGCTGCCAGTATAGAGACAAAGCCCGATAACCGTCAAGAAAATGAGCACATACACACGCGACTCCCAGAATGTTTTGCGGAATTCCGATTCGGGTAAATAAGTACGCTGCTCCTTGTCTACAACACCAAAACAATGAAAGATCATGCGTTTGATATCTTTCGGCCCGCCGTATAAATGAAAGATCTCCATTAAAATAATGCGCCAAACGGGCGGACGCGGCTGAGCGATCTCAGGATCAAGACCGACAATGAACGTATCGGTGTGATGACGTGTGTGGCTCCAGCGCCAAGGCGTAGCGGGACGTAAAACCATGAACGAAGCGATCTGATAGATGACTTCATTCATCCACGACGTTTTGAACGCAGTACCATGTCCGCACTCGTGCCAGCGGGAATCACCGGGAGATGAGTACAAAATCCCGTAGACGAAAAAGGCAGGAAGGGCCCACCAGGTACCCCAGGTATGGAAAGCCAGCACACCGGTACCTATTAATAAAGCAAACCAAATGAGCGTATCGCGGATTGCCGGTCCGTTGCGACGCTGCATCAGCTCTTTGAGCCGTTTCCGTGAAATGGGGCTGGCATACCACTGAGCGGAGGCAAGTCCTTTTTCCAACGCTCGCAATCGTTCTGTACCTGTCAGACTATAATCCCTTTTATGGCTTGTAGCCTCGCTCATACTAATCTCCTCCAACATCGAAATGTCTACCGTAAAGGCTTACATTTCTCATTATAGAAGCTTTGTAAGGGACTGTATTTAGTTTAAATCCGCAAAGTGGTTGCCAAAATCGTGGTTATTCCGAAATAAATCGTGTACAATTCTTAGAAAAGGAGGGAGCTGCGGATGCCGAAGAAACCGCTCTATTATTTGAGTCCCAGTGATACGCTCAGCGAATTGAGTGATACGTATTTCCCACCCTATATTACATTAGCGCATACTTTCAACGCTCCAGCCGGATGGGGAATTTATAACCGCGTTCTCAAACAATTTCAGCTGCAATATGTATTAAACGGAAGCGCCAAATATACAATTGAAGGCAATCCTTATATGACGCGAAAAGGCGATCTAATTTTTCACAGGCCCGGTGAAAGGCACAGTGTGTCCACCATTCTCGGTGAACCGTATTTGTGTTTGTCGTTGGTTTTTCATTTCGGTCAAAGCGCATTCCCGTTAGATGACTTGGTGTCGACGACGAACTATTTGGGCAACTTTGCTAGTCATGAAATTGAGCGCAAGTTGACCTCCCTCGTAGTCCATTATCGACAGCCAGGACTCGTGCATCAATTGCATGCGCAGACGTTGCTGATGGAGATGTTGCTTACTTTCAACTCCTTAGCAGGAGAGCGAAGTGAACAAGAGGCAACCGTGGCGCAGCGGAACAATTTTACAAGGTTAGTGCTGGTCAAAAACTACATTATTGAACATTTTGCCGAAGAAGTGAAAATTAAAGATCTGGAAGCACTTTGCGGATTTAGCTGCGATTACTTAATCGTGCAGTTTAAGAAGACGTTTGGTATGACGCCTATTCAATACCAGATTCATCTCCGAGTGGAGAAAGCGAAGGAGCTGGCCGTTCATGAAGGGCTGACACCTAGCGAGGTTGCGCAACGTGTTGGCTATAGTGATATTCACACATTCGGGAAAATGTTTAAGAAAAAAACCGGTACAAGCTTGAGTCAATTTTGTGCTACCTTATTTACGGAGGATTTTGAGCCAGAAGCGTAATGCTGATTGTACACATTAGAGCATCCTCGTTCCCTCGAATATGTTTACCCACGCCATACGAGCCCTAGAGCTGAATCTAGGAGCTCGTTTTTTTACTATAAAATAGCTAGACGCATGTTATAAAATAACTTATTATAATGTTATAAACGAACTTTTAAGTGTTATTTTAAAACACGTGGAAAAGGGTGGTAGACATGTCCGTTCAACCAAGATTAAATCGCATGTTTAGTGAACAGGGGAAATGCTTTGATGTAGCTATCGATCATGGCTTCTTCAATGAGGTTCAGTTTCTAACCGGTATCGAAAATATGAAGGAAGCTGTTGAAACCATCGTTCATGCAGGTCCTGACTGTATTCAGCTTAGCATTGGGCAAGCCAACCATCTGCAAGCCATACCTGGCAGCCATAAACCAGGACTTGTCCTTCGTACAGATGTTGCCAATATTTATGGGCAGGTCCTTCCTACATTTCTTTTTAGCGAACTGATCGACAACGCGATTGAGCAAGCAGTCCGGATGGATGCGGTGGCTGTATGTGTGAATCTGTTGCAATTACCGAATCAACCCCAACTTCACTATCAATGTGTAAAAAATGTATCACAGCTCAAAACAGCATGTGAAAAGTATGGCATGCCGCTCATGGTGGAGCCTTTAGTTATGCTAGCTAATGAAGCGAAAGGCGGTTATATGGTCGATGGCGATATTAACAAGATTATGCCGCTCGTTAGGCAGGCAGTAGAACTTGGGGCAAATGTTATTAAAGCGGACCCTTGTGATCATGTGGAAGAGTATCATCGTGTTATTGGGATTGCTTCGGGTATTCCTGTTCTTGTCCGCGGTGGAGGGCGAGCAAGCGATGAAGAAATTATGAGCCGTACGGTAGAGCTCATGAAGCAAGGCGCATCGGGTATTGTGTATGGCCGCAATGTCATTCAACATCCGAACCCGGCTGGCATGACCAAAGCTTTAATGTCCATTGTTCATCATGGGGCGTCAGAAGAACAGGCACTTGCGTTATTGCGTCAATAACTTAACGTACCAGAAGGAGGTCATCTCATTTTGAATAGAGAAATTATTCGGTTTGGCGTTATTGGCTGCGGCTTAATGGGCAGGGAATTTGCAAGTGCGGCAGCAAGATGGTGCCATCTTACCGGGATCGACAGCGAACCGAGAATCGTAGCCGTCTGTGATGCTAACCCTGCAGCGACACAGTGGTTCCAAGACAACTTATCTAGTGTGGAAGCCACCTATACAGATTATAGGGAGATGCTTGCTAACCCTAATATAGACGCGATTTACTGTGCGGTTCCCCACAATCTGCATGCTCAAATCTATATCGATATTATTAAATCAGGGAAACATTTGCTAGGTGAAAAGCCATTCGGTATCGATCAGGCAGCCAATAAGTTGATTATGGAAGCCATTGAACGAAATCCGCATGTCATCGTCCGCTGCTCATCTGAATTTCCATTCTTCCCGGGTGTTCAACAAATGGTTCAGTGGGTTGGCGAGAATAAATTCGGAAAGATCATTGAAGTTGAGGCTGGATTCTGGCATTCAAGTGATTTGGATCCAACGAAACCAATTAATTGGAAAAGGCGTAACGCTACGAATGGCGAATATGGTTGTATGGGCGATCTAGGGATGCACGTTCTTCACTTGCCCCTACGTTTTGGCTGGAAACCGAATTCCGTAAGAGCGCTGCTTTCCCAAATAGTGTCGGAACGTCCTGATGGTAAGGGAGAGATGGTTCCCTGCGAAACGTGGGATAATGCCATTTTGGCCTGTGAGGTTGACACCGGTGATCAGCAATTTCCGATGGTCTTATCGACCAAGCGAATTGCCCCAGGACATGCCAATACATGGTTCATTCGAATCACGGGTACGAAATTCTCAGCGGAATTTACTACCAAGAATCCAAAGCAAGTCAATTCATTACCTTACAGCCCTGGCGGAGTACAGTCTTGGCATGTGACTGATGCTCCTTATAAATCGGCGTACGGCACCATTACTGGAGCTATCTTTGAGTTCGGCTTCTCGGATTCGATCTTGCAGATGTGGGCCGCGTTCTGTGATGAGTTAACAAACCGTAAGGAGATGGCGCAACCTTTTTATTGCGCTACGCCAGAAGAAGCGGCTTCCAGTCATCAGGTGTTTACAGCCGCGTTAGCATCCAATCGAACGGGTCAAACCATAGCGTTACATTGGGAGGAATAAATGTGAGCGGCAAAGCGGAAATCGTCGTGGCTGGGCATATTTGCTTGGATATTATTCCAACGATGGATGAGAAACAATCAAGCATAGCTGCGCTGCTATCACCTGGGAAGCTTGTGAATATCGGGCCTGCCGTAATTTCAACGGGAGGTGCAGTCTCAAATACCGGACTTGCGCTTCACCGTCTGGGAAGCAAGGTGAAACTAATGGGGAAGATAGGTGCGGACCCATTCGGTCATACCATTCTTACCCTGCTAAGGCAGCAAGAACCATCCTTAGTCGAGGGGATGATTGTTTCCCCTGAGGGAAATAGTTCCTATTCCATCGTCATCAGTCCACCGAATATGGATCGGATGTTTCTTCACTCGACGGGAGCTAATGATACGTATGCGGCTTCTGATTTGAAACTGGAACAATTGCAAGGAGCACAGCTGTTTCATTTTGGCTATCCACCTCTCATGAAGAGAATGTTCGAGAATGAGGGTACAGAACTTGTATCCTTATTAAAGAAAGTCAAAGAGAATGGATTGACGGTTTCGCTTGATTTGGCCAAACCTGATCCAGAATCAGATGCTGGCAGGGTTAATTGGCGAGCCATTCTGACGCAATCACTTCCGTTTGTCGATGTGTTTCTACCTAGTTTTGAGGAAATTGTGTATATGCTCGACCGAGATCGTTACGACTTTATGGAAAAAGCGAGTCCAGATGGCGACCTGTTGTCTTACCTAGATGGCGAATTATTAGCGCAATTATCCGCTGAACTCATCCAGATGGGTGTAGCGATTGTGGTCATTAAGCTAGGTGAGCACGGTGTATACGTACGAACAACTTCAGAAGAGAAGAGATTGGCACAGATGGGATTAAGTTCTCCCAAGCAAGCACGGCTCGATGATTGGTTAAACTGCGAAATGATATCCTCCTGTTATGAAGTCGATGTTGTAGGTACAACAGGAGCTGGCGATTGTACCATTGCAGGTTTCCTTTTCGGTCTGACAAGGGGATTAACCCTGATCGCGTCAATGCAGAGCGCTGTTGGCGTGGGTGCTTTTAATGTGGAACAGGCAGATGCGACCAGTGGCATACCGGAAATGGCAGTCGTAAAGGACCGAATGCACAAAGGATGGCAAAAGCGCGCGACGAAATTGAAGCTGGAGAATTGGTATTTGCATGAAGATCAGATATGGATAGGACCTCATCATAAGTCTCCGAAAGAGAGTGTGAGAAGCGAATGAAGCGAAGTGAGATTATTCAAGCTCAGCAGCGGGCTGAACATATATTGACATCATCCCATATTCAACTAACTCAGGAAGAGATTGCGCGCATTGAAGTTGCAGACTTTGGACTTGGACAGCTTGAGGTACAAGGGCTGGAGCTCATTACCTATATCAATACGAACCGTTATTGTGCCAAAGACTTAGTTCTTTTTCCACGACAAACTTGTCCCGAGCATCTTCATCCTCAGATCGCGAATGAACCGGGTAAAATGGAAACCTTTCGCTGCCGTGCAGGGGTCGTCTATTTATATGTAGAGGGAGAGCCTACGTCAGAGATATCGGCCATTGTACCTTCAGGCAGTGAGGATTCCTATACCGTCATGAACGAAATCGTCCTCCATCCTGGCGAGCAATATACAATTGAACCTGGGATTAAACATTGGTTTCAAGCTGGTGATGATGGGGCTATCATTTCCGAATTTTCAAGCACGAGTCGGGATGAGTTCGATATCTTTACAGATCTGCGCATACAACGGATGCCCAATATTCGTGAAGATGAGTAGGTGAATTCCTATGAACTTATATGGAAAAGCATGGTCGCGTCGAGACATAGAGGCGCGAGTGGGCAAGATGGATCAAATAGCGGGAATCAAACGCTTCGTTGCCGTTGAAGGTAAAGAAGCAGGTGTGGAACACATTCAGGTACGTACAGGTGCAGGCTTAAGTTATAACGTGATGCCATCCAAGGGTTTAGATATCTCTTTGGCCGAGTATCATGGTGTGCCGATTAGTTGGCAATCGCCGAATGGAAATGCTCATCCATCTTACTATGAGGCGGACGGGAATCAATGGCTTCGAACGGCATCTGGCGGGTTACTCATGACATGCGGACTCATGCAAGTGGGGGCTAGCTGCGAAGATCAGGGTGAGCATCTTGGACTTCATGGACGGTATCATCATACACCTGCAGAAGAAGTATGTGCGCGCAGCACTTGGCAGGAAGATGAGATGGAGCTGTGTATTTCAGGCACGATTAACGAAACCTCTATTTTCGGGGGAAATCTTCAATTAACAAGAGAAATTACCAGTCGCGTTGGTGAAAACACAATTGTGATTAAGGACGAAGTTCGTAACATGGGTTTTGAATCCTGCCCGCATATGATTTTGTACCATGTCAACTTTGGTTTTCCGTTACTTATGGAAGAGACACGCATTCAATTTTATAGTGATCAGGTGAGTCCGCGCGATCAAGTTACTTCGATCCATGCCTTCAGTGAGTGGCAGGCACCTGACCCAGCTTATCAAGAACGTGTGTATTATCATGACTCTCGCAATAAACCATGGGTTCAAATTAGTAATCCTTGTTTTCCTCTTCATGGTGGGTCAACCCAGGTTCAAGCGAGCCTTCACTGGTCTTCGCAAACACTGCCACACCTCGTCCAATGGAAAATGCCTGGTGCAGGGACGCATGTGCTTGGTATCGAGCCTGCCAATTGTCATGTAGGAGGTCGCAAAGAAGAACGTGAGCGGGGAACTTTGGTTGTTCTGGAGCCAGGCGAAACGGTTAAATATGAAATCAGGTTGAACCTCAGTTAAATGATTGGGATAATAAGGTGAAAAGAAACATCAACGGGGGTTCTCCATGATAACAAATCAAATAAATGGTCGGCAGCAACAAATCCTGGATCGGATGGCACTCGATGGAGAGATTCGAATTGCGGAATTGAAAGAGATGTTTGATGTTACGGAAATGACGATACGTCGTGATATAGAGAAGCTTGAGACGATGGGATTGCTAAGACGAACATTTGGCGGTGCTATCCTCATGGGCAAAGATATTGCCTTGCAGGATCGTACAGGTGTCATGATGGAAGAAAAAATGAAAATGGGCCTCCGCGCTGCACAGCTCATTCAAGAAGGTGAATCCATCTTTCTGGATGGGGGTTCAACTACACTTCAAGTTGCCAGATATTTAATACCGAATATGCCAATTACTGTGGTTACCAATGCACTTAATATTGCTGCGGAGCTGCAAGGCAAGCAGATTCCTACTATTGTCGTGGGAGGCATGCTGCTGGATAAAACATCGACACTCGTAGGTCCTGTCGCTTCCGTCGCTATTGCCAA
This sequence comes from Paenibacillus sp. J22P165, assembly GCF_059692015.1. NCBI lineage: Bacteria > Bacillati > Bacillota > Bacilli > Caryophanales > Paenibacillaceae > Paenibacillus > Paenibacillus sp. J22P165. Next base: position 29,026 of record NZ_JCAUAP010000018.1, on the reverse strand, counting down.
AATGGCTTTTGACCGCGTATTTATTGGTACTACCGGGTTCACTATCAAACATGGATTCAGCAATTCGAATATGCATGAAGCCGAAATCAAAAGGCTTGTTATTGAACAAGCGTCTGAAGTGAATATGATGATGGATCATACGAAGTATGGCGTTCGGGATCTATTTTCATTTGCTGAGATCGGTGCCGTTCATCGCATTATTTCGGACAAATATCCGGAAGGTGAACTTCATGAGGCCTTGATGGAAAGCGGAGTTCAAATGCTTGTTTGTTCTTAGCATGTAGCAAGATTTAATGGCTATTACTCAAAAGACGTTGGGTTACCGAAGGGTAGCCTTACGTCTTTTGTACTTTCCAATTATTATTTTTAGATAAATGCTTAAAATTGTTGAGAAATCTATCATTATGAATTAACATACAGGAAGTGTTCGGAAAAAAGGGGAGTAACGGTGAAGCCCTTCTCATGAAGGGCTTTTGTTGTGATGTAAATGCGCAAGAAGACAACTCGTTGTTTCATTTTTTGGTACCATAGTTTTTCTGGTAAAACTATTTCACTTCTTAGGAGTTGTCTAACGAATTATGATAAAAAAAGAAATCGCACATATTCGCAAGCATTTTAAATTGGATAACGAAATGCTTAAAATTCACGAAATTTTAAACGTGTATATTATGAAGGAAACTAACGAGATCTACCATTATGAGCGCCAATCTTTCGCCTTTGTGGACAGGGAGAAGCAGGAGCTGTATATGCTCAATTTTAAAAAACTGCTGACCGGCGAATTAGATCAGAAAATGTATGAGTTAAGGTTTCAAGAGGAAGCGGAGCAGCCAACACAGGTGCTTCTCCATCAAGGTTTGGTGACCGGTAATCCGGAAGAATGGCAAGATCTAATGCTTCTGTTAGTAGAAAAAATGTTGGTGGATACCCAATACGAGCAGGATACCGTGATCACTTTCGTTCGTGGACAATATTCACGGCCGACCAAGAGTAGGAATGAAGATGCCATGGAAAGCGAAAAGAACGAAATGTTCGCGAATCTATTCATTCTGTGCAGCGTGAATTCGACGGAACAACAAAAGAAAACGCTCATGTTCGACTATGTGGAGCGGGAATATAAGTATAATGTCTTCGTAGATCCGATTATCAAATTGAACACGCCGGAGCAAGGTTTTTTCTACCCTAGCGTGACGGACAACTATTCCGACGTGAATCGCATTCTGTATTGCTCCGGGAGAGCGCATGAACCGAATTGGCAATTCATCGAACAAGTTTTAAATGCTGAGAAAACCGTGACGGCCTTAGAAGAAAGAGCCATTTTTGAAGACATCGTGAATGAATTGGCAGGGGATCAGCTTGATGCCGCTACGATTGCTCATGTGTACGAGGAAATTCATCGGGTCATCGAATCCAACGAGGAGGAAGAGCCTCCAAAGCTGGATTATAAAGATGTGGAACGCATGCTGTCGGCGAGTGGCGTGGAGAATGTGACGACAGAAAAGGTGGAACGAGCATTCCAAAACGTTGTCGACGACAAAAACTATGAAATCAAAGCGAGCAGCGTCCTTCCTAAGTTTACATCGAAATCAATTAAGATTGATACGAAGGTAGCCACGATTACGGTTAGTCCGCAAGATTTAAAGTACGTGAAACAGGTGAATTATCAGGGGAAACGATGTATCTTAATTGAAATTGATGAAGATGTCGTGATTGAAGGATTTACGCTGAATACGGAGACGTTGTAGAGTAGGGAACTAGCATAGTTAGCATACACCAGAGCGCCGCGGCTGTTACGAACACCATTTTCATGAGATTAAAAATTAGCTTAGCGTTAACACCAACTTGCCCCAAAAAGGAGGCGACCTGAGTGAAATTTAGTATCATTGACGGTAATAATAGTGGAAAAGCATTATGTGAGATTGGCTGGAATTGGCGTACTGCGCCGCTGGAAGATTATGACCTGTGGTGTGCTTTAGCAGGCAAGGGTACAATGCGTATCAATGGGATTGCATACCCTATTCAAAAAGGTGCCTGTTTTCTTGTGCATCCCGGCGACCTACCCGAAGCTGATCAAGACCCCGAGAATAGACTGACGGTCGTTTTTATCCATTTTACAGTAGAGCAGGAACCTACCCCATACACAGATGAATTGCTTCCTGAGCGAGTCGTTTATCTAGAGGAAGTTTACGAGCTTGAGCAACTGTTAGATCAGGTACTGGAAACGAAGTTCAAAAAGGATGAATGGACTGCTCAGGAGTTTGACTGTTTAATAAAACAAATTTTAATGAAATTATACCGGACTCGAAAGCAGTCTCAAGAGATACAGGCTTCCTCGGTTTCCAAGAAACAACGTCAAGTTGTATCACAGGTTATGCGGCGCATTCAAGAGGACAATGGGCGGAGTAGGCCATATGAAGAGCTTGCACAACTAGTAGGATTAACACCCGGGTATTTATCTAAAATATTCAAACAGTATTCGGGGATATCGGTGAAAGAATATATCACGCATATTCGACTGCAACGGGCCAAATATCTACTCTCGCAAACGTCAATGAATGTGTCTCAAGTGTCTGAAACCCTAGGCTATTCCTCGATCTTTTTGTTTAGCAAACAGTTTAAGCAGCATTATGGTCTTCCGCCTTCGAACTTCAAGTTTGATGGTGTTCAACCTAGATCACATGGAGACAAGAAGAAATTGTAATTGTTAAGAAAAGACGTTTAAGTACAAAGAATCACAGACTTGTGCCATGTTCATTCGATTCCCTTATAAGCTACAATAAAGCTAGATAGAATGACATTTTATCCAAGCTTGAAGAGGGGGCAGCACGCATGTCAACGAATGAACAGAAGACACTTTATGCTTATGATAATGAGGAAGAACGTCAGTTGGCTCAGACGATTGCAAATACGATGTATCGTTATGATCAAGTCGAAGACAATCGTATTTCAACCTTGCGTGATTTGACTGAGGAGCATGTGAGGCAATTTTGGGCACGCGGATATCTTGTCGTGGAACAAGCCTTATCCATGGAGGAAGTAAACACCTCTCTGGCCGCAGTCATGGATATTCTCTCAGGTGTCTCGACCGGCACGAAGATCCAGTTCGTCAAGCCGCGCAATGAGTTGAAAACACTAGAAGAGATCGAGCTAGCCGCTCGTAAGCTCAGTGATTATATTGATCATGAACCGCGATTACGCGACATCGCCTATCACCCAGCGATCATGGAAGCGTTGAGTAAGCTGTTTGGCGAAAATGCCAAGGTTGCTCAGGATCAAGCCATTCTCAAGCCGCCAACAGGTGGTGCGGAGAAGCCGTGGCATCAAGACATGGCTTATGGCCCGCTTGCCTATGACAAAGCTGTGATTGGCTTATGGACTGCGCTTGATCCCGCTGAATTAGACAATGGTTGCATGCATATCATTCCTTACTCACATCGGGAGGGCGGTGCACCACACTATGCTGTCCGTGATTGGCAGCTTTGTGATAGTTCGGTGCAAGTTGAACATGATATGGCTGTTCCGCTGCAACCAGGAGGAGTCTTGATCTTTCACGGACTGCTTCACCACGGAACGCCGCCGAATTTCTCTGCGAAGCGCCGCCGCGCCTTGCAAGTTCACTATGCGCCTGAATCCGCAAGCAAGCTTACCCCGAAGGAATATAAACGTATGTTCACCAATGAAATGACAGGCGCGGAGTGTTAGGATTCAAACAACAAATAACCCATCGAACTCTTGCAAGAGTTCGATGGGTTATTTGTTGTTATTTTCGTCATCTTCACGGATTACAGCTATATAACTGTAATTTGTGGAGTTGAAGCATGGCCAATTTAAGCAATTAAGCCGTTTTCTAATTCGATTTATTCAGTTTCATTAACCCAAAATTTGCTATATAATTACCCTCAGAATAAAAGAAACGTGATTAGGTGTAAGGGGAGGTAAACAAATGTTTAAGTTTCGGAGCCTGCAAAAAAGACTTTTCTTTAGCCATATCGCGACGATTATCATCTTTTCTTTGATCACCGGGGTTTCCTTCTTCCTATACACCACCTCCGTCATACAAAACAATGTACTAGGGACGTATCATAATCTAGTTAAGTCCACGTCGAACCAATTGGATATATTCATCCAAGATATGGACAATCTGTCCCGCAATATTTTGTTCTCGCGCGTCTACTATGACAGCGATATGTTCTATTATTTACAAAATAATTTTGACTTGTTTGAGATCCCTAAGACAGGGTCAAATTTTATGACGGATTACTTTTTTTTCAACCCTATTCAAAATCCAGCTGATAATAAATATCAAATGTATACCATTTTGCAGGAACGCAATATTGTCAATGTGATCAATTCATTAAATGGCCCGGAAATGAAAACAAATGAAATTGTACTATTCGATAATGAAGGTACATTCTTTAGTGCTCCAGTAAGCAATACGTTTAGCAAACAGGAGATACAACAACGAATTACCAATACGGCATGGATTGATAAAGTCGTTCAGATGAATGGAAGCAAAGCCGTTTTACCCCCTCATAATAGTGATTGGAACCGTGACAACCAATTGGTAATTTCGTTAGCCAGGTCGTTCAGTGATACGGTAAGCCGTACTAAAACAGGCATCATCGAGGTGCAGCAGAATTATTCGAAGCTAGAAAATATGATGAAACTCGTTACAACAGATAAATTCAATGATTTTTATGTGTTTGATGAAAACAACCAACTAATGTTCCCAGCTATGAATCCGGCACAAGGAGAAAATCAGGGTAATCCATCTTATACCTATCTAATGGAGGCAGCATCCAATAAAACTTCCGATCAGAAACATGTATGGAATCCGAATTCACGTAAATATGAGACCTTAGTTTATAACTATTCCAACTTGACAGGATGGACGACGATTTATGCTATAAAAGATCATTTGTTGTATGCAGAAGCCAATAAATTCAGGCTATGGTTCCTAACGGTTCTTGTTATGGTACTCGCTGCAACCCTACTGTTTGCCTACTTTTCCTCAAGAAGTATCACATATCCAATGAAACTGCTCCACCGATATATTAAAAAATCAGATATGTCCAACCTCATGAAAGAATCGGATAACCCCAAGCTGGAATCCGGTATCGAAGAGGTGACCGAAATTTATTCAGCCTTTAATGATGTTCGACTGCGTCTCCATACCGCCATGAATGACAATATAGAGGCGCGATCCAAGGAAGCAAAAGCGCACTGGATGGCTTTACAGGCGCAAATGAACCCCCATTTTCTTTATAACACCCTCTCTGTAATTGCCGTTACAAGTGAGGAAGGCGGCTTGAACCATGTTTCTGATATGTGCAGGAAATTATCCTCGATGCTTAAATATGTGACCAAACTGACAGATTTACAAACAAATTTACAGCATGAAGCTGATTATATGAATCATTATCTGGCGTTGATGAAGTTCCGTTACGAAGAGCATTTGGTATATCATATTGAACTTCCCCAAGAAATGATGGCCATTCTTGTACCTAAGCTGGTTCTGCAGCCCTTAATTGAAAATTGCATCAATCATGGCTTCAGTGAAAGCAGGCCACCGTGGAAAATTTCGATTGCCGGCAAGATGGCTCAAGACAGTTGGGCGATAACCGTTGCTGATAACGGGTGTGGTATGGCAGTACACAAGCTTGAAGAAATAAGTAAAGAAGTAGCTCAGTATGATAATTTGAATGGAATGCAAAGTGATACCACCGCCGAGTCAGGTCTGGGATTAACGAACACCCTCAAGCGATTAAAACTGATGTATAGGGATTCTTTTTATTTTAAATTGGAAAACAATGAAAACGGCGGATTTTCGGTCACTTTCGGAGGAACATTTGAGAGTACGAATTAGGTACATACGAAGCCATAAAGGATTAAAAGGGGGATATTTGGATGAAATTTCATGTGTTTGTGGCGGAAGATGAGCCGCCTCTTTTAAGAAGTATCGTGAAGAAGGTTAACGAATTGGATGGCGAGTTTATAGTGGTTGGACAAGCTTTCAACGGCGAGGATGCGTACAACGAAATTATTCGCCTACAGCCCGATATGCTGATTACGGATATAAGGATGCCCATTGTAGATGGCCTGAACCTGATTAAGAAGTTAAGAAGCAGCGGTTTAAATCTGGCATGCGTTATCATAAGCGGATACGAGGAATTCGAATATGCCAAACAAGCCTTGCAACTGGGCATCGAGGACTATCTTCTGAAACCGTTGTCATCTGATGATCTGACTCATGTGCTTACCAAAATGAAAACGAAACTAAGAGACAAGAGGCATCAACAGGGTGCCCATATTTTAAACAAAGTCATCCATGCCAATGCTGACAGCTCCATGCTGGACAGTCGTAATGAAGAGACATATGGCTTGATGTGTATAGGGATTAATAATCCTTTAAGCCAGTTTCCCGGTACAAGAGCGTATAGCGATAACATGCAAAAGATCATCCAGGAACTGGATTTGGACAGTATATTACAAGTGAGTAGCCCCAAGGTAGAATCTAATTATTGGATACTTGACGGTAAATTTCCCAATGAAATTCTAGTCGTCATGAATTGGCACGTTCAAAGTGAACGGAACCTGGCCATACTCGCCAAACAGATTTTGCATAAGATTAGCCATACTTCCCACTATGTCACCATTGCTGTTGACCAAGCTGAAATAAAGAGTGATCAAGTCACTGATACGTTGCAGAGATTAAGGCAAATCGTTCATACGAGAGCTGTAGTAGGTAGCAATCAAGTGTTTTTTGAGCTGCAACAAGACGATTTGGGCATGGACTGGATAGCTCATAACTCGGAGCTGGAGAAAAAGTTAATCTTTTTCTGCAAGAATGGCCAAAGCAAATTAGTAAAAAGCGAATTAGCCAAAACCATGGATGCTTGGACCCATAGTTTCATTCCAAAGAGAAATTTGGAAATCAATTTAAAGAATGTTCTTCGAATCATTTGTCAAAATAGCGGCGTTCTTTTGAAAAGTACTTCGCTTTATTTTGAAGAGGAGATTGAAAAGCTATTTTTAGATAACAATCGGATGGAGAGCCTTAGCGTTGAATTTCTAACGTTCATCGATCTCCTCTTTGGCTCTGATGGAAAGGCTGATCTTACGGATTATCAGCAATTGACGGATCGCATAGCGGAATATTTCGTTCATAATCTGGATCGGAAAATATCCCTGCCGGAAACCGCAGAGTTATTTGGCATTACGGAATCACATTTAAGCAAAATTTTCAAAAAGGTTTCAGGAGATTCCCCCATAGACTATCTGATTAAATTAAGAATTGAGAAAGCGAAGCGCTATATGAAGGAGTATCCTGACATGATGTTGAAGGAAATTGCCGAAATTACCGGGTTTAGTGATCAATATTACTTTAGTCGGGTGTTTAAATCCATAACTGGCATGGCGCCAACCGAGTTTAGGGCAGATAACACGCAAATGTAAGCGCTGCAGAATAATACAAACGGCAAGTTGATATCCTCCATTTAGAAATACAGGTATTCTTCATATACTAAAGCCAAGGGTCTCGACCTTAAACATAAAAATGGAGGGTTTAAAGATGCAGAGCAAACAAAAGAAATTCATTATTGCCAGTCTTGCTTCACTCATGGCGATTGTCTTCACGGCTTGCGGCAGCAGTACACCAACAAGTTCAAACTCCTCTTCACCCGCTCCAGCTTCCGCAACACCAAAGGCCACCACTGAAACGAAGAAAAATGAAAGCGTTACATTAAGTGTGATTATCAGTAAAGACTGGTACGATGAGCCGATAAAGTGGGTGTTTGACGAATATCAGAAAAAATCAGGCAATAAATTAGATGTTCAAGTCACACCAGGCGGGCAGGCATTTAATGATGCGGTCACGACAAAAGCAGCCGTAAACGAACTGCCAAACATCGTATTTAGTTATACGAATCCAACTTGGTTACGGAATATGAATGCTGAAAAATTGCTGGTGGATTTAACGAATGAGCCATTCATGAAGAAATTATCAGATCCCATCACGAAAGACGGCGTTTGGCTGAAGTCAGATAAAAAATTCTATCAAATACCTGTCGGTGGATTTAATGGTGCTGGTGTTATCTACAATAAAGATATTTTTGCGAAAAATGGCATTGAGATTCCTAAAACCTATGATGAATTCTTGGCTGTATGTGAGAAATTAAAACAAGCAGGTATTACCCCAATCTTTGAAGGTATTAAGGATAGCTGGCCGCCATTATTGTATAATTTCATCGGTTTTGCTAATGAGTTTACCAAAAAAGGTTTTATTGATCAGATCAATGCGGGCACATTCGATTTCACCAAATCAGATGCAGCTAAAAAACTGCTAAGCAGACATCAAGAACTTTTTGCTAAAGGTTATATGAATAAGGATGCTGCTTCTGCTACGTACGATATGGAAGTTGCTGCTTTTGGGCAAGGTAAAGCGGCAATGGTGGTGCAGGTTGATAATTTAATCCCAGCGGCACTACAGAAGTTTCCTGATTCAGCGAAGTTTATTGGCATGTTTCCACTTCCTTGGGATGAAAACTCTGTAGTTCCTATTGATTTAAGCATCGGGATGTCCATTACGAAGGGGAAAAATGAAGCAGCAGAGAAGGACTTCTTTAATTTCTTTACTTCAGATGAGATACTCAATGGCTATTACGGTAAATTAAAAGCGCTGCCTCCGTATAAAGGCGTTAAAGCTGATCTAAATCCAGGAACAAGCGATTTGTTGAAATCTTTTGAAGCAGGTAAAACAGTACCGTTCTATTCCAATTTGATAACACCAGGTCTCAATGTAGGTTTTGATTTAGCAGGTGTCATCCTTGGGGCTAAACCTGTAGATAAGGCGCTGCAGGAAACGCAAGCCGGATATATCAAATCAGGAAAAGATAATAAAATTACTGGATTCTAAATCATACTAAATGTCAGAGAAGAGTGTGCCAGTGCAAATGTGGTTGCTCTTCTCTTTATAAGAGGGGGTTTCGGCATAATGACTAAGCGATATTACTCCTATATCTTTATGTTGCCGTTATTAATCATATATTCGGTGTTATCTTTGTTTCCGGCCATCATGGGCTTATGCATGTCATTTACGGATTGGACGGCAACAAGTGAAAGTATATTCAAAGTCAACTTTGTGGGATTGTACCAGTTTAGAAATATTTTAGATCAAATTAAACTGATGGGCTTATCTGGCGATGAAGGAAGCGCATTTGCCAATACATTTAAATATGCCATTACCGTCATGGTTTTCATCAATATTCTTAGTTTGTCGCTTGCCCTTATTTTTAATCTGCCGTTTAAATTTAAAGGATTTATCCGAAGCGCTTTTTTCCTTCCTTGTATATTTAGTCCATTGATCATCGCTTTTACGTTTTCTGCCATTTTATATCCGGATGGTCCTTTTGATCAGATTCTTATCAACTTAGGCATGGGCGATTATATTAGGGGATGGTTAACCGATCGAAATATTAACATTTATGCCATCAGCGCCATTAATATATGGATGTTTTTGGGCTTTAATGCCACGATTTATCTGTCAGGCTTAAAGACGATACCGGGTGATTTAAAGGAAGCTGCGCGAGTGGATGGAGCAAATCCTTGGCAATCTTTTCGCAATATTACCCTTCCATTGATTGCTCCTGCGATAACGATCAACATGGTTATGTCGCTAGTAGGAAGTTTGAAAGTGTTTGATCTTCCCTATTTGCTTACAGGAAAACAGGCACATGTCATTAATACCTTGGTATATGCTCAGTTTGGTAATAAATTATATGCGTATGGAACAGCGATGAGCCTTGTATTATTCATGATCGTTTGTCTGCTGACATTTCCTATGCTGAAGCTGCTAAGAAAAAATGAGGTACATTTATAATGAACATCAAAAAAAGTCGCAACATCGTATTAGGCCTCAGTGAAATAGTCATGATCCTATTAAGTGTTGGCATTATGCTTCCTTTTTACTTTGCTTTGCTCAATTCCCTGAAGTCACCTGGAGAAGCAGCTTTGCTGAATTTCTCATTGCCTACAAGCTTGCATTTTGACAACTATGTGAAGGTATTCAAAGAAGCCAATATCCTAGTGGGTTTTAAAAACAGTGCGTTAATTTCATTATCAAGCGTACTTATTCTCCTACTGATGGCGTCTATTACTGCGTTTATCATAGATCGCCGACAGTCAACTGTGACGAAATTTACTTATAATTATTTTGTGTTCGGCATCATTCCTTCCGGATTTTTAATTCCTACGATATATACATTGAAAACGATTGGACTGTATGGAACTTTCGCAGGCTTAGAACTCATCTACATTGCTGGAGGAGCGCCAATTGCTGTATTCTTGATGACCGGATTTATTAAAACCGTTCCTAGGGAACTGGATGAGTCCGCTATTATGGAAGGCGCGAAGGTTTTACGGTTGTTTTTTGTCCTCATACTCCCACAGCTTACACCTATTGTAGCAACGACTTTCATTCTTAGTTTTTTGGGGATATGGAACGATTTTGTCGGTCCACTTATTTATCTGAAAAGCTCAAGTCAATATACACTCCCGATGATGGTTTATGTATTTAATTCGATGTACAACACCGCGTGGGAAAAAGTTTTTAGCGTATTATTGATGTCGACCTTACCTGCAATCACAGCGTACGCTATTGCACAAAAGTACATTGTGGAAGGCATGACGGCGGGTGCTGTAAAAGGATAGTTAAGCTTGGAAGGCGCTAGGCTGCTCACATTCGAGAGGAGGTGAATTTGATGCAGCACTAGCGGTATCATTAAAAATAATTTGATCATGACGGATTCGAATGAAAGCGTTTTATTTTTGAAAATGTCAGGAGGTAAATTAATGTTGAGACTAGCTACAAAAATGGTAGCCATTGTTTGTATTGTATTCGCGCTTTTCCTACCAGCTTCGGCGGCTTATGCTTATACAAACGCGATGGTACTTCCGAGTGAAGATGGTATCGGAGACCCTTTTGTTATGAAATACAACGGCACGTACTATTTATATACCAGCACAGGACCCAACAATGTTGGATTTAAATGTTGGAGTTCAACTGACACCGTCAATTGGACCTATGCGGGACTATGTTCTACTGAGTCTATCACGACGGATGGTTATGCCCCTGAAGTGGTGTATTGGAATGGCACCTTCTATATGTATACATCTCCCCATGGCGGCGGTCATTATGTGTTAACCAGCACGAGCCCAACAGGGCCATTTACTCTGGCGACTGGTAACTTAGGTCACAGTATCGACGGACATGTCTTTATCGATGACAACGGAAGTTGGAGATTTCTAAGTGCAGGCGGTGACGGCATTCACTCGGCTCCGATGAGCAGTCCCACGTCGATCGGCAGTGATGTCGTACTTGGAGGCACACAGATGAGTGGGCAGTGGACGGAAGCTCCGACCATGGTTAAGAGAAACGGGGTTTATCATCTCAACGCAACTGGCAATCATGTCGTAAGCCCTGGTTATAGGGTGAATGCTTTCTCGAATACTACGGGACCCGCACAACCATTTACTGCGAGCAATGCGAACCCCATTCTATTGAACACGGAAGGATCCAATGTGGCCATAGGACACAACGGTCTTTTTATCGGGCCAGACCTGGATACGTATTACACGGTTTATCACAATTTAGTTGGTCACACACGTCATCTTAATCTAGATGCAGTGGGATGGAATGGTGACAAGATGGTTGTCTATGGACCTACAACGTGGTCGATGCAAAATCCAGCAGCCCCTCATTTCGAAGATAGATTCCAAAGAACAACGGTAGGTAGCGGATACGCTAATCTAAATGGCGGAAGTTGGGCAATTTCGAATAATTTCCTTACTCAAAATACGACGGGCAGCACGCAATTTGCTATCCAGTATGAGAATCAATTCACAACAGCGAGTGACTATACCGCAGAATTTAATGTTCAGGAAACGTCCAGAGGAACTTCCGCCCCCAAATCTGGAGCTGTATACGGTTACGTGGATGCCAACAACTACGGTGTTGCGATAATTAGGGGAGATACGAAACAACTGGAGACTGAGCTTTTAGTTAATGGGGTATGGAGTCCTCAAGTGTTGACTTCATTGCCGGCAGACTTTGACTCAACCAAATTGCATACCATTCGTGTCGAAAAGTCAGGAACCACCTACAAGTATTTTGTAGACAATATGTTGAAGGAAACGAAGACCAATGCGGGTTTGGGAGCTGGCAAAGTTGGCTATCTATCCTGTGATAATACAGCTAAGTTTGGCTATATAGCCGTCAGTAACAAAGTAAATGGAAGCGGCATCTTTGATTATTACAAACCAATCCCAGGCACAATTCAAGCCGTGCATTACAATTCTGGCGGAGAAGGAGTAGGGTATCACGATACCACTTCCGGAAACGCAGGCGGCAAATATATTCGCAATGACAACGTTGATATCAGAGACAATCCTGAAGGTGGCGAGAATATTGGTTGGAACAGTACAGGAGAATGGTATAAGTACAACGTCAATGTTAAAGCAAATGGTACATATAATTTAGGCTTGCGTTACGCTACAACATTTACCGGAACACAAGTGAGAGTATGGTTAGATTCAACCGATGTTACCGGCCTAGTCACATTGCCGAATACGGCAGGCTGGGATAACTGGCAAACCTATACGATCAAAGGACTGAATCTAACAGCAGGGAATCATACAATTAAATTTGAAACGGTGACAGGTGAATTCGACTTCTATACCTTACAATTTAAAGAAGCGGATAACTCCTCTTTTACCAAAACAGACAACTTCGCAACGGCTTTTAGCGGCGATTGGAATTGGAGCGGTGGCAACTGGGCCATCGAAAGTGGAGAAGCAAGCATTGATAATATTGGCAAAAGAACATTTGGAAACTCAGGTTGGTCGGATTACACCGTTGAGGCTGATATTAAAGGCATTGATAATTTAAACAGCGGAATTATGGTCAGGGTGCAAAATCCTGCCCAGGGTGGTGCAGGCGATGACGCTGCCCTCGGGACAGACTTCTATCAGGGATATTATGCTTTTATTTCACCTGGTGGCGTTGGACTTGGCAAACAGAATTATAACTGGACGACATTGGCATCCATCTCTGCCACGTATAACCTTAACACTTGGTATCATATGAAAGTGGTTGTAAGTGGAAACAACATCAAAGTCTATGTTGGTGATATGACCAATGCCAAAATCAATTATACAGACAACAACACGCCATTTATTAATGGCAAAGTGGGGCTCAGAGCCCATTATGCCCATACTCATTATGATAATTTTACCGTGACTCATTAAGTGTGATTAAACCGGAATTGACGGGAGTCATTCCGGTTTTTTTACCATATAACATCAGTGGAGGTTCGTAATTCATGAAACAGATCTATGATACATTTTTGGAGCCAGGTGCTGCATATAGAGGGAAACCTTTCTGGTCGTGGAATGGCAATCTAGAACGTGAAGAGATGTTAAGGCAAATTCATGTGTTTAAGGAAATGGGATTTGGCGGTTTCTTTATGCATTCACGGACGGGGCTTGCAACCGAGTATTTGGGTGATGAATGGTTTGAGTTGATTAATACTTGTGCGGAGGAAGCGGAAGCGCTTGGGATGGAAGCTTGGCTATATGATGAAGATCGTTGGCCGAGTGGAACGGCTGGGGGCATGGTGACCCAAGAACCCAAGTATCGGATGAAGTTCATCAGGCTGGATATTATCGATGCGAAGGATTATGTCTGGAGTGACGATTGGATTGCTGCGTTTACATGCAGGCTGGAAGGTTTGGCCTTTTATGATTGCAAACGGTTGGAGCCAAAGACTTCATCAGAAGGTTTGAAAGATAAGAGCATCCTCATTTTTACGGTTGTTGAAATGGAGAAGGAAAGCTTCTACAACGGGTTTACTTACGTCGATACGTTAAATCGCGAAGCAACCGAGTATTTTTTGCACCTAACTCATGATAAATATAAGCTAGCCTGTGGGGATAAGTTTGGGAAATCGATTAAAGGCATTTTTACGGACGAACCACATCGTGGACAGATCATGGACGGGTTTGGGATCAATAATGAGAACAAGGATTGGCTAGCGCCATGGACCTATCTTTTATTCGAGACGTTCAACGAATGTTTTGGCTATGATTTGACTGAGCGATTGCCGGAACTGTTTCTCCAGAAGGAAGGACACGCTGTATCTCAAGTGAAATGGCACTATGTGGAGTTGCTTCAGGTGATGTTCCTTGATAACTTTGCTAAACCGATGGATGAATGGTGCAGGAAGAATAATTTAATATTGACCGGGCATATCTTGCATGAGGATAATCTCACAGCACAAACGGCGATGTCTGGCTCTGTAATGCGCTATTACGAGTATATGGAATATCCCGGAATCGATGTGCTGACGGAAGGTAACCGCAACTATTGGATAGCCAAACAGCTGCAATCGGCAGCCCGTCAATTAGGTCGAAAATGGCTGCTGTCTGAGCTTTATGGTTGTACGGGGTGGCAGATGCCGCTGGAAGCACACAAGTCGGTTGGAGATTGGCAAGCGCTTTTTGGCATTAACTTACGTTGCCACCATTTATCTTGGTACACGATGGAGGGGGAATCGAAAAGAGATTACCCAGCAAGCATTTCGCATCAATCTGCCTGGTGGCAAGAATATAGCCATGTGGAAACGTATTTCGCAAGAATTGGTTGGATGCTCAATCAAGGGAAGCCGTCCTGCGACATTCTGGTGTTGAATCCGGTTGAAAGTGTATGGTGCCAAGTGTACCCTGGATGGTCAAATACGTTAAGTCCCAACTCCTCGGCTGTAAAGGAACTAGAAAAGCACTATGCAGCATTATTTCATATGCTTGCCGGGGCGCAGTTGGATTTTGATTATGGCGACGAAGATATGTTGAAGCGTTTATATCGAATAGATATTGATCGGAATGGAACGCCAGTTCTCTATGTGGGAGAAGCGATATATAAAACAGTACTTGTCAGCGGAATGACAACCATGCGTTCGACAACTTTACAGATCTTGCAGCAGTTTCATCGGGCGGGAGGCAACGTTATTTTTGCAGGCAAAGCTCCCGCTTATCTGGATGCAGTTCCCTCAGAGGAAGTCGTAAATTTTGCTGACGTGACACTTCAGGTTGCTTTTGATAGGGAAGAAGTAGTTAAAGCTTGTGAACCTATGGTTGGTATTCGGTTACAAGCATTAGACGAGATCACTGGAGAGCGTATTGGCGATTTGTTCTGCCACATCCGTGTGGACGGAGAGAACCAGTATGTGTTCATCATTAATGTGAATCGTGAGAAAGCCTATCCCAATGTGAAGATTCAAATAACAAGTAACGGATATGTCCAGGAATGGTGCTGTGTCACGGGGGCAAAGACAAGGATTACCACAGAGAACCGGTATGGATTGCTCTCATTTAGAGCGGATTTCCCAGCATCGGGTGAACATATGTTTGTGATTAAGGCTGAAAAAGATGAAGAAATAACGGAAAAATACCAATATGACGAAAGAATACTCGGAAGCATAGACGGTCCATTTGACTACACATTGAGTGAGCCAAACGTCTGTGTGTTGGATTTAGCGCGATACTGCCTGAATGATGGCATTTGGCAAAATGAGCTGGAAATCCTGCAGGTCGATCGCAATGTTAGGAAGGAAGTTGAGCTCGATTATCGGGCTGGTAACATGGTTCAGCCGTGGTTTGCGCAGAAAAGTGCCTATGAATTGAAAGGGCGGCTTGCTTTAGGTTTTGATTTTGAAATAAATGATCTGCCTAAGCAACACGTAGATTTGGTGCTGGAGCATCCAGAGAATTTTACAATTCTCATTAATGGACACAGCTTGGAGAGCAAGGGAGACGAGGGATGGTGGGTCGATACATGTTTCAAACGAATTCACATACCTGCGGAATATTTCCTGATCGGATGTAATACGGTTGAACTCCAAACAGACTTTCATCAGGGAATAGACCTGGAGGCACTGTATCTCATTGGCCAATTCGGCGTTCAACTGACGGGAACTAGAAAAATTCTGTGCGATCTTCCAGAGCAAATTAAGATTGGCGACTTAACAGAACAGGGATTGCCCTTTTATTCGGGGATCGTTACTTATAACCTTAGTCTTGGGGAAGTTATAACGAACGCCACTTCAGCCAATCCCAACATACAACTCTCACTACTTGGATTTGATGGTGCTTGCGCAAAAGTAAGACTTAGCAATGGCGAATCGAAAACGATTGCGTGGCAGCCTTATACAGCTGACATATCGGTAGGTTTAGCTGAAGGAGCGGGTAACATAGAGTTGGATGTTATTCTGACCCGCAGAAACACCTTTGGTCCCTTGCATTTAGTCCCTGTGTATTCGGAAGCTTATGGACCTGAGCATTGGATTACGGGAGGGGAAGCATTTTCAATGGCTTATAAGCTGATTCCATCTGGTTTAATGAAGTCCCCTCTTATTGTCGAATTGCTGGAAATACAAGATACATAATTTCAAAAGTATGTTTAAAAATGTACCGTGTATCTTCATCCGAGAGCTAAGCAGTTTTAAACTGCTTAGCTGCTTTGGATTCCGAACTTTTATTCAAAATGAAACGCAAAATGCAACCTTTGGTCTAAGTCGTCCGTTACGCGTACCCTCATATCCAATGCATAGAACACTTTTTCATGGCCAAAATGGTTCAAGGATGGCAGCGGCTCCACAACCGGCTCCATCAGCGCTTCGTCATAGCTCAATACAAGCTTGAAGGCAGCGCCATCAAGCTCGACCCGACCAGCTCCCGCAACCACAGGCTTCACCTGGCAAACGAAACGCTCGGTTAACTCAGCACCAGCTCGTGCTGAGAAGACATAGTGATCCTCCAGCTCCAACCTAGGCAGACCGTCGTTTTTATGCCAAGTCCAGCTTCGCTGAAGCTTCAGCAGCTCCGGAATATTATAGGCATCCTGCAGCTCTACGACGAACCGATCAAAGTCGGGTGTAATATCGGCCTGTCGTACGGTTGCTTTATAAGCTGCACCAGTCTGTTGGCTAACTCCATCAATAATAGGGACAGAGTGCCCCAACGCACTGTTGCAAATGAAGGAGTATCTCGTAGCGGGTGCAAAGTAAGGCTTCGTATATTGCCCAGCTCCGATATCAGCCAGGAACGTCTCTTGCCCAGCTAGGACGATGAAATGTCCGATATCGTTATGATTATGGGGCTCATCGTTATAACCGCCTTTGGCGGCAAAACTGAACTTCCCTTCCAACTTCTCGACCCGCGACACCATCCACTGCGCATCCGCTAGATAGATCGATGCTTCCTTCCATTCTTCCCCCTGCGACCTCGGTTCGTACCAAATCAAATTGCGGAACGCAGGCGCCCAGCGGCCACAATGATCGCAAACCTCCTTATCCTGAAACGTATAGGCAGGAAGCTGTACTTCCGGAAACCGTCGCGCCATTTCATGCGTCAGCCCGATGTACACATCCCATTCCTCTGGCGAATCGGAAAAATTAACAACCTTACGGCCGTTTAGGAAGCAGTTCTGCTGAAATAAGGCTACCTGCTTCACCTTAGGATCGGCGAGTAAATCTACCGCTCCGTCCGTTCTTCGGGAGAGAAGTTCTGCAAAATACGTGTAGAAACCGAAGCCATACCCCCAATACATATATCCTTCCAAGCAGGCGCCGTCTTCTCCAAAGCCTTCCAGGAATAAATGAACCGTCGGCAACGCTTTATCCAACACGAGAGCCAATTCCTGCTTATCCTCAATGAAGTAGATGGCAGCCGCACCGATCGAACCGGCACACACCGCCGCCCAGTTATTACGAACATGCTCCCAGAAGAAATTGTTCACGAGAAAAGGTGCAAAAACGCGGCGGTACACTTCTCGATATACACGATCGCGTATGGTCTCCGGCCAACTATGCCCCGTCAGCATCATCACTTCAGACAGTGCAAAAGCAGTCTCTGCAGCGAACAGATCAATCCAGATTCCCGGGTCAGGCGTATTTTGCTCATGGACGGAGTATCCTTCCGTTCGGAGGCCAGGCGGGCTCTCAAACGTGACCGGCACGCACCAGGAAAATTCTCCGCAAATGGCCCACACTGTATCCAAAAGTCCGTCCCGGTAATCAGCGCGTTCAGGGAATAACCAGCTCAACAAACCAAATGTCGTTAGTCGTTGTCTCCTGGAGAAAAAGACGGGCTCATATGTTTTGCGGAAGCCATCCTCCCAAACTCGACGGAATAGCGTCCACGGCAATTCAGTAAGGGGCTGCCCGAGAAATCCTTCTCCATCCGCAGCCAATCGTGCAAGAATCGGCTGGAATTCGGGTTCCGACATAATTCGTCTGCGTACGGCTTCCCGATCTTCCCGAAAGAGCCAATTGCCGATGCCGGGGCTGCCGTCGGCCAGCTGCTCGTAAATGGAACTGTGAATCATTGTCTCCCATGCCTCCCTGATTAGTAACCAATTAGTAAGATGTGTAATTCAACTCAACCGTAGATAGTCCACAGAAACCTGGGAAATTCTTCGCAAGTTTCTTCGCTTCTTCTGGGGTAGCAGCTGCACCAAGTTGTTCAATACGACGCAAACGTGAGCGTTCGGACATTTCTGCAGCTGTGATTAAATCGTTGATTTGTTTATATAGCTCAGGTCCCCATATCTTACCAAAATCCACATGCATGCGCTCATCCGCCATATCGAATTCACACTGAATGGCGGATAGGGCATCCCCGAATTTCCAGAATTGTTCAGCGCTCTTGCGTTTCTTGATGAAGGAGCAGGGCTCAGCAACCATTGTCAGACCGGCATACATATCAGGGAACCATTCCGCTGCTAGGTCCGTAAGACCCTTCCCAGGCGAACCTTTAAAATATTTGAACTGTGAGGTTTGATAGCCCATTTGCTCTAAGCGACGAATCCCCATGTGGCAATGGCGAATTTCATCCCACAGATGTCTAGCTAGGTCAAAAAAGAATTGTTTTGGCAGTTGCTGTACCCCGTAATACAAGTAACAGAGTGACTCTGCCGCGCCCATCTCTGTGGCGTTGATGTAGTGCATTTGTTTAATACTGTCATGAAGCGGCGACATGCCAGGATCTTCATAGGTCGTTTTATATTTGCTGTCGGGAACATGAATCGGGAATCGTTCCACATTCCAGGCAGAATCTGAAGGTACAGGTCCTACGGCTTTATAGGCAGGAGGGATCGGCCAATCCTGAGAAGCAACCTGCTCGCTCAGAGGCACTCTTGCATAAGTCTGCCATACGCCTTGAACATAATTACGCCATTCCGTTATTTGCTGGAGTAGCTCTTGCTGATCACTTCCAGCAAAGTAGATCTGTTCATTGGTCCATTTGATACTATCTTGACGGTCTAGCATAATAACCCGCAAAATATCTAAAGTCGGTACATCAAGGATCGGATCTAGGCGATATTGCAATTTCTCATACTCAGCATACACATGTTGAAGAACATAGAGATACCCAGCGAAGAAGGAATGCTCAGAAGGAGCGAGCGAAATTCTCTCAAACGTCTCACGTACGACGGCTGGCGTGTTCTGTTTGTCTAAGGATGATCCCGGTAATTCAGAAACGCGCCCATAAAGGTATTTGGCATGTTGGTTATGCAAATAAGCAAATCGACCTAATTGAGCTTTGGTTTCAAACTCTTTAACAGCTGGAACCCAGCCAAAGACTGCGCGAGACAGCTCGAATTCTAGCCAGAACAGTGCAACTAGTGCATTGGCTGTATCCTTGGGACGGTTGAATCTTCCGTCCTGGTGGGAATTGACGCGAGGTGTGACTTCGTTATCCATCACATTGACTTCACGATGTTCATTCATAATCGTTGCCCTCCCTTGTATGTAAAGCTATACGTTTAGTTTAATCCAAGGGAAGCAAGAAAAGTTTCTTGTATCTATGATAAAATATCGTTATATTGCTATTTTCACGGGATGGTGCTGAATGAAGCTTATAGACAATGTACTTGGTAAGCATCCTTATTTGTCTTCGGTTCGAAAGTTTACGACCGATGAGAAGGGCTATGCGATATTTCATGCTCATCAGGGATTGGAATTCCTTTACGTGGAGCAGGGAGATGGACATATCATTATCGATAACAAGCTTATTCCAATGCATCCGAACACCTTATATTGCTTTCAACCTTATCAATTGCATAAAGTCAACGCGAAAGCGAGCAGCGATCAACCTTATATTCGTAGTCTTATCGTCATTGAGCCATTAACTGTCTTACCGTATTTAACTGTATTTCCAGAGCTATCTGCTTTTTTTCAAAGAGTTTGGAAAGATATATTACCGACACAATCTTTCGAGATGAGTGAGGCTGGTCCGATATTTGCCCTATTACAGCACGAACTGGAAAACCAAGATCAAGGAAATCAGTTAGAAGTTGTTGCGCTCACAGTTATTGCTCTATTGCGTAAACTTCGCGAGGTGATGGATGAGAAGGAAGACGCACATGTGAAAAGAGCTTCTCGCAAAATTGCGATAGTTGAACAAGCGATGGCTTGGTTGGATACCAACTATCGGGAGAGTTTTCGTTTGAATGAACTAGCGTCAGAGTTGCACATTTCACCGTATTATTTATCACATTTGTTTAAAAAAGATACAGGTAGTACTCTGACTGAGTACGTGACGGTCAAACGGTTAAGAGAAGCCTGTCTCGTCCTACAAAGTACGGAGCGATCTGTAGAGATGATCGCCTCGCAGGTAGGGTTCGCAACGGCTTCCCATTTTATCTACACGTTTAAAAAGCACATGGGTATTACACCTTACCAATATCGCACACAAGACAAATAGGGAGGAGGAAGCCATCATCGTAAGATAATCACTATTCAGAGTTTCATAAGTGGAGTATGGAATGGCTCTTTATTTTATGATAAGTGAGAAATGAATCACTCAATTATAGGGATGAAGGAGCGACATATGATGCTGAAACTTACACAAACAGATCGTTCGTTTTACCGTGAAAATGGCTATGTCCTTTACAACAAACCGGTTTTTTCCGAAGAAAAGTTGAACCGATTGGAAGCTATTTTCAATGATCATCTCCTAGAAAAAGGAGACAAAATTTCGGATGAGCTGGATCGTCCTCATATACGTGATCCCAGACTGCTGGAATTTCTGCTTAGTGACGAGGTGCTTGATTTGGTGGAGCCGCTCATAGGACCTAATATTGCGCTTTGGTCCAGTCATTTTATTTGCAAGGATCCTTATAAGGGTAGAGCTACACCATGGCATGAAGATTCTGCTTATTGGAAAGGGAAAGCTTCTTCCTATGAAAATATTGTAACATTATGGCTAGCTATCGATCGCAGCAATCGTGAAAATGGTTGTATGCGCGTCATTCCTGGTACGCATCATAATGGTTTCTCCGAGTATGTGGCTGTTGATAAGCAGTCTAATACCTTCGATACGCAGATTAAGACGGTCGATGAGTCTCAAGCTGTTTACTTTGAATTGGAGAAAGGTGGCTGCTCACTGCACGATTCACGGATTATTCATGGCGCAGAAGCGAATCAAAGCCCGTATCGCCGATGCGGATATACCATGCGATACTTTTCTACGGATACAAAAGTAATGGATCAACGTGAAATCTGGCTTTGCCGAGGTAAGGATTTGGCGGGAAATACGTACCGCAATGTCCTTGTATAAATAGCTGTAGAGGGGTTATTCTGGAAAGGAGCCAGAAGGCCCTTTTTTTCGGAGGAGATGACCCTTGTTGAACCGTGAACCAACTCGGCTGATGATGAATGATTTTACGAATACCACGGCTTCCTTTCATATCGCCCTGCATGAATTGGATCAGCCTGTTCCCATGCATTGGCATGATTTTTATGAACTTAGTTATGTCATTGAAGGTGAAGGTGTGCATATTTGGAATGGCGTACAGCAGCGTTTGGTGCCTGGGATGCTAATCCTGTTGACCCCGGCGGATTTTCATGAACTGATACCAGCACCTGGAAGTACGTTGCGAAAATACAATGTTCTATTCTCTCAGGAGCTGTTGGATGAAAAGGTGAATCAGCATTTATTCTGTGACCTTCGAGATCATTATGTTCAATTAAGTACGCCCAAAGCGGACTGGGTTGAACAGGATTTTGCCCGACTCATCTATGAATATAATCATCATCAGGATGGTCAGCTCTCGGCTATTACCTATACATTAAATCGGATCTTGCTAGAGCTGTACCGAAAATCACCTTCAGACGTGCACCGTGAACCTGATAGTCATTTGCATGCGATTATTCAGAAGTCGCTAGCGTACATACAGCATCATTTCCGAGAAGAGTTGACACTGGACATGATCTCTTCACTGGCCGCATTATCTCCTAATTATTTCAGCGAGTCTTTTCGAAAAGTAACAGGGATTACGTTCCAAAAGTATGTGCTGGAGGTCAGATTGTCCTTCGCAAAGTCTTTGTTGGCCTCTTCCGATTTATCGGTTACAGAGGTTTGTTTATCATCAGGTTTCAATACGCTGAATCACTTTGAACGTGCTTTTAAACGAAAATATAACCGAACGCCTAAAAGTATACGAATGATCGAATAGAAAGCGCAATTGAAGAATCCATTAATATTGAGCAAGCAGCCTATGACCGTTACCCAAACGTTACGATCTGAAAAGAAAACGCTCTTCCATGAATGGAAGGGCGTTTTTCTTTCTACTACATAAGGTAGGGGAATCTAGATAGGGACAACGCAAGGCTAAATGGCTTTAATCCAAATCGATGCCTGTGGAGTACAATCTTCAATTCGCAGTTCCAGTCCTCCGCTTTCACGAACGACAGCTTGAACCGCACAGCCAATGCCTTCGACTGCGTAATGCTGGTCTAAGGACATATTAACCAGCATGTTGAATGCTTGCTGTGAGCTCGCACCGTAATGGAATTCCGCTTGGAACTCTGTGCAGTCCTCATTGAATTGCTGCGAAATCATCCATACGTTAAACCCGGTGGATACTTTGCCTATTTCATAATACGCAGCAAACCAATTCAATACCGGTGAAGACAAGCCGCCAAAATGGTGCCATCCGGCTCCGCGACCTGTTTGAACGATGAAATGCTCATAGCAGTTATAGGTAATCTCGGTTTCACGTTGCCAAAGATCAAGTGCTGTTTTGGCGATCAGATTGGCAAGATCGGCATGTCCCAGATCAAGCATCGTTTTCCAGAAAAACCATTGATGCGGCATCCACACAGCGCCATTCCAATAGCCGTCTGCTCGATAGTAAGGCGCACTCTGGTCCACTGTAGACAGACCAATGGATGTCCAGCATCGTTGTTCATCAAATAGAGCGGCTACCAATCTTTCGGCCCGTTCTCTCGAGCATACGCCTGCCACCAGTGGATATAATCCATCCATGCCCATGTTGTAATTGGCTCCGGATTCGTGTCGAAGAATGTGCAGAGGCACGCCTTGTTCGTCATGCACGACATAGCCATAATAGCCAGCATCTTCGTCCCAAGCGTAACGCTCAAGCGCTTCGCTCCATTTATGAATGTCGGCATCATATTCCGTCATATCTGGCTGCCATTCACTTCGCATTGTGGCAGCCATTTTTAAAATTTTGGCCGTACGGATAGCCTGACTCGTAGTAATGATGGGGGAAACCGTTGCTTTCAGCCCTTCGAAATATACGTGTTTCTGTGGTGGATAATCGTCCCAACCACCGGAATTGTAGAAGTAATCCCATGTTTTTAGCAAATCTGAACGCATAGAGCTCGTTGTGGAGCCTTGAATTTTACCAGAGAGGAATCGATAATATTGCCGCAAGCGCGTGTAAAAATGATCCAAAAGTTCTGGAGAACGTGTACGGTTCCATAGCTCGAGAAACAGATAATGCTGCACGGGAACAGGGCTTCCGTGGTGGATGAACGCTGCCTGCGTATCGCCTGGCTCTGTCATATATGCGTTTAGACAGTCGACTGCGCGCTGAACATCCAATTCGGAGAAGCCGAGCCCAATAAAGCCGGAATCCCATGTATACAACGAATCCCACCAGCGGCCGGGTGTACTGTGGCGAATATAGCTTCGTTTGGTATACACAGGGAAGACTGTATTCGTCAACAAGGTGGCTCGCATTAACTGTTGACCAAAGGCATATGGATCACCGCTCTCATAGGAGGCAGGGCGTTCAAGGCCTAGTCTAGCTGCTTGATAAATAGATTCGCAATGTACAGAGGTAAGCTGAAAGTTCAGCAGCTTTTGCGTAACAGCTTCATAGGAGCCAGAGCAAACCATGCCATGTAGGACCGTTGATGATTGAGGCAATACATGAATCGGTCTCATAAAAATATTTGTAAAATGTCCTTTATCATTGCCACGCAGAACTTCGTCTACGTGATTATGAACCGTATGGCGCGCGAAGCGGTCCAACTCATCATTTTTATACGTCCGTATTTCTACGTCGGCGTAATCCCACATCAACCCGTAGTGATACGGACTATCTGGATAGCGTAAAATCAAGCTCCCAGGGACAGGACCTTCGAGCCTTTCAGGCTCTGTACGCCACGGAATATCGGGAAATGCAACATCATTTCGTTCTTGTTCTTCAATGAGGGTAAATCCATCGAATTCTATGGCTCCTGTACCCGTGGAACATAGTTCAATGACATATTCACCAGCAGGCAATTGCCCTATGTGTATTTGTGCAGTAATGGCCCCATTTGTTTTCTCCAACGACAAGTAATATTGACGATTCTGGATTGTCATGCGTAGTTCGCCATCGTGATCCGCTTTGTATCTCGCTAGGAATAGACCATCACGCAAGTCACGAGAGGTCGTCCATTCGTAGACAAGTGTGTCACCCTTGTCTGCACCGAAGCCTTGGCCTATTGCAGAGCCGCCAGTCCAATGTTGTCCGCGAACTTCACCGCGCAAAAATCCGTCATATCCTAGTCCGTCTGCAGGGCGAGGTCGTGCGAAAGTCAATTCTTTATAATTAAGGGCATCCATCCAAACCGCCCCCTCGGGAAGTTGAGCCTCGGCAAAAATATGCGTCTGGCCATGCCCCGGAAGACGCGGTGGATGTAACGAAGCCATCCAGTGCAACACGAGATTCTGTGGATGTTCCGTTTGATTGACAAGTGAAGCGCGGACTAGGCGGCTGTCGTCATCCACTTTGCTGAAAGAAATATCGGTATAAACTTGATCTTTCCACTCCAATTCATGTCGATGGGAGTAGTAGCTATAATCAGGCGCAGCTTCCCATGGATGATAGCCAGACTCCCACAGGACACTGGGAATATCCATTTTCCTTCGGTAGAAGCCAGGCATTAGGCTAAGATCAAAACGCAAACCGCGTGCTTGGTCACTAATGTGGGAGATTCCGATATATTGCTTGGTGTAAGGCCCCCAATCAGGTAACCGCAAATCATGGGTGTTCTGTAGTTCCTTCATCGATGCTTGCTCCTTATAATGAGATCGTATTTTATCTTCATTTTAGATCAATGAGTAGTAAAATACGTCTTGTAATCAGTCATTTTTATCTTGATATCGGATATCCGTGGTACACTGGAAGGAATTGAGAACAAAGTGAGGTTGGTGCGGATTGCACATCGATTTGGAAGCGTACGATAAAGAGAGAGTGGATTATTCAAATCCGAATTTGCGTTTGAAAATATGGGAGATTCACCATCCAGCCATTCGTTCAGACTTATATGGACCCTGGCATTACCATGAGGAAGTGGAATGGATCGTGATCCTTCAGGGATCGATGACAATGGAAACGACACAACGAGCGTACAAGCTTGAAGCGGGAGATGTTGTCTTATTTGGCTCCAATGAAATTCATCGCTCACACAAACATTTGGAACAGGAATTAACCTACCTCGTTTGTCATGTGGACATGGCGGCGTTCATGGATCAGACATTGATGCCTTATTTTGCAGCTTGGACGGGACGATCTGCCAACCTGACGCGACTAAACAGTCTCTTCAGCAAATACCCGCCATGCAGGACTGACATAAGTCAGTTATTAAACGATTTGTTGGAGGATATGACAACGAAACAACGGGGATATGAGCTATCTGTCAATGCTACTTTGAAACGGCTTCTCTATGTCCTAGTCAAATATGACGATGAGCGCGTAATCCTTCCTATGGATCCGCAATTTGCCTTGAAACTTAGTCCAGCGCTCGACTATATTGAGCAATTGCTAGAGGATAAATGCCAGCTTGAGGATGTTAGCTCCAAACTGAATTACAACAGTAGTTATTTTGCCAAAATGTTCAAGAAGGCGATGGGAATTACTTTCACGGAGTATGTTCAACTTCGTAGAATGAAACGAGCGGAGCAGCTTCTGCTAACGGAGTCATCTTCTATTACCGAAATCAGCGCTAAGGTTGGCTTCGTCAGTCCGGCTCAATTTTATCAATTATTTAGAAGGCACTATGGCTGTTCTCCGAAAAAATATATGTCGAGGCGTAATTTTTTTGCAGGGGATTAAGTACAAAGAAACGGAACATAGTGCAAGCAAATGGAGAAGTAGTGCTGGACTGAATAGAAACACAATTTTACTTAAAATAGTGCAAGTATTCATGTCTATTATTTGTTAATATAAATGGTGGAACTCCCAAAATGCGAAAGAGGCTGTTGAAATGGAGGGTCATTCCTTAATGTCGGACTGATGATGATATGGTCCAGACGCTGAAAGACTGTGTGGAACATGACCCAGAGGCATTCCTCGGCAAGTCCCATGTAGAGAAGTATGGAAAGCAGACTGCTGTGCTTGTGAAGGCTCTCGACTCTAGTGAGCGTTTAACCATCCAGGTACACCCTAGCAGAGCTTTTGCCAAGCAGCACTTCGAATCAGACTATGGCAAGACGGAAGCTTGGTATGTATTAGGCGGAAGAACCATAGACGGTGAAGAGCCGTATTTGCTAATGGGCTTCAAAGAGGGTGTTACCGAGCAAGTATGGCGCATGCTGTTCGAGGAGCAGGATTTGGCAGAGATGGTTAATTCACTTCATCGCGTACCTTTACAGGAAGGGGAAGTGTTCCTCGTCGAAGGAGGCGTACCGCATGCTATCGGGAGCGGGTGTTTCCTGATTGAGATTCAGGAGCCAACTGACTTGACACTGCGTACGGAGCGAACGACACCACGCGGACTTACCGTTCCAGATCAGGCGTGCCATCAAGACATTGGTTTTGATCACATGCTGAAGTGTTTCCAGTATGATGAGCTAAGTTATGAAGAGGCAATGGCAAGATGGAAGAAGCAGCCTCGCGAAGTGAAGCGTACAACCGGCGGTTCCGAATGGCAGTTGATCGGCGATGCGGATACGGATTGTTTTCGTATGCATAAGCTGGAGGTTAGTAAGCGCTATCAGCTGAGAGGCACCGGGACATTTTACAATGCTATAGTCGTCAAAGGAGAGGGCAAACTCCATTGGACAGGCGGAGAAATTGGCATTAAAGCAGGAGACTCGTTCTTTATACCTGCGGGTTGTACATATGTGGACTACGAATCGGAAAGCGTGAATACACTTCAAGTTGTACTCTGTTTTCCACCTAGTTAACAGACAGGCGAAGTAATCGACACTAACGATATGAGCAAATCAATCATAAATAGAAGGGCTGTGTGGAAAAAATGGAAGCACAAAAGACGAAGCGTTTGTATGCGGGTAATACTTCTCATTTATATGAGGTGCAATCTGATTGGCTTCAAGTTCCATCTAACGTTGAGCTTGGCTATACCCACGGTATCGTGACGGACAAAAATGACCGTGTCTATATATTCCATACTGGCAAGCCCAGTGTTTTAGTTTTTGAATCAGATGGCAGCTTTGTTACGGCTTGGGGAGAGGATTTTGCGGGCGGAGCTCACGGTTTCTATTTGCATCAGGAGTCAGATGGCGAATATCTCTATGTGACGGATACGAAGCAGGGTGTGGTTGTGAAGACTACACTGGCAGGGGAGAAGTTACTTACGATTGGCGCTCCAGATCGACCTGATATTTATGATGCTGAACGAAAATATGTACCAACTGACGTGGCAGTCGCACCTAACGGTGATATCTATGTCTCCGATGGCTATGGACAAAGTTGGGTAAATCAATTTACAGCGGACGGCGAATATTTGCGTTCATGGGGAGGCAAAGGTTCAGAGCTCGGTCAATTCAAATGTCCGCACGGCATTTCGATCGATCTGCGCAGAAGTGAGCCTGAAATCTATGTCGCGGATCGAGGGAACCATCGCATTCAGGTTTTCAGCCTAGATGGTTCATTTATACGCAGTTTGGATAATGATTTGGATATGCCTTGCTCCTTTTTCTTTCATGGTGAGGAAATGTACATTCCTGATTTGCATTCACGCGTTAGCATATTTGATGGCCATGACAGACTTGTTGCACATCTTGGGGAGGATCGGCAAGCGAAGCAGCAAGAGGGTTGGCCTAACATTAGCAAATCCTATTATCGTGACAATAAAGTGAGTTCACCTCATGGCGTTTGTGTCGATTCTCAAAGCAATGTGTACATAGCGGAGTGGGTCATCGATGGTCGGGTTACGAAATTGGTACGCGTATAAACAAGTGAATGTCTTATGTACATGTATGAAAACCGTGCGGTTGCGCGGTTTTTTTTTTTGCCCAAACCCAAAACCCAAAACCCGAAACCCGAAACCCGAAACCCGAAACCCGAAACCCGAAACCCCCAACCCCCAACCGATCGATGCAGGATAGGGGGTGTGGTTTCTCTGGGAATTGCAAAAAGGCAACCTTTTCATCCTTTTTATCCTCCAAATTAGCAAATGCGTGCAAAAAGGCAACCTTTCTTTCAAATTCACCGAAATATCGTCTAATCACACGAAATTAATGCATTTTTGCATCAATTTCAAAAAAAACAAGTGAAATCCTCTGTCAAAACTGCTCTTTTGCATTTTTGACTGTTACCAACCCAACCCAACCCAACCCAACCCAACCCAACCCAACCCAACCCAACCCAACCCAACCCAACCCAACCCAACCCAACCCAACCCAACCCAACCCAACCCAACCCAACCCAACC
>NZ_JCAUAP010000017.1:0-131726 GCF_059692015.1 Paenibacillus sp. J22P165 | reverse complement strand
GAATGTAAGTAATGTCAGCTACCCATTTTTCATTTGGTTTTGTTGCTGCAAAATCTTGCTGAAGAAGATTGGGAGCAATAGGCTGATCGTGTTTTGAATCGGTTGTTTGAATTCTAAATTTCCGTGCCATACAGGAGCGCAGCCCTTGTTCACGCATAATGAGGCCGACCGTCCGTTCCGAGACACACAGGCCTTCCTTCAAAAGCTCCTTGTGTATTCGTGGGCTGCCATAGATTTCATGCTTGAATTGAAAGTAATATTTAATACGATCTGTTATTTTTTCTTTGCGTTTGCACTGCTCAGAGACCTCAGCTACTCGCCATTTGTAATATCCGCTCTTGGAGACCTTTAACACTTTGCACATCTTCTCCAATCGAAACTCGGAGCGGTGATCTTCAATAAACTTAAACCTCAGTTCTTTTCTTTGCTGAAGATGTGCATGGCCTTTTTTAGAATTGCGATCTCTTCTTTCAAATCCTCAATTTCCCGTTTCTGATCGTCAATAAGTTGAGACTGCTCACGAAGGTTTTCCATTTTGTTCACGGGTTCATGATCGAACTCACGATATTTCCCCAACCAGTTTCGTAGGGTACCAGGATTAATGTTCAACTCATCGGCGATATGCTCGAGAGATTTCGTTTGCTCTTGCACATACTTTACAGCTTCACGTTTAAAAGTTTCATTATATCGTTGTCTTGAATCGCTCATGGACAAACACCTCTTAGTTCATAGTTAAGATTATTATTACTTCTACACTAAGAGACGTCCACTTTTAATTCTAGGTGCAAAAATGCAGCTAAAATCAGCACTTTTGCTTAAAACGGTGAAATGCGGGGGAATTAACTACATGAAATCCAGTTATATCGCTTTGAAGCTGAGATTTGCTTGATTTAGCTACATAAAATCCAGTTATTTGCGATGATGGCGGGGGGAGGCGGCGTGATGGTGGCTGGGCGGTGTAACTAGTGGCGAAGGTGGCGGGTGGCTGGGTTGAGCTGTGCATCAGGCGGCCGTATCTAGTGAGGCCGTGGCGAGCACCTGTAGGCGCCTTTAGTCAGGCGGCCACACCTAGCGGCGCCGTAGCGGGCACCTGGCTGCGCCCCTAGCGCAGCCGCACCCAATGCCGCGTCAATCAGCCGCGGCTAGTACAACACACGCCACAAGTAAAACGTGGCGTAGGCTTCCCACCCCCGCCAGCGCTCCGCGAGCTGGCGGATCTCTTCAAGCGAGGGCTTGGCCTCCAGCCCAAGCACATGCTTGAGCGCGTTATGCAGGCCGACATCGGCCAACGGGAACGCGGCAGGGTTGCGCAGACAGCGCATCAGCACATAGTTGGCCGTCCAAGGGCCGATGCCGCGAATGCGCAGCAGATCTTTTTCCATGGCGAGGAAATCGCCCATCGCAAGCAGCCCAGCCTTGGACAACGTGCCCTCCGCCATGAGATTGGCAACGCCAATGAGGTACTCCGCTTTTTTACCCGTGAATTGCAAAGCAGTGAGATCCTCAGTCTTGAGCGCAGCGATCCGCTCTGGCGTCGGGAACGCCCAATACGTTCGACCCTCCCACTCTAGGGAGGTGCCGAAGGTTTCAACTAGACGCCGCTTGAGCGTATAAGCAAAAGTCAAATTAATCTGCTGACCGATAATTCCCCAACTCATCGCCTCAAATAAATCGGGAATCCCCATTAAACGGAGCCCTCGGAATTCTTCTGTCACTTGCCGCAGGATCGGATCCTCCATCTCATACAATGGCGTCAAATCCGTCCCCAAATCCCACCACTCCCACACATACCGAGCAATTTCTTCGCGGACCGCAGAGGTCATAGTACCACTATAGTGGACAATTCGGACGTGAAGCACCTTGTCATCCTCACTGTGGACAGCGATTAGCACGAGGTTATCCCCAATCGGCAGCAACTTATAGATGCTGGAGTTATCCACAACGAATAGGCACTCATTAGTAGAGCGGCTTAAATAGCCAATATTGGGCTCATATCGAAAAAGTTCAGGAAGAGCAAGCGTGAGCGTGCTCGTATGTTCGTACCATTTTAGCCTAGATGGGTCAAAAGCTTGCAGGTGTGGCATCGTTATTCTCCTTATCGGTAGGAAGTCGTTACATGCATTATCGCCGAGAGCGGCTTTTGTAATCTTGCTTTCTCATCTCGGAACCCTTACAACCATTGGCCTGTTTGGGTATACTGAGCTTATAAAAGGAACGCAAGGAGAGGGAAATTCGGTATGCAGGAACGGTTTTGGCAAGCCATCGTAGCAAATGATGCGGCGTATGATGGGACGTTTTATTATGCGGTGGCGACGACAGGTATTTTCTGCCGGCCATCCTGCAAATCAAGGCTTCCAAAGCGGGAGCATGTGCGTATTTTTCATGGTCAACAAGCGGCAATGGCAGCAAGTTTTCGTCCTTGTAAAAGGTGTCGGCCTGACGGCATCCGGCTTCCTGATGAAGCATGGGTCGCGGAAATGAAGGCGCATATCGAAGAGCACTTCGCCGAACCGCTGTCGTTAGCGACGCTTTCGGAGCATTTTTATGCAAGTACGTATCATCTGCAAAGGACGTTCAAACGTATAGCAGGTGTGACACCGCTTATGTTTATTCAACAGATCCGATTGGAAGCTGCTAAAAAGCTTTTAATCACCACAGACTTGGCTGTGCAGGTGATCGGGGCGCAGGTGGGGATAGCAAATGCGGCCCATTTTGCGACGTTGTTTCAGAAGAAAACAGGGCTTACGCCGACGGAGTTCCGGCAACAGCCCGTTCATTAACGATAACCGAGTTGGGAGGTAGGATGCAACATGGTGAGAGAAGTGACGGAAAGTGCGGTAAACCAAACGATACACTGGGGTCCGATAAGGTTGCAAGATCGTAATTTTGTCATGGCGGTAACCGATACTGGGTTGGGTTACTTGCAGTTTCAAAAAGGTGACGCGAGAGATGGCGTTGACGTTGAAGCGTGGCAAGAATTCACCCAATGGGCCAGAAAGATTGGACAACCGAGTGGATGGATTCAGCAAGAGGATAGGTTAAAGCCATATATGCAACAGTTGGACGAGTATTTGCGTGGGGAACGAACAAGTTTTGAACTGCCATTGGATTTGCGCGGGACGGCGTTTCAGCAGTCGGTGTGGAAAGCGTTGCATGAGATTGAACATGGTGAAACGGTAAGTTATTCACAGGTAGCCCAGACGTTAGACAAAACCAGTGCTGTGAGAGCGGTCGGCACCGCCATCGGTGCAAATCCTGTGCTTATCGTTGTACCTTGCCATCGGGTGGTAGGGAAGAACGGTGCCCTGACGGGTTACCGTGGTGGGCTTGAGAATAAAGAGAAGCTGTTGCTATTGGAGCGGCTAGGGAATTAGGCTATTGTATTTTTATATGTATCAAAATGTACTCAACTTTGCGGGAGTCGTTTATTGTCACGGGTTAATGACAGTAAACTGCTCCTATTCGCCGTTATTTACCTTAAATTCACGCTCTTTTTTGCTGTCATGCATAGAATCTCAAATATGGATAAAAATACGAGGAAGGAAATGAATGGGAATACGAAACTAGAATCATCATGAGTGTTTTTACGGGGGCGAATTGCGTGACCATTTGGAGTTGGAAGAAGCTACGGACCAAACACAAATCCCAAAGTCAACAGCCTCGGATGATACCATTGAAGAATTCACCTGCTCATCAGGTTATGGAAGCGAATAAAGAGGCAAGTGTTGGCACGCAACTCGAAGAGACGATTACATTCGTTCAGAAGTTACTCGGTGATAATGATGATTTCATCATACGCCGGTTTTGCATATTTGACGAGCTACCAGCTGTCACGATGTTTTTTCCTGATTTGATTGATAAACAGTATTTGAACGATCATATTTTAAGACCATTGATGTTAACAACCACACAAGATTATGCGAAAGCAGTAAACCGCCCTATGAAAGAGTTTCTTCTGAACGATACGCTTTATGCGTGTGAAGGCAGAACGGAAACGGGGCTGAATGAAATTATCCAAGCCATCGTAGAAGGGAAAACCGTCCTTTTAGTTGATGGCGTGACGGATGCGTTTATTTTCAGTACACGCCATGTGGACAAGCGATCGATTACGCAACCAGAGACTGAACAGGTGATCCGTGGCGCGAGGGAAGGTTTTATCGAAATATTGGGTACGAATTTGGCCCTGCTTCGCTACCGTCTCCCGACGCCGGATTTACGGATAAAAACGATGCGAATCGGGCGTATCACCAAATCCAAAGTGGCTATTTGCTTCATCGATGGCATTGTAAATCCTGCACTCGTTGAAGAGGTGTTCAGGCGTTTATCGTTAATTGATACGGATGGCATTTTGGATGCGGGGTATCTGGAACAATTTATTGAAGATAACCATGTATCCCCATTTCCGCAAATTCAAAATACGGAACGGCCAGATAAAGCGGTCGCCAATCTCTTGGAGGGGAGAGTGATCTTGCTTGTGGACGGATCACCGTTTGCCCTCATATTGCCTACCGTATTTAGTCAATTTTATCAAACGGTTGAAGACTACTCAGAAAGGTATCTCCTCGTCAGTTTCATAAGGCTGTCACGCTTGGTAGCCTTGATTTTTTCACTGATCTTCCCATCGTTATATGTAGCCTTGATTTCGTTCAATCCAGAGCTGATTCCAACAGAGTTTGCTGTAGCGGTAGCGGGGGGAAGGGCGGGAGTGCCGTTCCCTTCTGTCATCGAAGTATTGATCATGGAGATATCCATGGAAGTATTAAGGGAAGCCACACTTCGGCTGCCGCAGCAGGTTGGTGGAGCGCTCTCCATTGTAGGTGTGCTTGTGGTTGGGCAGGCAGCAGTTGCGGCAGGATTTATTTCTCCAATCACGGTTGTTATTATCGCTTTAACGACGATCGGCTCCTTTGCCACACCGGCTTACAATGCAGCCTTGGCCCTGAGATTGCTGCGCTTTCCACTTGTCATTTTATCAGGCATATTCGGTTTATATGGGGTAATGATCGGGTTGATTCTGATTGTCAACCATATGCTCTCGTTGAGATCGTTTGGGGTTCCTTACTTGAGCCCGCTAGTCCCAGGTAATTTTCAGGGGATGAAAGATATTCTAGCCCGAATGCCACTGTGGAGCATGCCCAAGAGGCCGGCACTTTTATATCCACCGAATGACACACGTGTTGGGAAAATAACGCAAGAAATGAGTGAAGAAGCGCCGAACAATACATTAAACGCTAAGAAGTCAGACATACAGGGAGGAACGTAACCGATGGAGCATCCTCGCCAGATCACAGTCATTCAAGCGGCGATCATACTGATTAGCACAATTATTGGGGTGGGTGTATTAGCCCTCTCATTATTTGCTGTCAGAGCTGCTGATTCCGGGGCGCCGCTTGTAACAATGCTAGGTTTTTTGCTTGGTTTATTCGGACTTTGGCTTTTAACCAAGCTCGGTATGCGTTTTCCTAAGCAATCTATTATTGAGTATAGTGAAGATTTGATAGGTAAATGGGCCGCGCGCGGATGCAGCGTTCTGATTATCGTTTTTTTTTGCTTGATTACGGGACTGGCCTCACGTGAATTTGGGGAGGTTGTTGTTACTTCCGTCTTAACCAAAACGCCGCTAGAGGTGACGGTGATCGTTATGTTACTGCTAGCGGCTGTCTCCTCCCGTGCAGATATAACGACCTTTACGTATTTCCACCAATTTTATTTCCCAATTATCGTATTTCCGGGGCTATTGATTGTCGTGCTTTCCCTAAAAAATGCTCAACTAATCAACCTTCTGCCCCTGTGGGGAAATGAACCGAGCGGTATGTCAGGGGGAATTCTTACGATGGCGGCCTTATTTCAAGGCTCCTTTATCATGACGATCGTCATCCCTGCGATGCGCAGGCCAGAGAAAGCCATGGTTGCCGGGTATGTTGGCATGGTCGTATCCGGGGCTTTATATATTCTTATTGTGATTGCTACAGTAGGCGTATTTGGAGCAGAGGAAATTAAAAAATTAGTATGGCCAACGCTGGAATTAGCCAAGACGACTTCACTGCCTGCTAACGTCCTAGAGCGTTTAGATGGTGCATTTCTTGCGGTATGGGTTACTGCGGTGTTTACGACACTGTTGTCTAGCTATTATTTAGCCATTTATTTTTTAAGCCAGCTGTTGCGCCTACGAGATCATAAAATGTTCGCCTTCTTTCTTGTTCCATTCATCTATGTTCTTGCCATGCTCTCGCAAAATCTGATGCAGATGTATGAGATCATTCAAATTGTTGGCCGAATGGGACTCGTATTCACAGTTGCGTATCCCTTTGTCTTATTGGTGGTGGCTATGATTCGTAAGAAAAAAAGCCGGGGTGATCAACTTGTGGCAAAATCTGATTAAACAGATTCTTGTTGTCGTGTTGGTTGCCCCTTTGCTTACGGGCTGCTGGGATCGCCTAGAAATCGAAGATCGAGCCGTCATCCTGGCTATTGGGATTGATAAGGCGAAGGCCGGTGATGAGAAAGAAAACAGCAATGCTACGCATATACTCAAACAGGATGCAGAGACCAATAAGGGACTCATTCGCATCACTGTCCAGATTGCTATTCCCGGCCGTATTCCGTTAGGCACAGGGGGAGGTGGAGCTGAAAGCACTTCAGGAGCGAAACCGGTCTGGGTGCTGAGCAGTGTTGGCTATACCCTTGAGGATGCTTTAATGAATCTTCAGCAGCAGCTCGCAGACCGGTTGTTTTTCGGCCATTTGCGGGTCATTGTGCTTTCAGAAGCCGTAGCCAAAAATGGCATTGAGAATGAGAATGACTTTTTTCGGCGCCAACCTCAAGTCAGAAGAACCGTTTGGATGGTCGTATCCAAAGGAAATGCAGCTGACATCATGAAGGCTACGCCGCAATTGGAGCGTGTTCCTACGTTATATTTACTTGCTACCTTGGAACATGCCAGAGAAATGGGCAAGCTGCCCAACATTTTCTTAGGCGTCTTTTTCAGTGCCAGTTCTGCCAAAGGGCAGGAAGGGGTTCTTCCCTATTTGGATTTAAAGAAGGAATCGAATATTGAAATTGCGGGTATGGCCTATTTTAAAAACGATAAAATGGTCGGTACTTCAACCGCTTTGCAAATCGGCCATTATATGGCGATGAAAGAAATTAATCCAGGTGGGTATAGTGTTCTTCAGGAAATCCCAGGTGAGAAAACGACGGCTATGTTCAAAACCACGCACCGGAAGTCGAGAATAAGGACAACCATCCGAAATGGGAACGTACATACGATCATAAAATGCCAAGTTGAAGGGGATTTAACGGAGAAATCCAATGAAAAGGCGCTCATCACAAGGGAAAGTTTGAAGATGTTAGAGGAGAAAATTCAAAAGGACGCTGAAATCGGATTTGAGAAGTTTATCCAAGAGACGCAGAAGGATGGGAGTGATATTTTCGGCTTCGGGGAATACGTACGTGCGACCCAACCAGCCTATTGGAACAAGGAAATTAAAACCAAAGAAGCCTGGGAAGATAAATATAAAGAGATGTCCGTGGAAGTCTCGATGCGTGTTAAGATTAGACGGATTGGGACGAAAACCGAGTAGGAAAGGATTCGGCCAATGATTACCTTTAACAATTACACCGTTTTGCTATTGTTGATCTCTGGGTTGCTCCTCTTAGTTTTTGATGTGAAAATGTATGCGAAGGCCAACATGCCAAAAGAAAAAAAAGGAGCTTTACTTGCAGGATGGGTCAATATTTCCTTAGGTCTCCTTTCGTTTTTCGGCTATATGGTGTATGAGAAATGGTTCTGGAAATAAAACGGAGGTGAAGCCATGACTCATGTGCAGAGGAAGCAATCGAAGTCCCTGCTGACCAAAGCGAGCGGCTTCCTGGAAGGGTACTCACATACGTTGAATCCGTATACGGGCTGCGCCTTCGCCTGCTCCTATTGCTACGTCAGGCAGATGCCTGTAGCGTTGTTCCGCAGCGAAGCTTGGGGCAGCTGGGTCGACGTAAAAGAGAACGCGCCCGCGCTCCTCGCCAAAGAGCTGGCGAAGGCCAAGAGCAAAGGGCCCGTCACGATCTTCTTCTCCTCGGCGACGGACCCGTATCAGCCGATCGAATACAAGGAGCGGCTCACCCGCGCGCTCCTCGAAGTGATGTCCGCGGCGCAGCCGGACTTCTTGTTCGTGCAAACCCGCAGCCCACTCGTGACGCGAGATGCGGACCTGTTGCAGCTGCTCGGCGACCGCGTCCGAGTCAGCATGACGGTGGAGACGGACCGCGAGGATATCCGCCGCGCGTTCACCCCGTCCGCGCCACCGATCGCGGCGCGGCTGGAAGCACTCCGCGAGATTGCCGCGCGCGGGATTCCGGTGCAGGCCACGATAGCGCCAGCGCTGCCTAGCTCGGACGGCTTTGCCGAGCGGCTGGCGGGCATCGTGGATCGGGTGTGCATCGACGACTATTTCATGGGCGATGGTAGTGGGGGTGGGCGCACGGGGCGCATCGGCGTGCGTGCCATTTATGACGCGCTGGAGCTGACCGACTGGTACAGTCGGGATGCGTATAAGCGCGTGCACGAAAGGCTCCTGCGGCATTTTCCGCAGGAGCGTGTTTTCATCAGTCAGGCGGGATTTCTCCCCTGAGACTGAGACGCATCTATTCACTCGACTTCTTGCGCGATGAGCGGCTCATCCTGCAGCTCCGTCTGGTCACGCAATCGCTGTTTAAATTCCTTAGGTGAGCATTGATTATAACGCTTGAACAGTTTGTAGAACTGAGCCATGTTCTGAATGCCGGCTTCATAGCTAATTTCCATAATGCTGAGATCCCCTGTGAGTAGGAGGCGCTCGGCTTTTTTGATCCGTTTATAATTCACATAATCAATAAAGGATAGTCCCATCACTTTTTTAAAATACTTAATAAAGTAATGATAGCTCAGATTCAAAATACGGCACACATCTTCAACCGTAATTCGTTCGGTCAAATGCTCGTCGATATAATCCAGAGCTGGCCGCAGGCGTGAGATGCCAGAGTCTTCGGTTAGCCCAGCCAGATCACGTTTATCATTACGAAGCAGTAGCAGTAGGAGGTGCTTAATAGCAGCAACAATGGCTAGTTCGTAGCCGATTTGGCGAGATTGTGATTCCTCATAAATTTGCCGGATGAGCTGGTAAGCGCTCGTTCGTACCGCAGCATTTGAACGAAAAAGAGTATTAAACGGTTCAAGCGAGTGCGTCAGCTCTGAAAATAAATGCAAGTAAGCGAGCGAGCTCAGGTCAAAATGCTGCGTAAGATCAATTTGAAAAACGATCTGATGCAAGGGCTCTTCGGAGTATTTATGCGTGCGATGAGGCTGCGAGGAGCCGAGCAGCATAACATCTCCTGCCTCGAGTATTGTATAGGCATCCTTGGTTTGGATGGCGAGCTGCCCTTGGGTTACCACTAGGAATTCGACTTGCTTATGCCAATGCCAAGACCAAGGGTCAGGACAGCCGAAATGAGAGATGTCATGTTTAATTTCCCATATTTTTAAGAAAAGAAGCGGGTTCTGGTACACAACCTTTTCGTTTCTGATTTCTTCTGTTAGGTTCAGGTTCGTTGGGCTAAGAGTAGGGTTCATAGGCATGGAATACCTCACTAAGGCTGGACATTTTTGAATAAACGAATTGTAAATGATACTAAGATTTAGTCCCACTAAGTATAACATTGCAGGATAGCAGATGACACTATTGAATAAGAAATAAGCACAATTCTGCCTTTCCTCATTGCTTGGGAAAACCTATACTCAGAAGTAAGAATGAATACGCTAGCATGGAGGCATAAAATAATGAGTAAACCATTAAATGTAACCGTTTGGAACGAATTCCGTCATGAAAAAGAAAATGAAAAAGTCCGCGCTGCTTACCCAGATGGCATCCACACAGCCATTGGTGAGGGACTAAGCGGTTCCGTCCAAGTCACCTATGCAACGTTAGATGATCCTGAACATGGTTTGTCGGAAGAAGTTTTAAATAATACGGACGTCCTGATCTGGTGGGGGCACAAAGCACACGGTGAAGTTCAAGACGAAATCGTAGCACGTGTTCAAAAGCGAGTATGGGCAGGCATGGGTCTTATCGTTCTGCACTCTGGCCACTTCTCCAAAGTGTTCAAAACGCTAATGGGCACTTCCTGTGATTTAAAATGGCGCGAAGCGGATGAGAAGGAACGCCTTTGGGTCGTTGCTCCAGGCCATCCCATCGTTGAAGGTATTGGCGAGTACATTGATCTTGAAGCAGAGGAAATGTATGGTGAGCATTTTGATATCCCGCAACCGGATGAGCTTATCATGGTTTCTTGGTTCGAAGGCGGCGAAGTTTTCCGCAGCGGATGCACGTTCCACCGTGGAAACGGGAAGATTTTCTACTTCCGTCCAGGTCATGAAACGTACCGTACGTACTATAATGAGCAAATCCGCCGCGTGATCTCCAATGCGGTTCAGTGGGCAGCGCCAACTACGCGTGAGTATCCGAAATACGGTAACCACAAGCCTTTGGAAGAAATTAAAGCAAAAGTTAAAGCTTAATATAAGAAGACCAGGATGCCTCCAAACATGGGGGCATTCTTTTTTCAGTCAATAAGGAAATATATATTGGGATATGGATGTCCGGTAAACTCAAGCTAAATAAAATTTATGATCGAACTAGGCTTCCCGCAATGGAAGCCTAGCTTCATGTATAAAATATGTGAAATTGGAAAATTTAACTACATTAACTTCGTAAGGAGGTTCTGATTGGTTTGAACGCAAAAATCACTCCCTTCCAGTTATCTATGCTGATAATTACCTATATCGGAATCTCCAATCATGTCCTCCTGATTCCTATCTTGCTAGATACCGCACTTCGCGACGCATGGATCTCTGTCTTGTTCGCCATTGTCCCTTCTCTACTTCTTGCCCTGCTGTATGTATATATGTACAAACACATTCCTTCTTCGCTCTCCACCTGGGTAAAAGAAAAAACAAATTTGCTGGTATGGCTTATTTTCACGCTTCTGTTCACCTTATACTTCCTAATTCAGGCGGGTATCAGTATACGGGATACGGTTTTTTGGTCAAATTCGTCATACTTGACCTATACGCCCCCATGGATAGTCAGCATAAGTCTCATCAGCATCTGTTACTACACGGCAAGAAAGGGCCTAGTCGCAATTGCCATCACCAATGGGATTCTGTTGCCCTGGATCATTGTATTCGGATTTTTCATCATGATTGTCAACTTTCAATTTAAAGATTACAACTTTCTGTTTCCCATCTTCAAAAATTCAGTGCAATCGATTACGCATGGCGCTTGGTACACAACATCTGGCATTACGGAGATCTTCCTTGTGTTCTTCCTAAAGGATGATGTTAAGGGCAAACTGTCTAACAAAAATATGCTGTTGGTTGTTCTTATCTTGATTGAGTTGACATTTGGACCATTGTCTGGCGTAATCGCCATGTTCGGTCCTTTTGAAGCCGCGATGCTGCGATTTCCCGCCTACGAGCAGTGGCGCATGGCGTCCATCGGAAGCATGATCAGTCAAACCGACTTTTTGTCCATTTATCAATGGTTGGCTGGTTCGTTTATACGCATCTCGCTGGCGATCTATATCATACATACGCTATGGGTGGAAAAATGGCAGCATCCCGAAATTTTACTCATTTTGATTTCACTGTTCCTCTTTGTAATCAACCAATTCAAGCTATCGGATATCAAATTTCACGAATATATAAAATTCTACTATACGAGTTCCAGTCTTTTTTGCGGAGCCACTAGCGCTGTGCTCTTGATTTGCATATGGGTAGGTAAGAACAGGAAGTCGGTGAAGCAAGATGGATCCAATTAGCGATAGTGACATTCGGAAATTATTTGAGGACTGCTGTGATGTTATCTTCGAGCAAATCGACAACTTTCTGTTCATTTCCTGCCAAGGTATGTCCAATCGGGAGCAAATTAATGAGTTAAGCTCATGCAGCGTAGACGTTTGGCGGCAGCATCCCGTAAAGCTAACCCCTGCATGGAAGAACGAGCTCGCTTCCTATGTGTTCAAGGGAAACTTGCTCCTCTTCGATCTGGGAGCGGCCTGCTGTTACATACAATACGTCGCAGACCCACCCCAAAGAGTCCCAGAAGAGTCTGTCACGGAAACGTCCTCAAAGGGCGCGCGTGACGGTTTTACCGAAAGCATCAAGACCAATGTAGCGCTGATCCGTAAGCGACTGATATCCCCGACACTCAAAGTGGAATCATTTATTATTGGTGTTCGGAGTCAAACTGAGGTATGTCTGCTTTACATCCAAGATATTGCGAATAAGGAGGCCGTCGATGAGGCTCGAGCAAGATTGCGGAAAATAGAACTAGATGCACTCATTACGAGCTCTCAGTTGGAAGAAGCCATATCGGATAAGACCATGTCGTTGGTACCGCTTATCGACAATACGGGACGGCCTGATTTTGCCGCTGAGTACTTGATCGGCGGTCGTTTCGTCGTATTGCTTAACGGCTCGCCACTCGCTATTATCGCCCCCATTACACTTACATCGCTTATGAAATCACCAGAAGACGGTTATTTTCGTGCGGTGATCACATCTTTTCAACGGCTGATCCGAATGTTCGGCTGGTATTTGGCGCTGTTCTTGCCCGGGTTCTACATTGCGCTGATTGGATTCAATTTCGAACAGGTTCCATTGCCTCTATTAGCTACAATCGCAACTAATCGTATCGGACTTCCAACCTCACTTCCATTCGAAGCCATTCTCGTGCTCATCCTTTTTGAGTTGTTTAAAGAAGCAGGACTACGGCTTCCGAAGTCGGTAGGACCAACGGTAACTGTCGTCGGAGGTATCATCATAGGCGATGCGGCCATACGAGCCGGCATTACGTCCCCTACAGTAACTGTCGTGGCTGCGACCACGGTAATATCCGGGTATACACTGGTAAACCCGACGCTGAGCGCAATTGTATCCATCGCACGCATCGTCATTATGATCATCGCTTCGATTCTCGGAATGTTCGGGTTCTTCATGTCTATCTTCATCATCGTTGCCTATTTATCTGATCTCAAATCGTTCGGGATTCCGTATCTCTCACCGATTTCACCACCATCATGGTCAGATCTCACAGGAGCACTGCTTAAGAAACCAGCCAATAAAATGAAAAAGCGTGCACAGTATCTCAACTTGCAGGACGACACGAGAACGAAGGATGGAGAATCATGAAGAGGGTCTGGAAATCAGCTTTGTTCGGCTGTATCCTGTTATCCCTTTGTGGATGTTGGGACGGTAAGAACATTCAATACTTCAATTTTGTTAGTATGATCGGCATCGATTACATGGACGGAAAATATAAAGTCTACGCACAAATCAATGATCTGGCATCCATAGCGAAACAAGAAGGAGCTGGAAACAATCAAAATCCAATCGTTGTTGGAATAGGTGAAGGCGAAAGTATTGGGATGGCGATGTTCGACCTGCTAAAGGAAAGCCAGATGCGAATGGACTGGACGCAGACCAAAGCGTTTATCATCAGCGATCGACTGCTCGCCAGGGGGATCTTCGATATTCATGACGACTTAATGCGAACACGCGATCAACGCTATACGCCATGGGTATTTGCAACGGATGAAGACCTCAGAAAGATTTTAAGTACTAAACCGATTACAGGAAGCTCAGCGATCAACACTGTTTACTATCAGCCCAATCTCTTATATAGGCAGATGCAATCGGCCTTTAAGCCAGTGAACTATCAGAAGTTCATTCGATCATCAAGGGAACCGTACGAGACCATGTTGCTGGATCATTTAAAACTTAGCGAGAGCTGGGATAAAGGTGGCAAGCCATTTACCCTGCCTATCGTGAATGGTCTTGTTGCTTTGAAGAACGGTAAGAGCAAAGCTAGATTCAGCCGTAAAGAATCGAGCGGAGTGAAATGGTTATATGAGAGTACGTTACGCGGCATTCTCCCCCTCAAGGATGAGCAGGGTACATACGTTGGAACCGCCGCGCTAAAGAACAATAAGGTTAAGAAGATAGCCACAAATAAAGACAGTAAACGAGTCGTCGAACTTGACTTAAGCATGGACGCCTCTATTCGAGAACAGAAGAAACCACTCGGGATGGATGATATTACAAAGTTAATTACGAAGAGTGTCGAGAATGAAATTATGCAAACATATGAAATCGGGAAGAAACGCGACGTTGATATTTACTCCTTGAACGAAATCTGGTATCGCAAAGGACTAGCTGTCAATGAAGATATTCCGGAGCTTAAACTGCATATCAAAGTCAATCTCATGGCTACGAACATGTTCGATTTGCGGAAATAGCCATCGGAGGTCATCTAGTGAACATAGGGAGATTGTAAGTAAGATTAAGTGATGAAAGGAAGAGTTCAATGAGATAGAAGTACATTATTTAATATAAGCCTTACGAGGAATCGTAGGGCTATTTGTATTGAATAGGCTTGGCTTAAAAAGAGGCTGTCTTCCCCCCATAACCATTACTAAATTGGTGTAACCATACAAAAAACAACCAGTGACAGCAAGTGCAACTAATGACTATTTGAGGTTTGTGGCCACAAAAACGGCATTGAAAAGCTAATCTGAACAACCAAGGACTATCGACGGTAATTTAATACCCCTATTAAGATGGAAATATAGTTTGAAAGAGATTAG
This sequence comes from Paenibacillus sp. J22P165, assembly GCF_059692015.1. Taxonomy (NCBI): domain Bacteria; kingdom Bacillati; phylum Bacillota; class Bacilli; order Caryophanales; family Paenibacillaceae; genus Paenibacillus; species Paenibacillus sp. J22P165. Next base: position 117,047 of record NZ_JCAUAP010000017.1, on the reverse strand, counting down.
TGAATGTATTTAGGGAATGAAAGGAAGTAAGTATGATGCAAAAAAGTATGAATACGCAAATCGTTATGTCTTCTGCAACTAGGTCATCGACGATGATGGGGAGACTGATACGAAACCGCTGGCTCTATCTCATGGTGCTCCCTGGTCTTTTGTACTTTCTCATTTTTAAGTACTGGCCGATGTATGGAATCTTTATCGCATTTAAAGACTATCAGCCATTTTTGGGCTTCTGGGATAGTCCGTTTGTAGGTCTAAAACACTTCGAACGACTATTTAGCGATTCGAACTTTCTCGTTCTCTTTCGCAATACCTTAATTTTAGCCACATACAATATCTTGTTTTTCTTTCCGTTGCCGATCGTAATTGCACTCATGCTAAACGAGCTAAGACGGGAATTTATGAAGAAGATCGTTCAAACGTTGATATACATTCCTCACTTTATGTCCTGGGTGGTAGTCGTTGGGATCGCCTATATCTTCTTAACGACAGAAGGCGGCATAGTGAACGAGATGTTGGTGCGTTACGGAGGAGAAAAGATCAATTTCCTAGTAAGTACCGAGTGGTTCCGAACGGTCATTACCGCTGAAGTCATTTGGAAAGAAACGGGCTGGGGTACGATCATTTTTCTTGCTGCACTCGCCGGTGTCGACACGCAACTCTACGAAGCTGCACGTATGGATGGAGCGAACCGTCTTCGCCAACTGTGGCATATTACGCTGCCAGCTATTCGCAGTACTATCGTCATTATGTTGATACTTCGATTAGGACATTTCCTCGATACGGGGTTCGAGCAAATATTCCTGATGCTTAATGCGATGAACCGTGAGGTAGGAGAAGTGTTTGACACATACGTCTACTCTGTCGGGATTAGCCAGGGACAGTACAGCTTCAGTACAGCAATCGGTTTGTTCAAATCGATTATAGGTTTGATTCTTGTCGTCGGATCTAATTATTTAGCTAAAAAGTTCGGAGAAGATGGTATCTACTAGAAAAGGAGCGTTTGAACGCTATGCCGCTTAAACAAAGCTGGGGAAGCCGAATATTTGATAGCTTGAACATGGTGCTGTTGATTATTTTTGGTTTGCTTACAGTAGTCCCATTCGTATATCTCGTTGCTGGCTCGTTCGCCACACAGAAGGAGTTGATGACGCGGGGATTTATCTTATTCCCGACAGAATTTTCTCTGGATGCATACAAATATATTTTTTCCACCCAAACGCTGGTTAGAAGCTTGCTGGTTACCATCTTCATTACGGTCGTCGGTACGCTGATCAATATTTTCTTTACATGTTTAATGGCGTATCCGTTAGCACGAAAGGATATGGATTTCCGCAAACCAATCTTAATGCTGGTTGTCTTCACCATGCTATTCAGTGGCGGGATGATTCCGACGTTCTTGGTTGTCAAACAATTAGGGATGATAGATACCTATTGGTCGTTGCTGATCCCAAGTGCCATCAGTGCCTTTAACTTAATTATTATGCGGAACTTTTTTCAGCAACTTCCAGATGGCTTGGAGGAATCGGCTAAAATTGACGGCTGCAATGACCTGGGTATCTTTTTTAAAATTGTACTACCATTATCCATGCCTGCAATCGCGACATTCTCATTATTTTACGCGGTAGGACACTGGAATACGTTTTTTAATGCAGTATTGTACATCAATGACAATACAAAATGGCCAATTCAAGTACTTTTAAGACAAATTGTTATTTTGGCTTCGGGCGGAATCGGGGACTCCACTGTGATGGATGCGGATTATGTCGCTCCACCGGAGCAATCGGTGAAAATGGCGGTAATTGTGGTATCGACGCTCCCCATCCTATTCGTGTATCCGTTTTTGCAAAAGCATTTTGCCAAAGGGGTATTGATGGGTTCGGTTAAGGGTTGAGATATAATAATATGAGAGACATAGGGAGGATATAAAAATGAACAAAAGAAACCAGAAAACAATGGTGAAGGCCGGAGCTTTGCTCACAACAGTTGCACTAGTTCTAACCGCCTGTGGGGGGAAGGAAGAAGCTGCTCCCAAGGGCAATGGTGATGCTGGGGCGAATCAAGGACCCCTGCAGTTGACGATGATGCTGCCAACCTACAGCCCCGAGCAAATGCCTGCAGACAGTTCGGTTCTTAAATCGCTTGAGGAAAAGACAAACTCAAAACTTACGGTATCTTGGGTACCTTCCTCAACCTACTCAGATAAATTAAGCGCAACAGTTGCATCTGGAGAGCTGCCGAAAACGTTTGTTGCTCTGGAACCGAAGGCTTCCAATATTGTTAACGCTGCGCGTAGCGGTATGTTCTGGGAGGTTGGACCCTATCTGAAAAGCTATCCTAACCTGAGCAAGATGTCGGACATTGTACTAAAAAACGTATCAATAGACGGTAAAATTTATGGCGTATACCGTGAGAGAGATCTGGCTCGATTCGGATTGATGATTCGTCAGGATTGGTTGACAAACTTGGGCTTACAAGCCCCGAAGAACGTTGATGAGCTCTATACGGTTCTTAAATCCTTTGCAACAGGAGACCCTGATAAGAATGGTAAACAGGATACACTTGGACTTGCTGTCGGGATGCAGGGGAATTATATAGCTGGATTTAAGGATGTTCTGGTATATATGGGCGGTCCGAATGAGTGGGAGTTGAAGGACGGCAAGCTTGTTCCAGCTCATATGACTGCAGCATACTTGGATACAATGAAGTTTTATAAGAAGTTGTATGATGAAAAAATCATTAATCAGGATTTTGCACTTGTACAAGATGGCCGTGCAGTCATGAATAAGGGGCAAGCTGGACTTTGGATTGATAACATGCTTGACGGAAAAAGCATTGAGGACAACATCAAAAAAGTGGATCCGAATGCAAAAATTAATTTAATCAACCGAATCTCCGGTCCTAAGGGAGAAAAAACACGCGCTGGTGCAGGGTATTTAGGTATGTATGTGATTCCGAAGACGAGTGTGAAAACGGAAGCTGAACTCAAACAAATTCTTACTTTTTTCGATAAAGTATCCGAGAAGGATAATCAAAACCTAATGAGATATGGGATTGAAGGAAAACAGTACACGATTGAGAACGGCGCCTATAAGCCAAATCAGGATCCAAAGATCAAAGCGGAAATTACGGATGGCTCGCAGTTTATGATTATGCAAAATCAAGTTGTCAACTATGGAACCGAGCTAGAAAAGCTTAGCACGAAGCTTTTCCAAGATAATGCAACGATTGCCATAGCCAATCCTGCAGCACCGTTTATTTCCAATACGGAGATTGAGAAGGGTAAAGAGCTATCAAAGATCATTGCGGATGCTACAGTAAAATTCATCATGGGTGCGATCAATGAGTCTGACTGGAAGACAACAGTTGAAAAATGGCAGCAAAGCGGCGGAAGCAAGGTCATTGAAGAATTTAATGCAGAATACGCTAAAGCAGTTAAGTAAAGGGTGTATGGAGGAAGGGGACACAATTTCCTTTCCTCAGCATTTAACTTCAATGGGGGAGGATATACAAGAAATGCCGAAGCTACTTTTCGACGAAGAAAAGGTTCGGTTGGTTATCGACCGGGTCGTAGAACGTACGTTCAAGATGGATTTTAGTTGGGATTGGCCGGGTGGTGTTGCATTTTTTGGAGTGTGTGAAGCTTATGCAGCTACAGGCAAGAGAGAGTATTTAACCAAATTACAAGTGTGGGTCGACGAAAATATGGAGGACGGGCTACCGAAACTATCCGTCAATGCAGTATCAATCGGACATTCGTTGCTCACTTTATTTCAAGTCACACAGAATGACAAATATTTAGATGCGGCTAAGGAAATGGCGGAGTTTCTAACACACGAAGCTGTGCGTTTTGACGACGGTATTTTCCAGCATACCGTCAATTCAGAAACGTATAATTTTCCAGAACAGGCATGGGTGGATACAATGTTTATGGCGGGATACTTCTTAATTCGCATCGGCACCCTGCTTAACAGTCAGGAATATATCGAGGATGGGTTAAAGCAGTACCATGGACATGAAAATTTCTTGCAGGATCCTGTATCAAATTTATACTATCATGGTTGGGACAACATTGTGAAAAACAATCTATCGGGTATCCATTGGGCGCGAGGCAATTCTTGGGCTGCCCTGACAATGGCTAGGGCGCTTGACCTTATTCCAGTTACACATCCCTCATTTATGATTATTGATGGTTCGCTTCGTGATCAGTTGAGTACACTCGTACGTCTTCAGGATGAATCGGGTATGTGGCATACGATTGTTGATGATCCAGCTTCTCCGCTGGAGACTTCGGGATCAGCAGGGATAGCGACAGCGTTGTTAACTCGAGGCCGCTTATATAATAAGTACACACAGAAGTCGGTTGATGGTATCCTATCGCGTATTAGCTCGGACGGTACTGTGACAGGCGTTTCGGCTGGAACGGCAGTCATGAACAATGCTGAAGGTTATAAAAACATACCAGATAAACGCATTCAAGGCTGGGGACAAGGGCTTACGCTGGCATTCCTTGCTGGAGTGTTAGATACGCAAAAGAATCTGTTTGGTAATGGATGCTAAGATTAATAACTTTCTTGTATTAGGTTAGTTTGTTCCCCTATAGGATATACAGATAACAAGATCTGATTATCCTATAGGGGATTTTTTGAATTCACTCATAAACATCAACTAGTGACAACGAGATCAACTCATGACTATTCCAGGATTTACGAATCAAAACAGCATCCGGTACCATATGAACAACTAGGGACTATCGACGTAACTTATGTCTATTGGTATGATTGGAACTGGTGTTTCACAGCTAAATGCGAATGCTACACTTAAGACTAAAATAAAGTTTCTTGTAAACTTGGAATACTGTTAAGGCTCTAGAATTTGGAGGCATTATGAAATTTCGTTCCTCATCTTATTTATTAAAATTAATGTTATTATCCGTCTTAATTGGAACAATACCGGTCATTCTGCTGGGCACATTTGCCTATTACAATTCATCACGAACTGTACAAGAGAAAGTAAATGAGAGTAACAAGCAACTTTTACAGCAAATGCAAATGCGTGTCGAGCAAACGCTTAGGACGATTGATAATTCTGCAACGCAGCTGCTGCAATCACCAGTTGTTACTGGTGCCTTTGAAAAAGAAATATCGAATCACGATTTCGAAATGGTACATCAGTTGTATAAAGGTATCTCTCTAATTCAAACCTATGAGTTAGGGATTAAGGATGTTTTTCTATATAGTTTAGGTAGTAAATGGATGGTTTCAGGCGGCGGGGTTAACGAATATAGCAACCCGGAATTCAGGTCCCAGCTAGAGGCGTTCTCCACCAATCAAGCAGGTTCCTTCTGGACAAGCGGACCTGATGAATCTTTGAACTCTTCCCATTTCATTTACTTTGTGAAAAAATATCCCTTTAACTCTATTAATCCGACGGGGATCATATGTGTAGTTCTATCGTCTGACGTGATAAAAGAGTTTGATGCATTTCAAAACGGCAAGCTGGGGAGCGCGTTTATTTTAGATCAGAATTTCAATATCGTTGATCGTCACGACCGGACTCAGCTTGGAAGCAATATGTCTGGTCAACCCTTTTTGAAGCCCATTCTTGAAAAGAAGAATGCATTTGATCAATATGAAATTGAGCTGGACGGAGAGAAAATGACTGTGACCTACAGGATTTCCTCTTACAATGGCTGGAGCTATGTATCCGTAGCCTCTAACGATCAAGTGAATGCACAGAATAAGATTATCGGTTGGATTACAATGCTTGTATGCATGGTCATCTTACTGGTCACGCTAATACTTGCGTGGATCGGGTCTAAGAAGATGTATAGTCCGATCAAATCCATCTATGCTACTCTCAACAATAGTATTCCTTCCTCGATTGATGAGCGAAAGCCAAATGGGGAACTCCAGGTTATCGGGGATCGTGTCGATTATTTACTTAAGAATCAATCTCTGATTATGAACGAACTCAAGGGGCAGAAAGATCAGCTTAAGGAGTTTTTCATGCAAAAACTGTTTAGCGGCGCTATGCATCCAGCTGATTTTGAGGAAAAATTAAGTTTATACAATTTGGATAAGCCTTGGCCTTCTATGTGCGTACTTGCTGTTCAAATCGATTCACTAAAAGAAACTAGATATGAAGAGTCAGACAGGGATTTGCTCATGTTTGCCATAAGCAATATCGTCGGTGAACTTGTGTTGTCTGAGCAAAGGCTGGTACCCATCGTGAAAGCAGATAGCCAAGTCACTTTGATCGGTTCAACGAAAGAAGGTACGGAATTTAAAGAACATATTTTCACTCTATCTGACGAGATTCAATCCGCTATTTTTCAATACTTGGATATAAAAGTGAGCATCGGTATTAGCCGCTCTTTCAGCTCGCTTACGGAAACCCGGCAGGCTTTGCACGAAGCTATGACATCGTTGAAAATCAGAGTAGGGCTAGGACAAGAGTCAATTTTGTTTATTGAGGATGTACAACCGCAGAAAAGTAATCTTTTTATGTTTCCAAATGAAAGGGAGCAGGAATTATTAGATGCGATTCGCGGAGGAAACTTGGAACAGTCCAATCTAGCATTGAAACATTTTATCGGGGAATTGTTCCAACCGAATACTCAGCATCGGGATTACCAGTTGTCATTACTTCGGCTTCTTGTCGACCTCCTTAAGTTCGGGCAGGATTTGTCCATCTCCCTTGACCGAATTGCAGAAGATGAAGCTTCCTTAATTCAGTCTCTGTTCAAGCTGCGGAATGTAAAGGAAATGGAACAGTGGTTTTGGTCGATTTTTGTACATCCATACATTCAAGAACTAGAGAGTCGTCGAGACAGTCAATTCAAGCATATCTCAGAAGCGATTATTGATATGATTAAAAGGGAATTTGATTCAGAACTCACGCTTGAGGAATGTTCTTCCCGTATCAACTATCACCCCCATTATGTGAGTCGTGTTTTTCGTCAAGAAACTAACATTAATTTCGGTGAATATTTAACACAGTATAGGATTGATATGGCAAAGAAATGGCTTAAAGAGTCTGATATGAAAATTATTGAAATTGCCGAGAGATTGCAATACAACAACTCTGCGAACTTTATCCGCTCCTTTCGAAAATTGGTTGGCATGACGCCAGGCCAATACCGCGAGGAGGGTTAAATTAGGTTTCGGCAGCCTTGGCACTGGCATAGAATTAATATAAGAAGCTGTCGTCGTCGTTAAAAAATGATATGGTCTCTTGCTTTTACAAAAATACTGGTCTATAATTCATTACACGGTCGTTGAACGAAATGACGAAAGCGAGATTTGTAGCTTATGAAAAGAGTTCCGAAAACAAGCCGAGATCTTCAAGCGGCTGAACGCAGAGAGCAAATTCTACTTGGCGCTAAGCAATTGTTTGCCCAGCATGGGTATCATGGGACTTCGATCCGCGCGATGAACAAGCATATCGGGATTACGGATGGGCTGTTGTATCATTATTTTCCCGGTGGCAAACAGGAGATATTAGAGACCATTTTCCATGAGGCTCAGCAGGCTCGCATGGAGCTTATGGACCAGTTAATAAAAGGGATTCACCCAGGCCAGCCGTTGGAAGAAGCGCTATATCTTTTTCTTTCAAGATTGGTAGGCACGCTAATTGGGGATCCAGATTTCATGAAAATTATGCTGCGGGATTCAGATAATATCTTATCCGAGGATAAGAATTTTATGACGCAGTTGATTTTGCAGCGGCACGCAGCGTTAACAGAAGCATTGGCGAAAAGAGCTGAGGTTGGAGAAATCCGAGAGATGGACTTTGGCTTAGCAGCCAAACAAGTAATATCCATCGGAATGATGGTTGTTCTCGGACAATTCACAGCCGTGAACATGATAGAGACTGACCTCGATAGTTATTTGAAAAGAATGATCGCTTTCACCGTATCACTTTGGAGAAAGTGATTCTTTTTTAGTAATTTCGTTCACACAACGTTGAATGAAAAATATGACGAATTACAACATTATACGAAATATGAATCTAAGGAGGCATTACAATGAATCATTTTTTTAAACAAAAACACCCGTATATCGCCATTATTGCCGTGTTCCTCGTCATTCTTCTGTTGGGTATTGCTCAACTCGGCTCAACCGTGAACCCGGTGCCTAAGAACTTACCTGTAGTTCTCGTTCAAATGGATGCTGGTGAGAAGCTTCCGACTGGCCAAGAAATGAATTTCGGTAAACTGATTCAGGAGAAAATAACCGCTGCTCCAGCTCAAGCTGACACCGTGTCTCCACTTAAATGGACAACATTGGCCAGTGAGCAAGAGGCCATCGATGCGATGGATCGCGAGCAAGCTTATGCAGCAATTATCATTCCAGCAGACTTCAGCCATAAGTTAGCAAGCTTGTTGTCTCCGCTGCCACAGGCGTCAGCTGTAACGGTATACGTGAACCAAGGGATGAATAATACCGCGGCTACGATGGCTAACGGTGTACTGAGCCAAATCCTTAATGGCGTTAACGGTCAAGTGAGGGAGCAGCTGTTAGCGCAAGTCAGCCAAAGAGGCGGCACGCTCACCGTTGACCAAACCAAAGCATTCGCATCACCGATCGTTATCACGAGTAAGAATGTGAATGCCGTAGGCGCGAGTAGTGCGAATGGTAATGCACCTGTTGTGTTGACTCAGCTTGCTTGGTTTGGAGCCATGGTGACAACCTTACTACTTTTCATGGCAGCTGGAAAAGCAACACAAACGGGCTCACGCTCGCATCGCTTTGGTATTCAAGCTTCCCAATTGCTTAGTGGTGTCGTAATCACCGCGGCTTCTGCTGCCAGTATTCTGCTTGTAGCGGGAAAATGGCTGGGCTTATCCATTCCAAATTACTGGGAGATTGGTTTATTCCTTACTTTGGTCGGTTTCGCCTTCTTCCTGTTACAAACGGCCGTTGTCAGCTGGCTTGGTTTAAAAGGAGTGCCGCTATTCGTGCTCGTGTTCTTCTTCGGCGCACCGGTGCTGTCTCTACCAGCCGAGCTATTGCCAACACTCAGTCATGACTGGCTATACTCTTGGCTGCCGCTTCGCTTCTCGGCGGAAGGACTTCGTGATTTGTTCTACTTCCGTCAGAATTTGAATTTGAGCAGTCCAATGTGGACATTAGTCACCATTAGTGTCGTAGCCGTTGTGGTTATTTTCTTATCTCTGTTGAAAAAGCACGAGCAACCTGCAGCCAAGGTTGAGGCTTCGCGTTCTATGTAACGAGGAGGGCCGATGACAATAAATAAGCCTCTAACCTGACATTCAGGTTTAGAGGCTTTTCTATTTAACGCAAATCATTATAAGATTGTATCTTCATAAAGTGAATAGTAACCGCGGTTCCTTTCCCTTCAGTACTACTAATGGAAAGATCATGCCCCAGCTTGATCGCCATTTGCTTCGCTAAGTAAAGCCCCATCCCCGTAGAGCGGCTGTGTGTTCGGCCATTTTTCCCCGTGAAACCTTTATCAAAAACCCGACTCAGGTCAGCAGCATCAATGCCTATCCCTGTATCTTGTATAATTAGCCGCTTCTCGGAATCGGTTTCCTCCGAACGGAAGCTAATGATACCGCCATTGTCGGTGTAAGTCACGGCATTCGCCACAATCTGATTTAAGATATAGCTAAGCCACTTGCTGTCACTGTTCACGTAGTGAGTAAGCTCTTCAATATCCGGACGAATTCGTTTGGCAATAAACAGCTTCGCGACTTTCTTGACACTCTCTTTAACAAGTGTGTTAAGCGACAATTCAGAGATGAAATAATCCCGTGAGAAGGAGTCAATACGTGAGTAGTAGAGTGCTTGCTCGACATAGCTATCGATCTTGCTCAGCTCATCTTCGAGTTTATCTACGAGGTATTCAGCGGTTTTACCAGCGCGGTTCTCCATGATGAGGCGGCTTGCGGCAATGGGCAGTTTCACTTCATGAATCCAGGAGAGGATGAATTCCTGATGATTGCGGATTTCCGTGTGCAGGAGTTTTGTCTCGTTCGCTTGATCCTTTGAAAGCTGAATCAGCAGCTGGAGATAGATCTCTTGCTCGTTCGATTGAGGTTCAGGCATCGCCGCGGCGACCCAATCTTGTTGATCGCTTTTGCTCTGAAACTCCTGAAGCTCTTTGTAGAAAGACTTTCGGTAGAAGTAACCGATAGTTATATACAAGGCTGCAAATAAAAAACAACCTGCATTCGTGTAGGTGATATTATTAAGGGCAGCCTGACCTTTTACACTGACAAGCATAATGAGTGAAACGAATAACATCGTCAACGCATACATGCCCATGAAATATCGTTTATCCTTCAGATAAGAGAGAAAGTTCATGGAATCATGTACCCTTGTCCTTTCTTGGTTGTGATGAAATCATCGCGTCCAAGTTCTGCAAGCTTTTTGCGTAGGCGGGTAATATTAACAGTTAACGTATTGTCGTCGACAAAGCTTTCGTCTTCCCAGAGCCCTCGCATCATCTGCTCACGACTAACGATTGCGCCTTGATGCTGCATGAGAATGGTGAGAATCTTGAACTCATTTCGGGTCAGCTCCGACTTCTGATCTCCACAAGCAATATCGCCATCCTTCAAATTCAGGACGATACCATTATGCGTCATCACATTAGCCGAAGTCTCCATATACGAGTAGGTTCTCCGCAGCAGGGCATTGATTTTGGCGACTAGGACATCTGTGTAGAAAGGTTTCTGGATAAAGTCATCGCCACCCATATTCATCGACATGACCATATCCATAGGTGTGTTGCGGGAAGAGAGGAAAATAATTGGGACGTTGGATAGTTCTCTGATTTGGCGGCACCAGTAAAAACCATCGAACGCAGGTAAATTGATGTCCATCAACACAAGATGTGGATTCTCGTTGACATAAAGAGTGAGTACGGCGTCGAATTGATCCGTAATCACCGTCTCAAATCCCCAGCGGCCTAGTGCTTCAGCCACCGTATCGCGTATCGTTTTATCATCTTCCACAATCATAATTTTCACAGATGGAACCTCCTAAGTCCTGACAACTAGTGCGATACCAGAAATGGTAGCACAATCATGACAAAATTGTAAGGTAGCGCGAGGACTTGTAAGTTACTTCGATGGTTGAGCAAATGAGGAGGCTGTAAGATAGAGCTATAAGATTCAAACCATGTTTATTGGAGGAATAACCGATATGAGAACGATTGTTGAAGCGAAGCAACTGAAGAAGGTTTATGGTTCCAAAGGAAATGTATTTACCGCGTTGCAGGATATTGATTTAACCATTTCCCAAGGGGAATTTGTCGGTATTATGGGGCCATCCGGATCAGGCAAAACGACCCTGCTGAATATGCTAGCTACGATCGATCAACCCACCTCGGGGGAAATTATGGTGGACGGAGTAAGTCTGATGAAGATGAGGGAGGCCGAGCTGGCGACGTTTCGCCGCGAGAAGCTGGGCTTCATTTTTCAGGATTACAATCTGCTGGATACCTTGACTGTGAAAGAGAATATCCTGCTTCCGCTCGCTCTAGCGAGAATGAATGTGACTGAATTGGAACGCCGTGTAGAGGTGATTAGTAAAAAGTTCGGGATCGATCCGCTGCTAGATAAGTATCCGTACCAAATCTCCGGCGGGCAAAAGCAGCGTACAGCAGCATGCAGAGCCATCGTCTCGAACCCTAGCCTTGTGCTTGCGGATGAGCCAACGGGGGCACTGGATTCCAAGTCAGCGACCGAGCTGTTAGAAAGCTTGCAGAGCTTGAATGTGCAGGATCAGTCAACGATTCTCATCGTGACACATGATGCTTTTGCAGCCAGTTATTGTACACGTGTTGTTTTTATTAAAGATGGTAAATTATTCACGGAGTTAAATAAAGGGACGTCCTCACGCAAGGAATTTTTCAATAAAGTCATGGATGTGCTCTCGGTGCTAGGGGGTGGGGCAAGTGACCTTATTTAGTCTGGCCAGAAGGAATGTCCTCGGTAATCTGAAGAACTATTTGATTTATTTTATCTCAATGATTTTCAGTGTGGTGATCTACTATACGTTTGTATCCTTGCGGTATAGCGAAGAGATTGCAGCAAATATGCAGAAATGGGAGGGCATGAAGTCCGTCTTTACCCAAGCCTCCATTATTCTCATCTTGTTTGTAGCGGTATTTATCTGGTATTCCAACTCTTTTTTCACCAAAAAGCGGAAGAAAGAAGTCGGCCTATACGCCCTGCTTGGCGTGAGGAAGCGTAAAATCGGTACGATGTTATTTTATGAAAATATGATGATGGGGATAGGCGCGGTGGGCGTGGGGATCGTACTAGGCACGTTATTGTCTAAGCTGTTCGCGATGATGTTCCTCAAGCTGTTGGATTCCACGGTTGAAGTCAGCTTTAGTATTTCGTCCGAGGCGATTGTGAACACACTCATCGTGTTTGCAATCATCATCGTGGTGACGTCAATCCATAGCTATCGCTTGATTTATCGCTTTCAGCTCGTGGAATTGTTCAAAGCGGAGCAGGAAGGGGAGCAGGTACCGAAGCCTTCCGTTTTCTCGGCCGTTCTTGCCATCGGACTCATTATTCTCGGTTATTGGGCCGTGTTCCAACCGATGACGACCTCTGCGCAGATGGGACGGAATTTCCTCATTATTTTCGGCAGCTTGATTGCTGGTACTTACCTGCTGTTTCGGTATGCACTTATTTACATCTTGAAAATCGCCCAAAAGACGAAATCACGCTACTATAAGGGCATGAACATGATCTCCACGGCCCAATTGATTTATCGCATTCGCGGGAATACACGGATGTTCACTTTGATAGCACTGCTTAGTGCGTTGACGCTCTGTGCGGTTACGGTAGGTTCAAGCGCGTATTTTACAATCACGAATGACGCATCAGATGAAGCACCTTTCAGCTACATGCACATTTCGCAAGGAACAAACTTTGATCGGCAAGTTCTCACGATATTGGAGCAGGATGAAGCACATCCGATCTCGGAAAAGCTAGATGTTCCGATTATCCGAGTGAAGGCGGACGTGACTGATTTTTATTATCATCCATCGAGTTATGATGCAAAAGCTGTTCCGATTAAGCTCATTTCGGCCTCAACGTACAATAAGACTTCCGATGTGTTGAATCGACAGGGCCTGATTGAACTGAAAGACAACGATATCGCCGTCATTCAGCCTAGATATGCCACTTTTACCGATAATGAGGTGGTAGGGAATACAATTTCGTTCAACTCTCAGGCGGGTAGTCAGACCCTGACGGTGAAACAGCGCATCGTAGGCAGAGTGCTCCCGTGGAGCTTCCCGGATGCTTGCTTCATCGTGAGCGATAGCCTGTATGCGAAGCTGGTGCCAGGTTCGGATGAAGTGGTATACAAGGGTTATGTGGTGAAAGATCAATCTTCGACGAAGCTAACCAGCGATGCCCTGATGAAGCTGAAAACTGACCAGAACGGAATGTCCTCGTATTACTTTCAGTATCGTCAAAACATGGAATCCGCAGGTATGGATATCTTCACGTTAGGGTTCCTTGGACTTGTTTTTCTAGCCGCGACGGGGTGCATGATTTACTTCAAACAGCTCACGGACGCAAATGAAGATAAAGAACGCTATACAATTTTGCGCAAAATCGGTGTTAGCCGCAAGGAAATCCGGACGACTATCGCCAAGCAGACACTATTCGTGTTCATGCTGCCTCTTTTGTTAGGCGTTGTGCACAGCATCATGGTTCTCAAGGCATTAGCGACGATCCAATTGATCGGTGGAAATCTACTCATCCCGATTCTAGCTACGACGATCATTTACGCGGCTATTTATTTTTGCTACTTTGTGCTATGCCTCAGTGCCTCTAACCGTATTGTCAGCAGGTAAAATGGTAAACGTGACAGCATTGCTTTCATTTGCAGCACGAACGCTCATCGCGTGATGATCCATAATTTGTTTCACGATGGCCAGACCGAGACCGAATTGCCCTTTGCCGCCAGTGCGGAAAGGTTCGAACAGGTTATCCGCGATGTCTTGATCCAGCAGCGGTCCATCATTACTCATCCGAATTTCAAAATGAGGAGCGGGCTTAACGCTGATATGAATGCATGTTTCGGCGTAACGGAGTTGATTGTCGAGCATGTTTTCTAAGGCGATTTTCCACTGCTCTTGATCACCGATCAATGTGTGCGGAGCGAGCTGCAGCTCCCAGTCAATCTCGGGACGCCGATAGCGGAGACGTTCAACGACATCTTCGATGACAGCTTTAATATCGAACGCATGGAAAGGCTTCTCCTTGGCCGTGAAATAATTCAACTTGTTCAACAGTAACAGATCGCGAATGCGCTTCTCTAGGCGTTCGCCTTCTTTCATTATGACGCCGATACTCGCGCTCAGCGTGCCTTTCGGAAAAACACCGTCTTGGATGGATTGCGCATAGCTGCGGATCACCATAACCGGTGTTTTTAGTTCATGCGAGGTGTGCTGCAAGAAGAATTGTTGCGCATGATCTTGCTTCACAAGCCGCTGGCGCATGAGCTCGATGGCTTTGCCTAGGCGACCGATCTCATCTTTACGGCGGCCTGTATCGATGGGCTCATGCCAATCGCGCTTGGCCATGCGGCCCACATGCTGCTCCATCTGAACGAGCGGGCGTGTGAAATAGCGGGCCAACAATAAGCAGGGAAGCCAGCTGGCTACGATTAGGCCTACCATCAGCAGCATCAATCTGCCGAACATCGACATAATCAGATCGTTGCGGTAGTTGCCCCAAGCGTAGGAAACGATAAAGTTAGGGGTTCCTTGGGTGACCTCTTTTCGAATCACATAGAAAATGCTTTTGTTGTCAATATTGCGTGAGTACTTCTCCACGGGCTGCAGCTGGGCTAAGGCATCTTTCTCCATAGCAGCCATGAACGGCTCTGCCGAATGGAGTGTTGTAGTGGTAGCCGTTGTAGCTGCGATGGCTTGAGCTGCTTGTGTACCACTAATGGTGAAATGACGGATGGATGGGCCGGTCAATGTACTTTCCAGAGGAGCTGTGATCTGAGCAGATAACGTAGAGACAGCTGTCAATGTGCCGACTGAAGTGCTTATGCTCGGCTGTGCCCCCATATTGACCGTACCGCTGGCATCGCCACCAGGCACAACAACGACACGGGTACCAAGAGTTGGCTGTTCCTGCGACTTTGTAAGGTCTACAGGTTGTTGAGCAATAGGTGCAATAGGAATTGCAAAAGCAGGGCGAGGCTCTGCTAGCGTTGCTTCCACTTGGAGACCACTTTGGGTATCCAGCAAAATACTATAAAGCTGTTCGGTGAAAAAGCCCTTCAATGTCCAGGGCAATAATACCGCGAGCAGTGTGAAAATCAGCAGGGTTAATGCAGCGAAGGCACTCCATAATTTCATAGCGAGCGGCCACTGTCCTAGTCGAAGACTCATGATTTCACCATCCTATACCCGTATCCGTATACGGTTTCTAAGCGAAGCTCAGGTAACTTGCGGCGGACTCTCCGCACTAAATCATCGACGACACGATCAGTGCCAAAGTAGTCGATGCCCCATACCGAGCGCAAGACTTGTTCGCGTTCAAGGACTTGTCCTTGATTTTGGACAAAATAGAGCAGCAGCTCAAATTCTTTCGAAGTCAGATCTAGCGTGTTGCCATCCAGATCGGTTACTAATCGCCCGGGTTCGTCGATGGTGTAGGAGGCGAATGTTGTGGCTGGCTTCACTCGGCGCTCGGAAGAAGCAACCAGAATCCCGTTTCCTTGGTGGCTTTGGCCAGCATAGACACGTTCCAAAAGCTTGCGTGAACGAATCACAAGCTCACGAGGCAGGAATGGCTTGGCCAAATAGTCATCGCTCCCAAGCTCAAGACCAATAATGCGATCGATATCGGCATCGCGGGCGGAAATAAAAATGACCGGCTGCGTCGGTTGATCGGCTTTAATTTCACGCATGAGCTGGAAGCCGTCTACACCAGGCAGCATAATATCGAGGACCCACAAGTCCGGCCGCTCCGAGATTGCTTCTCTAGCTGAGATTCCATCGGGGAACGAACGCACCTGCCACCCCTCTTTCTCCAAATAGGCCGCTAATACGCCTCGTAAATGTTCTTCATCTTCTACTAAATAGATCGTATACATCGCATATCACGCCTTCCATACCTTCTATAACATGAGGAAAAGTGGAGCCGAATCGCATCATATGCGACCGGATCCACCTTACTTACCGATTATTTTTTCTCAGCTTCTGTTGCTGGTTGCTCTTTGATATTTTTAATCATTTCACGCATGTCTTCTGTGCCCTTTACAAAATCCTTTAACAAATCTGGCAAGATCGCACGGATCGCTTCTGCATCATCCGCTTCTACCGCCTCTGTTAATTTTTGTTGAAGTTTCATGCTCTCAGACTCTACAGGCTTAGCTATCATTATATCACTCGTAACTCCAGCCTCAACTGGAAGAAGACGGGTAATCTGCTCTGGAGCTGTTCCATCAAACGACTTCGTTATGCTTGTAAGGAAGCCTTTTGTAGGATGAGTTACCCCCTCAGGCAGATCTTTGATCTCGGTAGCTGTGAGCGTAGGTAATGATGGCAAAGCTTCGATAGCTTTTCCGCCTTCAAATGAAGTTACTAAAGTAGCGCCTTCAGCAGGGATTGCTTGTACAGAAACATCCGACGTAGCATCTTTACTTGAAAACGTTATTGTCTGAGCGAAGGATGGTTTGGGTAGATCCGCTTCTACTTGCTTCCGATCATCGAGTGCTTTTTTCCAGTCAGCAAGAGTATCTGGTGCGTACGTAGTAGCAAGCATTTTCAAATAGTTGCGCTCATGAGCAGGTGAGTTAAGCAAGCCTGCACTCGAAGAGCGGAAGTGAAGGGCTGGCACTGCTCCAACAGCCTTTACCATTTGTACCGCTTTGGCGGTGGGGTGTACTTCACTTGTTGTATCTGCCGCAGATGCACTTACTGCACCGAATGCGATGGTTGTCATAATAGCTAGCAGGCTCGTTTGAACGGCGCGTTTCTTCCATGTTGTTTTCATAGTGTGAAAACTCCTTTCGATTTATGTAGCGTGCAGGGATGATTGATTTCCCTTACACCCTTACTGTACCGAAAGATTATGGACATCCTATCGTAAGATTGTGGGAAATTATGTGTTTACGCAAAAAACCACCCCAGAGGGAGACCTCGGGGTGGTGAAGTGTAGCGTAGTGTGGTGTGGTGCTCACAATTACACTTACACGAGAGATTCAACTAACATGTGAAACCTGCAAATCTGCAGGTTTTCAAGCGACCCTTACATATTCAAATGCAGCTTCCGTGTATTTAACACCCCTGCAAGGCCAGTTGGATCTTGGCTCACTTTATATTGCACGAAAGCTTCAGCTTGCTCGGAAGTGCGTAGTCGGAGTGGTTTAGGCTCCATCACGGTCACAAGTTTCACGACAACGTCGGCGACGGACTCGGAAGTTTGCGGGACTGAATTACGTTTGGCGAAGGTATCTATATACTGGGTAAGAATCGTCTTGTAGTCATCTTCTAGGATGCCGCCGGTTTTTTGAACATGGCTCATTACCGTAGCGTTAAAATTCGTCGCAATCGCTCCAGGCTCAAGCAGCGTGACGTCGATACCGAAAGCAGGCTTATAGTAGGTAGCTAAGCTTTCAAGCAAGCCTTCAACAGCAAATTTCGCTGCGCAGTAGATTTCATTGAAAGGTTGACCGACCAAGCCGCCAACACTTGTTGTTGCGATAAGATGAGCGGAATCCGATTTGCGAAGCAAGGGAAGTCCAGCCCGAATCGTATGCATGACCCCATAAACATTCGTATCAAATACGGATTGAATCTCTTCGAAGCTAGCTTGACCGAGTGCCCGCAGGAAACCGAAGCCTGCATTACAGAGGAGCACATCCAGGTGCCCATGCTTCTGTTCAATGACGCCGAAGGCTTTTTCCATCGAAGCCGGATCCGTTACTTCCATTTCCATAAAATGAAGATTCGCGACGCCAGCATACTGATCTTGATCCCGAGTGACATTGCGCGTACCTGCATAGACCGTCCAGCCAAGCTCGGCAAACTTCAGGGCGGTTGCAAGTCCGATACCTGAGGATGCCCCCGTAATCGCCATAATTTTATGCATATGATGAACTCCTTATGTGTTTATTTATTTAACTGTTTAGAAACTAAACAATACAACTGGATATCGAATTCGTCAACTGAAAAATGAAAAACCCCAACCTTTGTTGGGATTTTAAACAGGCATTTTAGCTAATAGCTGTTGCAATGTCGCGAGCTCTTCCTCTGTATAAGAAGTAAAGAGTTGTTCGATTCTGGTATTATACGCAGCGAGAATGTTAACTATGAGCTCATTTCCTTTATCCGTCATCTGCAGGAAGTGACTGCGGCGACTTGTCGGATGGGGTTTGCGGACGAGAAGTCCCTGTTCCTCCATTTTATCCAACAGCTGTGTAATCGCTCCTCGGGTTAGCCCGAATTCGTTGGCAATATCGACGGCAATGCAATCGGGATGCTTACGCAGGTACTCTAAGACGTACATCATGATCGGTGATATTTGAAATTGAGGTAGCACCTGCGTTAGGTAGGAGGAAATGACATTCTTGATCTCGCGAAATTTGGTCGTCATCCATTCATGTTCAGGTTTCATAGGTGTCATACAAAGCCGCCCTTTATCATTTAGTCTAAATCAGTATGCCAAAAAAAATGACCCACAGCAACGGGCTGTGGGTCTAAGTTTATATATTTTAAAGGGGGGTTGGTCTTTATTATAGGCAAGTTACATTAAAACAACATGAAAGTTAGATTTCATTTTCATTACAATTTTGACAGTGGTAAAATAAGTAGGAAAGCCAAGCATAAGCTTGAGCTGGAGAGCGGGGTATTTCCTATTGAAGCATTATTCCATGAGGTCTCATTTAACAATAACATTCGCCCTAATGGCCTTGGTTCCGATCCTGATTCTTGGCGGCTTCCAGGTTTCTCAAATTAAACATATTACGCAGGAAACGAACCAAAATCAGCGGCAGACGACGTATCGTCTAGGAGACGCGGTTGAGGCGTACATGTCCTATCATCGCAATGCGGTTGAAACTTTGGCGGCTACGATCTCGGCCTCGGATGCTGCTTTCAGGACCCGAGAAAGTCTAACGCTGAAGCTGCAATCGCTGCAAGAAAACTTGGAAGGATTTACAGGCATTTATGTGGTGGATGAAAAGGGGACCATTAAAGCGACACATCAGATGTCTATGGACCTGATTGGTGTAGATGTTAATAATCGGGACTACACTAGTCGGGTGAGGGCCGGACAGAAAGCCATTATCTCTTCGTTATTTATAGGTCCAGAGAGCTTGAATCAACCAGCATTAGCTATTTCCGTACCGATTTACCGAGGGAATAAACAAGTGGATGGTTTCGTTCTGGCTGTGTTGGAGCTAGCCCCGATTAAGACGCTTGTAACCAAATACGATTATGGGACAGAGACGTATCCTGTTGTGCTGGATCATGCAGGCAAGCCTATTTATCATCCGAATGCAGCGTTGACGGCGTCTATGGCAGATTTATCGAAAGAGCCAGTTGTAGCGGATGCCAAAATGTTAAAACAAGGTGAAGGCAACTATACGTTAAGCACTTCATCACATAAAGAATTCATTACCTATAAGCTGATACCAGACTTGAATCTTATCGTTTGGGTAAGCAGATCTACAGCAGCAGTCAATGCAGCTTTCACAGAATCATTACGGATCACGCTGCTGTTGCTAGTGTTCACATTAATCTTAACCGTGCTGCTAGGCAGTTTGTTGGCCCAAAGATTAAACGGCACGATCCATGCCTTAGTCGGCTATACCCAGCGACTAGCTGGAGGATCGTTCGCCCAGCCTGATACGAAGGTCGTCCCCCGGGGAGCGCCTTCAGAGCTGCATCAACTTGCAGAGCATTTCTTCCGCATGGCGGCACAGATTAAGGAGAACCAACGCGCCTTGCTGCAGCTGAATAGTGAGCTTGAGCATCGCGTAGAAGAGCGAACACAGCGATTGCAGGACGAGCATGCGACGTTGAATGCTGTCCTAGAAAGTATGTCGGATGCGATAGTCTTGATTGATGTGCAGCATAACGTGCTGTATGCCAATCATCAGATGGCGGAAAGCTTCGCAATTCCGATTGGCGACTTAGCTCATATGCCTGAGGCTGATTTATTCGAGCGGATCGCCGAGCTTTTGACGGAAGATCAGGATAAAGTTCAGCTGAGCAAGCTAACGGCAGAGCCTAGGGTACAAAGCGCTTTGACCGTGAAAACCGTGCAAGGCAAGCCTCGATTTATGATGGTATCTGCGTTTCAAGTTGCGCGGGAGGGGCGGGTTTTTGGCCGCGGGTATGTATGGCGGGATAGAACGAAAGAGCATGAAATTGACGCGCTTAAGAACGATCTCATCTCACTCGCATCGCATGAATTCAAAACCCCGATTACGAGTATCCGCGGTGGTGTGGAAACCTTGCTTCGCAGGGATGCGCAATGGGATGAGGATTTTAAGCTGGAACTCCTTGAGGGTATCCATGAGGACATAGGCCGTATCCAAGATCTCATTGATGAGTGGCTGGATATTTCCAAAATCGAATCGGGAGCGATGGGCATTCACCCGCAATCGTTGAAGCTAACTGCTGTGATCGAAAGTGCTAGAAACAGAATGCCTGAAGAAATCAGCGCAGCGAGGCCTCAATTCGAGGTGGAGTTACCTGCAGAAACACCTCTGGTATTTGCAGATAAGCTCCGTATGGAGCAAGTTTTCTTGAACTTGTTTATCAACGCAGTTCGCTATAATGAGCGGCAACCGATCATAAGCGTAACCACCCATACGGATGATCAGTACGTCTACGTTCACGTGCAAGATAATGGCATCGGTATTGCGGAAGAGCATTTGAGCAAACTGTTTGATCGCTTCTATCGCGTAGATGTGTCATCAAGCCGCCAAACGGGGGGAACAGGTCTGGGTCTGGCCATTTGCAAAGGGATTATGGATGCTCATGGCGGAGCCATTCAAGTTGAAAGCCAGCTGGATAAGGGAAGTCGTTTCACATTAATGATACCGCGATTTAATGGGGGAGATGAGCTAGCATGAGCGCAAAGAAAATCATGATCGTTGACGATGAGCCCAAAATCATCCGTTTCATCGCGGCGAATCTGAAATCGTTAGGATTCGAGACAGTAACCTGTCAAAGCGGAGCTGAAGCGTTAGAAAAGGCGGAAGCAGCTGATCCGGACTTGATTTTACTAGATCTAATGATGCCTGGGATGGATGGCTTCGAAGTCTTACGCAGACTGCGCACCTATTCAAGTGTGCCGGTCATTATGCTAACTGCCAGGAGCAATGGTGCGGATAAAGTGCAGGGGTTGAATCTCGGTGCGGATGATTATTTGACCAAGCCCTTCTCTTTGGACGAGCTGTTTGCGAGAGTCAATGCGGTGCTTCGTCGTTTAGATGGACGCATGCCTGCCACATCTACAGTGAGTGAATTGACCGTTGGACCTGTGAATGTCAATTTGGCTCAGCGACGCATTTGGATAGGGGACGCCGAAGTGAAGTTTACGGAGACGGAGTACAATTTGTTTGTTCTATTGTTGCAGCATGTAGGGAAGGTTATGACGCATGAGCAGTTGTTGAGTGAAATTTGGGGAAGCGAGTACCGCGATGAGGTCGAGTATTTGCGCGTTACCATCGCGCGGATTCGGCAGAAGCTGAAGACCCACACCGAAGGGCAGGAACTGATTGTGACCTACCCTGGTGTTGGTTATATGGCGAAGGGGGATTGATTTTCTAGCGATACGGGTGAGAGATTCGTAAAAACCACGGTCTTCCAGGTAAATAGAGTGATTTTATACAGTTAAATATTGATGTTTTACAAAAAAAATGAAAATTAAATGGAAAATCTGTATTTAATTTCCATCACTTTAGCTGATTGGCACCAAAGAGGCAATTTTAACTACAGATTTTCCAGCTATATTAATAATTCTAAGAAATTCCGCCTAAATAGCTGTATTTTTTCCAGTTAATCGAATATGTGAATCATGACCGCCTGAAGGGCAATGATTAGCTGAAACTAATTATTCGTCAATAATTGAACATCCAGCGGGTAATCAGGCAGCTCGAATTCACGCGTCGTCCCTGCTGGCAGGTCTACCACTGTCATCCCATTCCAGCCAGTATCGGCATAAGTGACGCCTCCTGTGAGATAGGCATAACGTCCATCAGCGCTGCTGGCGACCATTTGGTGCATACGACTTAACGGCAGGATCTTCTCCGCATAAGTGTTCACGTCGAGCACAGTCAAATTAGGCTTACCCGTTGCGCTGCCAGCCGAGCCGATGCCAACGATCAGCAGCTGCTTCCCGTCCGGGGCAAGCGTAACTCCCTCTTGATGGGTGTTGCCCGTCAAGGGTTCAGTTGTGTAGCTGCCGCTCTTCGGATCAAGCACCACTAGGCCGCGGCCTTGGTAGGGGAGAAGTAGGCGGCCATCTGCGCGGACAGCGGCGTAATGCGGTTTCTCGAAGCCGCCTTTACCAAAAGGAGCAGCCTCTAGCGTGCGGCCTTTGAGGGTAAAAGGATCGACAGCCGTCACCGTATAGCCGTCGTGGTCGATACTGTATACTTCGCGGCCGTCGAGGCTGGTGACGACATCAAAAGGGCGAACGCCAACAGGCACTCGGCCTGTCATCGTGAGCTTTTCGGTATCCAAAATCTCAAGTTGACTCTTACCGCCACTGAGGTATACACCGATATAAGCGAATTTACCATCTGGCGATACGGCAATTCCCATACCGCCAGAGCGATATTCTCCAAAGTTGGGTTTACCCACATTAGCCTGATAAGGGACAAGAGCAAGTCGTGTACGTTGCTTGGTATCAATAACGGCTACACCTTCAGCTGTCGACACATAAGCGCGATGATTTGGCCCCTCTGCGATAGCAAAAGGGGCTTTACCTACGACAAGTTTCTCCATCCGTCCAGAAGCGGGATCGAGGAACGACATGTAGTCACTTTTGGAGTGTGTCACCATGAGGGTTGTAGCGGTAGTCGCCGAAGGTGAAGGACTCGCAGTCGTAGGTAAGGAAGTTGGCGCGGGTGTTTGTGTGGCAGCAGCAGTTGGAGATGGGGTCGATGTCTTCGTCGGAGTGATGCTGTTGACTGCACTCGGCTGTGGGCTGCTACAGCTAACCAAGACAAGAAACAGCGTGAGCGGTGTTAAGCGTGCGAATAGAGTTTTATTTGTAAATAGCATATAGATGGTCACCTCTGGATTTAGAGTGAAATAAGCTAGGTAATCAGTACCTGTGGATAAGTTTAGCAAACAAAGGTAAGGAAGAGAACCTGATCCCAGGTCGTCTTCCTTATCTTTTTGTTATTCGGTTTTATAATCGCTACTTACTTTTTCAAGTTTAAAGTGACGCCTGTTGCTGTAGCCCATGCACCCACTGGCGCAACGGTGTACGTAGTATCTGGAACCAACTGAGCGTTATTGAGAAGCGTGAACGTACCAACGGCACCTTTGCGTGTCGTCAAGCTGTATTCAGCCGTCAGAACTGTACCATCGGCAGCAGTAAGGGTTACGCGACGTGATACGAAGATTTCATCCTTCGGATCTTGTGTTAGTGTAACTGCAATCGTCTTCGCATCTACGGCTGCTGCGGATTGAAGCTGAAGCGGAGCGATTTCTTTTGCCGTAAAAGTAGGGTTCTTCAAAGTCGCCCAGTCTGCGGCAACCGTATATTTCACACCAGGGTGGAAGGTCTCTCCGTTTGGCAAAATGAACTTAGGCGCTTGGCGACCATCGGTGGCTTGCGTGAATGGCAAGTAATTCGCTGTCATCGTTGCACCACCCTCAGGGGTGATTTGAACTTGGCGATTCCGCATGGAAGATAGGATTTGGTAGGTCGTGCCGTTGTAGCTATTATTCTCATCAACAATAAATGCACCTGGACGACCCTTACTGTAAGCCGCGATGACATAACCATAATCCGCAACACCATCCGTTAGATGGGATTCAACTTCAAATAGATCATTGGCAACCTGAGCCGTGGAATCCAAACGGATTTGCTCTGTGCTAGCTGTGAAAGTAACGGCAGGTTGACCTTTATACGTCAGTGAGTACGTTGTGCCTGCTTTTTGTGTTGGAACCGGAACAATATACGTGGATACAGAGCCTGTTTTGAGGCGCGGCACGTTATTAATGGCAAGACCATTGTCAAAAACAAAGTTTTTGGACGCAGGATCGAGTTCTAATTCCGCAGTAGGAATCGGTGCAGAGAAGGTTACTTGTAGGGAAATGGCATTCAATACTTCTAGCTTCGTCACACGAACTGGAGCCACTTGTTGAGCTTCAATCAAGAGCAAGGCAGCTTGGCCGCGTGTAACTTGGCTGCTTAGTGAAGCGTAGCTTGGTAACTGGCGAATCGTTGCAGCGTCTACTTTAAGCACTGTCGCGATGATGCTGCTCAACTGCTCGGCAGTGATGGTTTGTGCCCCAGCGAATTGTTGGCCGGAGACACTATTCATAGCGCCTAGTGATTGAAGGGAAACCGCGTAGTTATAGAACCAATCTTTTGAAGTCACATCTTGAAAAGGACTAACCGTCGTTGCATCCACAGAAGTGTTTACGTGGAAAGAGAGTGCTACCATTTTGGCAATTTCACTACGTGTGACGGCTTGATTAGGTTTGAAAGTGTTGTTCTCATAACCAGATAGTACTTGCTGCTGAGCTAATTGCTCAATTGCAGTCTGGATCTGTGTAACACTTGCGGAATCTGTAAAAGGATTAGCTGCAAGAGCATGATAAGGAAGAATCGCGGATAATCCGACAGTTGCTGAAATCGTGAGAGCGGCTAGAACTTTTTTATTATTTTTCATCGAGAAACACTCCTCAAGTGGATTAGATTTGTTTGTTGCGCTGTTGTCTACAGGACTAAGCTTACTCCTTCGCGCATAACAATCGCATAAAAATGAGGGGTGAGACATTACAATTTCGTAAAAATTGAGGGGGTGAGGGAAGGCAAGTCCGATATAACCCGCAGACAAGCTCAATCTAAAAAATTAATGCAAATGTACATCTATTTACGCATGTTCAGACGCTTATAGCGAAATACCTGCAAAAATGCAGGTATTATCAGCAATTCCGCCTTACTAGCCTGTTTTTTGTCAAAAAGACTGCATATTCGCAGGCATTCTGTTTCTACAGGTCTATTGTGAGAATACGCCTGCACTATTGCAGGAATCTGACCCCTAAACAAAGAGCCATCCACCAGTAGTCGAAGCTACTAGGAGGACAGCCCTTTTTTTAATATGATATGACACAATGTCTAGTTAGCGAGTGCATCCTGCTTATTATCATTTTGAACGATGCTGTGTGAAGATGAGCCTGTAAGACGTTGCGGAGGAAAGACTTGACGAACTGGCGCAATAATAAGCGCAGCAACGGCAGCTTTAATTGCATCCCCGGGAAGAAACGGATAGCAGCCTAGTGTCATTGCTTTTGCAAACGTGTAAGAAGGAACTTTATACATTAACCAAGGGACGCCGGCCAAATATAAAAACAGAGAGCCGAAAATTTCAAGAACAAGGAAAGCCGCGACATAGCCCATGATGCCTTTTAAGCGAATACGAGGTAAAATGAGACCAATGAGCATGGCGGAAAACGGCCAAATCATAATAAATCCGCCAGTTGGTCCGAGGACTAAGCCTATACCACCGCTTCCATGTAGGAGTGGGAAACCAATGGCAGTAAGTACAACGACAAGCGCCATGCTAAGGAATCCGTAACGCGCACCTAGTAAACCTCCAGCGAGCATAACAGCTAATGTTTGAAGGGTAATGGGGACTTGTGAGTTAGGAACGGAAATACTGAAAAAGCTGAATAAGACGAGAATCGCTGCAAATAGAGCACTGAAAATAACACCGCGTAGCGTAAGTTTCATATTGTTGATCACTCCTGTTTCTGGTATTGTTAATCTATTGTCAACCAAACTCTATAAACCAAGTTGACAATACAGATGATAGCACAACTGTTTGAAAAGTGAAAGGAACTTTTTTACACATGCCTATAAGTGAGAAATTACTGTCATTAAAGAATGCTTCGATCATTTATCGAATGGAGTCGGGAGAAGGGCGGCGTGTGTGGTCTGGCGTCTCATTAGACATTCATAAAGGTGAGTGGATAGCTGTTGTAGGCCCAAATGGAAGTGGGAAGAGTACACTTGCTAGTGTACTGCTAGGGTTGAACCCTTTGTCAGAGGGGCTAATTCTGCGTAGTACGGATGAGGTGACTGTGGCGACGCGTGGCGTACTCCAACTGCCAGAAGCACAATTCATAGGAGAAACGATAGCGGAGGAACTGGATTTTCTACCACAGGCTCAGCAGTTATTAGCTGAAGAACGCATGGACTGGTATGCGAATGTATTAGCTGCTGTAGGCTTAACGCTATCGCCTGAGCGAACAATGGCTACCTTATCTGGCGGGCAGAAACAGCTAGTCAATCTCGCTGCAGCTCTCGCAGCCAATCCAGAGATTTTGCTTTTGGATGAACCAACAGCGATGCTGGATCCGGCTTCACGGTTAGAAGTCCGCGCAGCTGTACGCCTTGCACATCAACGGGGAACGACGATTGTCTGGATTTCACATCGGCTGGAAGAGGCAACGGATGCGACGAGGGTGATCGGATTTGGCGATGGGAGAATTACATTTGAAGGTGAGCCGCGTAAGTTCTTTTATGGAGAAGCTGAAGGGGCTGGGAAGAAAGTTTCGCCTTGTGTGGAGCTTGGATTTGATCCGCCTTTTGCGATCCAAACTGCGATGCATTTGCTAGAACAGGGACTCATTCTAGATCCACTACCGTTGAGTATGGAAGAACTGGCGGAGGCGATCTCATGTCGATAAACGTACAAGGAGTCCGTGTCGCTGCACCAGATTCACCAGAAGTGACGCTGATTCAAGATATAAGTTTTAGCTTGGAAAAGGGTACCGTGACGCTGCTTATCGGGCATGCAGGATCAGGGAAATCTACACTGCTGCAAGTCATGTCGGGACTACTTCAACCGCAAGCTGGAACAGTTACACTGGATGAACAGCCTCTTTGGCTCAAAAATAACAAGGTAGATTCAAACCTGCTGCTTCGATTCGGGTTAACGTTCCAGTTCCCAGAGCAGCAGCTGTTCGCACGGAGCATACGACAAGAATTTGCTTACTCGCTTAGGCCTTACAAGCTGTCAGCGGAAGAGCGTGAACGCCGCATCCATGATGCGACGCAAGCGCTCGATCCTCTTGGCGTATTCGCCATGGATCGCTCGCCTTTCGCGCTCAGCGGTGGCGAGCAGCGCCGGCTCGCGCTGGCGACGACCTTCGCCACGGCCCCGGATTGGCTCCTCATGGATGAGCCAACTGCCGGCCTCGAGGCGGCCGCCGTCCGCGAGCTGCTGCGCATGCTGCGCGAGCGCAGCGATCGTGGCGGACTCGTCATCGCCACGCACGACCTGGACACGTTCTTTCCGCTAGCGGACCGTGTCCTCGTTCTAGACCATGGCGAGCTCGTCTACGACGGCTCGCCGCAAGAGCTCTGCCGCGCGCCCGAGGTGCTGGCGCGCGCAGGCGTTGGCCTCCCGAGCTGCGCGGAGGCCTCACAAGAGCTGGCGCGCGTCGGCATCGCCATCGCGCCGGATCTGCTCACGCCGGCGCTTGCCGCGTCGGCGATCTTGGCCGCGCTGCGCGACGGCGGCAGCGCTCCGGCGCAGGCAGCGGCCACGCGCGCAGCAAGCGTGCCGCCGCCTGCGGAGCGGCCGCTGCAGCAGCCTGTGCCGCAGGCCGGGTGGCTGCGGCTGGACCCGCGCGCGAAGTGGCTGCTCTACCTGCTGCTCGCCATCGGCACGATGGGGCAGCAGGGGTGGGGCAGCCTCGCGGTGGCCGCAGGGCTCCTCGGCTGCGCCTTTCTCGGCCTCCCGCGCAGTGTGTTACGCGGGATCCGCAAAATCGCGGCGTCTTATGCGATTTTCTTGATCTTTTCCGTTGCACTGGCGGGGATTCAATTCTCGCCGTTCGGCTATGCCGTCGACAAAGGCTGGAGCACGGCTTTCATTCTGACACGTTTATTTGTCGTGTTGATGGCAGGCTATTGGCTCGCGACGTCGACACCTTATGGTCAACTCGTTCAGGGATTGAACTGGGCTTTGAAGTACTTGCACAAAGTGAAGCTGCCCGTGGCATCGTTCTCTTTAGCGGTTTCGTTTGTTTTTCGCTTCATACCGCTTATTATGCGGGAGTGGCAGCAATTCTCGGCTATTGTACGAGCGCGAGGTAAAGCCTCTGTCCGTCCAGGCAGTGTTCGCGTGCGCGACATCCCTGCACTGGTCGTGCCCCTTTTACTTGCGATGTTCCACAAAGCCGAGCAAATGACGGTCGCGATGGAGATGAAACAAATGGACGGCAAGACGCTGCTGCTAAGGAAGACTACACTGCAGTGGCAGCGAGCTGACACTATTTTAGTGGTTGTTGCTTTACTTGCTTGGGTGATTTTGCTTTTAACTTAGTAGTATTAGCAGTCTAGTAGTTACTTCCCACCTATTATCGAAATCTAGGAATATTTCTCTCAATTACTGCTTACAAATAGAGTGATAGACGATTCCTCGAGAAATGGGTGGGTGGTTTGTTATGAACGTCCGAAGGAAGAGGTTCCTATTTTACGCGGTACTAGCAGGCGTGTTTACGCTTCTTTTTCTCTTTGTCATCAGTGCTCTTAATTCTTCAACTGCCCCCAATCTCATAGAAGCCCAAGCCGAGGAATTACTTCAAACTCCCGTTTCTGAGCCTGTGTCTTCTGAAGTTTCATCCCCTCCATTGGACAAGCCTGATCAGTCACTCCCAGCTCAAATAGACACAATTCCAACTTCGACGCCATCTGTTCAGATGGAAGTGACACCAACACCAACTCCAACTCCATCTGCCTTAGTAACCACAGCCCCACCTAAGACGACATCCGTTACTGTAGACACCTACATGCCCAATGGGGTTGTTACTCCTTCAGCGTCAGCCAAAGTCAGCATACCCGTCCTTAACTATCACAGCGTCACGATTGATCCAGGGAATGTGGTCGTTATTTCCCCCGCCAAGCTGGAGGCGCAGATGAAATATCTGCATGACCATGGGTATACGCCTATTTCTCTTGCAACCTTCATTAACCTGATCGAAAAGAAAAGCGGGATCGTGGCGCCCGATAAACCTGTACTGCTCACTTTTGATGATGGCTATGTGGATAATGTGGAG
Source organism: Paenibacillus sp. J22P165 (assembly GCF_059692015.1). NCBI lineage: Bacteria > Bacillati > Bacillota > Bacilli > Caryophanales > Paenibacillaceae > Paenibacillus > Paenibacillus sp. J22P165. The sequence continues at coordinate 87,758 of NZ_JCAUAP010000017.1, read as the reverse complement.
GAGGCGATGCCGATTCTGGCCAAATACAATTTCCCTGCTACACTCTTCATGTCGCCAGGCATGGTCGAGGATGCCAGTTATTTGAATTGGGATCAGGTTAAGCAGCTGCAAGAAGCCGGCTGGGACATCCAACCGCATGGTATGACACATCCTCATCTACCTAGGCTTTCAGCGGAACAACAAGTGTATGAGATTACAGAAGCTAGGAAGTTAATCGAGGAGAAGCTAGGTACACAAGCAGATGTTTTTTGTTATCCTTATGGGGAATATAACCAAACAACGTTAAAGATTATGAAAGAGCAAGGCTTTCGCTATGCGTTTACAATTGACCAAGGTTTGACGACCAATCAGCAGTCCCCTTACTTGCTAAAAAGGCTGTTTATTAACGGGGAAGAAAGCCTGAAAGCCTTCATAAACAAGCTGCCAAAAACCTATTAGGGAGACGTTTTCATAAGCTCAGACAACTCAAAAAGGAGCTAACCACTTTGTAGGGGCTAGCTCCTTTATTGTCTCGTTAGGGATTTCTCACCACTACCTCAAACGGTGACAATAAGCCTCAAGCTCATGAAACGGCACCGTATAGAGGGCTAAGTTGTTCACGATGGATTTGGTGGAGCCGGGAAGAGCGAGGAATTTGTTAAAAAGCCGTTCGTTCCCATCCTCAGCCGCGGAGGCCCAGAACTGAACCTGCCGGACATCGGGATTGCCTGCTTTGATGGCATGTACCAGTGCACGCAGTCCTTGTACGAATAATGTTGACTTTCGCAGCTCTTTCTCAATAAAAGCCACTTCGATCTGACAAATATGCAGGTCCTCATAATCGCCGGGACCGGTGCCGTATCCGAAGCCGGCCGCACCGACCATGTCGTAGGACTCTTCGCTGATGATGAGCATGGCTTTACCTAGAAAGAGTGGAGAGCTAATGAAGCTGAGCTTCATGCCGAACGTGTAAGGCAAATGGAGTTCATCATGATGGCGCAGCAGGAAGTTCATATAGGCTTCATGGTCCATTTCAAATTCGCTTGTTCGAAATTGAAAAGACATTATTGTGGCTGTACGCGAAGAGAATCGTTAACTTTAACGATCTTACCGAAGCCGCTTCCTTTATTAGAACCTTTATCGATATTTGGGGGAACTGGAAACATACGGATTGCCTCCTTTATGTCGTAATTTGTACTTCTTTTTCCATTATATCCTAGCAAATTTCTTTAGGGTATCCCTAAGAATGTTAATTTTCTCACAAAAAACGACTTCTTTGCCGTGGCTGCCTTCACGTTCAAAGTGTGATTTTGTGAATTTGGCATACAACCGACAGAGATAGTCGTTCTCGGCCAAGGCGGCAAGCCTGAACTCCTGGACCTGTGGATGTCCCTCTATGATCTGAATCACCATATAATTCAGTCCCTGGATAAATAAGCGTGACCCTCGATAAGCTTTATCAGCAATGGCAATATCTACTAAGGCAACATCCTTATCCTGAAATTCCTGTTCTGGTGTTCCGTAGTAATAGGCCACGATTCCCACCACACGGTTATCGGCATCCCTCGCACAAATCAGATTGCCCTGCGTCACGTAGGAATAGATGAGCGTAATCATTTCTAACGTAGAATAAGAAGCATGCAGGTCACGCTTATGGGCTAACATGAATAAACTGGCCTTGGCGAAATCGTCATCGCTGACACACTTTTGGAAGTTTAGCGTCATTGCGTGTCTCCTTTCTGACTTCCAGTCATTATCCAATTCGTTTCTGAAGTGTTTGTTCCAAAGACTCTAGAATCTGCGGGTGTTCGGCCATTAAACGGTGAAAATCTTCTTGTCTGATGGACAACAGTACCGAGGGTCCCATCGCCCTTACGGTTGCGTTTCGAGGTACATTGTGAAGCAAAGCAACTTCACCGAAATGATCCCCATCTTGCAATACGGCAACCCGGCGTTCCCCACCATCAGGCATACGTTTTATAATTTCAAATTTACCACGGACAATGATGTAAAATTTGTTACCCTCATCGCCCTCGCTCACAACATTCTCGCCTTCTTTGCAGGTTTCGGTCGAACATAACATAGCGATGTTCTTAAGCAACGGAGGTGCAATACCTTCCAAGAAGGGAAGCTTGGCAAGCCTGTCCATATCCACCGTGGCGTAAAGCCCGTCCAGAGACAGGTTAAATCCGACCTGCTTATCCCACAGGCTGCGGTAGAGATTGCTTTTATGTAGGAGCTCATGGTGGGTACCAGATTCGACAATTCGGCCGTCATGGAACACATAAATGCAGTCGGCATTCTTAACTGAGGACAAGCGATGCGTTACGGATACAATGGTCATCTCGGATCTAAGCCGATCTAAGAGCTGATTAATGTCCGCTTCTGTAGCTGGATCCAATGCTGATGTTACTTCATCGAGCAGCAGAATGTTCGGTTTTCTGAGGAGAGCTCGCGCAATCGATAACCGTTGGCGTTCGCCACCTGATAGAGAGCCCCCTTCATGATGCACCTGTGTATCGTATCCGTCAGGCCAACTTGCAATGACATCATGGATGTTCGCCTGCTTGGCTGCCTCGATCATTTCATCTTCGGAAGCACCGCTATCCAGCAGTAAGTTATCCCGAATGGTCGTATTAAATAAGAAGGTATCCTGCGTAACGAGTGTAGACTGTCTTCGTAAAGAAGCTTCACTTAGGGTGCGAATGTCGTGGTCATCCATAGAGACAGTGCCTTGCTTTGGATCATAAAAGCGGGATAACAGCTGCAGTGCCGTACTTTTGCCAGAGCCGCTAGTGCCAATGAAAGCGACATAGCTGCCAGCAACAATTTGCAAGCTTACATGTCGTAATTGATCGGACGCCTCGCTATAACCGAAGGTTACATCATCCATCCGAATCGAGGGAAGAGAAGAAGGCAGCTCTAGAGGATGAGTGACCTCCTGAACACTGGGTTGATGATCCATCATTTCTTGGATGCGTCGAAAACTAATACTAGAATCGATAAGGTTCGGAATGATGTAGGCTAAATTAGAAGCTGACTGTCCTACACTTAAGAATAAGGTGAAGAAAGCCATAAAATCACCTATCGTCATCATGTCATGGAAGATCAAATAACCGCCGAAACCGATCATAATCCCATTCAAAATCAAAAGTGATATAAGGGGGAGCCGTTCCATCATGGCATTGGTAAGTTGCAATTTTAGACCAAAGGAAAAGAGCTCATGCACCTGTTTACGGGCTCGCTCTTGAAATCTGGCTTGCAGATGCAAACTTTTAATCGTTTTATGTCCCTTAACCATCTCATCAATCGTATTCGTAAAATGTTCCTGCGCTTCTTTGTAGTTAGTATTAGCGGCTTCCGCTCGCCCTTGGAGGAGTTTTGGACCGATAAACATCAGCATGGAGCCGGCAAGCATAGCTAGTGTGAGCTTCCATTCAATAGAGAATAGTAAAATGAGTCCTAGCAGAACGCTTAAAGCTTCCTTCAGGAAAAATGGGAATGCGATGCGAACCACTCTTTCTACGGATCCCATATCTGCCGAGAACCGGGTGACAAGATCGCCAACTCTGTATGTTTGATAGAAGGGGAGCGATTGCCGCTGTAGGTGTGTAAACAGCTCGATCCGTAGTTTTTTGATGATCTGGCCGCCAAGATTTCCTAGTGCATATTCTCCGGCAATACTTGCACAAATATTGATAAAGCCGGTGCCGAGGAGTATGGTCAAGATGATGGCGAAATGATGAAGATTTTTGGGTATGAAAGCCTCGTCAACCATATATTTTAGGCTCATAGGAGCGGCTACCGAATATCCGACTTCTAGGAGGAGGCAGAATAAAAAAATGCTGGTCAACCGCTTATAGGGAACCCAAAGGTTCAAAAGGGTTTTTAGGAAATTCAGGAATCATCGCCACCTTTCAATAGAATAAGATTACAGCAGTTTTTTAGGGTTGTAAACGACACGATTTGTCATAATTCGGGAAAAATGAGCAATTGGATACAACTCGAATTCTTCCCTACCTAACGTGTATAATACAACTAACTATCCTTATAAAGGAGATGCCGTGCATGAAAGAAACCAAAACCGCCTTCGCATCTATCGACGCCTACATAGCAACCTTTCCCCCTGAGATGCAGGAGAAGCTTCAAACGATCAGATCGGTCATTAAAGAGTCCGCACCAGAGGCAACGGAGAAGATTAGCTACCAAATGCCTACCTTTGATCTGCATGGCAATTTGGTACATTTCGCAGCATTCAAAAATCATATTGGCTTTTACCCCACGCCGAATGGTATTGATGAATTTGAGGCGGAGTTGGCGCAGTATCCGAGGTCCAAAGGAGCCGTCCAATTTCCGCATGATCGACCGCTGCCCCTAGCGTTAATCAGCAGGATCGTGCAATATCGAGTGGCAAGGAATAGTGAAAAAGCGCAGACGAAATCACCGAAAAAGAAATGAAGATATAAGTAATCTAACCGACGGTGGTGAAGCCATGGAACAGCCGTACACGATCTACGAAGAGCAAATGCAGCGAAAGCTGAAACGGTGGGAAATACGGCTGCTCAAGGAGCCGAACCTGATCGAGCGGGCCTCCAAATCCGTTCAAAATCGGATTAATCAAGTTATTCCTGAGAAAGTTCACAACACGATTACAGCAACGGTTAAAGGGATTGTGCAAACGACGCTGTTCGGGATCACCTATATACCGGCTTCCGAGCCGCTGCGCGATCTATCCTTGGCGGAACGAGATGGGAAAGCGAAGGATCTGTTGTCACTGTACAAAAAAATTGCCGCCGCCGAAGGAGCAGGAACGGGAGCTGGCGGTATTTTGCTCGGGTTAGCCGATTTCCCGATTCTTATCGGGATTAAGCTGAAATTCCTTTTCGAATTAGCGCATGTGTACGGCTACTCGACCAAGGACTATAGGGAAAGATTGTTCATCCTCTATGTATTTCAGCTCGCATTCTCTAGTTCCAAGAAGAAGCCTGAGCTGCTCAAAACGATTAAAAGCTGGCCTATGATTTCGCAGACATTCCCGCCAGCCGCGGACTACATGAAGCAAGTCAATTGGCAGCAGTTGCAGCAGGAGTACCGGGATACGATTGATTTTCGTAAAATGCTACAGCTCATCCCCGGCATCGGGGCTGTTGTTGGCGCCTGGGCGAACTTTGGCTTGCTGGAGGAGCTCGGCGTGGCTGGCATGAATTGCTTTCGGCTGCGCTGGATGCAAGATAAAAGCGCGGAGTGACGTGGATGCAGATTTGCAGGTATTTCCCCACGAAGGGGGAGCTAATACTGGCTGCAATAAATCCATAGCCTGTTTCATGCCCTACCTAGTTATTTTCAGCGCGCACGCGCATATATTAGAAAGAGGGCCGGTTACCGGCTCACCTTGTGAGAAGTTGTGATTATTTTCACAAGGATATATGTGATTAATTTCACAAATGGAGGAGTGTTGAGGCTATGAGTAAACCCAGAATTGTGATCCTAGGCGCAGGTTATGGCGGGCTTGTCACAGCGATACGACTGCAGAAGAAGATGAGAAGAAGTGAAATGGACGTGACACTGGTCAATAAGCATGACTATCATTTTATTACGACACACCTGCATATGCCGGCTGCCGGCACGGATCATCATGATAACGCGCGTGTGAGCATTTCGGATTTGATTGATGAGCGGAAGATTCGGTTCGTGAAGTCGACGGTTAAAGAGATTGTCCCTAGTGAGAAAAAGGTGGTCTTGGAAGATTCGACGCTCGACTATGACTATCTCGTGGTAGGGCTGGGGAGTGAGACGGAGACCTTCGGAATCCCGGGTATGCATGAGTATGCGATGTCGATCAAAAGCATTAACAGTGTCCGCTTTATTCGGCAACACATTGAGTATATGTTCGCCAAGTCCAAGGTGGCCCCGAAGCGTAAGGATTATCTGACCTTCGTCGTTGGCGGCGCGGGTTTCACGGGTACGGAGTTCGTCGGGGAGTTGGCGGATCGCATTCCTGTTCTGTGCAAAACATATGACGTTGATCCGGCAGATGTCCGAATTTATAATGTGGAAGCTTCCCCGTCGGCACTGCCTCCCGGACTGCCTGAGGATCTGATTGCATATGGCATGGAAGTGATGCGCCGCAAAGGGGTGCAATATAAGCTATCAACCGCGATCAAGGAGTGCACATCGGAAGGGGTTATTCTGGGCAATGGGGAGTTCATCCGCGCAGGCACAGTCGTCTGGTCTGGGGGGATCCGCGGCAATTCCTTGCTGCAGCAAGCTGGATTTGATGTGCAACGGGGCCGAGTTAAGGTAGATAGTTGCTTGCGGTCCTATCAATTCCCGGAGGTCTTCATCACCGGCGATTGCTCGATCGTCACGAGTCCAGAAGGCGTACCTTATCCTGCTAATGCCCAAATTGCTGTCCAACAGGGCTATAATGCAGCAAGGAATCTCATGCAAACAGTTCGAGGCAAAGAGTTAAAGCCATTTGTGTATGATTACAGGGGGACGGTTGCATCCTTGGGACGCGGTGAGGCGGTGGGGTTGCTTAGAGTAAAGAAAGTGAAAGGACGTCGGGCTTCTTTTATCAAAAAAATAATCGACGCTCGGTATTTATACCTCATTGGCGGCATTCCACTCATTTGGAAGAAAATGATTTGGAAGCAAAAGTCCACGACCCGCAATTATCATGTGCCGAATTAATGTGTCTAACGTAAAATCCCCTTCAAGTAGATGCTTGAAGGGGATTTTCATTTTTTGTTACTTGCTCACGAAAGGTGGAGCAACGACTTTGAATAACGTTATAGAATAACGCTATTCAGACCAATTAGGCCACGAAGTACACAATAACGTTACGTGATAGCGCTATTTGCTCCAAAGTCGAAGTTTCCTGCGTATTTCACCACTTTAACGTTATGCCATCACTTTATTCCAAGTGAGAATATGTCCAAGCCCAGATTTAAGATGATATCATCACCTTAATCTGGGCTTGAGCGCCATCTGGCTGTATTTATTCGGCTGCAGGCTTAGGCATCGCCGCTCTTCCAACGGACTCCGTTGCGGCGAGCTCTGTCCGCTGTTTTTTTGCATAATTTTTGTATACGATAGAGCTTCCTATGGTGAGGATCGCGATAACCGCCATGCCCCAGATAAGGTTATCAAAAGCACGTTCGAGCGGCAGCGATTTCTGCCAGACCAGCGCGCTCCCCGAGAGCGCAACAGCGAATGCTCCGCTGAAAAATTGCAGCAATTGGAACAAGCCCATACCGGAGCCGATGCGTTCCTTCGGCAATTGCCGGGAGAGCTCATTGGATACAGCGCTGGAAAGTGTCGTGAAGCTGATGCTCACTAGGATGTAGAGTGCAGCAATCCAATATGAGGAGTAGCTGGCAGTCAGAGCAAGCAGTACAGTTGAAACTAACATCAACCATGGCACATAACGAAGTAGTGCTGTGTTCCCATAACGGTCAATGATACGTCCAACACGATTCGACACCAGCATTGCTAGGAGTGCTCCTGGGAAAAGCAGCAGTCCTGAGGTAAGCGGAGCTAAGCCGAATACACGAGCAAGCATCTGCGGCGCAAGGAACAGGAAGCCGAAGCTAATCATGTAGGAAGAAACGCCGATTGCGCTGAGCGCCATATAAGGTCTGTCACTGAATAACGCAGGCAGCACGAAAGGCTGCGACGCCATGCGAATGCGCAGAGCGAAGAGGGCAATCGCGAGTATACCTACTAAGAGGGCAATGATGCTCTTGGACGTTAGGAAGAGCAGCAGCCCAGTCGTTCCAACGCCTAGGAGCAGAGCACCGATGAAATCGAACGTGCCGCTTTCTGCTTTTTCTTTTGGAAGCAGGATTAAAAATATAGGGATAAGCAGAAGCGTAATCCCAGTAATAACGAACAGGAAGTGCCAGCCCAAATACTGAACGATAGAACCGCCTGCGACGGGACCGAGTCCTAAGCCGAGTGAAGCCGCGGATAAGATGAGCGACATAGCTCTGCCTCTGCGAGACAATGGGATGTAACGTGTGACGAGAACGATACCCAGCGATGGGATCGCTCCTGCGCCAGATGCTTGAATCAGCCTTGTAAGCAGCAACAATCCGAAGCTGTTCGTGAACAGCCCTAAGACGGAAGCACCGCCTAGTGAAAGCAGGGCAATGACGTAGAGTTTTCGAATAGGCACGAAGTCGGACAAGCGGCTGTAGGTAATAGAGGCAATGGCGAAAATGATGGAATATCCCGTAACAATCCACGATGCTGTCGAGGGGCTGAGCTCGAATTGAACAGAGATTTTGGGAAGTGCCAGATTGAACATCATCGTGTTCATAATCACCAGTACAATGGTAAAACAGAGCAACCACGATACCGGTGTTTCACGTAAGCGACCTGGCATCTCAGGAGGCGCTGACGCTATTTCTTGATGTGAGGTAGTCGTGTAATTTGACATGGTACACCATCCGATCTAAACTATAATATTAATTGTTACAGTTTATCATGAGGGTTAGGGTGTGTCAATGAATTTAAGTATATGACCATTGGAATATTGTATATTAATTCATTAAATTGTATTATTATTCGAAAAAGATAAATGAGGAATACGATGGGACACCACATAATTAGAAAAGCGGAAATGGAAGATTTAGAGACACTCACAGAGTTGATGTATGCCTATATCGTAGGGTTTTATAAGAAGCCAAGGCCGGAAACCACCGCTATTCATCGTTTGATTAGCAGCCTGCTTCTAGAGCAAGGCGGTACACAGTTTGTTGTCGTTAAGGAGGGGGAACTCATCGGCTTTGCAACGTTGTATTTTGCCTGGAGTACGATAAAAGCAAGTCCTATTACGATCATGAATGACCTCTTCCTTCTCGAGCCATTTCGTGGGGCGGCGGAAGAAGAAGATTTGTTCAGGAAATGCCAAAGTTATTCCAAGGAAAACGGTTATGCCTATATGTCATGGGTCACCGGACCAGATAATCAACGTGCACAACAGTTTTTTGACAAAATGGGCGCAACACGCCTGGATTGGGTAAATTACACGATTATATAAGGGAAGCCGTGAGCCAATAGCTGGATTTTCCCCGAAATTCCTCCTTTTGAAGGGACGATTGCATGAATCGAACAACCTCTGAAGGATGCAACCCACTTCTTTTCATCAAATACCCTGATTACGTACGAAAATGGAAGATAATCAAAGAATCAAGTAATTGTAAGCGAATTATTGCGTGATACAAGAGGTGGGAGGGGGCTTTTTACGTTTTTTCCATCCTTTACTATGTGAGTAGAAGAGAGTAGTATTCAACACGTACCAGAACAGTTGAATATTTCGCTTAATTTTCTGTTAAGAAAAGCGGGGGAACCAAAAGTATCATGGGGTGAGTAGGGGTACGGATACCAAGTACCTTTTAGGGCAGATTTCTCGCGGCCCGAACCCGGCAGCTAACCTCGTAAGCGATCGTGAGAAAGGAGAACATGTGTTTAAAACACAAGGTCATTCCTTGTGTTTTTTTGCGTCCATTTTTCAAGTGTGGTGCGTGATATTCGTTTTAATTGGAGGAACAAGTGAGAAATGACAAGTGATTCATTGAAAAAAATTGTGTTTGGTAAGCCGCTAAAGTCGAGTGAGATTGAGTCGGAGAAAATGCCTGTCTGGAAAGGACTTCCCATCCTGTCTTCCGATGCCTTATCTTCCGTATCGTATGGGACAGAGCAGATTCTGTTAGAGCTTGCAACAGTTGGTGTAGCTGCATTTGCCTTCTCCTTGCCGATTGCGATTTCCATTATTGCTTTAATACTTCTGCTAGTGTTGAGCTACAGACAGGTGATTGAAGCCTACCCTATGGGTGGCGGCGCCTATATGGTTACGAAAGAGAATTTAGGGATGGTATGGGGACGACTTACAGGAGTCTCCTTACTGATTGACTATACCCTTACCGTTGCCGTGTCGATCTCGGCTGGCGTCCAGGCGATTACGTCTGCATTTCCATCTGCCGTACCGTACATTGTTCCACTTACCATCCTGCTGGTTTGGATTATGGTCTGGCTGAATTTGCGAGGTACTTCTGAGTCAGGCACGGTATTCGCCATACCTACTTATTTTTTCATCCTTTGTATTCTGTTGTTAGTTGGAAAAGGCATTTTCGATTTGCTCACGGGTTCACTGAATACACACGCTATCGAATTCGCACCCAGCGCAGCAACGAGCTCATTGACCTTATTCGTTATTCTTAAAGCGTTCTCTTCTGGTTGCTCAGCAGTAACAGGGATCGAAGCGATTTCGGATGCGGTACCCCATTTCAGAACACCTTCCGTGAAAAATGCTAAGCGTACGCTTATCTCCTTAGGCGGCTTGTTGGCCATCGTCTTCGGTGGTGTAACGCTGATTGCTTTAGGGTATGGAATTGCGCCTGACCCTAATGGTCATACATCGGTCTTATCGATGGTGACGGAGCAAGCTTTTGGCCGTGGCACGATGTATTATGCGACTCAAATCGCAACGATGCTCATTCTGGTGCTTGCAGCGAATACGAGTTTTAATGGTTTCCCGATCTTGGCGTCGATCATGGCTCAGGACAAAAACTTCCCGCGCATGTTCTCCTTCCGTGGAGATCGTCTTTCCTATCATTATGGCATCATCACGTTAGGCGTATTGGCAAGTCTGCTTCTGATTGGTTTCAAAGGTAAAACCGATGCACTTATTCCGCTTTATGCGATTGGCGTATTTTTATCCTTTACCTTGGCTCAAAGCGGTTTGGTTCGCAAATGGCTGAAAGAGCGCGTCTCCGGCTGGATTGGCAAATTAATTATCAATGGTCTAGGCGGCATTGTGTCTCTAGCAGTTCTGATTATTTTCTGTATCACCAAATTCAGTGAAGGCGCTTGGATCGTCATTGTTGTGACGCCGATCTTACTATGGCTCATTACGAAGATCAGTCACCATTATGATGATGTAGCGAAGCAACTTCGCATTGATATCACACAAGACCGTGTGTGTACCAAAGAGCCCGTCATTATCGTACCTGTGGCTGGGATTCACAAAGCGGTTGAGCAATCTCTGAACTATGCCAGATCGCTTTCGCCAAACGTTATCGCATTCTATGTGTCCTTCTCGGATGAGGATGAAGAATCGATGCAGGAGAAGTGGCAGATCTGGGATCCAGGCGTTCGACTCGTTGTGTTCAAATCGCGATATAGAACGATCCTGAAGCCGCTGGCAGAATTCATTGATCGTATCGATACGCATGTGTCAGAGAAGCAATCCATCATGGTTATTCTTCCACAATTCATGCCGAAGAAATGGTGGCATCGTCTGCTCCATAATCAGTCTGCGGCGCGGATTCGTTCGAAGCTTCAAGCCGATAAGGATATCGTTGTTGCAACAGTACCGTATCATTTACATCAATAGAGGTGTACAATAATAGGGAGAACTTGTAGACGAGGTGACCTTATTATGGTGAAAAAGAAAGCAAAAATGACGCCAGCTGCGGCTAGTGTGCAAGATAAACCTGCAACGCTGAAAGATTTACTGCGTCCGGAAATACTAGAAGGACTCAAAGCCCAGGCTGACGCGATGAAAGCGGAAGAGCAAGCGAAGAAGGACGCAGAGAGAGCCAAGGTAGAGGCGGCACGCAAGGCGGAAGAGAAGCGTCTTGAGAACGATTTTGCCTATCAGCTGGAGAAAAGTAAATTAGACTGGCGGAAGCATAAATGAGGGGGCGCGCGATGTGCCTCCTTTTTTTCATGAGCGCGATGTTAGCGCTTGCAGGTTGTCAGGTGGAGCAGGGTGCTATGGAAGTGGAAACTGTGGTTGCATCGACACCGGCACTAGCGCCAACAGCTGCACCAACTGCAAACACTACATTAACAACACCAGTGAGTAGTCCTATCGCGTCAACTGTCCCAACGACCTCATCCCATCCTTCATCCGATAGTCCAACGGTTAAAACGGAAGATACGGAAGCTGTCCCAGCTTTCGCGTCGGTAGAACAATCCTTGATTGCTCGTTATGCTTCGGCGAGTCCAACGAAGTGGGGAGAGCGTGTCCCCGGTGTCAAAACACGATTACAAACGAAGGACAAAGTGATTGCCCTTACCTTTGATGCCTGCGGCGGGAAGGATGGCAGTGGCTACGATGAGAAGCTGATCCAGTATCTGATTCAGGAGCAGATTCCAGCTACGTTATTCATCAATGCTAGATGGATGGCTGCGAATCCGTCTACTTTTCAGCTTCTTGCCGCGAATCCTTTGTTTGAGATCGAAAATCATGGCACCGAGCACCGCCCTTTATCCGTAACAGGCAAGCCAGCATACGGTATTGCGGGTACGAAGAACGTCAAAGAAGTCATTCATGAAATGAATGATAATGCGGATCAGATAGAGAAGCTGACGGGGAAAAGACCCCTATTTTTCCGTTCAGGTACAGCATTTTATGATGAGATTGCGGTATCTGTTGCGCATGATTTAGGATTTGCGATAGCAGGATACTCGGTGCTTGGTGATGCGGGAGCGACTTATAACACGGAGCAAGTATACAACGCCATTTCAAAGGCCCCGAGCGGATCCATCGTTCTCGCACACATGAATCATCCCGAGAAGGATACAGCGGAGGGTGTCATCAAAGCGATTCCGGTGCTGCGACAAGCGGGTTTCCATTTCGTGCAACTTGCTTCTATGGAACTTAACGGTTAGGAAGACAAAGTAGCCGTAATAAATAGTTTACAAGAAAGCGTTTTCATGGTAATATCTTCGTAATTTATCATTATCTCATCTACGGGGTTGTTGTCAGCATGAATGGACTGAAATTGGGAAATCCAACGAATTTGGCGTTTACTGTTCTTTTAGTTTCTAGCTTTTTATTTTGTCTCTATGTTGTATTGCCTAACGCATCGCCAAAGTCCTTGGAGCAGACCCTAAGTCCAGAACAAGTAAAAAGTGAAGAACATCTTGTGCCTTCTTATGAACCGTTAGCAGAACTAGCTGTAGAACAAGAAGTAAAGCAAGAGGTGAAACCAGCCGTACAGCAACTAGAACTCGAAACGCAGCAACAACAGGGGAAGCGTCAAGTAAATGCGCTAGCTTTTGATCAGGCAGATTATAGTAAACAAAAGGTTCATTATACGGACAAAGTCATTGTACTGGCCTATCATCACATTGATGAAAAAGAAAACGGGATTACCATTTCCCCAAAAAGATTTAAAAGTCACCTCCAAAGGTTGAAGAAAGAAGATTACAATGTGATTTCGATGGAACATTTTCTTCATTTCATGAAGGGGGAGGCTGCGGTTCCTCAAAATGCGGTTCTCATCACATTTGATGACGGCTATGAATCATTTTATACCCAAGCGTATCCTGAATTACTTAACTTTGGTTTCCATGCTACTAAATTTATCGTTGTTGATTCGATAGATCATCCTAAGGCACCTCGTTTAACATGGGATCAGATGAGAGAAATGAAACAGAATGGGATGAGTTTTTACTCTCATACCTACGATCATCATGATAAAGTCAAGGCGGGTTCTGGCAATACTCTGATGCCAATGCTCACTAATCCTATCTATTTGGAAAATGAAAAAAGAATGGAAACGGACGATGAGTATCGAAAAAGAATTAAGCAGGACCTGTTAAAAGCTGAAACCCGTATTGAGGAAGAGTTAGGATCACAGTATCGTCTACTTGCCTTTCCTTTTGGTTCCTATAATGACACGGTTATTGGGGTAGGAAAGGAATTGGGAATTGAGCTTTTCTTTACGACCAAAGAGGGGATTAATACCAAAGGGAATAATGAAATTTATAGAATCCATGCGGGTACGTCGTATATGTCCGAAGATGATTTGATGTGGAAAATGAAGTTATATCATAAAAAATAAAATGAAACAATTGTCAGGAGTCGCATCCAAGCGGCTTCTTTTTATTTGGCTTCGTGCCCAGAGGCACGCATGCGTGGAATGAATACCCATTTGATTTTTGACCAAAGGATAATTAATATAAGTAAGGGTCAAGCACGTTACAATTAAATAGGAACCCTCATCGATCTAGATGAGGTAGAGGTCGCAATGTTGAAGAGTACATCGGAGGAAGTCCAGTAGAGACTATTGATCCCGATGAAAAGGCATCATTGCCGAAGCCATACGGTATACTGACCGCGTTGGCTGGGGACGTTTCCGAAAGGGACGGAACTGTCATACTGTTGTGAAAGCAAACCAGTATGTTGTGCTATCTTGAAAAAGATATGATGAGGAAATGTGAGCTGCCTTTCTTATTCATTGGAGAGAGTCGGCTTTTTTGCGTTTTTCGGCCTTTGGGAACATGTAGGCTAATTGAATAGATATAGGAGAGTTAGAAATTGACAGAGAACAAATTACGTAGAGGGTTGAAGTCGCGTCACATGACGATGATTTCACTCGGAGGATCGATTGGAACCGGATTATTCTTAGCAAGCGGAGGAGCGATTCATGCTGCTGGACCGGGCGGGGCCTTATTAGCTTACTTTATTATTGGCATTATGGTTTATTTCCTCGTAACAAGCTTGGGAGAAATGGCCACCTATATGCCTGTATCTGGAACCTTTAGCACGTATGCTACGAAATTCGTAGACCCCTCACTTGGTTTCGCCTTAGGTTGGAATTACTGGTACAACTGGGCGATTACCATCGCTGCTGAGTTGTCTGCGGCAACGCTAATTATTAAGTTTTGGCTGCCCGACAGCCCATCATTTCTTTGGAGCGCTTTATTCCTTGCACTGATGGTAGGACTTAATTTGTTGTCTGTGAAAAGCTATGGCGAGTCAGAGTATTGGTTTGCGATGATTAAAATTGCAACGATTATTCTATTCATTGGCATCGGTTTGTTGATGATTGTCGGCATTTGGGGCGGGGAAGCCGTTGGATTCCGTAATTTCACGGAAGGTGATGCGCCGATTTCAGGCGGCCTATTAGCCGTTCTTGGCGTGTGTATGGCTGCTGGCTTCTCATTCCAAGGAACTGAGTTGGTTGGGATAGCAGCGGGTGAGTCTGAAAATCCACAGAAGAGCATACCTCGCGCAATCCGCAGTGTGTTCTGGAGAATCCTTTTGTTTTATATTTTGGCTATTTTCGTGGTGGGCATGCTGATACCTTACGCAACAGATACCTTAGCCAGCGACAGCGTTGCGGCAAGTCCTTTTACGATCATTTTCGAAAAAGCAGGTTTAAGTATCGCTGCGTCTGTGATGAATGCTGTCATTCTAAGTTCTGTGCTGTCTGCAGGCAACTCCGGTATGTACGCTTCCACACGAATGCTGTGGGTATTAGCCAAAGAAGGTAAAGCGCCTAAGATGTTTGCCAAATTAAATAAAAGCGGTATTCCCGTATTCGCACTTCTTGCGACAGCGGCACTTGGGATGCTAGCTTTCCTTGCCTCTTTTTTTGGCGATGGTCAAGTGTACCTGTGGTTGTTGAATGCCTCCGGTATGTCTGGCTTCATTGCGTGGTTAGGTATTGCGATTAGTCATTACCGTTTCCGCAGAGCTTATGTTGCGCAGGGCCGTCTGATCTCTGATCTTCCATACCGTTCCAAGTGGTTTCCGCTCGGGCCCATCTTGGCAGGCGTCATGTGTATGATTGTCATTATCGGTCAAAGTATTAGCGCGTTCTCGGAGGGCCAAGTAGACTGGAAATTATTATTTGCTTCCTATATTGGTATTCCTTTGTTCTTAGTCTTGTGGCTGGGTTACAAATGGAAATATAAAACGAAAGTCTTAAAACTTGCTGAATGTCAGTTGAAGGTAGAAGAGTAAACCTCTTCTATCTTTTTTTCATTTCAAAAAACTCACAAGCTGCTCGGTCATAATAGGTCAAATCGCTGACGCGCGTTTGCACCACGACTGTCGTATCACTGAAACGTAGAACAACTGCATTGGAATCGACGATATGATCATCCTTAAAAATGCGAACAACACCCTGTCGGTCAATGACCTCCTGAAAATCTGAATCCGTATGTAAACGTTGATTCCTAGCCATGTATGTAGGTTCCCCTTACCTCATTAAAATAGTTCTTTTTATTGTACCACAAGGTGACGAAATGCCCGAATTTAGACGAACGCCTACGCCTAGCCGAGCATAGTATGTAGCACCAATTGCTGCTTGGGCTGAGAGGGTGTGTGGTGCAGGATGGATATTCAACTTTTACCGATTCATTGGGTCTATTTAGTGTTCATTGGTTTCATTCTTACGCTTCTTGTTAAAAGAAGAGATACGACGATGATTTGTGTGGTGGGTATTTTTACATTAGGGCTGTTAGCGACGGAGACGTTGAGCGGCTCAGTATCAGGTGTATTTAACAGCTTTATTTATGCGACCAAAGAGTTAATGGGGACGATTATGATTATCTCCATTATCGTGGCCATGAGCCGCGTCTTAATTCGCACGGGGATTAATGAAACGATGGTAGCGCCGCTGACCAAATTTTTGAGAACACCAGCACTCGCATTCTGGGGTATTGGGATCATTATGATGGTGACGTCCTGGTTTTTTTGGCCTTCCCCTGGGGTTGCGCTGATTGGCGCTGTGTTGTTGCCCGTTGCTGTTCGCGTTGGCTTGCCGGCACTTGGTGCCGCGATGGCGATGAACCTCTTCGGACATGGGATTGCGCTATCTGGCGATTACATTATTCAAGGCGCGCCTAAATTGACAGCAGATGCAGCAGGATTGCCAGTATCTGCCGTAATGGAAGCGAGTGTTCCTCTCGTCATCGTGATGGGGCTTGTTACGACAATAACAGCTTTCTGGCTGATGCGCCGCGATATGAAAAATGGGAAATGGCGCAGCGGGCTCATCGACTCGCGATTAGAGGAAAGCGGAGGCCTCGTTCCTGTGGAGGAAGAGACTAAAGTGCTGATCGGAGAGCGTTTGAAACGAACACTAGCTATCCTAATTCCTGTGCTGTTCGCGCTAGATGTTATTGCAATGTTTGTCTTGAATTTGCAAGGCGGTGATGCAACCGCTCTCGTAGGTGGTACAGCGGTGTTTATCTTAATCGCAGTCACCTTAATCGCTCATCGCAATGCGGGTGTGGAGAAAATCACATCGTATTTAATTGAAGGCTTTGTGTTTGGCTTCAAAGTCTTCGGACCCGTCATCCCGATTGCGGCTTTCTTCTATTTAGGTGACTCCGCAATTACGGATCTATTCGGTAAAATACTGCCTGAAGGTTCACATGGTCTTGTGAACGATCTAGGCGTGGCACTCGCAGGCGTTGTGCCCTTGAATGGAGCCATTGGTGCCGTGACGTTAACCGTCGTCGGCGCCATTACCGGCCTCGATGGCTCCGGCTTCTCGGGCATTTCCTTGGCGGGCTCCATCGCGCAGCTGTTCGCGACCGCCATTGGTTCAGGCGCAGCGGTGCTAACTGCGCTAGGGCAAGTAGCCGCCATCTGGGTCGGCGGCGGGACTTTGATCCCGTGGGCGCTCATTCCAGCCGCGGCGATCTGCGGTGTGAGTCCGTTCGAGCTCGCGCGACGGAATCTGAAGCCTGTGCTCATCGGATTGGCTGTGACAACGATTGTGGCGATGTTTTTGGTTTAAATAGAGGGCGGAGAAGGAACGGCACGCCAGGGAAGGGGCCTCAAGCCATGTATGTGGCGGTGGCCTCTTTTTCAATTTTAAAGGGTAAACTGACCCCAACCCCGCCCGCCTCTGCTAGATTTGCCTCCAAATCACCTAAGTTCGTGTTTGGAGTACAGTCGTGAACATGAGAAATGCAAAAGTGCAACCTTTTATACCGGTATAACCTCTTAATCTAAAATAGATGCATAAAGGCATCAATTTCTGCCTCAATTAGCAAATTAGTACATTTTAGCTCCAAAAGGTTGCCTTTTTGCATCAATTCGTCTACGCAGAGCGGTTTTATATGAAATAAGATGCACTTTTGCATCTTTGACCCTGGAAGCAAACATGGGCGCTGCCTTTCCGACTGGACGAGGGTTTGCATTTCCATTTTGATCTTACAATCTAATCGATTGGTTCTAGGAGCAATTAAAAGACAGGCTTGCCTATTGTCCATCATTCGCAGTAAGCTTGCATATAGATGATTAGAAGATGGATGATCAAGGGAGCTGAGACAGATGGAAGTCAAATTTTGCAGCAGCTGTGGAGCTGCTATGGAGACGCGTGATGTCGATGGGACGGAGAGAAGAGCCTGCACATCGTGTAGTTTTGTACATTGGGGGAGCTATAGCATTGGTGTCGGTGCTTTGGTGATGAAGGATGAAAAAATTCTCCTTGTGCGTAGAGCGCAAGAGCCAGGGAAAGGTCGATGGACGAACCCAGGTGGATATATAGAGCAGCATGAGCTGATTCAAGATACGATTGTGCGTGAAGTCATGGAGGAATGCGGTATTGAAGCTTCCGTTTCACGTTTAGTTGCTTTGCGCGATTTGCCGAGAAGCATACATAATGTGTACATCGCTTTTGAAATGGACTACATCAGTGGAACCCCTCAGCCAGATGGGGTAGAGGTAGATGCGGCAGGCTTTTACAGTCTTGAGGAAATGGCTTCCATGCCGGTGGCTGATTTTACCAAATGGCTCATCGACGTAGCTTTACACTCCAAAGGAGATGGGCTCGAAGAGGATCGAGATCCTGTTATTACGATGCCTGGATACGGATTGTACCGCGTACCAAGGGTAAATAATGTATGATCGAACCTATCATCCAGCTGCGTGGCCACCATTTGCTATGTCTACTGGGCTATAGAGGGATGGGGTACTCCCCTGCATTTTGTGAGAATATGACGACGGTGTACGAGCAACTGCGGACTGAGCCTGAAACGATGATTCGTGTTGTACTGGGTCCGGATGATTTGTGCGCCGAATTTCCGAAAGATGAAGTTGCGCATTGTGAGAATCGGACCGTGTATCAGCGTGACGCCGAAATCGTTGCCAAGCTTGGCTTAGCTGTCGGTATGGAGCGAACGTGGGCGACGATATGTGGTCAAGTTGCCTTAGAAGTGCGGCCTGCGGACATCAGCAACCTATGTGCAACCTGCCGATGGGAACCCTACGGAGTATGCGCGGATGGCGTGCGAATCATCGGAGAAGGTGGCGCTTTGCCGCCCGTACCGAAGAAAAAATAAAAAGAACTGTCCACACGTAGAGTCGATTGTCTACATGAGGACAGTTTTTTTCATTCGGACTGACGTTCCATATCGTAGAGGAAGGTACTTATTTATACGAAAATACTGACATCCGAACCCACTTCCATCTTCTCTGCAGGGGATGTAAGAATATTAGCGACCATTCGCATCTCATCAATGGGTTGAAGAAATGATCGTAACTGACGGCTGTCCTTCTGATCCGGCTGCAGCCACTTTTCCATGTGCTCCTCATCGAGAATAGCTGGCATGCTAGCGTGATACGGAGATACAACGGAGTTGGATTCCGTCATTAGCATCATGCACGTACGCAGCTCCTCTCCACCGGAAGGTGCTTGCCAAATATCGTAGAGCCCTGCGATACCGAACGTTCCACTCCGCATTTTGAAACGAATCCACTCGGTTTCCTTCCCTTCTGTCCGCCCCACGTAGAAACTACTGCAAGGGATGACACAACGTTGCTTTTTGACAATGCGCTCGAACACGATGTTGGAGAAAATAGAGTTGCGTTCACCGCAAACAGCATCTTTGGCCCAGAAAGGCATCAGTCCCCAACGGAATTCATCTAACAGGCGCTCTCCCTTGCGATTAATCATCACAGCAGACACAGATTCAGTAGGTCGCACCTCATACCGATTGGAACTGTAAGATAAGAGCCGATCGACGCGGAATTGCTTCATGACTTCTTGAACATCAGCCAATATGGCTATGGAATGACACATCATTATCACCTCATTTTGATTTAGGTTATTATTTTCCTAATGCAACCAATTCATGTATGAGGCTTAACACTTTTTTCCACGGCAACTCCAAATGAAAAAACCAGAAGCATTTTGCTCCTGGTTGTAAGGGTTATTCAGCTATCGGCACTTGAATATCGGCTGCATGGACGTGAATGCGATTCTTGCCGTTGCGCTTTGCGATGTATAAGCATTCGTCAACGAGTTGAAACCATGCCTTTTTCATCGTGTTTCGATTATACGTTGCGAGTCCGATGCTCATGGTCAATTTGTATTCGGGCATTTCTGGAATGACGGTATTGCGGATGGTTTCCATTATTGTTTCGCAAATGGGCAGCACATCCTGATGCGACTTCCCAACGAATAGAACGGCAAACTCTTCACCGCCATACCGAAAAGACATATCGTCGGGGCCAAGTACGTCTTTGAGAAGGCCGCCGATGGTTTTGAGAACAACATCACCAACCCAGTGACCATAATTATCATTAATGAGCTTAAAATTATCAATATCCATCAGGGCGAGCACGAGAGGTGTATCATGGGGCATATGGGAAATAAGGTGGTCTGTATGCTCTTGAAAAGAGCGATGATTGAAGAGCTCGGTAAGTGCATCGACTTTGGAAAGACGGTCAATCATGACGTTGCGAATCAGTAGATCTTGCTCGCGTACGACCGAATTCTTCAGCCTGGCAAGCAGGTCAAGCCCACGGCTCATAATGGCAAAACAAAGCATGGATGTTGCGGTAATAATCGTGAGGGATACAATGATCTCGTAGGGGTTTGCTGATTGTCCTCTAGCCATCTGGGTTAGCAGCAGGATGAGTAAATAAGCGATACCGAGACTGTAAGCGAAAATAACATATCTTTTCTGAAAATAGATCGATGCTAACAAAACAGGCATGCTGAGCAGCTCGTAACTGTGTGTCATTTCAGGTATGCAAAGGATGAATACACTAATCATGGTCATGGTCCATGCGATCATGATAAACTCTCTATAGAACTTTAAATAGTGCATGGCCAAATAACCTAAGCCCATAACAAGTAGCTGCAATAATGTAGGAACAAGTTGGAAGCGAATGAAGCTATCGAACCCATTCGTCGGTTGCTCACTGATTTCAAAGAATAAAGCAATCGTAGCAGCTATTTCATAAATGATGAGGATCCACCACAACATTCGAATGAGCTTTCGATTCCAAGTTGGATCATGTGCTGGAAATTGTTCCATCAAAAGGAGGCCACTTTCCTTTCAGGGCAGTAGGTGTCGAAATGATTTGTGCCTTATCCTGATATTGTAAAGAATAACCCCCTCTTTACGCAAGCAATTAATGATGTTAATCGATTTGTTAATAAAAAATATACAGAGTCATTGGGGAGGCTTATGACAGCTCTAGGGTATGTGCATGCATGGGAACATTATAAGGACGAGCTTCTGCTGCTAGATAAAAAGCTAGAGCTTCTCTATAAGCGTCGTCAAAAGCTGACGCCTGATCCGCAAACGGATTCATTCCGCGGAATGTTTGTATCGGAGGACGAATTTATTCGTCTCATTGGCGGATTCAGTACGGAAGAAGAAATCGATGAGGAAGAGCAAGAGCTGCTAGGACGAATAGAGCTGCTGGACAGCGCAATCACCGATCGCCTGGCCCATAGCCGTCAGTCAGGTGTTTTTCTGCCGTTGGCTTATTTGTCTACGGTTTTCGGCTTTTCTTCTATAGAAGAGCGCATCGTTATGCTGGGGCTAGCTGTGGAGTTGGATCGGAAGTATGAGCGTATTTTCGGCTTTCTGTTAGACGATCTAACCAACAAAACGCCTAATATCAGCTTGGCGCTGCAAATTGCTTGCCAAAGTCCAGAGGACATGCGGGCTGCGCGTACGACCTTTATGGCGCCGGATGGCAGATTAGCCCGCTATGTGCTGCATCCAGACACACTTGTCGTCAGTGGTCAGACCCTATTGTCCAAACCTTTGCAGTTGGATAAACGGATTGTGACCTTTCTATTGGATTCGGGTGAGTTAGATCCGAAGCTGAAACCAGCGGTTGAGATTGTCTATCCGGATGATGAGCTCTCCCCCTTGCTTGTGCAAGAAGACTTTCAGCAACGACTGCGTGGCTTTATTGAAAGCGTGTATGAGGCGCCGGTGACTGAGCGCAAGCGCCTTGCTTTTCACTTATGGGGAAATGCGGGGTCTGGCAAAAAGCTGCAGGTGAAGCATCTCAGCCGCTCCTTCAATAAGCCTCTGCTGCTAGTAAATCTGGCAGATGTCCTTTTGCATGCGGCAAGCTTTGAAGAGCAGATCAGCATCATCGTGCGCGAAGCGATTTTGCACCAAGCTGTGCTGTGCTTCACACGGCTGGAAGTGCTTTACCCTGATGAGCCGGACTTGGCTGCACAGCAGCGGCTAGGGCGGTTCCATGAGCAGCTCGACGGTTACGGCGGCATGGTCTTTCTCTTAGCCGGACGGTTCAACCGGCTAAGCTGGAAGCCCAAGGAGCGGCTGCTCCTTGAGCATGAGCTTGCCGTGCCAGACGAAGGCGGGCGCGAGCGCCTGTGGCAGGCATTCGCGCAAGAACTCTGCGTCGCTGACGATGTAGACTACCGGGTGATGAGCGGCAAATTTCGCTTCACCCCAGGGCAAATTCGCCGCGCGCTCACGCTGGCGCGCGGGTACTCCTCCTGGCAGACGACAGCTGCTGCCGGGACGGGCAATGCCGGCGCACTGCGCAGCGATGCGCTGTACAAGGCGTGCTACCAGCAGGTGCAGCATAAGCTGGAGCGCAAAGCAACGCGCATTGAGCCTCGCTATGGGTGGGGGGATGTGATTCTTCCCCCTGAGCAGAAGGATCAGCTCCGCAATGCGTGTAACCAAGTGAAGTATCGCGGCGTCGTGTACAACGATTGGGGATTCGAGAAGAAGCTGGCCTACGGCAAGGGGCTTAGCATGCTTTTCGCAGGGCCGCCAGGCACAGGGAAAACGATGTCGGCGCAGGTTGTAGCCGGGGACTTACAGCTGGAACTGTACAAGGTAGATCTATCCCAGGTGATCAGTAAGTACATCGGTGAAACCGAGAAGAACCTGCACGAAATTTTCGAAGAGGCGCAGTTGAGTAATGCGGTGCTGTTTTTTGATGAAACGGATGCACTGTTTGGGAAACGCTCCGAGGTAAAAGATTCACACGATAAGTATGCCAACATTGAAACCGCGTATCTACTTCAAAAAATGGAGGAATACCAGGGGATCACGGTGCTCGCTACCAATCTACTTAATAACATTGATGAGGCCTTCTTAAGGCGGATCAATTATGTCATTAAATTTCCATTTCCGGACAGCGAATATCGCGAGAAAATTTGGCAATCTATGTTTCCTCCTGCAGCGCCGCTTAGCAATGATGTTGATTTCAAATATCTAGCCCAGCGCTACGAGATTGCAGGGGGGAATATTAAGAACGTCGTTCTCTCTTCCGCTTTCTTGGCGGCGGAATCAGGTGAATCGATTCGGATGCAGCATATTATCAAGTCAATCCGACATGAGCTTCAAAAATCAGGTAAGATCCTTGCACGACAAGAGTGGGAAGATTACTAGATTCACCAGAATATGTAAGTAGTAGATAGGCTCACACCCAGTGTGAGCTTGTCTTTATGTATGTTATATACGCCATTTTTTGGTCAAAAATCGCCAAATTTCGGGGAAAACGCACAAATAAATAATATAATTCCTATAGTCAACCCGAAGGTTTACATTTATAATAGAAAAAGATACATAATGCGACATAAAGAGTATCTTTTTTACAAGTTTAATAGGTATTTAGAGGCAGGAAGTGACACTCATAGGCAATTATTCTGTGATCGCTGATGTAAGTGCATCATTAGTTAAGCTACTTAGAGAAAACATGACCCCAGATCCCATTCCGCAACCAGAAATGATTGGTCTCGCATCACCTGTAGATAAAGGGGATTTTTATCTCTCACTCTATCTCTACAATGTTCGTGAGAGTGGCAACAATCGTCAAACACATATGATTGCTAGAGGAACGAATGAAATTCAGTTTCCACCTATGGTTGTCGATTTATGTTATCTAGTTACCGTGCAATCGCCGGCCGAACTCTCATCGCGAGCACTGGATGAGCATCGGATTCTAGGAAGAGCGATGCAGGTATTCTACGATCATTCGATCCTTCGAGGTTCAATGACAGTCGGTACGTTAGCTGAGCAAGATGAAGAAGTTCGTATCGTCATGGATCCTTTTAAAGGTGAAAGTCTCATGAACATGTGGAATTTCTCAGACACCCCTTACAGACTCTCAGTCGCCTATACGGTGGGGCCAGTACATATTGACTCAACGCGTATCAAAACAACTAAAAGGGTTTCGGAAACCGATTTTCGTATTCAAGGTTAGGAGGATTCCACCTGTGGATCAGATTCGAATATCACAATTGAGATCCCGTGTATCCCTTGTTGTGTGTGTGATTGACGCACTCACCTCTCAAGCTCCTCTTGGCAACAAGACCACAGTACACCTAGAAGGCTCCCGTTCGAAAGCAATTCGCAAATCGAATGGTTCCTATATATTCAACGATTTATCCCCCGGCGAATACCGATTATCGGTACATAGCGAGTATTATTTTCAAGAACAAACAAACATCACGGTTGGCACACACAATTTTATTGAAGTCGTTCAAATGAAACCGTTACCTTCATACCCATTTTCTCAAGGGGCAGGACTTATTCGAGTCATGTTGCAGAATGCAGCAGGGGCTCCGATCCGTGATGCTCACTTACAGTCGACCGTGCTAACGGAGGACTGCGCGCGCGCGCGATTAATGGTTGATCAAGCTGACAAAGGCGCGATGGAAATGACCTTAGGCTCATTTACAGGTGGCATTGTGGCTGGCGATGTGTATCTGCTGCGAGGAAGAGGTTCTCAAGCTTCGGAAGAGGTCATTCGGATTTCTGAAGTGCTCGAACACCAGAAAAGATTTCGATTATTGAATCCTCTGGCCCAATCGTATTCCCGTGGCGCAATGCTGTTGCCTGTGCAAGAGACCCGAAGTACAGAGCGTGGCGAGGTTGCCATTGCTTTTCGAGGGAATCGAATTCCGACGTTTCAGACGGACTTGGTTATTACGTATGGAACCGATGGCAAGCACAGTCACAGTATCCAGGATCTCGCAGTAGCTGAAGGAACAACAACCAATCTTGGCACGATACGTCTCGCGTAACCCTAATTAGTAGAATGGACACGTCCATCTTCTATACAAAATGACAAGCAGAAAGGAGAGAACTGGTTTCATGTCTTTGGCCATATTTATTGAGTAAGCAGTGCCATCTGACTGAACTGGGGAACAATGGCTGACTATTTATCACCTGGAGTCTATGTGGAAGAGTTTGACAGCGGAGCACAACCGCTTGAGGGTGCAAGCACAAGTACGGCCGGGTTTATAGGGCTTGCGCAAAGAGGGGAAATTGAAGGTGTCCCTCAACTGGTTACGAGCGTAGCTGATTTCCACCGTTTATTCGGTAGCTACTTGTCCGAAAATGAATTCGGCGAATATCGTTTCCTTTCCTACGCGGTAGAGCATTTCTACTTAAACGGAGGTAATCGCTGTTTCGTTATGCGTGTAGCGCCAACTGACGCGAAAGTAGCAACGAACAAAGCGGCTTCGAATAAAGAATCAGCAATTATTGAAATTGCTTCCAAGAACCCTGGAACATGGGGGAACCAAGTGCGTATCGTTGTTGTGCCAGCTAGCAAAGCAAAGACACAAATCTATGAAGTGCTAAGCGAAACACAATATCGCGTGAAAAACAACGCTGGCTTTAACGTTGGCGACGTAGTTGCTTTCGAAGCAGCAGGCGCGAAACAATACAGCAAAGTAGTCGCTTCCCAAGATAACATTATCGAGTTGTCTGTGGCACTTGAAGGTGATGTTGTTGATAGCGGATTACTGCCAGCAAAAGTATTGACAACAAGTGAATTTACACTTCACGTATTCTACGGTGACGAAGCTGAGACGTATGAGCGGGTATCCCTGAACATTACGGCAGCGAATCACATTGAGAAAATTGTTTCCCGCTCGAACATTATTACAGTGAAGGATTTGACAGAAGGTCAAGATCTTGGCGCAATCGCTCCTTTCGAGGTGCTTTCCGGTGAGAACGAAGCAACTGGCAAATTCCAAATCGCATTGTCTG
Source organism: Paenibacillus sp. J22P165 (assembly GCF_059692015.1). NCBI lineage: Bacteria > Bacillati > Bacillota > Bacilli > Caryophanales > Paenibacillaceae > Paenibacillus > Paenibacillus sp. J22P165. The sequence continues at coordinate 61,724 of NZ_JCAUAP010000017.1, read as the reverse complement.
GCGGCAGCAACGGTTCCATCGCGAATGTAACACCTGATATTTATATGGGTGTTGATCGTGGTCCAGGTAAGCGTACAGGGATTCAATCCTTCATCGATAACGATGTTGTGTCCATCATTGCGATTCCAGGTGTAACGGAGCCGACGGTTCAATTATCCCTTGTAGCGCACTGTGAAAACTTAGGCAGCCGTTTCGCGGTTCTCGATATTCCACGTGAGAAAACAAAAGTTGCTGATGTTATGACACACCGCAACATCTTCGACAGTTCTTATGCGGCTATGTACAACCCATGGTTGCAAGTTTTTGATCCATTAGACAAACGCAATATTTACATACCGCCATCTGGCTCTGTTATTGGTATTTACTCCCGTTCCGACCAATCTCGTGGCGTTCAAAAAGCGCCTGCGAATGAAGTCGTTCGCGGTGCCGTTGGCCTAGATTGCCAATATAACAAAGGCGAGCAAGATATTCTAAACCCACAAGGCGTTAACTTGATCCGTCATTTTGCTGGACAAGGTATTCGCGTTTGGGGTGCTCGTACAACATCGTCGAACGGTTTATGGAAATATGTGAACGTTAGACGTTTGTTCATCTTTATCGAAGAGTCCATCAAGAACGGCACGAACTGGGTTGTCTTCGAACCGAATGACGAACAGCTTTGGGCACGTGTACAGCGGACGATTGATGCGTTCTTAACGCGGGTATGGAGAGATGGTGCTCTAATGGGCGGAAGTCCTTCAGAAGCGTTCTACATCAATATCGGCCGCAGCACCATGACACAGGACGACATCGATAATGGTCGACTTATCTGCGTAATTGGGGTTGCACCGGTGAAACCTGCCGAGTTCGTAATCTTCCGCATTACTCAGAAAACAAGAGAAGAATAGTCTAACGTTAGATATCACGCATATTAGGAAAGGGGTATACTATGGCTGGCGAACGTAGGGATCCATACCGCAATTTTAGATTTAGAATTGAAGTAGAAGGTATTCAACAAGCTGGATTCAGCGAAATCTCTGGATTTGATGCTTCCCTATCGGTAATTGAATACCGCGAAGGAAACGAAACCATCACGCCTCGGAAGCTTCCGGGACTTGCAAAATACGGTAACATCTCATTGAAATGGGGAGTTACAGACTCCATGGATATGTACAACTGGATGTCAGAATCCATTCAAGGCAAAATCTCCCGTAAAACGGTCACGATTATCGCGATCAATGAAGAGGGCGGAGATGTAGCTACTTGGCAAGTAATCGAAGCATGGCCATCCAAGTACTCAGCACCAAGCTTCAAAGGGACTGGGAACGAAGTTGCTATCGAGAGCTTAGAGCTTGCTCATGAAGGTATGACACGTACGAAGTAATACAAGGTTAGAGTAGGTGCCGGAGCGTATGTCTCCGGTTCCTAACTCTTCTTTTTGTTAAGAGGCTTAGCCTCATCACCACAAGATTATGCTTACGATGCTAGTTTTCTGGCGAAAACTTTAAGGGGGAACAACAACATGGCTTTCAAAACAGAATATGAATTTGAACTTCCTAGAGGATATGTGGATGACAATGGTACGCTTCACAAGAGAGGTGTCATGCGTTTAGCAACAGCTGCGGATGAAATTCTACCTATGCGTGACCAACGTGTTCAGCAAAACCCTGGTTATTTAACCATCATCCTGCTTACACGTGTTATTACAAATTTGGGAGATCTACGTGCCATTGATACACGTGTTGTTGAGAAGTTTTTTACAGCAGATTTAGCATTCTTGCAAAACTTTTACCGTCAAATTAACGAAATGGACGTGCCAAGAGTTCATACGAGTTGCCCAAAATGTGAGCACGAGTTTGATGTGGATGTGTCTTTTTTGGACGAGATGGCGTAACGGGCTATCCCATAGACAAAATATATGAAGAAGTTGGCTTCATCGCTTACTATTTTCATTGGTCACATGATGAAATTATGTCCATGGAACACCGTGAACGCCGCACGTGGTGTGAGGAGATTTCCCGCATCAATCGCAATTTGAACGAAGAAGGTAAAAAACAGCCAGACAATCCGTTTGATGTGTTTCGGTAAGAGGTGAGTAACAAACAATGGCAAAGTCATCCAAATTGCATAATGTAGGCGGTAACTTTCGTTTTCTCGTTGAGCTTGATGGACTGATCGTTGGGGGATTCTCCGAAGTGACGGGCATGAAGTCAGAGATCGAAGTAAAGCCGTATTGGGAAGGTGGCTTGAACACCCATCCACACTACATGGTCCAACATACGAAGTACCCGAATATCGTGCTCAAAAGGGGCATTAGCAATGCCAGTGAGCTATGGGATTGGTACAATAACGCGGTTCAAGGCAAAATAAGCCGTAAGAATGGCTCTATTCTTTTGTACAATGTTGAAGGAAAAGAAATGTGTCGTTGGGAATTTACGAGTGCGTTTCCTGTCAAATGGAACGGGCCAGATCTGAATGCGGGCAGTGCGAATGTCGCGATTGAATCGATTGAGCTCGTGCATGCGGGATTGAAGACGATTTTTAAGAAATAAGTTCACAGCAACTTAAGTGAATGCTTACGAAGAAGTCAGTTTTCTGACGAAAACTTTTAGGGGGATTGTTCATGAAATCTCGACAATCGCATAAACCCCTTGGTAAGAAGAGTAAAGGTTCATTACGCTTTGCTAAAGGCTATCGCACGACAACTGTCGGTCAAACTTCTCGTCAGGCCAAGCAATTCGCTTCTGGCATTATGGGGAAGTATGGGTGGGATCGAAATAACTATTTAGGCATGTTTGCTCTGATTTTTAAGGGCAAGGGTCTATTAACGGATAAAGAATTAGCTTCCATTCAGAACCCAAGTGATCGCGCTTGGATCTTACAATTGCAAGTGCAGCTGCAAAGCTTGAAACATCCAGAGTCAGCACCTTTAATAACAAAACAACAAACGATTGAACACATACAGAAAATAGTCGCACAAAGCGGTTATCGTCTGCCGAAGCAAGTACTTTTAGAAGAGCAACAACAAGAAATTAAACGATTGTCCTCTGAACTGGCGCCAGCAGCTGCTGATCTGCCAATCAAGAAAAAGAGAGGACGCAAAAGCAACAAATCCAAGGCATTAGAAAGCCAACTCCTGACTAAGGAAGCAAACGAACATGTCGCTAAAGATGGCGATGCGAAGTCTGTCCAAGCAGGAATTAACGTCGTTAACAAACGGAATTTACCGATTATTCAGCGTTCGATGAGGCAGCTCGTTGCTTCGATAGGTATGCTAGCTCATTCTACAAGCAGCAAGACGAATCAACCGAGCCCGATGGTGAATGGCGTTCAACATACAGGTCCTACAACGAATATTCAGCGGAAAACATTACAATTATTATATAAACAGGCATTAAGTGACGGAGCTCAGCCCTCAGCCCGGGCGATCCATGGTGACGAGAACAAGGCAGGGAAGACGAATCACTCCATTGTTGCTGATCACGTTGATGCGATACGAAATACGTCCAAGTGGTTGGAACAATTCCAATCTGGGAAACTGATTTTGGGGCAGAGCGAAGACAAATTCATTGGTGCTCTCGCATCTGAGCAGACAAGTCTGTCGGCAAGTCCATCGCTTTTGGGAATGGCTAAGGCTATCTTACAAGAGGTAACACAAACGCCAATCCGACACAGAGGAACGTCACATTCAGGTTCGCCAATAAGGCATAAGGCTGAACTGCTAGGAACAAGCTTTACAGAGGAAACATCGCCAATCGAAACTAGAAAGTCGTTGAAACTTGGTGAGGGTCCATTTTCGGTAAAAACGTCTCCTAGTACAGTGCGTTTTATTCGCAGTTTACTGCTCAAACACGTCGAGGGGCAGGAAACACAAGCAAGTAAGCAAGCTTACCTTGAACAAGATGAGATTCAGAATGCTACAGGTAAAGGTAGTAATAGATCTTCATTAGCGAAAGGTTTTCTTTCCACAAGTGGGCAACCCTTGGCGATTAATGCTGCGAGCTTAACGTCGCGTTTACCTAGATCTATGCATGCCTCAACCAGAACGGCTAGTCCTAGTCGCGACGGGATGAGAGAATTTGATTCCAGTACGACAAGAGTATGGCGCAAAATAAGTGGGCAAGAAGAAGCTTTGCAGCAACAGGCCTCTTATGGTGAACGGCAAGAGCAGGGCACTGGCACGATGGAAGTTGTTCAGAGACTGCACCAGTTACAAGAGCAGCATCACACCTCACAGCTGAATGAGCAGATTGAATTATTGGCTGCTAGACAAGGTCTAGCGCAACAGCAAGAACAACAGGAACAACGAGTAACACAGATGCAGCAAGAAGATCAGATACAGCATGATCAGCAGATACAACAAGAAAGACAGCAATTACAAGCTAGAAATAGTTTGCATGAACAGATTGAACGACAAGAAACACCAAGTAAGGACAGTGCAGGATCGCCACAAGGGAAAGATGTGTACCAAGCGCAATCAGAACAGCAAGCTATGGATGAAGATGCTGGATTGACAGAATTCGTGAGGCTGCAACCCGTTGAACAACCAGTTAAACGAAAGAGAGGAAGACCCCGCAAAAATAGTGGGGGTATTCCGACGACGCAAGAAACGGCGAGTACTATAGGTAATGGAACGAAAGATTCCATAGCTAGTCCTCGTGACATAAGATTACAACCAGAATATGCAGTACCTGAATCTGGAACGTATCAGGAGCCAGAAGAGGATGCAGCAGCTTCCACACGAGTTAAGAGTGCGACTACCTACCCAAGTCAGGTGTACACAGAGCCTGTTCGGATGGAGAAGAGACGCGCAGCACAGAAAATTCAAAGCAACGAAAGCTGGTTGCAGCAACTCGTTACCATACAAAGACAACCCTCTTCTGATGAATTTTTCATTAGAAGTACAAATAGTGTTAGTAAAGATGGTTTGCAAGCTGTAACAAGTTTGGCTTCTCCTCATCTATCCAATCATTTTAAAAAGCCTGATCTAGGCTCAGACATACGAACTAAATCAACAGGTAAACTTATTCAACAAAGTTTTAGAGAATCAATGATGGCTCCAAGGATTATAAGTAAATCAGCGAAGAGAAATGAGCAGCTGCTGGGTAGTCAACGACTGCATCGTCAGCAAGAAAATCAAGTTAGCCGAGGCTCACACCTCCAACAAGAACAAAGGCAATTAGAAGTAGCAGCTCCGAGTGTTATTCAGATGAAACCTATGGTACAAGCAGATGAGGATACCCTTCTTACAAATGTTGCGTTTAGAGGGCAAGCTGATAACGATAAACTGCCAACTATAAAACCAGACAATCAGCAGTTCCATAGTCAATCCCAAGCTGGGAAGGGCAAACGACCTGCTGGAGAATTAGCTAAAGAGATTGCAGCTAGAGTTACAGATGCAAGCATTCGCTCCATTGGAATTGTGGTTCCAGTGTCTGCTAAGCAGGGGGAAAGTAAAACTAGCCGAGAGGTTGTGCGTTTACTGCGTTCTGCGCATCGCCAATCTGAAGCAAGTACTAACCAATTGGCAGGTCAGGCACAGCCAAGCTCCACTGAAAATAATATCCCATCAGTAGCGCAAGGAACGACGCTCCAACAAACCTTAGCTGCTGAGATTGCTTCGAAGGCAGCACACAACAGCATCACTTATGTGACAGGGAGTAATAGTGCTAGGGTAGTGAATGGAACAGGTCAGCTTCAACGCAGGTTACTTGGACCAACTAGATCAGTCGAAGGCGGTATAAGAAACGTTTCAACTGAAATGGCGAGTTCCAGCAAATTAAGGGGTCGAGTTGTAGCATCAAGCCAGACTCAATCTCTTGCGAACCAATCAATCTTGCAGGAGACAACTAGCACACGTTCGAATGGCAAATCAACGGGACTTTCACCTCTGGACATGGTTAGAAGGGCTGGAAGTCAGTCTCGCGTTAATCGTGTGAGAGAGCAGCAAGCTACAATTCAGCGTAAAATTGATTTAGGACAGTTTACTTCAAGGCAGTCACCGCTAGGTACGCAGTTACCATCATCTGTATTAAGTGGTGAGAAGAGTACTTCAGTAACCCGTTCATCGCCTACATGGGAGAGAAGTCTGTTAACACTTCGAGCAGGACGAGTAGAGGATGGCACGGCAACAAGACGAATAAGTGCTATCGATCAGCAGCAAAACGCTCCAACCGTCCAAACATTCAGTACGACGGAGTTAAGCGCGCAGGTGATACGATCTACAGATAAAGAGCACGATAGCCAAAGTAGGAACCTACAAATAGGACAGGCACAGGAATCCCTAACAAACGATCCTATGCAACAGAATTCTTTAGTAACCAATCAGATGCAGGGAAACAAAGAAAACGTAGAAGCAGAACAACATCGTTCAGATCTAGCTAATTCCTTACAGGCTGATCGCTTAGATGGAGATAGGAACGCGCAGTTCAATCAACCATCAAGAGAGCTTGTTCGTGGGCAGCGTGTACAACGGACTTCTGATTTTGGGAATCGTAGTAGGCAATCGGAAGATAGTCGTATAGGCAATTCTCTGCAGCTGAGAAGAATGCGGAGTATAGAGCAAGACACGCTCGTTCATCCTTCATTAGGCATTGTGAACGGTATACAAGCAAGAAGAGCTAATCTAGCATCTGCTGACACGCTTGACCAACGCAGTAAATCAGGTGACATCCTTCGAAGAAGTCCCTTAGAGCAACCGTCTGGTAACTTAATAACCAGGAAGGCAAGTTCTGCTTCAAGGAATGAATCTGCAGGAGTAAGCACGACAAGCTCTGCTCAAGCAGGACGAACTGTTATACAGGCACAAGGTCAGTTGCCAAGTCAGAATGCTACAATGCAAAGTGCGAATAATCGCTTCCAGCCAGCCAATGGAACAAGTCCTGGAAATCTTATTCAACGAGCTAGCGAGACGAGAATTAGACAGTTGATGAATAGAGCAACCCAAGGCGATAGTAGGCAAGGTTCTAAGCCAAGAAGGTCAGAAACTTCACGAAACGGCGCGGTAACTTGGTCAAAGGCGCAAGCCGAACACCTTCAAAGACGAGTAATCGTCGAAGATCGTGAGCGCGAGCCTAAGAAAGAGGAACAGGGTTCGGAGAGCCACTTGGAAGCGGAACGCTTTCAAGTGGAATCGGCGGAGCAAACCATTAGGGCTATGATCAGCGCGCAAGTAGAAGAGCGGGCACAAGCCCTTGAACCTGCGGCTGCTTCTCCAACCGCAGAGGTCGTGACAGGCACGCGCGTTGCACGCGCGCCAAGTGCTCGCCAGAGCGCAAGCATGACACAACGTGTCATGCCGGTGCTGGCGAGCAGCGCAGGAGCGCTTCGCGCAGCTCCTGCGGGCATAGCTGCGGCTGCCTCCGGCAGAGCCGCAGCACCAACAGCTGGCGTGCAGCGCACCGCCAGCCTCACGAACAGCAGCAGCCAAGGCTGGGCTGCTGCTGCATTAACCAAGCCGCTGCCCACACAGGTGCAGCGGCAAGCGAGAGCCGCCGGCGGCGCGCAAGCTAGCGCCGACGGCCACCAAGGCATGCCTGCAATGAGCATGCTCATGCAGGCGCGAACGCAGCAGCCGCCAATCGGCGCGAGCCAGGCAGGCCCGCCTGTGATGAGCGTGCCTATGCAGTCGCGAATACAGCCAACGGGGCTGTCCGTGCCGGCTGCAGGGCAAGAACAGCTGGCTTCGCCAATCAGCATGTTGGAGCATAAACAAGCTGCAACTAGTCAGCTCGCAGATACACCGCTGGATATGGATTGGCTGCGCACCAAAACGAGCGCGGATCAAGAATCAATGCCAACTGCACCTGTTGATCAGGCACCACCAGAGCTAAGTGAAGAGCAGTTGCAAGAGTTGGTTAAGCAGCTTCCACAACTGGACATCGCCAAGATTGCGGAGAAGGTCTACCGCGAAATTGAGAAAAAGATGAAGTTCGAGCGGCAACGGCGTGGTGTATAATGAGTAATCATATGAATCATTAACAACGTTAATTATATAAATAATGGCAGAGAGGACGGATACCTATGGCGCTCAAGAAAGCGATGATTATTGTTCACAAAGGCAGCAAGACTGAAAATGTGCAAGTGATGTTCAATCCGGGCGAGTATACGCTCGATACCGGCAACAGCTATTCTTGGAAAACAGTGCCGGGTCTGTCCATGCCGATTGCACAATTTGTGAGTGGAGGCACATCGACGCTCACGATGGATTTTTATTTTGACACATATGAAAAAGGGACGGATGTTCGTCAGTTGACGACGAAGATTTCAGGTCTTTTGGATGTTGAAAAGGAGATTCATGCACCGCCACTTTGCCGATTTGTGTGGGGTTCACTGGATTTTAAAGGAGTCGTTGAGAAAGTCAATCAGCATTTCACCATGTTTCTCGATACGGGAGTTCCAGTGCGAGCCAAGCTCAAAGTGACTTTTAAATCAACGCTCAGTAAGAAAGATCAGTTGAAGCAAATCCCACGACATTCTGCAGATAGAACAAAATTAAAGATGCTCAACCAAGGCGATCAACTGTGGACGATTGCTGCCAATGAGTACGAAGATCCTACGCTTTGGCGGGAAATTGCTAAGGCAAATGGTATCGACAATCCAATGAAAGTAACCACGGGACGCCGCATTTCAGTTCCGAGGTTGGATTAAGCCTATGGCGTTAGATCTAGAAACAAGCTCATTTACATTTGATGATTTGGCCAAGAAGTACGGCGATTTTTATGCCCCTTACTATGATATAAAAGTAGATGGCACTAAGCTTTCGGATGATATCGCACTGGATAACTTGCGTGTGGAGACATCCATCGATGGAACTGCAGATTCCTTTTCTTTTCGGATAGCGAATGCCTATGATGTAACCAAAAATGAATTCCAATGGTTATCTACTTTTGCATTAGGTAAAGCCATTGATATCGGTTTGGGATATGTTGATAAATTCACCGCAGTCTTTACAGGCCAAATTACTTCCGTTGTTGTAGATTTTCCAGAGGACGGTGCTCCTGGTCTCGTGGTACGCGGGATGGACATTTCTTACTTGATGATGAAGGGGACGAAGTCTCGTTCTTGGAACAAGAAGAAATATAGTGATGTTGTAGAAGAAATCGCCAAGACATATGGCTTCAAGACACATGTTGATGCAACAACGACAGAATTTCCAGCACTTTCGCAGAGTCAAATTAATGATTATCATTTCATTCAAAACTTAGCGAATTTAGTTAACTATGATTTTTTCGTGGTGGGGAAGAATTTGTATTTCCGTAAGCCATTGACGGCAATGACAGCCGTGATGACACTGGAGATGGGGAAGACGCTCCGCAGTTTAATGATAGATCACAATTTAGCCGAGCAAATTACGGGCGTAACCGTTCGAGCTTGGGATAATAAAGAGTTAAAGGTTATCGAAGGCAAATCAGCCAACGTGTCGAAGCTTGGTTCCAATAGCAAGACGGGCAAGGACATCCTAGCCTCTAAGGGTGATTTCGTCGAGCATATGTATACAAATGTAAGCTCCGTTGAAGAAGCCAAAAGCTACGCGGATGCGATACTAAATCGCCGAGCGATGAAGTTGGTTAGCGGCAGTGGGGAATGCATTGGCATTCCAGAAATTCGCGCGGGGCGCTATATTAAGCTGAGCGGTGTAGGCAAGACGTTTGATCAGCCTTATTATGTGACAGGGGCAACCCACATTTTTGATGACGAAGGTTACACAACTCGGTTTCAATTGGGAGGGAATGCAGTCTAATGTTCAAAACTCCCGATATTACGATTGGCGGCATCTCTGATTTTTCCAGCCAGAAAATTGGCGGCGTCATGGTTGCTGTTGTAACGAATAACACGGATCCCGATAAAATGGGACGTGTGAAGCTCAAGCTTCCGATGCAAGAAACGGAAACAGAGACGGATTGGGTCCGCATCGCCACAATGATGGGCGGTAAGGAAATGGGCAGTCTTTTTATCCCCGAAGTAGGAGATGAAGTGTTGGTTGCCTTCCATTTAGGCGAGCTTCGGATGCCTTTCGTCATTGGTATGCTGTGGAATCCGAAGAATATGCCACCTCCGCCTGCTGAGAAAAATGATTTGCGCATGATTAAGACACGTTCTGGTCATGAGCTCTCTTTCAATGATAAAAGTGGTGACGAGAGCATCACCCTGAAGACCAAAAAAGGCCAAATTATTGAACTCAAAGACAAAGATCAAAGCATTTCGATTGCTGATTCCAGTGGCAACAATAAGATTCTGATCAAGGGCGGGTCTGCGAATGAAATATCCGTCGTCAGCCAAACGTCTAAGATCACATTGAACGCCAAAGGTGAAGTCGGCATTGAAAGCACGAAGGAAATCAAAATTAAATCTACGCAAATTAATATAGAAGCTTCTGCTACCATGGCTTTGAAGGCAGGGGCTACGCTGGATCTGAAATCAGATGGGATCATTAACATCAAAGGTAGTATGGTGAAAATTAACTAGCGTTATGATCAATTAACGAGAGGGCGTGGCGAGATGTCGGAAGCATTTTTGGGACGGGGCTGGAAATTCCCGATTCAGGTTGATCCTGCAACAGGAAGGATCCGAATGTCCGAGTATGAGGAAGACATCGCAGAAGCGATTCGCGTTATCTTGGGAACCACACAAGGAGAGCGCGTGATGCGTCCCTCTTTTGGATGCGGAGTTCAAGAATTTATTTTCGGCTTAACCGATGATACAACGCTGCATTTGCTGCAAAGTAATATTGAAGAAGCCATCCGAAACTGGGAGCCACGGGTTCATGAAGTTGAAGTGAAAGCTGTGCCCGAAATAGATGATCCCGCTAAAGTAATGATTCATATTGCCTATCAAGTACGTACAACGAACAACTTGTTTAACCAAGTCTATCCGTTTTATTTATTTGAAGGTTCGAAATAGAAAGAGGATGCGGAAGCGATGACGAGACGTGTAGAGAGGAGGTGGAGCTGTGCAACCTCCCAAAATTGATCCCAGAGACATACCTGATCTGATTGCTCAAATGAAGGAAATGGCCCCGTATTATACGCCAGAGTGGCGATTTACGCCTGAGAACCCGGATCCTGGTTCTGCGTTATTCCTGATGTTTGCCGATATGTTTCATGACAATATTAAGCGATTGAATCGCGTGCCTACAAAAAATTTGATCTCATTTCTGAATATGTTCGATGTCACGTTGTTACCGGCTAGACCAGCAAGTGGGTATCTCACTTTCGCGCTGAATGAAGGAACGAAAGAGTCGGTGTATATTTCCGCAGGGACACAGATTGCAGCGGCTGTTCTAGCGGATACGGTACTTTATGAAACGGCACGCAGTGCACTGTTAACTCCTGCGGTACTTACAAGCATCTATGTGACGAGCCGTAAGCAGGACATCATCGTTCGGGTCGCGGATGAGTTTTTAATCGCCAGCCGTCAAGGCTTATCGATGCCGAAGAAGTTGTTCCGTTTGCAAGATGGCGATAATTTACAGGAACATGCCTTGTATTTGGAGCACAGCTCGCTTTTCACCGTCACTCATCCAGCGCAGATTGAGATCGAATTCCGTAACTCAACGAAACGGTTTGAAGAATTTGGGATGTCTAGTCAACTCGCAGATCCTAATCTTACCGAATGGTTATACGCCACAGCGGATGGTTGGAAGCCGTTCGACAAGGTTGAGGCGAAGGAAAATCGAGTTATTTTGCTCAAAAGTATTCGTGAAGAACTTGCACCGAAAGAAGTTAACGGCATCACGGGGCGTTGGATTCAATGTCGCTTAAAGCCACACGTAACCGATCGCAAAACGCTGGCTGATAGCAGACTTTCCATGGATCACGTCTCGTTCAAAACAGACTATGTGGACACACTCGAGACTGGCGGCATCCCGCCTGATCAAATGTTCTACAATGACATTGATGCTGATCCGTCCGGTTTTTACCCATTCGGAGATCAATTTGCCCTGTATGGCTCTTTTTATATTGGAAGTCAGGAAGTATTTACAAAAACTGATGGTGATATTAAGCTGAGCTTCGGATTGCAGGCGAGAGAGAATCGTTTTGGGGCAGAACAGACGGATCCCATTGATTGGAAAATGGTCATGAAGAAGAACAAGTTCGATAAAGCACCTGTTGTGCATGTAACGGTTCTTCAAGTGGCTTGGGAATATTGGAATGGTACGACTTGGGTGAGGCTCGATGTGGGCAAGGATGCCGAGAAGCTTTTCTACTACCCAGTAGAGCAGAAAGTTCATAAGGAGATTCATTTCAAATGCCCTTCTGACCTACAGCCTACGTATGTGAACGGGAATGAGAATCGCTGGATTAGAGCACGGATCTTGCATATCGAAAATGCGTATATCGCGCAGGCCTTGTATTTGTCACCTTGGGTAGATGAAGTAGCTTTAACGTATTCGTATGAGGATCGCCTCTACCAAGCGGAACGTTGCTTAGCTTTTAATAATACCGTTTACGAAGAGCGCACCAAGCACAGTCGTCAATTGCAAGGCGGTTTTGAACCTTTTCAGCCATTGGAAGGCAGCCATCCAGCTTTATGCTTTTCATTCGATACACCACCGGTGAGAGGTCCAATCTCCATATTCGTTTCGATCAAACAGCAGCGCTTCTCGGAGCATGACGTTCCTATGCTGGAGTGGGAGTATTTACGAGCAGGATTGCTGCCAGGAACCCCGCCAGAGTGGGTGGCACTCAAGGTTATTGATGAAACGAATGGCCTGACGCAGAGCGGAACAGTTCAGTTCGTAGGTCCATCCGATTTTGCAGGAGTATCGCTGTTCGGGCAGGATGGTTACTGGATTCGAGCTACGAATCGAGACGATATTTACGATGATGTGACGGATCGTGTACAGATTCCGACCATTCAGGGCGTTTATATGAACACGGTACATGTCCTCCAGCAGGAGACAATTACTGGTGAAGTTCCCGATGTCAAAGGACTGGATGAAACGGAATATCAACTCAGCAGACTAGGTATCGTATCTGAGGAAGTATGGGTGGATGAAACCGATTTTGTAACAGAAGAAGAGATCTCGGAGTACGAGCTATCAGGGGCACCGCTGATGGATATCCGTCGCGATTCGGAAGGCAACATTCTGCAGGTGTGGGTACGCTGGACAGCTGTACGGGATTTGACTCTATCGGGTAACCGAGATCGGCATTATCTCATTGATCATACTTTCGGACGTATCAGAGTTGGTGATGGTGTTCATGGGATGCATCCGCCGAAGGGCGGTTTGGAGCAATTGAAGGTCACATATCAAGTGACGATGGGCAAAATTGGCAATGTTGCCGCTCGACAGATCAATCAGATGCAGGATTCGATTGCTTTTGTTGGGGAGGTTTATAACCCAGAGCCCGCATCGGGCGGGTGTCAGGCGGAGAAGCTGGAGTCTGCGCTAGCGCGGGGGCCAGAGCTTTTGAAGCATCGGAATCGAGCGGTTTCGTCCAAAGACTACGAGTGGCTGGCTAGAGAAGCTTATCCGAATATCGCGAAGGTGACGTGTATTCCGAATCGGAATGCGTATATGCACAAAGAAATTGGAGCGATGACGCTTGTCATTTTGCCAAAAGAAGGACAACAAGGCAGTTCGACGTTCCCAGAGTTGAAAAAGCAAGTGGAGCGATACATTCTTGGACGTGCCTCCAGTTTGGTTGCTTTTCCTGAGCGCTTGCAGGTCATCGAGCCTGTATATATGGAAATCTCCGTCTCAGCGATTGTTGCTGTAGAGGGGATGGACGCTGTCGTCCATACAGAAATTCAAGCTTTGGAGAAATTAAATCGATTCCTTGATCCGTTAACGGGCAATTTTGATAACAAGGGCTGGGCGATCGGTCAACAAATTCATCCTTCTGTCTTTTATGCGTTATTAAAATCGATTCGGGCGATCAGCCATGTCGAGAAGCTTTACATGACCGTTTTCAAAATCGAAGATGGCGAGCGTGTAGAGTTAGATGTCAATCGTCTACCGACACTGCCGCATGGCATGATTGTGAGCGGAAAGCACAAGGTTGTTGTGAACGTACTATAAACGAAGGAGGTGAGCACAAGTGCTGCCTATTCCTAATTTAGATGACCGGATGTTCGAGCAAATGGTGATGGAGGCGCGGAAGTCGATTCCGAAGCTATTTCCAGAATGGACAGATGAGAATGAGCATGACCCAGGGATTACGCTGCTAGAGTTAATGTCCTGGATGACAGAGATGCAGCAGTATTATTTAAATCGGGTGACAGAACGCAGTGAACGCAAGTTTCTAAAGCTGTTGGGGATTCGTCCACGCGATGCGGTATCCGCAGTTTGTGATGTGACGTTTACTGGCGCTACGCAGCAGCTTGTGCTCCCTAAAGGGACACCGCTGACCGCGATGGATCTGCGTTTTGAGACACAGGGAACGATACAGTTTGTTCCTGCTGTTTTGGAGAAAGTGCTGGTGCGCACAGAAACGGCAGCCGCCGATTATACCTCGAACAATCAGGCCAAAATTGCCTACTACGCCTTTGGCGCAGAGGCGCGCAAAGGCGCGCATCTTTATCTCGGATTCGACCGGGCGCTGCCAATGGATACGGAGATTTCGATCTATTTTAATTTATTTGATCGTTACCCTGTGAGGGTGAGCCATCATGCTGAGAAAACAGCACCGATGATTTCATCTGCCAAGGTAACATGGTCATTTGCCGGTGCTGACACGGATGGACAGTCGGAGAGCTGGCTGCCGATAGAGCCAACGGTGGATAATACCGTTCATTTATCACAAAGTGGTGAGCTCAAGTTTCTCATCACTTCCGAAATGAAGCCGATGTCCTTGTATCCGGCAGACGACCGCAGTCGCTATTGGATCTGTTGTACACTGGAGGAGGACGGCTACGAGCTGGCTCCCAAGATTGAAAAGATTACGTTGAATTCGGTGAGAGCTGTGGAGCAGGAAACCTTTAGCGAGGTGACTGGCTTCAACAGCTCAGGTGAACCAGATCAGAGCTTCCAGCTGAGCTCCTATCTTGCCTATAACGGTCTGCATACTGTTCAGGTATTGGACGAACAGGGTCGTTGGCGCGACTGGCACACTGTCGCTGATTTGAGTACCTGCGGGCCCGATGAGCTATGCTGCGAGTTGCAGCAGGATTCGGCCCGTCGGACGACCCGTCTTCGCTTCGGCGACGGGGTACATGGCAGCATCCCGCCGCAGGGCGCGAAGCGGGTGCGGCTGATTGCTTACTCGGCTGAGTTTGATTACAGCCGCTTTGTGGGAGGCAGTAAAGGTCTGCCTGGGCAGACCTTCGAGATCAGTCGCGGACGCGTGTACCAACCTAGCAGCATGCTGCTGCAGGTTGGTTATCGTCCGCGCGGCGAAGATAGCGTCGTCTGGGACGACTGGACGGCCGTGGATGACTTCGATAACTCGAAGTCAACAGACCGGCATTACGTCTACGACGCCGCTGCAGGCACGATCCGCTTCGGAAATAACGAAGCGGGGTTGGTGCCGCGCAAGTCCGGGGAACCGAACATTCGGTTCCTGGCCTTGCAGGCGGGCGGTGGCGTACGAGGCAACGTGAAGGACGGCCTCGTGACGGGCTTGGGCTTCGCGGCTGAGCCTGGCGTGAGCGTGACGAATCCGTTCCCGGCGCGAGGCGGCCTGGAGGCGGAGACGCTCGCGCAAGCGAAGCTGCGCGTGCAGCGCGAGTTGGCTGCGCCGACGCGCGCGGTGACCGCCGAGGACTACGAGGCGATCGCGAAGGCGGCGCCGGGGCTCCGCGTCGCGCGGGTGAAGGCCATCCCGCTGTATAAGCCGGGGATGCGGGATTTCCCTCGGGTATCGGCGCCGGCGCAGATGACCGTCGTGGTTGTGCCTTACAGCGAGAGCGATAAGCCTAAAGCTGGCAAGGGTTTCTTGCAGACGATCAAGCAGCATCTGGATCGGCATCGGCTTTTGACAACGGAGCTGCATGTCATTCCGGCGGAGTATATCAAGATTACCGTACACGCAGTTGTGGTGATGGAGCCGAAGTATAAGAACGAGCAGCGGCGCATCGCAATCGAGCTCCGAAATCTGCTTCAACCCATGGATCATGGGCAGGGAGCGGAAGGTTGGCGTTTTGGGCGTACGGTATATAAGGGAGATATTTACGGCGTCATATCCCGGATTAAAGGTGTCGTGTATGTGCAGGACATTTGGCTGGACGCCGAAGGAACAGGCTTCCATAAGGATGGCGCTGGGGATATTCATATCCCGCCGTATGCGCTAGTGTATTCGGGCGTTCACGAGTTCGAAACGATTAGTCAGACCGACTTGTAGGAGTGGCGTGGCTGGCGGTTGGGGACGTGAGTTAAGTAAAAAGTAGAAGTAGAAGTAGAAGTAGTGCTCGGTGGAGTAGCTAGTTTTCAAATAGATGTAAAATATACAGCAAATTTTGCTATATTGTCTGAAATTTAGCGATTAGAAGGAAAAAGTACAGCTATTATGAGCAAGTTTGGCGGTTTGGTGGATTTCGGTGGAAATTAACTGTAGGAAATCCATTTAAAGCTCCTACGTGGAGGGAAATCGCAAAATTAGCTGCATAAAATCCATTTAAATGTGTTTTGCGCGCCGGTGGGAAGTTCTGCATGCTGCGGTGGCGTAGAAGTTGCGTTCAGTTGAGTAGCAGTAGCACTTGCCCTGCACTTGCCCTTACTCCCTAAACAAAAGTAGCAAATATAACAGAAAAGAGGTGACGAACGATGCAGGATGGACAAACGTTTTTTTCGCTAAACAAGCGGATGGATTGGGAAGAGGGCTTTGAGGCTAATATTCATATGCTGGAGCAGGGATTTTCGATTCAGCAGACGGAGAAGTACAGCATTCATCGCATCGTTCGCACGGATGAGCTTGAAGGTATTCCTCCGATTCATGAGATGACGGTGGGACCTGGGCGAAAGCTAATCTTGTTGGACGAGACAGCGAATGTGTGGATTTATGACGACGAAAGCCGACACAGAGAGTTGCTATTCCGTCAGGGCCACGAATTATTTAGCTCACAAGCGATGCTGGCATCGATGTCGGATCTTCTTGTGATTGCGGATGCAAGCGAAGGGGTAGAGCGAAGACTTGCTGTCTACTCCATCTCAAACGGTCAGACCATGTGGGCGATACAGTCCTGGGAAGGTTTGAGTTTATATCCGCTCTCCTTAAATACGAAGTTACAAGCTACGAATATGCTGTATATAGCGGTACCTTTGGATATTACGGTTGGTATGAATGGAAGTCCCGAAGTCCCGAAAGACGGGCGGATTGGCATTATTCAGTGGAATTCAGCTGGAGAGATGCTGCGTGTGTATGAGCATGAGGCACATCGTATGACGGAGGCAATTCCCATTGCTGAGCTGCAAGGGCGTTATTATACTGCGGCGACAGATGGAACCATAGCTCTGCTGGATAACCAGCAACGTTCCGTGACGGTTTTCCATGAAGATGGGCGAGAGCCGTTCCATTTTAAGTTGGAGCAAGAGGGCCGATTTGCCGGAATTTCCATTGATACGAATCATAATCTCTATATAGGGGATAGCGGTTACGCGCAGCAAGAAGGTGTGACGGAGCGGTTTATTTTAAAATATCGCGGCAATGGCGACCCCTCGGATAAAGTAACGGGTTTTCGAGGACGAACAGATAAATTAGTGCAGGATGGTCGCAATCGCCTGTATGTGTTTGATCGGTTAAGTGGGCAAATCAGCTTGCTAGACCTTAGGGCGCGCACGATGCTGCTGGAGGATACCCAATTGCCAGAGGCGGTGTACTTCTCTGCCGATCTGGATACGACGGAGACTGAGACGACGTGGCACAAAATCCGACTCGAAGCAGATATCCCAGAGGAGACGCAGGTTCGGTTCTCATATTTTGCCTCGGATGAAAGTGAAGGAATGGTTGATGGGGATTATGTCAATCTCACTGACTATTTCACAGATCCGAATATTTCGGTCAAAGAAAAGCTAAGAGCGACCCGCGACTTATGGTCAGAGCCGATTCTGAATCCAAAGGATGCGTTGCTGATGCAAGCGAAGGGGCGTTATCTCTGGTTCAAGATTGAGCTGGTCGGCAGCGAGCAGAAATCGCCATTCATTCGCAAACTGAGGGTGTACTATCCACGAACTTCGTTGATTGCCTATTTACCGCCGATGTATCAGCAGGATGAGGAGCATAGCCCATTCCTTGAGAGGTTTCTAGCGATGTTTTCTACGTTTTTTGACGATATGGAGGATACGATTGATCGGATTTCGGGTCATTTTGATCCTGATGCTGTGTCGGGGCCGTATCTGGAGTGGTTAGGCGGTTGGCTAGCCATTACCGAGCATGAGGCTTGGGGCGAGAAGAAGCTCAGAGAGCTCATTAAGCGGGCTCCTGAATTATACAAGCTGCGGGGCACGCGTGAAGGCTTGATGAATATGCTTCAGATTTACACTGGTGCAGAGCCATTCATACTGGAATATTTCCAGTTCAAGCAAATGCAAGAGACGTCAGAGCTGCGCCAGCTTTTCACCCAGTTATATGGTGACAATCCGTATACGTTCTGTGTCCTCCTTAAGCCAGAAAGCGTGCGTACGGATGAGCAGCGCTTAGTGATTGAGCAAATTATTGACGATCAGAAGCCGGCCTATACGGAAGGCAAACTGATTGTGTTGCAGCCTTGGATGTATGCGGATATGCATACGTACCTGGGTATTAATACGTACTTATCTGAGCCAACCTTATTAACCCTCGATTCTCGCTCGTCGATGCCTTACAATACGGTGCTGATTGATGTGGATCGTGATAAACGGATGGATATACATACACGCTTGGGACTGGATTCCGAAATCGAGTGAGAAAACCTCTATCGGAGCCATTCACAGATGAGCGACCGCGTTAAGAGGTAGGTTTTATCACCAATAAGAAAGCGGTTTTCAGAAGCCGAAAACTTATACTTTCTTATGTGGAAAATGAATGAGTCAGAGAAGGTGAGGGGATCGTTATGAAAAAATCACGTTATTACCCGTTTGAACGCAATCGGTATTTCTATGGGAAGCTGCTGACGGTCAGAGATTTCGAGTCCGAGCAAAAGTATTTTAATGATAAACGCCGCATGATGAATCGGTTACTGCATGGTTCTGGCGTTCTAACAGGCTTGCAGGTTGTAGCGGTGGATGAGAAGTCCGTTTCGGTCGAAATGGGTGCCGCTATTGATGCCTTAGGACGGGAAATCGTCGTGCCATCTCCGATGACTATGAAACTTTCCATGATGGATGGATTCAGTAACAACCAGTACGCTAAGAACGTATACTTGTGCATTGCCTATGATGAAAAAGAAAAAGAACCCGTTCACGCTGTAGCGAACTCTTCCGTCCGTTCGGACGAAATTAATGATTATAATCGCGTGTTAGAAAGCTATCGTCTATTTATTCGCGAGGATGCGCCGGACCCGGCTTCATTGCCGCTGGCTACATTGTCAGATCAGACGATTGTCCTGTACCAGGATAAACAAGTACGTGTCCTGCAAACGACTCCACGGTATGTGAATCCAGGGCAGTTGTTCGAGATGACACTGCGCTTCGAGAAAACGTTGAAAGCAGGACGATTGTCCTTCCAATATGATCTGGATGCTAACCGCGTCGAGGCGATCAATGGAACGAAGATCGTGTTCCAAGAGCCGCAGGATGCGCAAGAGAGTGAGTATGAAATGAAGGTGCTGCTTCGCGCAGATAGCACAGCTTCTGTAAAAGCGACAGTTGGTGTGCAAGCGGGTACGGCGGCTTTGAAACTGGATGATCGACAATTGGAACTGCAAGCACAATCCATTGGCGAGATTAGCATCGTAACCGAAGCGGTGAAAGAGCGGTTAATGTCGGATTTCGTGAAGCAATCCTTGGAAGCTTCCTTAGAGGCGCCATCGGAGCCATGTATTTATTTGGCCAAAATATGCTTGATCCAAGTTGGACCAACGTATGTCATTGAAAGTGTTGAGCAAGTACCGTTCGGTGAATATGTCTACAATACGTCAGTGATGTATCGACTTGGGCAAGCCGCTCAGTACCGCGAAGAAACAGCAGGTCAATTCGTAACGAAATCGAAGGTAAAAACGTTGGCACCAGGCCAAACGCCAGAGCTGAATGTCAACTACAACCCTTTGATCAGCGAGTTGTCTTTCGATTTGGGTATTCCAGCTGGCGGTGGCAGCGGGATTGCAGGCATTGTAAGTGGATATGTTGACATCCCGATTGAACCATTCACGAAGATTGCTGTATCTCCATTCGGAAGAGCGATGAAGAGCTTCTACTCTGGAGAGATTGTACACGGACTTGGCGAGGGGAATGTGTTGATCATCACGAGCTTAGAAGAGCGGAGCGGCGACTCCTTCTCTGATATTCTTGCCAGCGGAGATCGCGTATATGGCGGTGCTTCGGACGTGTTCAAAGGCAGTGAGTTTGAGCCAGATGCACCTGAGGTGAAGATCGGAACGATCGCGTACCCACAGAAGGGTACGTTCCGTATCGGTGTGAAAGTGCAGCAATCCGGCGAGCAAGGCAATGTGCGTGTGCGCTGGTGGGCATATAGTGCGGAGATGACGAGCGCGGTTGGCGGTGGCAATGGCGACTCCATCGACGAGGCAATGTCTGCGATGCGCGAAGCGGCATCAGCGGGCAGCGACGCGGAGTAGAGTGAAAGACCGTCCTGAACAAGTGAAATTGTTCGGGGCGGTCTTTTTGTGTTGGATAAATCCAGCGTAGGGTGCTAAGTTGCACATAATATAAGCATTTGATTGGATATATCCACTCAAAGTAGATAATTTAGGCTCGCTTGAGGCAAATCCATTGGATATGTCCACTCAAATACTCTTTACGTAGCAAGTTTGGGCTCATTCTAATGGATAAGTCCAAGGTAAGTGATGAAATCACTTTCCAAGCGGCCAAGACAATGGATTTATTTACTCTAAGCAGCAGTTGTAGCCTCGTTCACTACTCCCTTGCGATGTAGCTTCTGTCTTCCAAACGACACGTAATAAATCCCCAGAATCAAGAGCTGCGAACCCGCAAGCACGACATAGATATTGCTAAAAATCACACCGGATCCGTGACTGTAAAGGGGATTCCAGTGACTTATCGAAGCCGATCCTAGATCGACGGCTTTGCTATACAAACTAATGGCGATACCTTGCCCAATGAAATTGGCCATCGAGAGCATGCCCATACCCACACCGACCTGATCTGCCGGCAGGGTTCGGGAAACGGAATTATTCACCGCAATGACGATGAAGGACTGACCTACATTGCCAAGAACCAGGAAAATGGCAATGA
Organism: Paenibacillus sp. J22P165; assembly: GCF_059692015.1. NCBI lineage: Bacteria > Bacillati > Bacillota > Bacilli > Caryophanales > Paenibacillaceae > Paenibacillus > Paenibacillus sp. J22P165. Next base: position 40,453 of record NZ_JCAUAP010000017.1, on the reverse strand, counting down.
ATAGCGGTGAGCTGCCCGCAAAAGTTGCTAGCAGAAGGAAACAGGCTAGCAATAAGCCGGAAGCCATGTAAGCGACATAGGAGTTACCTTTGGCATCAGCAAGCTTGCCACCTCTGCGGCCGAATATGGCAGCCGCAGCAGCGGCAGGAACCAAAGCAAAGCCAATCCATACGGAAGGAAGCTGCTGAACATCCGTTAACAACAAGGGACTAAGCACATAGAGTGAGCAACAGCTGCTGCTGATGAGGAAAGAGAGTGTAAGTCCCAGCGTATATTTTCGATTTTGAAATAGTTTTGGTGCAATAAAGGGATCACCCGCGGTGCGAATTCGCACCATGAATAAACTTAGAACGAGCAGCGCTCCGATCAAAAGCCACAAGCCGTTAGATACGCTGAGCAGTAGTAAAGCAATGGTGACACCTAACAATCCGCCGCCAACCCAGTCGAACTTGCTGGATCTTCCAGGCTGCTCATTGCCTAAATATGTGCGGTAAAAGGGAAGTGCAACCAGTACAACAAGTGGAACAGCGAACAACCAACGCCAGTGAAGTGTGCTTATAATGAGGGCTGCAATGACAGGCCCAAGCGCGTTCCCAAAAGCTAAGCCAACAGCCGTCATGCCAAGCGCGGCACCTCTTCGCTCGGGAGAGAAGTATCGTAATGGGATGATCATGGAGATGGCGGGAATGACCGCGGCACCAGCAGCTTGTAAGCATCGTCCGACTAGCGCCATACCAAAGGTTTGCGACGTCAGGCCGATTACAGAGCCTAGTGCGAATAAGAGGAGTCCGAAAGTAACAATATCTTTTAACCTGTAACGATCAGCGAGCTTCCCATAGGTAACGGAACCAATGGCGTATATCATGATATAAGCAGAGGATAACCAGCTTACTTGGGCTATCGTCAGCGCAAATTCCTTACTGATCTTGGGCAGGGCAATATTGAACATGACGCCGCTCATCATGGAAAAGGTCATGGTGAACATGAGAACACGCATTAATTTGTCAGCGGTTTGCAGTGTTGCTTTAGTTGCCATAAGAGGGCACTTCCTTTCGAAAAAAAGACTGTCAGTACTTACTGACATTGTTGTGAGAAAAAAACTAGGGCCGTAAAGCCCTAGCAAATAATTTGATACTCTCCTGTATGAAAGGAGCTAAGGTGATGCCAGGATAGCTTTTATGTTGATCGAGATCGTTCATGAACGCCCCGAAGTGCATCATCATAAATGAAAATGCCTGCAACTCAGGATCCGATGTCACGATTTTCCCCTTTTGGGACATCTCAATGAAATAGTTGGTTAAGATCTCTAGCAGCTGCTGCGGATGCTTCTGGGTGCGATCACGGAAACCTGGCAATTGACCCTCATCTTCTTTGAGGGAGATCTGAATCATTTTCCGGTTCCTATTCATGATCTCATGATAGGTCGTGCTCACGAGAAGAAGATCCTTCTCCAAGTCCCAGACGAGCTTCTCGGCAAACAGTTTCTTCATCTCTTCCGCATAATGATAACGGTCGAATGCCGCTTCGAGAAGCTTCTGTTTCGTGCCAAAATGGCGGAATAAGGTCTTCTCGCTGAGGCCAGCCGCTGTGGCGATTTCCAGCGTCGTTACTCCGTTATAGCCTTTTTCCGCGATTAAATGGAGTGCTGCTAATAGTAGTTTATCGCTGCTTCCCATCTTGCTGCTGTCCATAGCGTTATCCCTCTTCCGAACAAAATGTCAGTAGTCACTGACATTTATATTAAACGGATTAGTCGTTATAGTCAATGACGATTTCAAAGCAGGCTTGTTAACGTGTCGCCCGTGCAAATTAGCATGCACATAAATGGATATGAAGGATTGAGATATGTTAAAAAAAGTGCATTGAATCGATAGAGAAGCCCGTAACAACGGGGTTCTCTTTTATTTGTCTCCTACGATTTCCGAAGCAATAATTGGTCATTGTCACGGAAGAAGCGGTCAGGTACGATCGGATATGTGCATGGCCAGAAGACCTACATAAGGAAAAGTAAGTTGTTTCATAGTCTTTAGGATCGATAGAATGTGATCACGGGAGGATGAATTGATGAAGAAGGTCAAAAAGAAAGTGAGTATACTGCTAGCTGCTAATTTGCTTTTTAGTCTGGTTGCCTCGTCTGTTCCATTTTATGAAAGCGCAACCAATAAAGCGCAAGCTGCTGCGGTGAATCTGATGACGAACGGAAGTTTCGAGCAGGCGACAACGGCCACGGATACCAATTGGAGCAGCGCAAATGCTCCCGCGGGTTGGGGGCTATGGATTCCTACTGGAAGCGGGAAGGCTCCAAACAAAACCGTGAATGTTACGCTGGATACGGCGACAGCCCATGAGGGAAGTAAGTCGGTCTTGGTAGATGCATTTGCAACAAGCAGAGTTTCGATTAATCAGACGGTAACAACAGTGACCGCGGGGAAATCCTACCGTTTGAAAATGTGGTTGAAAACGGAGAACGTAACAGGTACAGGAGCCTACTTCCGAACACAATTTTATAACACAAGCAAAGTTGGAGACGGTCCCTCAACCACCAAATTGTTGGGTACGAACGATTGGACGATGCAGCAAGTGTTTATGACGATACCAACGAGTGCGACTAAATTGGTCATCGAACCGTTTCTGGAGACAGGTGTAGGGAAAGTATGGTTCGATGAAGTCAGTCTGGAGGAATATAACGGAGTAACAGGAATTGCGTTGGATCCAAGCGCGATCTCCATGACGAAAGATACAACGACTACGCTCACAGCGGCGCTCACTCCGACGAACGCAGTGGAAAGAACGGTCATGTGGACTTCCAGCAATCCGGATGCAGTCCTAGTGGACAGCAATGGAAAAGTGACGGCTGTAGGGGTTGGGACGGCAACGATTACCGTTTCAACACCAGATGGAACGATTTCAGCGCAATGTACGATAAACGTTGAATCAGCGGAAATGGCAGCCTCATACAGTGCACTTCGACAAAAATGGGCCGATAAATTAACGGGAGGCACCCTGTTCAATCCTGCGGATTCGGATATGGCCGCTAATCTCGCTAAACTGGCAGAGAGTGTATCCAATGCAGATCAAACAGGCTTGTGGGATCGCGTGAACAAAGCTGGTAATCGGACACATATATGGAGCGATATGACGAGCACAACAGATTCAAGCCAGATTAGCACATCGTATGCTCGCTTAAAAACAATGGCATTAGCCTACAACATGCAGGGGACGTCTTTGTATCACAATACGTCGCTGCGAGATGATATCGTAAGCGCCATGGAATGGATGTACACGAACCGATATAACGAAAACAAGAGCCCATATGGGAATTGGTGGGACTGGGAGATTGGTGTACCGCAAACCTTAAATGATCTTCTCGTGCTCATGTATGGGCAGTTAACACAGGCGCAGCTTACCAAATTTATGAAGCCGATTGATAAATTTTGTCCAGATCCGAAGGTAGGTTCCGTTCTTGGTGTCAAAGGAGTCAAAATGACGGGGGCTAATCTGCTGGATAAAGCACTGGTTGCTACGGTTCGGGGTGTGATTGGAAATAACAGTGCCAAGATCATGCAAGGACGCGATGCGATAGGTCCGGAGTTTGTTTACGCGGATCATGGAGACGGCGTTTATGAAGATGGCTCACTTGTTCAACACACCAATATCGCTTATACGGCTGGATACGGAGCCGTGTGGTTAAGCCGAGCCGCTGATATGACGTACTTGTTGAACGGTTCCCCTTGGCCAGTGACAGATCCCAACGTCAATAACGTGTATAAATGGGTGTCAGATACGTTTGAGCCGGTAATTTATAAAGGTCTCTACATGGATATGGTCAATGGCAGAGGCATGTCTAGGCAAGCTGCAGGCAGTGCCAGAGGCACGATTACAACGTTGCTTCGCTTAGCGGAAGGGGCGCCGTCTGATGTGGCGTTATCCATTAAGCGGATGGCGAGCGAGTGGATCTTGTCCGATACGACATATAGCAATTATTTCGATGGATTACCTGTCTACGAATTGAGTCTTGTGAAAAATCTCTTGAACGATGCCTCGATTCAGCCTAGAGGAGAACTGATCAAAAACCAGGTATTTGCTGGTATGGACCGTGTTGTTCATTTGCGTGAGGGGTACGGCTTTGGAATCAGCATGTTCTCCAATCGGATCTCAGCGTTTGAGAAGGGCAATAACGAGAATTTAAAAGGTTGGTATACGGGGATCGGTATGACGTACCTTTACGATCAAGATCTTAACCAGTATCGCAATGATTTCTGGCCGACTGTAGATTCATTTCGTTTGCCAGGTACGACAACAAATGGCTCAGGCAAAGGCGTGACGCCAGGTGAATGGACCTCGTACATGAATGCAAAAGAGTGGGTGGGAGGATCGACAATCGACGGGCTTTACGGTGCGTCTGGGATGGATTTTTCCTTAGCGAAGGTGACGGGAAGCGATCTGCAAGGCAAAAAGTCTTGGTTTATGTTCGATGATGAAATCGTCGCATTGGGTGCAGGCATTTCGAGCAGCAAAGCTGGACCGCAGCCTGTAGAAACGATGATCGATAACCGCAAGTTGAGTGATGCGGGGGATAATAGGCTCACCGTGGATGGAGCAGCCAAACCATCACAGCTTGGTTGGTCGGAAACGATGGAGAACGTTAACTGGGCTCATTTGGCTGGAAATATGCCAGGAACGGACATTGGCTATTATTTCCCAGAAGCGGCCAACGTGTATGGACTGCGTGAAGCAAGAACAGGTAAATGGAGCGAGATGAACAGCGGCCAATCGGCGACGCCAGTCACTCGGAATTACATGAGTCTAGCTTTTGAACACGGGGCAACGCCTTCGAATGCTTCGTATTCGTACGTGATGCTGCCGCATAAAGACGCACAGGCTACCGCACTATATAGCCAAGCGCCTGATGTAGAGGTTCTGAGCAATACGGCGGATGTACATGCGGTTAAAGAGAAGAAGCTCGGTATTACCGCGGCGAATTTCTGGCAACCAGGAACGGCTGATTTCATCTCCGCGCACAATCCTGCTTCCGTCATGGTGAAGGAATCGCAATCGGAGTTAACCATTGCTGTATCGGATCCAACACAAAAGCAAAGCACGATTACGCTTGAGCTGAACAAGGCTGCGCTATCCCTCGTGCGTAGTGATAGTACAGTTACGGTTGTACAAACGTTGCCGACGTTAAAGCTCCAGATCCATGTAGCAGGTTCCGTAGGCAAAACGCATGTCGTAACGTTCAAGAAAGACACGACAGCTCCCGTTATCACGCCAACTGTTTCGATGGCTGTCTATTGGACATCGGGCGGCAGCTTAAATTTCGACATTTCTGATTCTGAAAGCGGAGTGGCAGCAAAGTCTTTAGAGCTAAATGGCCAAACTGTAAGTCTCCCCTACACGTTCAGTCCATTGAGTCTGCCCATTGGCGATCATCCCGTAGTCGTTACGGCAACGGATATAGCGGGGAACGAAACAAGATCAGCATACACACTAAAAGTTATGATGGATGTAGGTCACTTGGATGAATTAGTAAGGTATGCGTATCAGCGAGGTTGGATTACCAACCAAGGCATCTATAACAGCTTGCTAGTCATGATTGATGTACTTCAGAAGCATTTGAATCAAACACAAACACAGCAGGCATTCAATGCGTTAGAAAATCATATTCGTGCACAATCAGGTAAAAAAATCGATGCAAGATTCGCTGAAAAGTTAGTAAACGCTATTGCCTTTTTAAAGTCATAACCTTCTAAATGCATTCAAACAAATACAGCCCGACTTCGTCTATGTGATGAAGTCGGGTCATCCTTATTTCTCGAGATACTTGATTTTCTACGGCTAACCGATTAAAATGCTCATAATTCAGTTAGCGAGGTGATTGCCCTGCGCAAAATAATCACGAATTTTTGGAAGCGTTTTTTTCGAAGCAAAACGATCTTTCGCAATATGGTCACTCTTTCCTTGTTCGCTGCGATCATCCCTGTTCTCATTGTTGGGGTAGGAAGTTATTTATATTCAGCATCTGCTGTACAGAGTGAAGTGAACCAATCGAATGTGCGGATCTTAAACAACGTATCTGCTACCATCGATTCCACGTTAGATCGCTTGCAAAACAATGCGATTCAAATGTTGCTAGGTACATTTTTTAGCTCTAACTTGGTGGAGTTAAAGAGCACGAACTATACCGGTTTTTACTCGGGGATTTCACGTGAATTATCTGCCCTCATGAATGGGAATAAAGAAGCTAGCGATGTAGCTGTGTACGTACCGGATGAAGGATACTTAATCTCGCCTATTTTTGGGGGGAGAAGAATTGAAGGCATGGGGGAACGTGAAGAGCTACTGAAGGAGCTCGCCTCTGATGATCAGCTCAGATGGGTCAGCGGGCCATACTCGTTGCTACCGGGATATAACGACAATGGCGTTACGTTAATTGCGAAACTGCCACTGCTTGGCAAACAGCCGATCGGACTCATGTTTATTCGTATCAATGAAGATCTCTTTAAAAACATCATGAAACGGTTTATCAGCTATACAGGTGAACAAATGTTCATTTTGGACGAAAAAGGAGCTCTTGTTACTTCTATGGGTGGGAGCGAGGTTCCTCCAGGTTTATTTGATCGGGTTGCGCATATCGGATCCGAACAGCGCTTCCAGTTCGCTTTCAATGAGACCGAATACATGGTGACGCCGATCACGTCTACATATAACAAATGGCAATATATCAATATGGTTCCGATCGATCAATTGAACGCCAAGTCCAATGGGATCAAATTAATCACACTAGTCATCGTTCTCATATGCTTGGTGTTCGGAGCGCTTATAACGCTGTGGGGCACACGACGCGTGTATCGACCGATTCAGAATCTTGTCGCTTATGTCAAGGATGGCCAAGGGGAAGATGTAGAAACTGATGAAGTAGGCTTTGTACATAAAAGATGGGCAGAACTCAGTAATACAGCGAATGACATGCAGCAACAGCTCAGTGACCAGTTGCCGCTGATTCGCGAAATCTTTGCTCTGCAGCTCTTGCAGGGACGCTTCCTCTACTACTCCGAGGATCAGTTAGCGGCCATGCTGCGAAGGTATAACGTGCCTGCACATAAGGAGAGTATCGTCATCGTGATTGCCTTCGATCTGCAGTCGGAAGGTAAGGTGCGTTTTCAAGAAAATGATCGTGAGTTAATTGTCTTTGCAGTGAAAAATATCGCGAGTGAACTTTTGCAGACCCATGAGATGGAAGGGATCGGCATCAATCTGCTGAATGATCAGGTTGCTGTTTGGTTGTATCGGGATCCTCTACTAGCTGAAGATGAAGAGTCGGACATCAAACAATTTGCTGAGAGACTGCGGTTGCTTGTATCTGACTACTTACATCTCCAAGTTACGATCGGGCTCAGTGGAAAAAGCGAGCATATCGGGGAGTTGCCTGAACTATATGAAGAGGCACTGCTTGCGGTCCGCTCACGCATGATCGTAGGCGGCAATCAAGTCATTTCGCATACGAACAGTAAAAGTCATTCGGACATGCATTATCGCTATCCGTTGGAAATTGAGACGCATTTTGAGAATTCGTTGCAACTAGGCGATCGTGATGAAGCGGTTAGGATGATGGACGAGTTTGCGAAGGCGATGGGGGCTGCGATCCAGAAGCCTGAGCTTATTCAAATGTCGTATTACCGCCTGCTTACAGCTGCGATTCGAACGGCCTACATGCTCGGATTGGATACCGCTCAATTATTTGGCGCATCGAATGAAGATCCGTATCTCTATATTCGCAATATTAGTACGACTTATGAATTGAATGTCTGGTTTAAAGAACAATTGGTCGAGCCCATTGTTGCTTATGTGCATGGCAAGCAGCATCAAGAGCATGAGCAGTTAATTGCGAAAGTGGTTCGGTATATGGAGGAGAACTATCACTTCGATTTGTCGCTGGATCAGTGTGCGCAAATTTGTGGGTTAAGTCCGCAATATTTAAGCAAGTTGTTCAAAAAGAAAAAGGATGTCTCCTTTATTGAATATTTGACCAAGGTAAGGATTGAAAAGTCTATTGAGTTGCTTCGTACAACGGATTTATCCGTATCCGATGTTTCTGAGCGGGTGGGGTACCAGATGAAGAATTTCATTCGGGTATTTAAAAAGCATATGGGCGTGACGCCAGGTCAATTCCGAGGATCCGACGAAGAAAATCAAGAAAATTAGAATGCCCAAATATTATTTTAACGATTCATATGAAGGCGAAAAAAGAGAAAGAAGTGAGGAGAAACCCCGTCGTTACGGGGTTTCTCCTTTTTTGTCTTTCCCACAAACCGCGGATAAGAATTGGTCATTGTCCCTATGACTGACGATCGGGTACGATCGTTTCAAGCAAAACAACGAGATGCAATCGTAACTAATGAGAGGTGATGACATTGTCACATAGTCAAGTGGAACAGTTTCAGAACGTGATGCCGAGTGGACTAGAAGAAAGAAAGACATCTAAGAAATCATGGGTACACGAGTGGCAAGTCGCGCTGAAGCGTGACAAATATCTCTATTTATTGGCCGCGCCAGGTTTACTATTTTTCCTCATATTCAAGTATGTGCCGTTATGGGGATTGCTGTTAGCATTTAAAAACTACTCTCCCTATTTAGGTTTCTGGGATAGCGAATGGGTTGGCTTGAAATACTTTCGTGAGTTTTTCACTAATCCGGATTTTATGATGTTGTTTCGAAATACGATGGCCATCTCGCTTCTGAATATCGTATTTTTCTTCCCCATTCCGATTGTCGTATCCCTATTGTTGAATGAGGTGAAGAGTTTACCTTTTAAGAAAATCGTACAAACGGTCATCTATTTGCCCCATTTCTTGTCGTGGGTAATCATCGTCGGTATTTGTTTCTTAATTCTAGGTCAAAGCAGCGGGATCATTAATCAGTTAATCGTCGAATTCGGCGGGCATAAGATTGAATTCCTTACGGAGCCTAATTATTTCTGGGCTTTGCTTACGGCTCAAAGTATCTGGAAAGAAGCAGGCTGGGGAACGATTATCTTCCTTGCTGCACTGGCTGGGATTAATTCGGAGTTGTATGAAGCTGCGCAAATTGATGGTGCGACAAGATGGCAGCAGATGCGGAATGTCACCATTCCTGGTATCAAAAGCACGATTATTGTGTTGTTAATCCTACGTTTAGGCCAAGTGATGGATGTAGGTTTTGAGCAAATTTTCCTGATGGCAAGCGGGCCTGTATCGCAGGTAGCTGACGTATTTGATACGTATGCTTATCGTGTCGGTATTCAACAAGGCCGGTTCAGCTATGCAACGGTTGCTGGATTATTCAAATCAGTTGTAGGACTCATACTGGTTGTTACAGCCAATCGTGTAGCCAAGAAGTTCGGTGAGGAGGGACTTTACTAACATGGATAATCAACTAGGTTCCAAGATATTTAATGTCCTTAACTACACGCTACTCACGATAATTGGACTTGTTACCTTACTGCCTTTCATTTACGTTGTGATCATTTCATTTACCGATCCAACCGAGTATTTGACGAAGTCCTTAGTTCTGATTCCTGAAAAATGGAGCTTGTCTGCTTATGAATATATCTTCTCTACGAATGCGTTCGTTCATGCGATGGGCATAAGCGGCATACTAGCGGTTTTTGGTACCTTACTAAGCTTAATTGTGACAAGTGCACTAGCTTATGTGCTCTCACGTAAACGGTTGAAAGGGAAGAAGTTTTTCCTTGTTGCCATCCTAATGACCATGCTATTCAATCCGGGCATGATTCCAAACTATTTGCTCGTGGATAGCCTTGGTTTAATGGATTCGATCTGGGCGCTCATTTTGCCAGCGCTGACCAGTGCATGGTATGTCTTCTTGATGAAAAACTTTTATCAGGAAATTCCAGATGAGCTTGAGGAAGCGGCTAAAATGGATGGTTGCTCAGATATCGGCGTGTTCTTCCACATTATGCTGCCGATTTCCGTCTCGGCGCTTGCCGCATTCGGGCTGTTCTATGCAGTAGCTTATTGGAACACGTACTTTAGTGGCGTTCTTTACATCAATAGCGATAGCTTGCGTCCGTTGCAGGTACTCCTTCAAATGCTGCTCATTTCCGCATCGCAAATGGCTGATCCTTCGGTGGCCGCCATGCTGGAAAGTGAACGGACCGTGCCTCCACAAGTGATTAAGATGGCAGCAGTCGTGATCTCCTCCTTACCCATTGTTATGGTGTATCCGTTCTTACAGAAGTATTTCGTTAAGGGTATGATGGTTGGTTCCGTGAAGGGGTGAGAGCCATGTACCTGAGAGGGGTGATGCTGGGAAGTACTGGACATGCGGGTCAATCATTCTAATTGTATAATAAGCATATAAACGGGAGGTCTTTACATGAAACCAATGGTCAAAAAATTGGCAGTACTCTTAACAGCAACGGGTCTAGTCGCTTCTTTAGCAGCTTGTGGGAAAGCGAATGAAGCTGCTCCAGCAAGTTCGGCAGCGAGTACGACAGCGGCATCAGCGAAACCTGCAGCAAAACCAACCGATATTTCCATAACAACGCTTGCCTTCGCCGCAGCACCAACAGGTGAGTTGGAAGCCGTGAAACAGCTAAATGAGAAGCTCAACGTCAATCTGAAGTTAAATTGGATTCCAGCAGCTCAAATTACAGAGAAACTAAATGCGCTGCTTGCTTCACGAGATTTACCCGATGTGCTATTCCTAGAAGATTTTAACTATACACCTGCTTTTCTCAATGCCGTTGATCAAGGTGCTTTCTGGGATCTAAGTCCTTATATTAAAAATTACCCTAACCTAGCTAAGTATCCAGATAACGTATATAAGAACGCCTCTTTGAAAGGGAAATTGTACTCCCTTCCACGTGTAAGACCGTTGGATGGCCACGAGTCCATGCTGATCCGCAAAGATTGGTTGGATAAACTAGGCTTACAACAGCCGAAAACGATGGATGAGTTGTCCAAAGTTCTCGAAGCTTTTGCCTCGAAAGATCCAGATGGCAACGGGAAAGCTGACACCTATGGCGCTGTCCTTCCTGGGGCAAATGGACCTTCGAGTACGATACTATCCATGTTTGGTACAGGCACGAAGTGGAAAGATGAGAACGGCAGCCTGATCCCGTATTGGTATACACCACAAACCAGAGATGCGCTAGCATTTTGGAATAAATCCTATAAAGCAGGCGGCATTCTTCCGGATTTCCCAGTACTTAAGGCAGCACAAATTAAAGATATGCTCGTTCAGAATAAAGCAGGCGTAGCGTTCGCGAACGTGGTTGATGCCTATAAATATAACGTGGAATTGCAAAAGGTAAATCCGCAAGCAAACCTTATTGCTGTTGAAATACCAAAAGCGCCAGATGGCAAATTCTATTATGAGCAAGCAAGTGGTTATTATGGACAATTCCTAATCAATAAGAAATCCGTTGATGAAGCGAAATTGAAGAAAATTCTAGAAGTTTACGATTTCACGGCTACTGTTGATGGCTACAATTTGGCTACTTACGGCATCAAAGATGTTGACTTCACAGTCAAAGCTGACGGAAGCGTAGAACAAACCGAAGAAGGTAAGAATAAAGGGTATTCCGGCGATACGACAGGTCAGTGGGTAACGGGATACTTCGATAAGTATACAAGAGCCAAAACAGCGGGTATGCCAAACGAAATTTACCAAGCAAATGCAAAAGTCATTGATACCATCTCCTCCATTCCAGATCCAACTTACGGGTTGATGAAGTCCGCACCATTTAAGGAAAAGGGAGCAGACTGGGATAAAAAAGTAAACGATATGATGGTCAATGTCATTGTTGGCAAAAATTCGCTTGAGGATTGGGATAAACTGGTGAAACAGTTTAAAGATGATGCAAGCTTCCAACAGCATATTAAAGAAACGAACGACTTCTACAAAGAGAAATCCAAATAAGTCTGATGAAATGAAAGGACCCGATCGTGCCTGTTGATGGCGTGGTCGGGTTTCTTTTCAACACGTTCGGCCAGTCAGTTGGCAGTTACGATATGATTGAATAAGGAGCATGAAGCAGATGGCAGTTTCCATAGAAGAAGCAGTTAAGGTAGTTCCCACTCCACGCCAATTGGCTTGGCAAGAGATGGAGTTTTATGCTTTTATTCATTTCGGTATGAATACCTTTACAGGGAGACAATGGGGATTAGGTGATGAGGATCCTCAGTTGTTTCATCCAACAGCCTATGATGCTGCACAATGGGTGGAGTCCTGCCGTTTAGCAGGAATGACTGGCGTCATCCTAACCTGTAAGCATCACGATGGATTTTGCCTCTGGCCTAGTGAATATACAGACCATTCCGTCAAATCTACTGCATGGCAGGATGGGCAAGGGGATGTTGTAAGGGATGTAGCCGAAGCTTGTCGTGCTCAAGGGTTAAAATTCGGTGTCTACCTATCGCCATGGGATCGGCATGAGCCTAGTTATGGGGATTCCCCCTTATATAACGCCTATTTCCAAAATCAATTACGCGAGCTTCTTACAAAGTATGGTGAGATTTTTTGCGTTTGGTTTGATGGGGCTTGCGGTGAGGGACCGAACGGTAAAATGCAGGTATACGATTGGGAAACAACCTATCGTATAATTCGTGAGCTGCAGCCAGACGCAGTCATTAACATTTGTGGACCTGATGTTCGCTGGTGCGGCAATGAAGCTGGTCACACACGTGAATCGGAATGGAGTGTAGTACCTGCTGCTCGCAGAAATATCGAGGAAATTCAATCCGAATCGCAACAAGAGGATGATGGTGCTTTTTCACAAAAAATCAATGCAGATACTGAAGATCTGGGAAGCCGAGCTGTTTTGACGGAAGCTAATCGAATGATTTGGTACCCAGCCGAGGTGGATGTATCGATCAGGCCCCAGTGGTTCTACGATCCTGTTGACGATGATAAGGTGAAAACGGTCAATGAATTGATTGATCTGTACGAGAGTACAGTTGGCGGAAACAGCGCACTTCTGCTGAACATTCCACCGGATCAACGTGGGCTCATTCATGAGACCGATGCACGCCATTTGCGTGAATTTGGGCAATGGCTCCGGGCTACCTATGAGCAGGACCTAGCTGAAGGAGCGAATGTGTGGGCTTCTCAAACAAGGGATACAACTGTTGAGGCAGGGAATCTAACCGATGGTCGGTCCGATTCCTATTGGTGTCCTCAGGAAGGGACTGAGCAGGCTGAGCTTGTGATTGACCTTGGTGAGGAAATGACGTTTGACCGTATCGTTTTGCAGGAATGTATCCAATTGGGGCAACGGATTGAACGCTTCAAGTTGGCCTACAAGCAAGGTGACGAGTGGGTAAGCTTGTGTGCAGGCACTGTGGTTGGGTATAAGAAGATCTGCAGCTTCCAACAGGTGAACGCAAGATACATTCAACTGAAAGTGACCGAATCGCGTATCAATCCCACATTAAGCAGCTTTGGTGTGTATGGCAGTGCGATGCTGAACGAGCAGAAGTAGAGAGCTATTGGTTATTGACTTTCCTACGAATGTTGCATACAATTTGTGAAACAAAGGAAGTTCACAAAAACAAAGAAAATCAAAGATGAATGGCGGTGTTCGACTTGTCGCTTTTGGCACAGGAAAGAAAAGAAATGATACTGGAAGTTTTATACCGCGAAGGTAAAGTGAAGGTTCTTCCTATGGCCGAGCAGCTTGGCGTATCATCAGAAACCGTTCGTCGCGACTTGGATGTATTAGAATCAGAAGGTAAGCTAAGCCGTGTATATGGCGGTGCTGTGCGCTCCGGCTATGCCTATGGTGAACCTTCGTATGACCAAAGAGCACAGCTGCATACTGACGTTAAGAAGAAGATCGGTGAACGTGCCGCACAATTGATTGAAGATGGCGATACGATCGCATTGGATGTAGGAACAACCATGTTGGAGCTAGCTAAAGCAATTGTGGGGAAACGCAATTTAACGTTGATTACGAATTCGATATCGATCGCATCTTATTTGTCAGATGCCCTTCATCATCATAAATTTTCAGGTAAAGTGTTTATCCTGGGAGGTCAGTTGAATCCTGATCAACAATCGGTTACAGGACCTCTGTGTGAACAAATGCTGGGGATGTTCTTCTTGAATAAAGCCTTTATATCCGTCGGAGGTATTTCGCTTTCAAGCGGCATCACCGATTATGATTTTAATGAAGCCTACATTTCCAAGCAATTTGCCAAATCCGCACAGCAAGTTATTGTACTAGCCGATCAATCGAAGATTGGTGTCCAAGCTTTTACGCAAATCGCTCCTTTAGAGCAAGTAGATATAATCGTATCCGATCAGCCTTATCCTAAGGATTGGAAAGATACCCTCGAGCAAAAGGGTGTATATTGGTTAGTCAGCGAGTAACAGAAGAAGGTCCAGCCGGAGGAGAATTCGTGCTGGACCTTTTTTATATATAGAACGATTTATGATGAAGATGTGGTAGCATTCTTGCTGTTCTCTAGATCTTTCAAAATAGGAATGAGGCCGGATAAGCGTGAAATTTCATAGGTAGGCTTATGATCAGTATGTACTTCTCGCTGGTGATGGTTGATCCAAACGTTTGGCATGCCGATATGACAGGCTCCTTGGATGTCTGTAAGCAGATTATCGCCGATCATCATGACTTCCTGCGAAGACATGTCTAGTAGTTGCAAGGCATGTTCGAAGATGGAGGGCGCTGGCTTTCCAACGCCAAACGTGCCCGAAATAATAATATGTTCGAAGTAGTCAGCCAATCCTGGGATGCTATCGATTTTTTCTTGCTGGAGGTCTGGGGAGCCATTCGTCATCATAAGCAGTACATAGGTACCGTGTAAGTGATTTAGCACGTCTAGCGTGTCATCGTAGATCAACGGACGTTGTCGTCGCTCAAGGGCGAATTGAACTGCCAGTCGTGATCCAAGCTCAGGTTGATCAATCCCAACGGATAAGAGGCTTCGAGACCAAGTTTCTCTCTGGTAAGAGGGAGTTAATTCTTTTAACTTACGTAAGGGCCACGTATGATCTGATGTGAAATTACCCCACAATGCCTCAAGGAAAGTGACTTCAATCATGTTAGCCCATTCAAAAATCTCCATTTGCTTAAAAAGGGTTTCTCCTGTTTCCCGAACGGTTTGTTCGAATAGATCAGGGTCAACCCCTGTTAATTGTTCTGCCAATCTGCAGGTTTCCTGAAAAGCTTGAGTGATACTTTGTTCATCCCACAGCAGGGTATTATCCAGGTCAAAAATAATCGCTTTTACCGTAGTCACGAAATCAGCCCTCTCCTCTATATACTTTTAATTTACCGCAGTAACACATAATATTCAACAATAACAAAGAATAAACAATTTAAAACAACAAGTATTCGCGAAAATAACTAGAATTTATGGGGGTAGTGGTTGTATACTAGGATTAATGACAGAAACTACAACAATTAACATAAACAAACCACAAAATATCGAAAATGATAACCCAAGGGGACTACATCATGCAGACTCAGCTTTCCTTTCGTAACGATCAAACCTTTACAATCGTACAATTTACCGATATTCATTGGAAAAATAATGACCCAGAAGACCAGCTCTCCCATCGTTTAATGGAGGAAGTGCTTGATGCGGAGCGTCCAGATCTTGTCGTGTTCACGGGCGATGTGATCTACACGGGACCTGTGGGTGAGGGTGAAATACGATGTATGGATCCGGTAAAAGCTTTGCAAGAGGCCGTTCAGGCCGTAGAATTACGCAAAATCAAATGGGCTTTCGTTTTTGGTAATCATGACGCGGAGATGGGTATCAGCAAAGAGGAACTCATGGATGCGGTAAGGAAGCATCCTCATGCGCTAGCAGAGACAGGACCGGAAGACATTCATGGTGTAGGCAATTATTCCTTACAAGTGAAGGATAGTGCGGGAAATACCGCAGCTGTCCTATATTTCCTAGATTCAGGAGCTGCGTCTACGAATCCACGTGTCGGCGGTTATGATTGGATTAAACACGATCAGATTGGATGGTATTTGAACGAGTCTAAAGCGATCCACGGACAAAATACGAATACGCCGTTGCCAGCACTAGCTTTTTTCCACATTCCACTGCCTGAGTATAAAGAAGTTTGGGATAGCGAGACCTGTTATGGCAATAAGCTGGAGAAAGTCTGCTCTCCGAAAGTAAACACTGGCTTATTTGCCGCTATGTTGGAACGAGGCGATGTAATGGGGACCTTTGTTGGTCACGATCATATCAATGATTACTGGGGAGAATTACATGGCATTCGACTTTGTTACGGGAGAGCGACAGGGTATAACACTTATGGGAGGGAAGGGTTCCCAAGAGGTGCGCGGGTCATCCGGTTGACGCAAGGAAAGCGCGAATTTGAAACGTGGCTGCGATTAGCAGGAGGCATGGTTATCGAGCAACAGCTAGAACACCAAGCCGAATGAACTCATGAGTGTACAAAGCAAAATCCGACCTGGTCCATTCGGACGAAGTCGGATTTTTGTCGTGTCCGCATGATGGCGGGGGCGATATTGTGCGTCTGCGATTAAGGTTGGTGAAACAATCCCTGAGGCAATGTCCCCTCCCAAGAAGCGGGAACCTTCATGCCAAGTGCGTAAGCCACGACGGTGGCTGTGTCAGTAATGTCGACGCTAGCGAGCTTAGTCCCAGCTGTGATGCCAGGACCTGCACAGCCCCAGAAGATCGTTTTATCCAGCGGATGATCGCTGCCGTGGTTGAAAGCATTTTCACCACCGCCACCGTGATCCGTGACGGCAATAATGAGGCTATCTTCTAGCAGATCAGCCTCTTCCAGTGCTGCTAGTATGACGCCCATGTGTTGGTCAGACTCTTCGATAACACGATGTTGCCCTGATGTATTGTAGCCATGTTTATGACCTGCAGCGTCTGGCAAATCCAATTGTACATAGAGCAGCTTGAAGTCGGGGTTTGCATGTATATAGGCAGCAATAGCTTGCACAAGCTCGCCATCAGGCATCGAGACTTTATGTACGCCGATAGACGGCTCAATAATGCCAAAATTAATGGGCTTCCAAGCACTGTATGCGGCTAATTTAGCTTCGGGAAAAGTTTCCCTAGCCACACGGAAAATGGAAGGATACGGTGAATCAACTGGAAACTCTTCCTTTTCCGCCTTCGTATTGGTAAGGCCATGTTTTGTAGGAGAAACTCCGTGAAGCAGAGTCCCCCAACATTCAGCGCTAATGGTAGGCGATGCAGTTTGTGCTTCAAGTGTCGAAGCCCCAGCTGCAAACAAACGGTCTAAATGCGGCGTATGTGCCCCACGTACAAAATCGCCAGCGCCGTCCCAACCAATGATAATTACACGATTACAAGTCGTCATTGATGAACCTCCTTTTTTTAACCCCAAAAACTGATCATGAGAATTCCGCTTAAAATAAGAATAGAGCATAGAATGCGTAAATGGCCTTGTTTCTCTTTGAGGACAACGATGCCCAGAATGGTTGCAAAAACAGTCCCGATCTCACGCAACGGAGAGATATGGGCAACAGGCGCGTACTTCATGGCGAAGAGAAATAATAAGTAGGACGCGGGATTGAGAATGGCGCCGAGTACAATCGTCTTCAAGTTTATTCTCCACTCGATACGCAGCTGCTTAGAAGCGATAACATAAGGTGTGAGCCCTGCGACAAATCCGATATTTGTCACTTCTAATAAAGCGAGAGGAGAGATGTGTGCGAGATTTAATTTATCGACAAGTACGTAGCAAGTCGTACACAAGCCCACACTTAAAGCCATTAGAAATGGTTTAACGGATCCAATCGTGAGTGTTCCAGATCGTATTCCTGTGAAGATACCGCTGAGCGAAATAAAGCCAATCACCATGCATAGCAGTCCCAGCCATCCGACCAGAGATAAAGATTCGCTCAGAAAGATGACAGCGATAAGAGGAATGAACAGGGTGTTGGTGCCTCGCATAATCGGGTAGATCTGAGAGAGATCCCCCATTGTATAGGTACGTGTAAGTAAGAGTGCATAGACGGCTTGTAAACAAGCTGATAACAAAAGTAGACCATAAGCAGATAAGGATAAGGGCGTGAGCCATAATTCTCGGATTAAGGTAGGCAGCAAGATGACGGTGGTCACCATGATGATGGACCATAGGAAGACGCTTTTGTTACGGCTGCTTTTGGTGAATAAGCTCCAAATGGCATGCGCGAGGCCAGATGCGATAACAAGCAGTGTTGCGATGATAATCAAACCATCACCTCCGAATCTTGTAATGGTTTATGTACCAGGAATGTGCTCAGGTTGCTGGGTAATGACAGTGCCATCAGCAAGACGCATCCAGGTCTCGAAGCTTCGCTCATTTTCGCGAAGCCGAATCATCCGAGCGCCGCGTTGAAAGCCTTCTTTGCCATACGTGTTATAGCCGCTCGCTCTTCCGTAACACAAGCGAATACCATGAAGCTCGCCCCAATAATCGTTGATATGATCATGGCCGACGAACGTACCTATGATATCGCCCATTTCTAGCATCGCTGTGAATAAGCCTGAATTGACTTGGCTGGTCGAAACAGAAGCTTCAAAGAAATGTCCATAGCAGGTCTTCGTATCCCACACCTGTTGGTATTCCGGGAAGGGGATATGGAAGAAAGCAAGCGCAGGTAAAGGCTGTTCAGCAGCAGTATCTCGAATCGCAAGGGATTGCTCCTTGTACCATGCGATTTGGTCGCTGCGAATCCAATCATAGCCTGGAATATGCGGTACCGGTGAATAGGCGCCGGAGTCAAAGAAATAGAGGTTGAATTTACTTTCTCCCTCAGCATTCTGAATGGATAGGCGGTAATTCCCCTCTCCGCTAAGCTGGGCAGGACCCCGCTGTGCAACGGTATGGGGATATTCCAGTACGGCGTGGATGAGGTCTTCACGTGTAATGATGGACTCGGTGTCATGATTGCCGAACACGATCGCCCATGGAATCCCGCGTGTTTCCACGGAATGGACAGCTTCACGTAAAGCTTGTAAAGGATCTTCGCAAATAGGATCACCTGGGGCGACATCACCGGTATAAATGACATCACCTGTAAAAACAACAAGATCCGGTTGCTCGGTATCGAGGATATCCTCCATTAATCGGCGTGTCTGTTGATCCAGAACACCGCTATCTTTCCAATGTAAGTCCGTGAACTGTGCGATCGTAAACGTGTGATCCTCACGAAAGATGAGTGAATGTGGCACGATAAGCCCTCCATTTTTGCATTGAGTGGTGTATTCATGTGGTTTTATATTAAAATCATGTTGTTTGTTGACAATTGTATCGCTGTCCGATCAGGCTGTCAATCAGCAATTTTAGAAAGCATGCCCATCTGTTGACAGCCTGTACCGCTGACTCTACAATGATAAAAACAACATAAAACAACATCAAGTTCATGAAATCGGTCAAGTAGGAGGCCCTGATGTCATTAACATATGAAGATCGCAGGATGACGATTCTGAGTCATTTGGAAATGGAAGGAAAAGTGCAGGTGCATCACCTGTCAGATCTGCTTAACGTTTCTACGGAAACGGTGCGGCGGGATTTGGATCGATTGGAGAAGGAAGGCAAGCTTCGCAAAGTGTATGGCGGCGCTGTCAAAATGCGCATAGAGCTCGTCGAGCCGCCTTTTCTAAAACGGACGCAAATGATGAGGTCAGAGAAAGCTTCCATTGGTAAGCTGGCAGCTTCATTAATTGGAGACGGTGAAACGATCATGGTGGATAACGGTACGACGACCATTGAAATTTTGCCCTATTTAAAGGATCGAACGAACATTACCTTGATCACTCACTCGATCCCCATTCTCAATGCAGCGCTGGAAACGTTTCGCGGGAGAATTATTTTTGCAGGCGGGGAAGTTAATTCAGAGTATCAAGCGGCAACAGGCTCCCTCACAGATCAAATGCTGGATCAATTTAAAGTAAACAAAGCGTTTATTTCCGTGGGTGGCATTTCATTGG
This sequence comes from Paenibacillus sp. J22P165, assembly GCF_059692015.1. Classification (NCBI taxonomy): domain Bacteria; kingdom Bacillati; phylum Bacillota; class Bacilli; order Caryophanales; family Paenibacillaceae; genus Paenibacillus; species Paenibacillus sp. J22P165. The sequence continues at coordinate 20,486 of NZ_JCAUAP010000017.1, read as the reverse complement.
TGGATGGGATTACTGACTTCCATTTAGCTGAAGCGACCATTTCCCGGAAAATGATGCAGCGCGCAGAGGAATCTATTTTGGTCGCGGATCATTCCAAATTTGGGATGTCTACATTTGCGAGAGTGTCGAGGTTAGAGGAGATCTCCATGTTGATCACGGACGCAGGCTGTCCCAAAGAATGGATAGATACGATGGAAGCACTTGGTATTGAGGTGCGAATTAGCGAGTAATGTGCAAGACAGGGAAAGAATGGCGGGGAGTAGAGAGCGCCACGCGCAACGAAAGCGACTTGTAAGTCGAACTCATCGTGCATTAGTCCGACTTCACCGAACTAAATTGAGTATTACTTGCAAAAAGCGTCCAATAGTTCGATTTTGCCGAACTATTGGACGCTTTTTGCTCTTTGGAGAGGTGTAATAGTTGATTTAGATAGGTAATTTCGAACTAATTTAATTTAGTGGGTGGAGTTGCTAGGATTAGTTCGGCAATTTCAGACTAATCGAACAGCGGTGGTGGTGAACTGACCAAGATTGTTAGATCCCGCCTCGCACGGTTATTACTGATCGGCATAATGCCTAGGCCTAAACTCGCTTGGCGACTGTCCGGTCCAGCGGCGAAATTGCCGCGAGAAGTGGCTGGCGGACTGGAAGCCAAGCTTATCGGCAATAGCTGTCATCGGCAGATGCGTCGTGACGAGCAGTTCCTTTGCCAGCTTGAGTTTTTGCTGGCTGACGTACTGGCGAGGTGATAAGCCATACACCTTGGAAAAAAGCTTAGAGCACTGGCTGCGGCTAAGGTTCATCTCCTTAGCAATCCCCGCAACGCTCGCTTCCTCGCTAATGCCGAGCGACAGCTTTTCTTCAATGGCATGCGCTACATCTGTACTAAATAAGGACGCATCTTTGCTCTGATCAGAAGGATGCTGTTTGGGTGTGGTTTGTTGCTTCAGCTTCAGTAGATAAAGCACATCATGGATGATGAGCAGCGTGTAAGATTGCAGCAGCAGCTTGTCTTCAAAACGCAGCGAGTTTTGCTGTTCTAGTTCAGGATTTGAGTCCTTGGCGTGATTGCGCTGCATAACGGCCTCCAGCTCGTTCACATAGAACCTCAGCTTGCTGCGCTCCGCCTGTTGCCTGGAAATGTGTCGGTAAGCTGCCGCAGCAAGCAGACTGCGAATATCAGCATCATCGAGGTCAAAATGCACATTAAAGTAACCATAATTCGCAGCTGCCGTGTTAGAAGAGCGATGTCTAACGCCGGATTTGATCAGCAGCCAGTCACCTTCTCGCATTGTAATCGTTTCACGGTTGATTTCGTGAATAACTTCTCCCTCCGAGCAATACAGCAGCTCAAATAAATGATGATGATGTCTTGGATATTCCCAACCTGGAGGCTGTAGCCCGAAGTGGCAGCCTATAACTTGCAGCGTCTGGATCATGTTTGGAAAACGGTAAATATCCGGGTGCAAATTTTCCATCTTAACGTCGCCTCCTTCCGCTCAATTCGTTCTGTCTATTGTATCATTAGTTGGCGCATTTGGTATAGAATATGCTCCATTTGGAGATTGAGGGAGAGTCGCTTTTCAGCGATGATGAAGAGAGAAGAACACGACTTTTATGTAGGTGCTGGAGGGATATATATGGCTATTTTAGCAGTTGGAAATAAACAATTTTTACTAGATGGCGAGCCATTTCAAATGATTTCAGGAGCCATTCATTATTTCCGTGTGGTGCCGGCTTATTGGGAAGATCGCTTGTTGAAGTTGAAAGCCTGTGGTTTTAATACGGTTGAGACGTATTTACCTTGGAATTTGCATGAACCGAAGGAAGGCGAATTCAACTTCAACGGCCTCGCGGACGTGGAGGCATTCGTTCAATTAGCAGGAAACCTTGGTCTACATGTGATTGTGCGGCCTAGTCCATATATTTGTGCGGAGTGGGAATTTGGTGGATTGCCAGCGTGGCTGCTTCAATATCCCGCTATGAAATTACGTTGTATGGATGCGATGTATTTGCAAAAAGTGGATCGTTATTACGACGAGTTGATTCCTCGTTTGAAGCCACTGCTTAGTACGAATGGCGGGCCGATTCTAGCTGTGCAAATTGAGAATGAATATGGCAGCTACGGGAACGATACGGCGTATTTAACCTATTTAAGAGACGGTTTAATCAGTCGTGGCGTGGACGTGTTGCTGTTTACATCAGACGGTCCTGAGGATGGCATGCTGCAAGGTGGTACGGTGCCGGGTACACTGGCTACGGTTAATTTCGGCTCACAGCCGGAAGCAGCTTTCGAGAAATTCCGTCAGTATCGTGAGAATGAACCGCTTTTTTGCATGGAGTATTGGAACGGGTGGTTTGACCACTGGTTGAAGCCGCATCACACGCGGGAGGCTGGAGATGTCGCGGATGTGTTCGATCGGATGCTTCGAGCGGGTGCTTCGGTCAATTTCTATATGTTCCACGGTGGAACGAACTTCGGATTCTACAACGGTGCGAACTACCAAGAGAAGTACGAAGCGACAATTACTAGCTACGATTACGATTCACCCTTGTCCGAATGTGGGGATGTGACGGAGAAATATAGCGCTGTACGTAAGGTGATTGCTAATTATTTGGGCAAAAGTGAAGATGAACTTCCAGCACTGCCTGCGCCTATTAAGAAGAAAAGCTATGGTAAAATCGCTTTGACGGAAAAGGTCGATTTGCTGGACTCATTAGCATATCTGTCAAAACCAATTGAGCGTACCTATCCCGTGTCGATGGAGCATCTAGGACAAGATTATGGCTTCATCGTCTATTCGACAAGAGTGTCTGGACCGCGTGTGGGTGAGAAATTGCACCTTCAAGAGGTACACGATCGTGCGCAAGTATTCTTGGATGGCGTATATCAAGGTACGGTAGAACGATGGGATCCGCGTCCACTCCAGATGGACATTCCTGCTGGGGGAGCGAAGCTGGATATCGTTGTTGAGAACATGGGTCGCGTTAACTATGGTCCACGTCTTCGAGATTGCAAAGGGATCACAGAAGGCGTGCGAATGAATAATCAGTTCCTTTTTGACTGGACGATACATCCACTCCCACTAGACAATCTAGCGGTCATTCCGTTTGGGCGTGAGGGGGCAGAGGTTGGTGCAGACGTTGGGGCTGAAGGTCACGGTACAGGGGCCAGCACAACTAGCACATGCTTAGATCGTCCGATGCTCTATCGCGGGGAGTTTCTTGTAGATGAAACAGGAGATACGTTCGTCAAGTTAGCCGGTTGGTCCAAAGGCGTCGTATGGATCAATGGCTTCAACCTCGGCCGCTTCTGGGAAAAAGGCCCTCAAAACACGTTGTATCTGCCAGCTCCTTTACTACAAGTAGGGCGCAATGAGATCATCGTATTGGAACTGCACCACACAGAGAATGCCGTCATTGAACTGACGGATACGCCTGATTTGGGCTAATGTACGAGAATTGAAGAAGCACCTTCGGCTGCAATTGCGGCTGGAGGTGCTTTTTGTGCGGGCGCTCAAGTCGGATGAAAGTTTCGTGCGAACTCTTGCGTTTCAGGTGATTAGATGCATTTTATACAGTTAAATTGTGCGATTATGGGGGCGAATGCAGATTAGATGGAAAATCTGAAGTTAATTTTAACTAATTTAACTAAATCGAACAAAAAAGTTAGTTTTAACTACATATTTTACAGTTAAATCGAGTTTTCGAGGGGGATTTTCATAAATAGCTGCATATTTTCCAGTTAGTAGAAGTTGAATAGATCACTATTTCCCTCATTGTTCAAGTGCAAAACAGAATGATTCACACATCTACCATGCCTATGTTATCATCATAACAATCATTGCTGAACGTGTGTAACCTGTTACCCAACATCCGAGAGGAGAATTGTCATGTATCGTGTTTTGGTTGTGGAGGATGAGCCGTGGATCCGTAAGGCGACAGTGAAAATGATTGAGAATATCGGTGCTGGCTTTGAAGTTGTTGGTGAGGCAGAGAACGGGGAAGAAGCGTGGAGCATGATCCAGACGCTCTGGCCTTCCATTGTGATTGCCGATATTAAGATGCCTGAGAAAGATGGGTTAGCGCTCATCGAGCAAATACAAGCTAGAAATTATCCCATTGTCACGATCATCATCAGCGGGTTTGACAATTTTCAATATGCGCAAAAAGCGATTCGCTACGGTGTCACCGAGTATTTGTTGAAACCGCTTTCCGAAAGCGATTTGAAGGATGCCCTGCTGCGCTCGATCAACCGACTGAAGCAGTTCCAGGATGTGTATCAGCATTTTGTTCATATCGAAGATTTTATTTACGAGCTTCCCGAATATCAGCCTGATCAGTTGGTGAAGAGGAGCCAAGAGCTATTGAGCTCACTTCTGCGCTTAAAAGGGAGACATGACGGGATCCGCACGACGCTCTGCGCCATGCTTTTTGAGAAATGGGAGCAAATTCTGAAAGATATTTATCCCAAGTGGGAAATCAAAGACATGACAGATAGCTCAGACAGCGCCATCACAGAGCGGATGCAGAGTATTCTGCACCAATGGCTGAATTGCTACCCCGATATGATGAATTTTAACTCCACAGGAGTTATCCATAAGCTGTGCAAATATATTCAAGAGCATTACAAAGAGGAGCTAACGATCACGGAATTGGCGGCAAAAGCGAATCTAAGCGTGGCGTATTTCAGTGTTCTTTTCAAAAAGCATGCCGGTGATTCTTTCGTGAACTATTTGAATGCAACTAGGGTGATGAAGGCGAAGGAGCTGCTCATTTCTGATATGAAAATTTACCAAGTGGCCTCAGAGGTCGGCTTCACCACGGTACCTTATTTCAATCGTGTGTTCAAGCAAGCAACGGGTCTGTCTCCGAATGAATACAGAAAGAAGCTGGGCTTATGAGCAATCAGTGGATCTATAAATACTCCGTTCAGCTCAAAATGACAGTTGCCTTCCTTACGCTATGCATCCTCTCGGTGACGGTGATGGCTTTATTTTCCCATAACTATTACAGCCGTGCGGTGCAAAAGGATTTCACGATGATTTCCAAGGAAGCGACGACGCGCCTGAATTATCATATGGAATTTTATTTTAAGCAAATGGCCAAATCGCTATCGACCTTGATCACGGACGCCGAAATTCAGAAGTTCTTAGTCGATAACCGAGAATACTCCCCATCGGAGAAACAAGGCATTGAGAAGAAGCTGCAATCGTATTTTTCCCTCAACTACTCAGAAATTCAAGTGATGTTTCTCGTATCCAAGGATAATCAGGTGATCTCTCTCTACGATTATGCGATTGGGGCCGAGCAAATTATTAAAGAACAGCCCTGGTACTCGATGCCGAATCAAGACACGCTGCAAGTTGTTCAGACACATCGCATCCAGCAGGGGATGTCCAACGGCATTCCTGTTATTTCTTTAATCGTGCCGATTACCGGTATCGATGGGATGGCCAATATCGGCAAGCTTGTTGTTGAGCTGCAGCTCAGCGAAATCGATCGAACATTTAACAAATCGACGCTTGGCACGAGCGGTGAGTTTTTTATCGTGTCGTCAGACGACGTGATCGTCTATCATCCGAATCCAGATTGGCTAGGCTTACCGCGTTCGCAAACCTCCTTAGCCACAATTGATCTGAATCAAAAAGAAGAAGTGACGGTACAGAATTGGCAGAATAAGAAAATGCTCGTTTCCAGCTCGCAATCAACGATCACCAATTGGCAGATTGTATCTTTTGTCCCGTTTGAAGAGATGGCGGGCGGACTGAATGCAGCTAGAAATTCAACTTTCTACGCCTTGATTATCATCTTGCTGTTAATTATTTTCTTAATCCCTAAGCTGTCCCACCATTTCGTAGAGCCGATCGTCCAGCTGGGTAGGCTGATGCAGAAGGTTTCCAAAGGAGACTTTCAAACGAGGGCGCTGGCTGCACCAGGTCGAGATGAAGTTCAACAGTTAAATCGGAATTTCAATAAGATGGTCACGCAATTGGATGATCTGGTCACGAACGTGACAGATTTAAGTTTAAAAGAAGCCCATATCCGCCTACAGCAGAAGGATGCCTTCATCCAAGCGCTGCAAAATCAAATCAATCCCCATTTGTTATATAACACATTGGATATTATGAAGAGCATCGCTTATTTAGAAGAAGCACCGCTGCTGGAGAAAATGGCTTTAAACCTAGGTGAAATATATCGCTATACAGCGAACATTCAAGGGGTGGAGGTTACCCTCAAGGATGAGCTGAATCATTTGACCAAATATTTGGAGATCACGCATATTCGTTTCCCGGATAGTTTTGAAAGTAAACTGTATGTGAATGAAAAGTTCCTAGATTGCCGGATTGTAAAGCTATCCCTGCAGCCCATTGTCGAAAATGCGGTGAAGTATGCCATTGAGCGGCAAGGCGGGGATGGGGGTATTTTCGTGAGTGCGTATGATGTGGAAGAGGATTTAATGATTGAAATTGCAGATAACGGCCCTGGTATTCCAGAGGAACGGTTGTTGCGGATACAAGAGACGCTTAGTCGGATTACAGCTAACGTGCAGAATGAATACGTCAAAGAGCAGTCGCTAGGATTAGCCAATGTACATGCTCGTTTAGTGCTGCATTACGGGGAACGTTATGGGCTGCGGATACACTCTTTTGCCGGTAAAGGGACGGTCGTGTCGGTGCTTATTCCTCGTAATAGCTAAGAATCGTGTAAGAGCGTAGAATCGGATAACAAATCAAAGAGTAGGATAAAGCCTTTGCCATGCCAATTCGGTATCATCATACATGTAAGGGACATTACAAACGAATAGGTGGGTTTCTTCATGAAAAAGAAAGCGATAGGTTTAGTCACGGTGATGACATTAAGCGTCCTAGCAACAGCCTGTGCCTCCACGAAAAATGAAAGTCAAAGCACGGATACAAAGCAGCCTACGGCTACAGGTACAGCTGCTGCTACGACTGCGGTGCCGGAAAAAGAAGAGAAATTGACGATTACGATGATGTCTCGCTCCTATGCAGGCGGCGGTTGGCCGGATAATCATCCAAGCATCAAATATTTGAACGATAAATTTAACATTGATCTGAAAATGTTGTGGATCCCCTCGGACAATTATGTCGAGAAGTTGAATGTGCTGGCGGCTTCCAATGATCTACCGGATGCGTTCTATATCGATCCTGAGTTTTTCACGAAGTGGTCAACGAAAAACGTCTTCATGGATCTCAAGCCGAAGCTGGCCAAATATCCGAATCTAGCGAAAGTTGTACCTGATCAGCTATGGAGCGCTTTAAATCCGAAGGATAAGTACCTTGGTATTCCGCTCTGGAGTGAAGGCAATCGTGATTCCTTGGTCATTCGGAAGGATTGGCTGGATAAATTGGGGCTGAAGGAGCCGCAAACGGTTGATGAATTCTATGAAGTGGCCAAAGCCTTCACGACCAAAGATCCAGATGGCAACGGCAAGCAAGATACGTATGGCTTCACTTTTTATCCGCAGCAGATGATTATTGGCGGTGTATATGGACCGGATTATTTGGAAGCAGCATTCGGCCTAGCGAATGGATGGAAAGAAGATGGCGGCAAGTTGGTTCCTGTTCAAGCGCAAGCGAATGAATTGAAATCATACGTTACTTTCTTGAATAAAGCGTACAAAGAAGGTGTGCTCGATAAAGATTTCTTTGTGAACAAGCAAAATGATCCGGAGAGCAAATTTTATGCAGGAAAATCCGGTGTATCGTATGTGAATACGAATAATTTGTTTACGACAGTTATCCCTAATGTGAAAAAAGCCGACCCGAAAGCCGAGGTCGCACAATTGACACCTCCGGCGGGGCCAACGGGTTTGCGAGGAACGGTAACGTTTGATAATGTTGGCGGTCAAAAGATCGTATTCAATGCGAAGAGTAACGCGAAGATTCAAGATCGTTTGCTGAAAATCTATGATTGGTTATCCACGGAAGAAGGCTATGACTTTGCGAAGCATGGCGTTCCAGATGTGCATTACAAAAAAGTGTCTGCGAATCAATTTGAGAAGCTGCCAGCAACGGATACAGATATTCCTAAGAAACTTCGCTGGTTGTGGATTAAACCGGATCCGATGCACCAACTATACAAGTTTGATAACCCCAAAGATGTTGAAGTGATCACACAATGGATCAACAACAATGAGAAGTATACTTGGGTAAATAAAGGTGCTGGCCTCGTGTCACCAACGTTAGCGGAAAAAGGCAAAGAAATTAACGGCAAATGGCTGGATGCGCTCGTTCAAGTGATTTACGGCAAAGAGCCGATTGAATTCGTGGACAAAGCGGTGGCGAACTGGAAAGCAGCTGGCGGCGATACGATCATTCAAGAGATTAATGCGGCGTACCAAGCAACGAAATAACGGAAATTGAAATAACGGAAATAACATAATGCCAGGCACCTTCCTATGAAGGGGAGGTGCCCTTTAACAAGGAGAGCAGCCTATGGAAGTCCAAGGGATAGCAGTTGTCAAACGAACAACCCCTTCTAGCAAGCTCTGGCAAGATGTGAAACGAGGCTTCCCTCTGTATCTCATGATCACGCCAGGCCTATTATTCTTCATTCTTTTTAAGTACTTGCCGATGGGCGGAATTATTATCGCGTTTAAACAATATGACCCATTTGTAGGGTTTATGGATAGTCCATGGGTTGGATTCGACCACTTTGTGAAATTATTCACAGAACCAGATTTCTTCATTTTGTTAAGAAATACGATGCTCGTCAGTTTATTTAATCTGATCTTCTTTTTCCCTGCTCCTGTAGTGCTAGCCTTGCTGCTTCATGAGGTGAAGGTTCGCTGGTTCCGCAAAACGATGCAAACAATCGTCTACATGCCCCATTTTTTCTCGTGGGTTGTCGTTGTGGGGATCACGGTTCTCTTGTTTGCCACGCAAAGCGGAGGAATCAATAACTTATTAGCTTCGATGGGGTTAGAGCGAGTTGAACTGTTAACGAATCCCGATTATTTCCGTTCGGTGTATGTGTTCCAAAATATTTGGAAAGAAGCGGGCTGGAACGCGATTATTTTCTTAGCTGCGCTGGCAGCGGTGGATCCGACCCTGTATGAAGCAGCGAGAGTAGATGGAGCAGGCCGGTGGCGCCAAATGTGGAGTATTAACGTTCCTGCGCTCAAATCGACAATTATTATTTTGTTCATTTTACGATTAGGCTCGGTGCTAGAAGTCGGGTTTGAACACATTTATCTCATGCAAAATTCCATTAATATTGGGGTTTCGGATGTTTTCGACTCCTATGTGTACCGCAATGGTGTTCTACAAGGTGCTTTTAGCTATACAACAGCAGTTGGGTTGTTCAAATCCTTAGTCGGCTTAGTACTTGTTATTGGAGCGAACCGTTTGTCTAAAAAATTAGGTGAGGAGGGCGTATACTGATGAATTTCCGGATGCAAAAAGCAGATATTCCCTTCCGCATCGTTTTGTACGGTGTGTTGCTAGTCGCTTTGGTCATTGTAAGCTTTCCGTTCTTATATGTCCTATTTAGCTCGTTTGCCACGACCCATGAGATGAATACGAGAGGCTTCTTCCTCCTTCCAAAAGTATGGAGCCTGGACGCCTATAAATATTTATATTTCAATGATTTGTTTACAAAATCAATCCAAAACGCTGTCTACATCACGGTGCTCGGTACGGCTATCAATATGGTTACGACATGTTTAATGGCGTATGGCTTATCGAAGAGCTGGCTGAGGGGTCGCAAAACGCTCAACTTCCTAGTCGTCTTCACGATGTTGTTCGCTGGTGGAATTATTCCGCAATATTTGGTTGTTAAAGAGTTACATTTGCTGAATACGTACTGGGCGATCTTCCTGACAACGGCGATTACACCGTTCAATATGATCGTGATTCGCAGCTTTTTCCAAAATGTACCCAGCGAAATGGAAGAATCCGCACGCATCGATGGTTGTGGGGAATGGCGACTGTTCTGGACCATCATCATTCCGCTTTCGATGCCGGTTATCGCGACGTTCACATTGTTCTATGCGGTACAGAATTGGAACACGTATTTCACAGCAATTCTCTATGTCAATGATCCTGGGAAATGGCCGCTGCAAGTGTTCTTACGTCAATTATTAATTGTTTCAGATACAGGTTTGGAGTTAACGGCAGGCGGTTATGCTTTCGGTCCACCCGTCAAAATGGCGGCTGTTGTTGTAGGAGCTGTACCGATGCTTTTAATTTATCCGTTCATGCAGAAATATTTCAATCAGGGCATGCTCCTTGGCTCTGTGAAAGGTTAATGACATGAAGAATTCGCAGGATGAAGCACTTCGTTGGTTGCATGAGCATGTTGAGTTGGTTGAGGGTGATGCAGAACGAAGTATGGGAAGCAAGCCAAGTGCGAAAGAAACGTATCTCGATATGATCGAGCTCGCGTTACATGGATATGATCTTCCAGCCTTTCATCAGGCATCGGTTGAAGCGGAGACAGGGCACATTCCTGATGTGCAAGCCTACTCGCGTGTGACTTCAATCGTAGGTATTTTATTGGCGGCTGGTCGCATACCCGAGCAACGGTCGCTGTGGGAGCGCATGATGACGGCGCTTTGTGAGGATTTACATCGACACGAAGGCAATTTAATGGTGGATTTTGCGGTAAAAGAGGTCATGCTTTCGTATTTCGCTATGGAACAGAAGCTGGATCGCGAGACTTCAGCGAGGTGGCTAGGTGCGCTCCAACAGATCGAGCCATACCGCAATTACTACTATACGAATCAGACTGTGACGGATAAGGAAAAGCTTCACAACATTAACATTTATAACATGGTTGGCGAGTATTTGAGGGAACGTGCGGGATTGACCGATACGAAGGCTTATTTTGCGGCACATTGGCCTCATCAATTGACGCTGTTTGATGAAAATGGCATGTACAAAGATCCGGGTAACCCGACTCTCTACGATTTAACGACGCGCTGCCAGATTCAGTTGCTGCTCGGTTCGGGCTATGAAGGCCCTTATCGAGAGGCATTGGATGAGCAGTTGAAGAAAGCTGGATTACAGACGCTGTTCATGCAATCCGCTGCGGGCGAGTTACCTTATGGCGGCCGTAGCAATCAATATTTATTTAACGAGGCGTTAGTAGCTGCAAATGCGGAATACGAGGCTTGTAGGTATAAACAATTGGGAGACTTGAAGACGGCTGGGGCGTTTAAAAGGGCGGCTCGGCTGGCGCTGGACTCGCTCAAGCGGTGGCTGATCGAGGAGAATCCACCTCGTCATATTAAGAACTTTTTCCCACCCGATTCGGGCTACGGAACAGAGGATTATGGTTATTATGCCAAATATATGGCCACTTTCGCGACTTTCCTGTACATCGCTGTGCTGTCTGCGGATGACAGTATTGAGGAGTACACCTGCCCTGCGGAGATTGGTGGCTACGTATGGCAAACCTCGGACGCGTTCCATAAGGTGTTCGCGAATTGCGGAGGCTACTCAATTGAAATCGACACGCGGGCGGATGCCTATTATGATGCGACCGGACTCGGTCGACTGCATAAACGCGGAGTACCGACGGAGTTGGCATTGTCGATGCCATGTGCGGCAGAGCCTAAGTATCGGCTGCCGGAATCCGTGCGAGGCAAGGCGTTGAGCTTATGTGCGGGGTGGACGGATGAGTCTGGGGACGTGCAGTGGTTGAGTGATGGTGATCGTGCGTTGGATTGTGCGATCGAGGTAGTGGAAGAAGCGCAGGATGAAGTGAAATTGAGCGTCACGTATAGTGGTGGTCGAATCCCCGATGGCATGCGCTTAAGGGAATCGTATGCTTTGACGGAGGTTGGATTAGCTATCCAAGTGGAACTACTCGGAGAGGTAGACCGTGTACCTTACTATCAGGTGCCGCTGCTGCTGTCGAATGGGAAAGATGAGACGACGATTACAAGTGAGGATAACGTGATAGGTGTCGTTATGGGTGGCTACAGATATGACGTCGTCTCCTCACATAAGCTTACCACCTTGGGATCGGAGCATGGGAATCGCAACGGCATCTATACGTGGGCACGGTTTGAAGGGGAAATGGGGCAGCCATTACAGCTATTTCTCAAACTAACATCTGAGGAGTGAACGGGATGAAGCTAGCTTTTAGTACACTTCCTTGTGAAGACTGGAGCGTAGAGCAGCTCATCGGTGCATGCGCCGATTATGGCTATTCAGGCATCGAGCTTCGCGAAGGAATCCATGCTTGGGGGAAATTAGATACGAATCCGGCCATTCGCAGGCAGGCTGGAGAGGCGTTGGCTTCTGCGGGAGTTCAAGTGACCGATATTGGATCGGGTCTATGCGTGAAAGGCTTGGGAGATGCTGAACGTCAGCAGGTCGAGACGTTATTTCCCCAGTTGCTGGCGTTCGCTCAGGATTTCGGGTCGCCGGCTATTCGCATTTTCTTAGGTAATTTCATGCGTAGATTCGATGATCCGATGGTGGAATTGAACCACGCATGCATCGTGGAAACCATTCAGTATATGTGTGATCTGGCAAGTGAGCTGTCGATTAGCGTTTGGATCGAATCCCACAACGAATATGCAACGGGTAAAGTGCTCCGTGGGTTGCTAGATGATGTGAATCGGACGAATTGCGCCGTCATCTGGGATGTGCTGCATCCGCTTGAGGATGGCGAGCAGCCGGAAGAGACACTTAGATCGTTGGGTAAGGATTGTGTGCATGTGCATATGAAGGATGGTAAGCCATGGGCAGATCCTATCCAACACGATTGGGCTTATACGTTGTTAGGTGAGGGATGTAGTCCGAATCAGCGTATCGTTAGTTTGCTGCTTGCGAGTGGCTATGATGGTTATTTTTCCTTGGAATGGGAAACGAAATGGCGACAGGAGCTTCGAGTTGCAGGCAGCGAACCGGAAGAAGTATTGCCAGCATACGTGAGTTATATGGCTGATCTGGTAAACAACATCAATCAAGACAGTTGAATTTATGATCGAGGTGTAGATACGTATGAAAGCATTGGTAACGGTGAGTGATCCTTATTTACGTAAATTAATTTTTCAAGAAGAAAATATACAACAATTGAACGCTTTGTGCGAGGTGGATTGGACCGATGAGCATCTGGATTCCAGTCAGCTGGCAGAGCGTATTGGCGATTATGATATTTGTATCACTTCATGGGGCTCAGCTAAGTTAGATGCAGGCGTTTTGGAGAGGGCTCGTAAACTGAAGTTTATTGGGCATGCGGCAGGTACGGTTGTACCGATGGTCGATCCCCAAGTGTATGAGTTAGGCATGACGGTGGTCAACGCAAATACGTCATTAGCCCGTTCGACTGCTGAACTAGCTGTTGCTTTAATGCTGCATGGCAGTTGGGATTTGTCCGGCTATAGTCAGCGCTTAAAGCAGGGGGGATGGACGCAGAACAATCGCGAGTCCGTGAAGGGGTTGTATCGTCAAACGATCGGGCTCATCGGATATGGTGAAATTTCACGAGAAGTTATCCGTCTTTTGCAGCCGTATGAGGCAGAGATTCTGCTGTATTCGGGGAATTGCTCAACGGAGGAAGCTCAGGAGCTTGGTGTGAAGCTTTGTTCACTTGAAGACGTGCTATCACGCAGCTCTGTGCTCTCCTTACATAATACATTAACGGAGAAAACGAGAGGGATGCTCGGGGCCAAAGAATTGAGCTTGCTGCCAGATGGCGCCCTGCTTGTGAATACGGCCCGAGGTCCGATTATTGATGAAGCTGCACTGCTCAATGAGCTGACTTCAGGACGGATATCAGCTGCCCTCGATGTATTTGATGTGGAGCCATTGTCTATGGAGAACCCGCTGCTTCAACTTTCCAATGCCTATTGTTTCCCCCATATTGGCGGATTTAATCACTATTGGAAGAGTAAGCTGGGACTCTTGGTTGTGGAAGATTTGGCGCGATGGATCGCTGGAGAAGAACTTCAAGGGGAAATTAACCAGATTAAATTTCAGAGACAAACGTTACCGAGCTAGCACAGGAGGGGGAAGGACAAGTGACAAAAGCTCAAGTATATTGGGAGCAGTTAAAGTTACGCTTAGAGACGAAAGTCGATAGCATGATTGAGCAATTGGGGGACAAATGCCCCCATGTGGCGAAAGCGGACGGTGTGTATGATAACACACAGACGGATTGGTGGACGTCCGGATTTTGGCCGGGCATTCTATGGATCATGCATGAGCTAACGGGAAAAGAGCACTACAAGCAGGCGGCTTGGCCGTGGGATGAACGAATTGAACAGTGGTTAATTAAGCCGTCTCAAGAGCTCCACCATGATGTTGGCTTTCAATTTTTGCCGACAGCTGTCGTGAAATATGAACGAACTGGCGATGTTGACGGATATCGCAGAGGCATGCAAGCCGCTAATTTCTTAGCGGGCCGGTTTAATACAGAGGGGCAATTCATCCGTGCTTGGAATTTCGATAAGATTGGCTGGGCTATCATTGATTGCATGATGAATCTATCGTTATTGTTTTGGGCTAGTCGTGAATCAGGTGACCCGCGGTATAAACATATCGCCATTCGCCATGCGGATACGGTATTGAAGCATTTCCTTCGGAATGACGGTTCCGTGAACCACATAGTCAGCTTTGATCCTGAGACAGGCGAGTTCATTGAAGCGCTTGGCGGGCAAGGATTCGGGCCGGACTCGGCGTGGAGCCGAGGGGCATCTTGGGCTATTTATGGATTGGCCAACGCATACAGAAACACGGGCGACCAGCGCTATCTATATGGGGCCAAGCGAGCGGCCAACTACTTCATCGCTTCGTTGCCGGACGATCATGTGCCGTTATGGGATTTCCGGACGGACATGGCGGAAGGAGAGCCGAAAGACAGCTCAGCTGGAGCCATCGCGGCATCAGGCCTGCTCGAGATCGCGCGCCATGTTTCCCCGAATGAAGCTAGATTGTACCGTGGGAAAGCGGAACGTATGATTCGCTCGTTAACCGAGAATTACATGTCTGGTGAGGGGCATGAAGCCATCCTATTGCATGGCACAGGATATAAGCCAGCTGGACAAAACATCGATGTTTCGTTGATCTATGGCGACTATTTCTACGTCGAGGCTGTTGCCAAGTTGAATGGCTGGCGCCGAGATATTTTCTAGGGAGCATAGCACTGCATAGGCGAACCGAGAGGAGTTAGTCGGAGAAACCGACTAACTCGAGCTCACCCTACGCGTACCGAGAGGAGTTAGTCGACATAACCGACTAGCTCAGGCTCACCCAGGCGAACCGAGAGGAATTAGTCGACAAAACCGACTAACTCAAGCGCACTCAGGCAAATCGAGAGGAATTAGTCGACAAAACCGACTAACTTAGGCGTACCCAAGGTGAACTTCACGACAGCAAGCAAAAATGAAGTAGAAGTTACGTTAACGCCTGGCGGTGCCAACAACAGGCATCACTGGGTTCCAAGTTTGGGACGGCACAACGGCCATAGCCATCACTTCAGCGAGCAGGCTGAATGGGACTACGATTCGACTACAGTTGGCTTCAAGTATTGCAGGGAGCGGGAGCATCACCTACCAGTACGGCATGAATCCGGTCAGTACCGGCATGGTGCGGGATAACACGGTTCTACAGCTTCCTCTTGAGCCGACTAGGGATGCGATTAGTATTCAATAGGTTTCACATGTAAACCGCTCAGGCCCTACAAGCCTAGGCGGTTTTTCTCATGGTTGTATCTGGATAATCCCGTGGAACTGGTAAATACTAACGGAAATGCGGTTGAACGGAGGGCGCGGTATGGAAATGCAAAAAGATTCTTTTCTGATCTCTGAAGAGATCGAGGTGAATATTCAGAACCTATTCCAGTATTTCCATTCTTCCGATGATGTGCGTTCCAGGGAGTTCACGTTGCATGGCTTGAGGGGGAGCTTACTCTATCTGACGACAGTTACAGATTCAGATAGGTTGCAAGCCGATATTCTCAAACCCTTGCTACAATCAGGGGATGGTCGTCTTGAAGATATACTTCCTATCTTAGATATTGAGCTTGTTACAGATTTGAAGTTAGCGGCAGGCGGGATGCTTGAGGGGAAATGTGCTATTTTGCTGGAACGCCGGATGGATATTGTATTGGTCGATGCCAGTGTCAGAGCTGTGCACAATGTAGGAGAGCCACAGAACGAACAAACGGTTCGTGGATCGCATGTTGGCTTTGTGGATGACATTTCCATTAACGCGCAATTAATTCACCAACGCTTGAAGAATGTGAATTTGGTTGAGCGGCACTTCACACTGGGAACGGAAAGCCCAACGAGTGTAAAACTCCTTTATATGTGTGATATTGCTGATATGAACGTTGTCGACGAGATTATTGCTAATTTAATCACCAATCAGGCTACTTATATTAAATCCCCAGGTCAAATTACAGATCGTTTGGAAAGCAGCCATTTATCATTATTTCCCCAAATGCTTTTTACGGAAAGACCCGACAGTACCGTGTCGCATTTAATGGAAGGACGAGTAGCAATATTGGTAGACGGCAGCTCGTTCGCAACCATTTTGCCTGTTACGTTCTTTATGTTTTTTCAGGCTGCAGACGACTTTAATATGAGGTGGTGGAACGGGACTTTTGTTAGATTTCTTCGGCTAATCAGCGCCATGCTCGGCATCGCTCTGCCATCTTTGTACATAGCTATTGTATCCAATCATTTTGATATATTGCCCATTGATTTGGTGTTTTCTCTGAAAGCTTCATTGGAAAATATCCCATTTAATCCACTCATGGAAGCCTTATTCATGATCACCGTGCTAGAAATTCTCAGAGAAGCCGCGATCCGATTGCCAAAATCAATTGCCTCAACGTTGTCTATTGTGGGAGGACTCGTTATTGGAAGTGAAGTCGTCAATGCCAATTTAGTGTCCACGACAATGATTGTCGTCATTTCCCTAACAGCTGTTGCTATGTTCAGCGTGCCTTCTCATGAAATGCGCCTTACGATTCGGCTGGTCTCATTCCCGATGATGGTCGCATCCTCACTGCTAGGTTTTGTCGGAATTGCCTTTAGCTTTAGCATGCTTTTCATGCATTTAAGTAAGCTTGAAACGTTTGGCGTGCCCTACTTTTTTCCGTTCATGCCGTTTAAACCAAAACGTATCCTGGTCACGCTTATCCAGCTGCCAAGACGAATCTTCGGCGGGAAAGCTTCAGACAGGAGGGCATCATGACACGGGTACAATTATTTGCTTTCATTTTGCAAACACAGATCGGTATCGCGGTATTATCATTTCCCTATGATTTGCATAAAGCAGCCGGTGCAGATGGATGGATATCTTTGCTTTTGGCTGGAGGGTGCGTGCAGCTTGTCTTACTTGGTTACGTCCTTTTGTGCAAAAGATTCCCCGGGAAAAGCCTTTATGAATTCGTACCTCTTATTGTAGGCAAATGGCTTGGAAATACGATCACCTCCATTTTTATTGTGCATTTTATCTTTACAACCTGTCTGGTTCTGTTGCTGGAGATGACCTTTGTCGAGCTGTGGATATTACCTTATTCGAATCCATGGCTTATCATTGTTGCGAATTGTTTGGTTTGCCTCTATTTAGCTAAAGAGAATATCCGAATTATTGCTCGTTACCATGCGCTGATCAGTTTGCTGATCATTATTATGTTAGCGATCATGCTGACGAGTTTTCGTACGATGGATTACCGCTACCTATTACCTATTGGGCAAGAAGATTTACAGGGAATTATGATGGGGGTCAAAAGCTCAGTGCTCTCATTTCTAGGTTTTGAGGTATTTTTAGTTGTGAATGCTGATGTTCAATCAAATGGAAAGAGTATGGTAGCACCTGTGCTATGGGCAAATGGAATGGCAACCTTATTTTTTATGATCGTTGTCCTTGTCTGTTTTCTGAATTTTAGTCCGGAGTCACTTAATTTCATCCCTCAGCCAGTACCGTATTATTTGAACGGCATTTCACTGCCATTTTTGGAACGACTGGATCTACTGTTTCTTTCGATCTGGTTGGTGAAAGTGACCGCGACACTGATCAGTTACATCTATTGTGCTACGAAGGGGCTCGGCTATCTGTTCCATGGTAACCAGCATAGGAAAGCTGTTTATTATCTAGTCCCTATTGTCTGTTTAGCTGGCATGTTTTGGCGATCAGAGGCGAGAGTTCAATTAGTAGCGCAAATTACGAAGTTTGAAGGGTTCATTATACTCGGGATTCCAATTGTGCTCTTAGTGTTAGCTTGGTTAATGGGAAAAAGGGGAGGAATACAAGCATGAGGTGCCTTGTACTTGGGTGTCTGATGGCTCTGTTACTCACTGGCTGCAACTATCATAATGAACTCAAAAACTTGCAATTGATCTACGCAACGTCCATTGATGCGAATGATAAAAATGATATCGTTACCACCGTAACCATTCAATCTCCAGGCGGGAAGGAAAGGACGGCACCCGTGCATGAGGTGTTATCGGCATCAGGACCAACCTTACAAGAATCCTTATATAAGAAAATTGGCTTACAAATCGCAGGTCCCATAGGTACTTCCAAAAATCAAGTCATGCTCATCGGAGAGAAATTGGCCAAAAAAGATTTAGCAGATATTCTGGACTCTACATTTCGAAATGCGAATGATCCAATGCTGGCCAAAGTAGCCATCGTTCGGGGCAATGCTGGTGATTTGATTCGACTAGACCGTATAGGCTCCGCCACCTCTGGGGAATATTTGCGGAAAATTATTATGAGTGCCAGGTATGAAACGGTAATTCCCTCCTTAACTTTACACGCCCTTTATCCTTCATTGCACGATGCAGGGCGCGATCCCGTCATTCCAATGCTTAGGAAAGAGTCAGATAAAGCCGTAGTGGATGGTTTAGCTTTGCTGCATAATCGTAAATATACGGGGTATTCATTAACGCCAGAGCAATCTACGCTAATCATTCTAATGTACGGACGAAAAGCCAACCTCTGCGTGATTACGCGGAATATTAAGGAGGAATCTGAAGGCAATGATCCCTCGGATTATTTATCCTTAAATATGTCCAATTTAAAGCGAGACAAGCATGTGTGGATTGATGCTGAGGGCCGAGTTCAGGTGCGCATAGACTTGAAGATGAAAGGCTCAGTCATTGAAATTGCCAAATACAATCTATCGGAGAAGCAGCAACTGGAGCAATTGAATAAGAGGTTCTCCGAGATACTCACGAAGGAAGCTAATGATATTTGCAAGCTAACGCAGCGTGCACACTCAGATGCCTTAGGCATTGCGCGGGACATGATCGCGTTTTATCCGAATGAGTGGAAACAGATGGACTGGGAAATGGAGTACCCGAAGGTGAATTTTCAAATTTCGGTGAGAGTGGAGATTGTTTCTCATGGGATTATTAATTAGGGAAGCGTGGATAAGTTAAATGAGGAATTAGAGTAGGTATCCTAAAGTATACCGGGTATCTTTTAAGTGCCTACTTCCAGTAAGCAAGTTTACTCGTTATAATAACTAAGTAACATTAAGTAAGTGATTTACTTTATATTAGGAGGTAAGGAAAATGACAAACGAGAACAAACAGCTTAAAATAGGTATTATTCTAGGTAGCACACGTCAAGGACGCGTTAGCCCACAAGTAGGCGAATACATTAAGCAAGTTGCTGACGAGCGCGGTGATGCTGCTTACGAAATCGTGGATATTGCCGAGTATAAATTGCCTTTCTTAGGTGAAGGTACTGGGGAAGAACCTGGTCTTGCAACATGGAATGCAAAGCTTGATAGCTTGGACGGATTTGTATTTATCGTGCAAGAATACAACCACAGCATTACAGGAGCATTGAAAAATGCACTTGACTCCGCACGTGAGGCTTGGAATAACAAAGCCGCTGGTATCGTGAGCTATGGCTCAACTGGTGGTGCTCGTGCTGCTGAACATCTACGCGGTATTCTTGGTGAGTTATTGGTAGCTGACGTTCGCGTACACCCAACTTTCTCCTTATTTACAGATTTCGAAAACTACTCAGTTTTCAAGCCAGCTGATCTTCACAAAGCTAACGTAAATGCGATGCTAGATCAAGTGAATGCTTGGAGCGGCGCGTTGAAAACATTGAGATAAATATTGGAAATAGAAGTACCCCACAGGGATGAGCTGTGGGGTTATTTTTATTGTTATCAGCGTGGGTTATAGCATGAGGTGCTGCTTGTGTCCAAGCGAATTACTGGATTTTCTGCAGCTAAATCAAATTAAATCATGGCATTTCGCAAACTAACTGGATTTTCTCCCGTTATTTCAGGCCAACTTCGTGCAAGGGGACAATTCGAACAAAAGTAGATGTAGAAAATCCAGTTAAACTCCCCAAAGGCTTGTTTTGCCCGGAAATAGATGTAGGAATGCATCTAGAATAAAAAGTGGACGTCTCTTATTGTAGAAGTAATAATAATCTTAACTATGAACTAAGAGGTGTTTGTCCATGAGCGATTCAAGACAACGATATAATGAAACTTTTAAACGTGAAGCTGTAAAGTATGTGCAAG
>NZ_JCAUAP010000016.1:0-140552 GCF_059692015.1 Paenibacillus sp. J22P165 | reverse complement strand
TCGACTTGCATGTATTAGGCACGCCGCCAGCGTTCGTCCTGAGCCAGGATCAAACTCTCCATAATAGAAAGATGACTTGCTCATTTGAAGCTAGCGAGATTTTGCAATCTCAATTGTAGTCACTTACGTGACTGAATTTGCTGATATACTTCATTCGTTTGTTCAGTTTTCAAGGAGCTTTATTGCGTTACCGTTTAAAGCGTTAATGTGTCGCTCTTGCGGTGACAAGAACATATATTATCAGGTTTCAAAATGAAATGCAAGCATCTTTTTAAATACATTATCTTACAGCCTTACAAAGCCTGTAGTTACTGCATTTCGGCGCCATATATCCTGCTTACCAACCAAATGAACGCCACCAATCCATTCTTCAATCCCGTTCAGACAAACGTGATCTTGCTTATCAGTAAGAATAAGTTTACCCAATTCTGTTATCTTTACTCTGTAATTTTCAAATTGCGGGGGCCAGGATTCATTGTATCTTGGCAACTTATCACCACCAAGCACTTGGACCAGTGGATATTCACAATGCCAGAGCCCATCCAGGATGCCAAAGAATTGCAAATCACCTAAGCCGTAATGGCTGAGCCGCTCAGTTAAGCTTTGGAATAAAGACAGGATCAATACCTCATCGTCCATGATCAGCTCAAGCGTCAGCTGCTGAATGGCTAACAAGCCATTTTGCATAGAAGGAAAGCGAGCTATATGGACCTCTAGGGCCTTTTTAAGGAAAGGAAGTGCCGATAGGTCTTCTTCTAATAAAGAGGCCATAGGCAAAGGCTCAGAAGCCGAGTAGGCTGTCCATAGTTTGCAGGCAAGGGCATGTTGCTCCTCACTCACAGGTAACTCAGTGCCATGCAGATGAAGGATTTGATCCACAGACAATTGCCCCAAGCCATAGAAAGGGTCTACGCCAGGGAATCGATCAATGCATATCAAGGATAATTGGAAGGACCGTTGAGTGAAGTTAGTAATTCTAGAAAGCAAATAACACAGCATCAATTGATCATATAAATCATGTTCAAACCATAGGACAACCTCGTCCACATCCGTGAGGGTATCTATCTTCGCTTCCTGCTGGATGGTCTGCGACTTGAAAGTGTCCTCCGGAATGCCGTAACGGTTACTCATATAAGATGCTCTCATAGATAAAAGGGCACTATCTGACATCTGCATGCCGATAGGTCCCTCATAGAGCGACTCGCGCCACACCAAAACCTCACCATCGATACCAGATTCTCGCAGCTTATCGCCAAATGCGTCTCCGTTAACGATATGCATGATCTTTTTGGGCATGGCGCTGTCACCTCTCTTCTATATAGATTAAGCTTCACCTAGCAGTTGCAAAAGCTCCTGCTCATCTTCAATGATTCGAATGCCTAGCTCCTGCGCCTTGGTCAGCTTACTGCCTGCGCTTTCGCCTGCGATTACGATGTCGGTCTTTTTGGAGACACTGCCGGTGATTTTGGCACCCATGGCTTCGAGCTTCTTCGCACATTCGTCTCGACCCATCGAGGAAAGTGTTCCTGTGAGGACGATCGTTTTGCCGAAGAACGGATTATCTTCGCTGGCCACGATGACCGGAGCTTCCTCTGCAACGGGGTTCACGCCTGCGGCTAACATTCGCTCAATGCTGGACACCATCACAGGGTCACGGAAGAACGAGTGAATGCTCTCCGCTACGATACCGCCCACGTCTGGAAGCGTAATGAGTTCCTCTGTCGTTGCTTCCATGATGCGCGAAAGGCTGCGATAGTGGTCGGCCAGCACTTTCGTGGTGGTTTTGCCCGAGTTCGGGATGCCAAGTGCATACAGGAAAGACGCGAGATCGCGGGACTTGCTCTTATCGAGGGCGCCGAGAAGATTGCGCGCCTTCTTCTCGCCGAAGCGATCGAGCTTGACGAGATCGTCGAATTGCAAGGTGTACAGATCCGCAGGATCGCGGACATCCAGCTCTTGATGCAGCTGTGAAGCGGTCATCTCGCTGAAAAATTCAATATCCATCGCATCGCGCGAAGCAAAATGCGCCATCCGGCCCACGAGCTGCGGACTGCAGCCGAGTTTGTTAAGACAGAAGAGATGCGCACCTCGCATCTCCAGCTCACTGCCACAAGACGGGCAATGCGTCGGAGCCACGATTTCCTCACCGTCATTCTCCTCGGTTACCTTACCGAGAATCTCTGGAATGACGTCATTCGAACGGCGGATGTAGACGAGGCTGCCTAGGGCGTGTTTGAGGTTTTTGCGCTCAATGTCGCCAACATTGTTGAGCGTACAGTTCTGTACGGTCACGCCTGCAAGATCGACAGCTTCTACGCGGGCTAGTGGTGTGATTTTGCCTGTGCGGCCGACTTCCCAAGATACACTTTGCAGGATGGTCGTCGCCTCTTCGGCTTCAAACTTGTAAG
The DNA here is from genome assembly GCF_059692015.1 of Paenibacillus sp. J22P165. Lineage (NCBI taxonomy): Bacteria > Bacillati > Bacillota > Bacilli > Caryophanales > Paenibacillaceae > Paenibacillus > Paenibacillus sp. J22P165. The sequence goes on along the minus strand of NZ_JCAUAP010000016.1, from coordinate 138,144 downwards.
CAATCGCCCAACGAGGGAATTTCTCCGTATAGCCAAAGACTTCTCGCGTGCGCATATCCGTCAGCTTCACGACGCTTCCATCAATGAGGAAGTCGAAGCTGGATCGCTCTTCGGCAATGCGTTCGAGCTCGCTACTTACCTCTTCGATCGTAGAGAAGTACCGTGTGCGGTTACTCACTTTGAACAGATTATCACGCAAAAACTGAACCATATCCGCATGACTGTCAAATTGGAGGTCACTGCTGTAGCCCACATTATAGAAGAAAGCGTTCAGCTTGCGTTCTGCGGTTAATTTCGGGTTCTGATTACGCAGGGCTCCTGCTGCGGCATTTCGCGCGTTTTTGAGCGGATCTGCGGCCGTCTGGTTGTACGCTTCAAGGACAGACAGGAACATGACGCCTTCGCCTTGCACTTCAATCGTTCCTTGATCATAAGGAATCTCAAGTGGAATCGATTTAATCGTTTTGACTTGAGCTAAAATGCCCTCGCCAACTGTACCGTTTCCGCGTGTGGAGGCTTGAACCAATTGCCCTTGGTCATAGGTAAGGTTTAGTGTAAGCCCATCAAACTTAAGCTCTACCACGTAAGTTGGATCTGGTAGTGGTGTTTCTGGGTTTTTGCTATTGTAATCGGCAATCAGCTTAAGAACCCGTGCATGCCAAGTTGCTAAATCTTCGGCGTTTTGCGCTTTGTCCAGGCTCCAGAGACGTGCTAAATGACGGTGCGGTTCAAAGCCTTTGAGCAGATCTCCACCTACCCGATGGGTAGGTGAAGCAGGCAGGGTGACCCCTGTCTCCTGCTCTAGCTGTGATAATTTATCATAAAGCGCATCCCACTCCGCGTCCGAAATTGTGGGCTGATCCAGCGTATAGTAGTTATGGTTATGCTTGTTAATTTCTTGGATGAGGGTTTTCATTGCCGCGAGTTTATCGGTCATGGCGGGCTCTTCCTCTCTCAATGGGAATAGGGGTTTTCAAAGGCTAAGGCCCGCTCCTACACTTTCGTGATTGGAGCGAACTTCGCAAGCAGGCGCTTCAAGCCAACCGGCGCCGGGAAAGCAATTTGCAGCTCGGTGTCATCACCCAAGCCCTTCACGGACACGACGGTGCCGACGCCCCACTTGCCGTGCGACACGCGGTCGCTGGCTTTGTAGTCCGTCGAGCCGCCGCCTGTGGCAGGCTGCGGAGCCCGGAACGCAGCCGGTCTCGACGCGGCCGCAGGGCTTGGCGCAGCGGCGCCAGCAGAAGTGCCAGCGCTAGCGGCACTGCCCGTGCTTGGCCGTCCCCCGAAGGAGGACGGTGTGCCCCAGGCAGACGAGCCGGTGGTGCTGCCACCGCGGCTCGATGCAGCAGCGCTGCCGCTGCTGCCCCACGAGGAGCCTCCGACGGAACGGCCACCTCGGGAGAAGCCGCCGCTGGAGCCGCCAGCCGAGACGGTTTCCAGGAGTTCCTTTGGAATCTCCTGGAGGAATCTCGACGGCGCATTCGCGGCGGTACGGCCGAAGAGCGTGCGCATACGTGCGCACGTGAGGAACAGCTCTTGCTCGGCGCGCGTGATGCCGACATAGGCCAAACGGCGCTCCTCTTCGAGCTCTTCGTTATCGGCGAACGCACGGCTGTGCGGGAAGACGCCTTCTTCCATCCCGATGATGAACACAACCGGGAACTCTAGCCCTTTGGCGCTGTGCATCGTCATGAGAACGACAGCGTCCTGTTCTTCTTCGGGCTTGTCTTTATCCAGCGTATCGATATCTGCGATCAAAGCTAGGTCTGTAAGGAAGGAAATGAGAGATTTGTCCTCATTACGTTTCTCGAAGTCCATGGTCACGGACAGGAACTCTTCAATATTTTCAAGACGAGCCTTAGATTCAATGGTGTTCTCGCGCTGCATTTCTATACGGTACTGAGACATTTCAAGGATTTTCTCGGTCAGCTCGGTTACGGACAAGTAGTCTACCATGCGGTTGAGGTTATCCACCATTTCGCGGAAATCAGCAAGGGCATGTTTCGCCTTCGTATTGATCTCTAGAGAATCAACTTCCTCCAACATGGCAAAAAGAGAAATCCCTCTACGTCCAGCCATATCCGCCACTTTATCCAAGGTCGTACCGCCAACGCCTCTTTTCGGCACGTTCACGATTCGGTTCAAGGAGATATCATCGTTCGGGTTGGAGATCAGTCTCAAGTAAGCCAAAATATCCTTAATCTCTTTACGATCATAGAACTTAACCCCGCCCACGATGGTGTAGGCGATATCCGATTTAATCAAAATTTCCTCGATTACCCGGGACTGGGCGTTCGTACGGTAGAGGATCGCGTGATCGCCGAATCTTTTGCCATTCGACTTATTCTTATTGATTTCATTCGTAACGAAGTAACCTTCTTCATACTCGGTATCCGCTTGGTACAGTTTAATCCCGACGCCGCCTTCTTTATCTGTCCAAAGGTTCTTGGGCTTACGACCTGTGTTGTTTGCAATGACTTTATTTGCCGCCTGCAAGATATTCGAAGTCGAACGGTAATTCTGCTCCAAGAGAATCGACGTTGCATCTGGGTAATCCTGCTCGAAATTGAGGATGTTGCTAATATCCGCTCCACGCCAGCGATAAATGGACTGGTCACTGTCCCCAACGACGCAAATGCGTTTATGCTTGGACGCAATCATCTGACACAGCATATATTGCGCTCTGTTCGTATCCTGATACTCATCGACATGAATATATTGAAATTTATTTTGATAAAATTCCAGCACCTCTGGTACTTCTTTAAATAAATGAATCGTCGCCATAATCAAATCGTCGAAATCTAATGAGTTGTTGGCTCTTAGCTTTTTCTGATATAGGGTATAAATTTTGGAGGTAAGCCCGTCGAAGTAATCACCGATTTTGTCTTCAAATTGTTTAGGAGAGATAAGTTCGTTTTTAGCTGTGGAGATAGCTGCTTGGAATGTTTTGGGCTCGTATTTCTTCGTATCAATGTTGAGCTCTTTGCAGCAAGTTTTGATGACAGATAGTTGGTCACCAGAATCTAAAATCGTAAAGTTCGAGGAAAAGCCGATCCGATTGATGTCTTTACGCAGCATACGCACACACATGGAGTGAAACGTGGATACCCAAATATCACTGCCACTACCGCCAACCAACTTACCGACACGATCTTGCATCTCACGTGCCGCTTTGTTCGTAAAGGTTAGAGCCAAAATGTTCCACGGTGCCGCTTTGCGCGTACCAATGAGGTAAGCAATCCGATGCGTGAGCACGCGCGTCTTGCCGCTTCCCGCTCCAGCCATAATTAATAGAGGGCCATCCACGGCTTCAACAGCTTTGCGCTGCTGGGGGTTTAACTTTTTGACTGCTTCTAAAATATTGACAGTTTCATTCACGTTAGGGTTACCTTCCATTTCTATCAAAGTTCACATTCACGGTCTGAAGCGCCTGCTCCAAGTTACTATATATAATATTGCCGACCACAATGGTGTCTGCTGCTTCGGCTGCTTGTTGCGCTTTCTCTAGGGAGTCTATTCCCCCGCCGTATACTAATCGAGCATTCTCCAGCACCTGACGCGTCTTACGCACGAGTTCCATATCTCCAAAGGTACCACTGTATTCCAGATACACAATCGACATGTTAAAAAGCTTGTCCGCCATACGTGCATAAGCTGCTACGTCCTTGGCATCCAAGTCAGTTCGCGCTGAGGTCAGCTGAGCTGCCGTCGCATCTTTGTTCAATATAATGTAGCCTTCTGCTACAATTTCATCCCAATTCAGTAATGCCCCATATTCCTTCAGCGCCTCATGATGCTGTCCAACGATCCATTTCGGATCATCGGCATTCAGTACGACTGGTATTAAAAATAAATCAAACCCCGGCACGATAGCCTCTTGATTCGAAATCTCTAAGGCACAAGGCACCTCATATTGACGGATTCGTGATAACAAATCCACCGTATTATCGAATGTGACTCCTGAAGATCCTCCAACAAGAATTGCATCAGTACCCGATAAACAGAGCTGATCCAGCGCTTCATCCGAAATCTCCCGGTCGGGGTCGAGCTTAAATACATGCTTCCACTTGCGTATATCGACGATCAATTGTTTCCCTCCGATTAGGCGGCAGTTGTGCCATACTATCAACAGTCTATGCTACCCATTCTGGTGTGTCAAATGACAAAAGACGGGCTAATCGCCCGTCTTTTAGAGGAATATGCAACTGTACGTATCCGATCTTCACAGTAGCTTCATTTGCGCGATAATACGCACAAACGTTCGTTATTTGACGACGATATTAAGAATCTTCTCAATATTGAGGTCTTTGTGGTCATTTTGCTGCAACTCGAGTTTAATTTCATGTGTACCTGTTGTTAAATTCGTGAGGGTTAACGGACCTGTTTTACCAATCATTGCTTTTTGCTTCCCATCCACATACAGGTGGAGATGTCCTACGCCCAGTACGTTCGCTTTATCCATGTCATCCTCAGATAATTTGAAATTGGACGTTTGATACGTGATCGTAACATTCTTCCCATCGACCTTATAGTTAGCATCAATGGCAGGCTTCGCATTCGTCGTTGTTGTTGTCGTTTTCGCGCCTGTTCCTGTTCCTGTTTCAGTCTTCACTTGAACCGTTGTCGAGGTGCCTGCATCCTTCGCCCCTGTTGCTACGGACGGGATGACCTCATCTTTGGAACCGCACGCTGTTGTTAATGCTCCAAGTACCACTAAAGTAGCCGCACCATATACCCATGTTTTTTTCATCAGCTTTTGCACCCTTCTCCCTAAGTTTGGACATCCTATGTTCCTTATATATGTGTGCCAAGCCGTACTCATTCCTGATTTAGAAAAATAGTGGGACAAATTCTAAATTAAATGACTTTGTAGTCTTACAATAAAAAAGACACCCTGCCCAAGAGAGGACAGCGTGTCTTCGTAACCTTTGAATCATGATTAACCTTTGTTAGAAGTTATATTTATTACCTTCTTGCGACCTATTCAGGTAGGCGTTACCTTCCGTAGTCGAAGATGGCATACCTTGTTGTGTGCGTGAAACAATACGTGCCTGCGTAGGTCTACCTGTACTCGTCATGCCTGGATTCTCATTCGTATGGTTGGAAGAAGCCGCATACCCTTGAGAACCACGACCATAGCTGGATGGATCCTGACTTTGATCTTGGTAGCTCCGTGTGTGGGTTTGGTTATAAGATGAGGACTGATGCTGTGTCTGACTCGGTGTATATCCTTGACCTTGACCTCGACCTTGTTGATTGTTGTAAGCCGCATTCGGGTACTGGTTCGCATAATTAACAGGCTGGAACGATGGTCTTGCTGTTGGCGTTGGTGCTTGATGCACGGCCTCAGCTTGATTCTGTACGTGATTGGCTTGTCCCTGTTGCTGGCTGTACGGCTGTCTTTGTTGGTATTGTTGTTCAGTTTGGTGGGACTGTGATTGGTAAGATTGATATTGCTGGGATTGTGATTCTTCCTGCGACTGCGTCGCTTGTAAAGAACTTCGATCCTGTTGGGACTGGCTCATTGATGCAGCTGAGCTTACATGTTGCTGGACGATGGATTGAACTTGTAACGCCGTCTGACTCTGCTTCTGGATCTCTTGCTCAATCATCTGCTGCTCAGCCTGTTGAATTTGATAACCACCAAGACTCTGAATTTCTTGAAAAACAAGCGCTTGATCATCCAATGTTTTTTGCAATAAGGTTTCGAAGGTCTGTCGAATGCCAGGATTAGCTGCTTCCAATGCAGCCGTTGTATATTCACGCGCACTGCGCTTCAATTCAGACAAAACAAAATTGGCAAAGTCTAGATCTTCTAAATCGACTTGCTGCCCCTGGTGCTGTTGATGCGAATTTGACTGATACATGTGTCTTGCACCTCCTTGTATAGATTCGAATTAGTGGGTCATTCCGGACTGTTGTTGCAGAGCATTGATTAAGATGCTCATATTTTGCAATCGTTCTTGCGACAGATGAGACAAGGTTTGTTTCAATGACTGACTCTGGCTGTTCACCGCGCCTTGTACACAAAGCTTAGCTAACAATTCTTCATTCTTGAATGTATCCGTTAGATACGAAAGTTCTTTTCCTGAAATTGCTTGGTTCTCTGACGTGCTGTACATGTGCATGTGACCTCCTTTCCTCTCTTCTATTTTTCCCAAAAAATGCCGTTTTATGTCGGAATAACAAAAAAACTGCTTCCTCACAGTAAAATTCCTGTTGGAAGCAGTTTTTTAATTAGGAAGCAGGCTTTGCAGGTTTACCCGCATAAGCATCTGCTAACGCTTGAATATCCTCGGCTGTCAGCGAGTAGGCCCACTGCCCACCCTGCTTAGCTAGCCAGATTTGTTCTCCGCTCAATTTACCTTCGTAGACGTCGGTAACGTCTTTCCCATCTACCGTTAATGCAATCTCCAATTTAAGCTCTCCACCTGTAGTCGGCCTTTGAGCTGCCGCTTGCGGAAGTTCGCTGCTATGCAAGAAAATGAGCTGATCCAACAACGGACTCGCATCCGCACCTTTCAGCTCTTTATCTCCGAGCTTCCAGTTCGCATCCGCAGCGACTTTATCTTTATCTGTTTTGGAAAGGGACCAAGACTGGCCCTTCCAGGTCATCTTAACGCTCTGTACCTTATCGTTTTCTAGTTTAATTGGACTTGTATCGGCAAAATCAACCGGCGTTTTGTTCAATGATGTTAACGATTGATCACTGACTTGATAGACGGCAGGCGAACCTTCTACTTGTACGTAGGAGAACCCTTCAATCGGGAGTGCCGTCCCGACGAGCAAGCCCTGTTTGGAGCCATCCTTCAAGGTGATTTCATACGTCCCTACCGGCTTATCTAAGCCATATTCGGTTAGATTGGTTGCTTGATCCTCCACAAGCTTAGTGGACGACACCAACCCTAGCGCATCTAGCCAAGAGTCAACGAGATTCGAATTGGTCGGCGCAGCCGCTGGCTTTTGCATATCCCAACCATTGGTCGTACGGCTTAACTCAATCTGCCCCTCTTCTGTTTTCACCGAGACAGCCTTCACATCTTCTTGCTTCAGAGTCAAAAGGGACTTGGGTTCATCTTTCTTCTCTTGGAAGAAGTCTTTGCTCGAGGCGTACCAGAAACCACCGATGCAAATGACGACTAACAGAATGGTTGGAATAAACCTCTTCATCCTCTTCTCCTCCTCCACCAGATCAGGCCGCCAATAACGAGGAATAACAGTGGTAAGAACACGATAGTAATGAGGAAAATCGTATTCGCTTGGCTAGGTGTAATCATTGCTTGTTGGAACGCATCCCCTTGACGTGGACGGATCGTAATTTGATCTTTCTGTTCTTGCAGCCAGCCAATACTGTTCAAAGCAAAGTCCTTATTACCCTGATTTTGAATATCTTCATCCAACACGAATGTAGAACCACCTAAAATAACTGCTTTCGGCTTGTTATCTTTGTCTGAGATGGCGTAGCCCAAGTTCAAAGGTCCTTTGACATCCGTTGCATCTTGTTTCGTTTTGTTCTGTGCCAGCAAATTAATGTCTGTTTCACCGTAAGCTTTATCTGTTGTCGTTAACAACAAGGATTTCGTATAATCCGGCGCGCTTTCGTCTGCATTCAAACTGACAGCCAGCGACAGCATTGTAATTAAATTATTGCTCGATAATTTGTTGGTAATATCATGTGAACCGTACTCTGGAATAATCGTTAACGGGTCATACAAGGACGTCTGCTTCGTTTCAATCGCAATCGCATGCTGATCTTGAATACCATAGGTTTTCATGATGGCATCGATGTTTTTCCATTTCGTCGTCATATCCTTGTTGAAGCCCAGCGTGATATAAATTTTACCTTTACCCTTCAAATAGGTCTGAATGAGCTCTGCTTCTTTGTCGTTCAGATCGTTGGTCGGCCCAAGCAGCATGAGCATTTGCGCATCATCCGGGATTTTGCCATCCACGTACAGGTTAAGATCCTTCACGTCGTAGTTAGCAGCAGCTAAGCTGCTTTTGAAAATACTCATTGCTGATGCCGGATACTCTTGATGACCTGATAGGAGGTAAACCGTATGTTTCTCTGTAGATGTCAAGCTTTGAATCGCTTGTGTAAACTTCTCTTCACCTGAGAAGGTGTAGGAACCATCTTGTTGTCCTGCAAAAAGTTCATAGAAATTGATGTTTTGTTTTTTGGTGCCCATTTCGAATATAATCGTTCCGCCTTGGTCCACCCCATACTGCTTCGCCATCGAAGGCTGCTTCAGCATATCGTACTCATCGTACGTAATTTTACTGCTTTGCTTTTTGTACTCAGCCACCATATCCGTGACTTGACGGGTCACAAAATCGTTGCCATCCCCACTGTTTGTGAAGGCGATAACGTGAATATCCTGATTGAGATTTTTGAGTGCAGCGGTTGTTTGCTCTGAGAGCGTGAAATTTTTATTTTTCGTCAAATCGACCTGAAAGCCCTTAAGCGAGTGTAGGAAGATTGTCAGAATAATGAAAATGCCGATAACCGCGATTGATAGAACAGTCGCATTAGTTCCCCGTATCCACTTATTCATTCCGCTCACCTCCAACGCTTTCTTTCAAGGACTTGTATACAAAGAACCAGGAACACAGCTGTTAATGTGATGTAAAAGAGGATATCGCCGCCGTGGAAGACGCCTTTTTGCAGATTGCTCAAGTGACCGGTCAATGAGAATTGACCTACATAATCCTTCAATTTACCCGTCATACTGCTGCTAACCCAATCAAGCAGCCACAGCAACAGCAAAATAACAAAGCCTGTAATCCCTGCAACCATCTGATTATTCGACAAGCTGGATGCAAACAAGCCAATGGCCATCATCGCGCAGCCAAGCAGGAACATGCTCAGGTACGATAACCATGTGACAGGCATATCTAGTGTACCGAAGGAAGACATGATAAGTGGATATACCAAGGAGATCGCCACTAGACCAACTTGCACGATTAATGCGGACAAATATTTACCTAGCACGATTTCACTAATTCCTGCAGGTGATGTCAGGAGTAACTCATCTGTACCTTGACGGAACTCATCTGCAACAAGACGCATCGTGAGCAATGGAATGATGAACAAATAGATGAACGTGGTATTGCCCACAATGGAGCGCGCATCCACAATCGGCGGCTGTCCAGCCACGAAGTTCACGTAAAAGAAGAAACTCGACAACAGCACATAGAAGGCAAACGCCACATACGCAACTGGCGAAAAGAAATACATTTGCAGCTCTTTGGAGCAAATCGCCCAAATTCTACGCATCGGTGTCACCCTCCTCTTGGGATGTGCTGGTCGTGTCGGCAGGCTCGTCCGTCGTCAACTTGAGGAAGATATCCTCTAAGCTGAGGCTTTCCCGCTTCATCGCTAGGATCGGCAAGCCCGCGCCTGCAAGACGGAAGAATACCGCCTCGCGAATGTCTTCCGCACGATCTGCGGAGGTGACGAGGAGCTTCACGGACTCGGATGCTGCGTCTGTTGGGGCTGGAGCTGGAGCTTCGTCAAGCGAAGGTGCTGCCGATGCGGCTGGCGCTTCAGCTACGCCAACTGGTGCGTCTACCTCTTTGACTTCGCCGACGGACGGCAGGCTGCGCAGTTCGGTCAAGATCCGCTCTCGAGGTCCCTTGACCTCGAGCGACACCTCGAACGTCTCGCCCATCGTGCGGCCGAGATTCTCTGGCCGCTCGTCGAGTACGACGCGGCCTTGGTTAATGATAAGAACGCGGTTACAAATCGCGTTAATCTCAGGCAAAATGTGCGTGCTCAGCAGCACAGTGTGGTTCTCGCCCAGCTCATGGATGAGCTGGCGGATCTCGATGATCTGCTTCGGATCGAGGCCCGACGTGGGCTCGTCCAGAATGAGCAGATCCGGTTGGTGTAGGATCGCTTGCGCGAGTCCGAGGCGCTGCTTGTAGCCCTTGGAGAGGGAGCGAATGATTTGCTTCTCGCGACCTTGCAGTCCGAGCTTGTCGATGGCTTCGCCGACACGCATTTTTTGCTCGCGCGCAGGCACATCGCGCAGGTTCGCGATGAAGCGCAGATAGGACTGTACCGTCATCTCAGGGTACAGGGGCGGTGTTTCAGGCAAGTAACCGATCTTGCGGCGCGCCTTCTTCGGGTTATCGGCCATGGAGTGACCGTCCACCCATATTTGACCATGCGTTGGATTCAGGTAACCTGTAATCATGCGCATCGTCGTTGTTTTGCCAGCACCATTCGGCCCTAAGAAGCCGACGATTTCACCGCGCTGCATCGAGAAGTCGATGTTATGCACGCCGCGATCATTTCCGTACAGCTTGCTGACTTGTTTGACCTCTAGCATCCAAGATCCCCCATTTCTATGCGTTCGTATTATTCATCATCACTATACGGGCGGAACAATAAACCAACCTTAAACAAATCTGAAAAATAGATTAAAAAATTATGTCCAAATTGTGAACGACGTTTTGCCTATGTGATATACCCTGTTCATTCTCATTATCTCCACTATCCCCTTCACTCAGGCTACAATTCCAACTAAAACATTCAACAACATTCTCCTCTGAGCCAAAGGGATAGTGAGAATAGGCGGAGTGAACACAAAAAACCGTCAGCACACCTGTGCCGACGGTCCACTCTTAATAATTCAGTTTCAGCCTCCGTTAAGTAAGTCATGATTACCCTTTTACAGCGCCCGCTGTCAGTCCTTCAAAGAAATAATTGCGCATGAAAGCGAAAAACAAGATGGGAGGCACGACAGCAATCGTCAGCATCGCGAAGATGCCGCCTAAATCCGCCGCATGTGAACTTGTGAACGAATAGACGGCGAGCGGCAGTGTTCTTTTGACCTCTGAGGTGATGAATAAAAGCGGCATAAGAAAATCATTCCAAATGCCAATGGCGGAGATGACGATGAATGTGATGGACACCGGCTTCATAAGTGGAAACACCACGGTGCTGAATCTGCGGTAGTAGCCGCAGCCGTCGATCGTCGCCGCTTCATCCAGTTCACGCGGAATCGTCTTCACGAAGCCGCTGTACAGCAAAATGCCCATTGGTATGGCCTGCGCTGCGTAAATAAGAATTAATCCGAACGCTGAGTTAATCAATCCCAAGCTCTTAATGATGGTATATAGCGACACCAAGCTTGAGCCCACTGGAATCATCATCGCACTCAGAAAGAACAGATAGAGGAATCGGAACACCCGCTCCGCTCTCCGTCCAATTGCATAGCCAGCGAGCGAGGACACTACGACAGCTACAGCCATAGAGGCGGTGGTAATGAACACCGAATTCCATATGCCGTGAAGGACGAGCTTATTTTTAAATACATTCCCATAATTGGTCCAATATAATTGTTCAGGAATAAGCACAACCCGATTGATTTCAACCGTCGTTTTTAAGCTCGATACAAACACGTAGAGAACTGGCACGCTGATCACGATGACGACAATAGCTAGCAGCGTGATGCCCAACCATTTCATGACATGATCCATCCGAATCGCCATCAGTATTCAACCTCCCGTCTACCCGTGATTCTAAGCTGAAAGAGCGTTACGATGGCAATAAACAGAAAGAACACGATACCGATCGCGCTGGCGACCCCAAACCTTTGATATTGGAACGCACTTTCATAGATGGACATGACCACGGATTTCGACGAATTAGCGGGACCTCCATTTGTCATAACGAATGGCAATTCGAATACTTTCAAACCACCCGTAATTCCAATAAATAGATTCATCGTTACAAAAGGCATCAAGAGCGGAAGTGTGATCGAACGGAATTTGCGAAACATCACTGCACCGTCGAGCATGGCCGCTTCATGAATATCTTTCGGTATACTGTTCATTCCTGACAGGAAAATGACCATCCCCATACCTGTGTACTGCCAGAGGTTCACGACAATGAGTGTATTTTTGACGATAAGCGGATCTCCCAGCCAATCTCTCACCGTTGAGCCGAGACCCCATGCCTCCAAGAAGTGATTCAGCAAACCAGTGTATTGAAGCAATGAACTCCACGTGAGGCCCACAATAATCGGACTAATTACAGCCGGTATATAAATGAGGGTAACCGCAAGCTTGTTCCCTTTGAATTTCTGATGACAGATGACCGCAATGGTTAATTGAATGATCGAGCCGAATAGTATACTCAAGCACGAAAAATAAAGCGTATTATAGAAGACTTTTCGATTTTCTACTTCCATGAACACCTTTTTAAAATTGCTAAAGCCTACCCAATTAAACGTTTGACTGTAGCCATTCCAATCTGTCAGTGCGTAAATGAATGTCTGGATGAGTGGATAATAGACGAATACAAGAAATAGCACGAGGGCAGGGACGACGGATAAGACCGCATAAAGTAATTCCTTACGTTTAAAAAAAGGTAGGTTCATCGTTCAGCACTCCCAGATTATCCTGTGATAATAACGAAGGGCAGCATGGAATCGCGCATCCTGCCCCTCGCTATTTTTTCTATTTAATCGCTTGATCCTTCAGCTTCGCAAATTCTGCATCCACTCGCTTTAATTCTGAATCAACCGATTGCCCGGCCAATATGTTCTGATAGCTAGCCCATGTAATGCTGTCCCAGGCTGGCGGGAACGTTACTGAACCTGCTGTGAAATGGTATTCGACCTTGGACGCGTCATTCGCTAGATCCATCAACGGTTTTAATACAGCATCCACTTTGACATTCACACCTGGCAGCAATGTTGTCAGACCTTGGCTTTCCAGATATTTGGTCACATTCTCTTTCTCTAAGAAGAAGTTATATAGCTTCTTCGCTGCATCTGCATGCTTCGTTTTCGCATTGATACCAATGGAGCGGTCAGCGGCGCCAAGCAAGTGCAGCTTGCCGTTCACTGGCGCATAATTATAGACGAATGCACCTAACTCGAAATCGTTCTTATTCGCATTCTTGATCGGATCAAGCCCCGTCAACCATGGACCTTGCGGGATCATTGCCGCTTTACCGTCCACGAAGTACTGAACGCTCTGATCGTAGGTCAGTGTAAGACTCGGCTTCGCGACAATGCCATCACTCACCCATTTGCCGAATTCCGTAAAGGTGTTCTTGTAGAGGTCGGAAGGCTTCACTTCACCTTTGTATAAGGCATCATTATAATTTGGATATTTCCCGAAATTCTCCGCGTTACGGTAGGGGTCAAACATGATGCGGAACGGCCATCCGTCTTTGCCGCCAAACACGACTGGTTCTTTGCCGTCTGCCTTGATTTTAGCTGAAATGGCGTAGAACTCTGCTGGTGTGGTTGGAGGCTTAATGCCGAGCTTGTCAAAATACTTCTTATTATAGTAAATCGGCCATAGCTCACCCCCGCCGTTGACGAGGGAACCATACATTTTGCCATCCACGGTATAGTAACTCGACAATTCCTTCGACTGCTTCTGTATTGCAGTACCCGGCTCATTGGATACATCCATCAACCAGCCTTCTTTGACATAAGAAGCGTATTGCGCGGATTTCATAAACAAGTACACGTCAGGACCATCGCCAGCGAGGAATTTGGTTTTAAGCAATTGATCATATTTTTGCCCGTCGAGTACGGTATCTTCTACTTTGATGTTGGGGTATTTCTTCATGAATTCAGCCAAGATCGGTTTATCTTCGCCTTTCGACATCCACGATACGTATTTTAATGTAATCGGTGTAGAGTCGCTTCCACTCGTTGTCCCCGATGTGCTTGTCGAACTGCTGCTGCATGCCGTCAAGCTTACTGCCAGTGCGGATGCCAATAGCACGTAGATCGGCGTTCTCATCGTCATTTTCATTTGTAATCCCCCCGGAATAAAGTGTTGGAACTGGTTCTAGCCTCATCATACTATCGAGGCATTTTTCCAGATAGGCGTAAAATTCTCTGAAAAGGTGGAATCGCTTACGAACTTGTTGAAACACACTTCTCCTCCGTTGTTCATTCTCTCAATTCCTAGTAAGATGAGAAAATAACAACCTTAGGCAGGCAGGTGAATGCGCGCAATGAACTCTCCCTTAGCTCTCCTAACCGCTATCCGCAAACCATTTCGCAAGGAAATTCGATATAAGCTGCTCTCTATTCTCATCGTCTTGACGCTGCTTCCTGTTTCATTCTTTGGGCTCGTCTCTTACCGAATTTCGGCGGGCATTGTGGAAAGCGACTTCGTTCGCTACAAATCGCGCATCATCGATCAGATTGCGAACAATCTGGACGAGAACATCAGCTACTTAACCCGTCAATCTATGTATGTTTATCCTAATCTGCAGGACGTCCTGCAGGTGTTGACTACAGAAACCAACCAGATTAATCCGAATTACATGGAGTACTATAACCGTGTCTATGATTTTCTAAATACGCTGCTCCAAAGCAACGATCGCTTTGATTCTATTACATTGTTCTCAATGAACGGTGAAGCCAAATTTTTTGCGAATAAAAGAGGTATCGGCTCGCTCAATCTGTATACCGTACAGAACGACGAGTGGTTTACCCAAACTCTTGATCAGCACGGCGTCCCTCTCTTCCAAGAGCCCCATGTGAACGAGTTTCTAGCCGTTGGTCAAAACGAACGTCCCTTGGTCATTTCCGTTTCTCGTTCAATTCTCGATATTACCTCACCTGGCAATCAACCAAAGGGCGTTCTCGTGATCGATCAGAACATGGAGCGTATTCAACAGTTATTTACCAATACGGAAACGGATGCTGAGGAAACTGTTCTGGTTCTCGGCAAAAACGGACAGATGATCTACGCCAACCGATCCGTCAGTGACGGACTCATCACTCACTTAAATCAAAGTCTAAACGCAGGACCATCGACCTCAAGTTCAATAAACGCAAACGTCGAAGGAACCGAATCCATCGTTACCTATCGCATCTCGCCGCAAAACCAGTGGAAAGTTGTGTCCATTTTACCTGTAAGCGCTTTAAAAAAGAAAAGTGCTTACTTGAAACAAAGCACACTCTTCCTGTCCTTAGTCCTCATGCTGCTGGCGCTGCTCATGTCCTTCTTATTTTCGCAATGGATTACGAAACCCTTAAAAAAACTGATGCGCTCCTTCCGCTCCTTCCAGCACGGTGATTTCTCTACGCGCATTCAACTGCATAGAGAAGACGAGCTGGGCATGATTGGCGAGACCTTCAACACGATGGTTGCTGAGCTCAAGGATTTAATTGAAACGAAGTACGAGCTCACGATCTTGCGTAATGAGTCGGAACTAAAGGCGCTGCAAAACCAGATTAATCCGCACTTTCTATACAATACCCTGTCCTCTATTAAAGCTGTTAGCGACAAAAAAGACTCGGTCAACGCCTCCATCATGGTCCAGCATCTAGCCGATATGTTCCGGTACAACTTGAGTAAAGGCGACTTTATTGTACCTTTTTACAAAGAGCTCGAGTATATCCAAAGTTATTTATTTCTACAAGAGCGCCGCTTCTCCGACCGATTTACGGTCCATTATGATATCGATGAACGATTGCTCGAGGTACCGATTCTTCGTCTAACTCTGCAGCCTTTTATTGAAAATGCGATCTATCATGGGCTGGAACTCAAAAGAGATCAAGGTGAGATTCGGATTTCGGGACAAATTTTTGAAGAGCAATGCTTCATCTCTATCTACGATAACGGATTAGGCATGGAAGAAGCTCAATTGGATGCGATTAACCGGAATCTGGAGAACAACTCGCTTCAGCCTGCTGAAACACCGGGAGGAAGCGAACGTATTGGCATGACGAACGTGCATACGAGGATCCAGTATTTTTTCGGCCCGGCCTACGGCATTAAGCTGTCTAGCAAGCTTGGTTCACATACGATGGTCAAAATCACCCTACCTTATAGACAAAAGGATTGAATCTCATGAATATTTTGGTCATTGATGACGAGGCATTGGTACGAGAATCCGTTGTGATGCAGCTTCGCAACTTTCATGTTGGGATGGTTGCAGAAGCAAAAGACGGCATCGAGGGACTAGATATGTTGCGACAAGGCGACTTTCAATTGGTGATCGCTGATATCCGAATGCCAGGTATGGACGGATTAACACTCATGTCCACTGCGAAGCAGCAGGAGTTAACGCCAGCATTTGTGTTTATAAGCGGTTACGATCTCTTCTCCTATGCGAAGCAAGCCGTACAACTCGGTGCCATTGACTATCTGCTGAAGCCAATCAAAGAAGGGGAGCTGCTCGACGCTGTAAATAGCGTTCGGCAATCGTTGCGGTCCCGCGAGCAGCAGCAAGAGTCTCTATCTAAAATGGAAGTGATTGCCCATCACGGTATTCAGTCGATGCGCAAGCAATTTTTCAGATCTCTGACTCGAGATGATTCCTTCGGAGAGCCGTATTTGCAACGCAAATTTCAGGAGTTGGAGATTCATTTTGCCCATCGGCTGTTCTGTGTAGTGTGCCTTAGTGTAGATCATTACGCCAAGCTTTCGCACGAGCTTAACTTAAGAGATCGCGAGCTGATCAAATTTTCCGTGGAAAATATTACTTCGGAAGCGTTGCACGCGCAACAAATCGTGCACTATCCTTTCGATACTGAAGATGGTATTGGTTTCGTGTTGAATTATAGCGGAAATCTCGCGGAGGAAGGTCAGACGGAGCTGAAGCGAGTCGGCGAGGAGCTTTGCAAATGTATCGAACGGTACACGAAGCAGACGGTTACGGTAGGTATCGGTACTAGCATTCGTGAGTTAAGCCAACTTAAGATTTCTTATGAAGCGTCTCAGAAAGCAATTCTTCAGCGACTTATTCGAGGCGGCAACCACGTATTCATAGCGGGGATAGGGCATTTGAAGAGCGAACAGACAGTCGGTTCTATCCCTCTAAAATGCGACAAAGATCTATTGGTAGCTTTTGAGCGGAAACAGCCTGAGCTAGCCCTCGCATCCATCCAAGATTTGTTGAAACCCTATCATAACACGCCATCGTTCGCTGTCGACGCTGCTCATTTTACACGTCTCAACTTTCAACTGATTCTTGTCATTTTTAAGCATTTGAGGCAGGTGGGTCTTCAACCTGAGGAGGTGCTTGGCGAGGAGTTTTTGCTTTCTCAAGAGGTGAATGCGTGCGACAGCGTGGATCATGTTGTAGAGTGGTTTAGCGGCAAGCTTAACCTAATCTTTGAAGCGTTCGCGGCTGCGGCTGCGACAGAACCATCGTCTAAGAACGGCAGTAGCAACCATGTGCTGATGGAGAAGGCGAAGCTGTATATTCGCCAGCATTATGGGGGTGATATCACGTTGGATAGCGTAGCGCAGCATGTCAATTTAAGCCCGTCTTATTTTAGTAAGCTATTTAAAGACGAAACTAGCGAAAACTTCCATACCTATGTGCTAGAACATCGGATGAATGTAGCCCGCGCCCTGTTGAAGGAAGGCGTTTATAAAGCGAATCAGGTGGCTGGTATGGTCGGGTTTCAGGACGAGAAGTATTTCTATAAGGTGTTTAAAAAGATGACTGGCTTTACCCCGAGTGAGTATCGTCAGTTGTGACATGTTGTGAAGTAGCTCAAGGCCATCCCTTCTGGGACGGCCTTTTCACTTTATCCTTTAAATATGTCGCGAATAGCCTCCAAATACCCGTATCCATGCTCAGTATCTGGCTCCAAATAGCTGCCCTCCGTCCACTCGTTCCACGAGTTGATGGTCAGAATCCGAGGCTCCGTATGCTGTTCGATAAATGTTTTGGCAAAGGATAGCGCCTCTTTGAACGCTTCCGGTGTATTATTCGTTAGAATTGGCGTGTGCGGATATCCGAGGAGATCATACACATCTGATTGAATTGTACGCGGACTGGCATCCCAACCCATAGAGACGTTCGGGAAGTAGGGCAGCTCATAATCCGATGTGAATTTCTCGAAATTTTGAATCGCAATGTCCCGGTACTCCGCGTAATCGCTTCCAGGGAAGTTCGGAATTTCATCGTGATGAATCCAGACGTAGGAGGTGATGCTGTCAAATCCGAGTTGACCTAGAAAACCATTCACATCAACAATTTTGTCCTCACCAGGCAGATTCGCAATGCCCCACACGACTGCATTAAGATGAAGCTCCCCTAGGCCGCTATGCCTCACTCGACTGCGAAAATCATCCAGAATCCGACGTACCTCAGATAGATTCCCACCCAGACCTTTCACCAAATTCATCAGTTCGTAAATTGAAAAATATAAGCCTCCATTAACGCGCCAATACGAGGGATGGTGAAAGTAATGTTCGATCATGTAGTCGGTCGCTTCAATAAATTGCCGCTCCGTGACCGTTCCTTCGGCAAGAATGGGATACGGCTTGTGCCGAGTTGCCGGCATAATCTCCAACCAATCATGGTTGGCCCACATTAACGAAAATTTGAGCCTGTCGTTATTGTCCGCTTTGAGAAACCCGCGTTCTAATGCCCCATGCAGGTAAGGCCCATTGTCATACCAATACCAATCAAAAATAAAGCTGTCGATGCCATAGTCGGCTGCCGCATCGATTTTGCGTGCCATAACTGCTGGATCTGCCTCATCCTCATAGCCCCAAAGCGGTACCTTGGGCTGCTGATGTCCTGGGAAACGCGGCGTTGCTCCTTTCATAAGAGCCCACTCGTTCCACCCTTTTCCATGTCTTCTCTCGTTAACATCGTCGATATGATAATTCGGGAAATAATAAACCGCTACTTCGGTTTTCGCTGATTGCTCTACAGTCATCGTGAACTTCCCCCTTCCTATTTCCTCCATTCTAGCTGGAAAAAAGGACGAAAGCTTTGGTCAATCCAACGATCGCATTTGTAAAATACAACACTCAAAGAACTCATTCCTGATACGTACGACGCAAGGAGGCGGCATAGTTTTTGGGAGACATCCCTTCTAGTTTTTTAAAAAGTTTACTGAAATAATGGATGTCTTCGTAACCGACCATGGCGGAAATTTTGCTGATCGAGTGGGTGCCCGCTTGCAACAATTCTTTGGCCTTCTCTATGCGTAGATGCGTGAGAAATTCCAGCGGGGTCCGCCCCGTTGCTTCTTTAAATAGCTTGCGGAAATAGTTCGGCGACAAGCTCCCAGCCTGTGACAACGCATGCAGCTCCAGCGGATCCGCATAGTGATTCTGCATATGGCGAATGGTTTCCGTGATCTCGGATCGGCGTGCAGATTGACTGCTAACCCCGTGGTCTGTAGCCAAGTCATTGACCATATGGCTTAGTATCAGCAGGAGCTGTGACCGCAGCAGAATGGGATAGCCTACTGGCTTCGAAGTAAACGTGTGAACCAAACGTTGAAAGATTTGGGTATAGGTTAAGAGGTCCGATACGCGCATACGATGCGGAAACCACACGTCGTCTAGTTCGAGCAAAGGACGCTCCGCGAGTTCTTCCTCGATAGGAATGTAATCCAAATTAAAATAATCCAAATTCACATAAACATCAATTGGGGAGAAATCCAACCGCTCCCCCATATACATCAGATCAAAATGAACAGCAAAATAACGAAACGATTTCCCCTTGGGCACAAAGTAAGAATGCCTCAAATGCGGCCTGATGAAGAGCAAATCTCCCGCTTCTAATGGATAAGTCTGATCTTCTAGTTGAAATACACACGTGCCCGAAGTAATTAGTATCATCTCATGATCGTAAATGATCCTAGGCGGTACACGATAGTCGTCCTCTCCTGCATCTTCATGTGCAAAACGAACGTATGGCGCTAGGTTTAGAAAATCAATCTTTTTAACAACCCCATTAGGCTCCATAAAGATGTACCTCGACCTCTCATTCAAAAATTGCTAACATCGTTCGATTGTAGTTGTTCAGTAGATCTATTATATCATTCTGCTTGGAGCTGTTAGTAAGAAAAACTCGGCATCCCTTGAAAAAGGAGTACCGAGTTCTTCACTTACCTGATCTATTCAGGCTGCCATATCTTAAAATTCCCGCTCAGGGCAAGCACGCTAAACGCGTACAAACAATTATCGTAATATCTTCTTACACCTGTACGAACTGGCGTTTGCCAAAATAGCTCGACACACGCTCTAGCATGAGCACCATCTGGCGCAGCAAGCGAGGCCATAGCATTAGTAGCTATGATACCCACGGGATGAAGTGCCTTCTCATCGAAAGGCGTGCCGTCGATCTGATACCGACGATAGTCTTCTGGTGATTTATCCGCGAAGAAAGACTGAATGCGATTTACCGTATCGGAATGCCACTGCGAACCGCCGCTCCACGCTGCGTCCAACCCGATATTAGCCGCTACACGATAGGAGTCGCTGAAGAAGTGACCGTAGCCGCGATCATCATTCGGTGTGCCGTCGTAATGCGCATACTCTGGCGCCAAGCCGGTCTCAGGATGGCAGGCGATCTGTAAATAAGCTCGACTAGCTTCCGCAGCCTCCGCCCAGAACGGCCGATCTTCTTCATAGGCCCATAAAGCAAACAGCTCATAAAAATGCGGCAGATGATAAGACGGATCCGAATATTCGCAGTTTGGAACAAACTTAATCAGCTTATTCTCTAGATTCCACATCGGCTTGCCAACGCCGTCTTCTCCTTTGTGAATACATGTCCGAAGCAACTCGCGTGCCTGCTCACTGTAGTTATAAGGTGCTGCACCATCGCCCCAGCGGTGTGAAGCAAAGAACAAGGATAAGGCAAAATATTCTTCTCCATCCGGCGCTGGACCGTTTGACCGCTTGGAGCCATCCGTGTTGCACGACCATGCGAAATAGCCCGCATTGTCACCCTCAGTCATCAACATGTTCGTATGTGTCCACTTCCAAATCCGATCAAAGACGATCTTCTGATTCAGTTGTACAGCGATCATCATGCCGTATGACATACCTTCGGTACGCACATCTAGGTTACCTGTATCCAACAAATAAGCGCCTGCATCGCCAGCCTCATAATAGATTCTGGTATCCTCATCACCGTGGAACAATTGGTTCCACATGTCGTCAAGCTTAGCCTGTACCGCCGCTTCCGAATACCCATACTCCGCAAATAAATTGCGGCAACTGCCTGTCGTCGATGCGTCAATGCTTTGCTTTTGCATATAAAATGCCTCCTAATTAGAAAACCCCCAAGACACGCAAGATGCCGGGGGTTAATCGCTAGTCTAGTCCGTCTAACCTTTTACACCGCCAACGGTCATCCCTTTAACAAAGTACTTCTGCAAGAACGGATACACCATGATAATCGGGAGACTCACTACAATCGTCATGGTAGAACGAATCGATGTGGGTGTTACTGTAGCTGCCCCAGAGTTCGCACTGCTAGCAAAAATGTCAGCTGCCGTTTGCGACGTTTGTGTATTCGTGTTCTGCAATATTTTCATCAACTCGTACTGCAGCGTACTTAAATTCTCATTCGAAGAATTGTACAAGAAGACGTCGAACCACGAGTTCCATTGACCTACCGCGCTAAATAAGGCAACTGTCGCCAATACTGGAACCACAAGTGGAAGAACAATCCGCATGAACATCGAGAAATCATTCGCGCCATCAATACGAGCTGCTTCCATAATCCCGTCAGGAAGCCCTTCGATAAACGAACGGATGATAATTAAGTTGAATACCCCGATCATGCCTGGAATGATATATACCCAGAAGCTTCCTAACATGCCAAGGTCCCGAACGAGCAGGTAGCCTGGAATGAGTCCCCCGCTGAAATACATCGTGAAAATAAAGGAAACCGTTACGAATTTGCGAAGCACGTATTCTTGACGTGACATCGTGTAGGCTACCATGGCCGAACAGAACACCGTAACCACAGTACCTATCACCGTTCTTAATACTGAAATGAAGAAAGCATGTACGATTGCGGCTTCGCTAAACACGTATTTAAAATTATCGAACGTCCACATGCGAGGAAACAGATAAATCCCTCCGCGGACCGCGTCATTCGCATCGTTCAACGCAACAGCTAGCGTATTAACAAAGGGATACAGCGTAACTACAACAAGTACGAACATAAACATGATATTGCAAATATCGAACAAGCGATCACCTATGTGCGTATTCCGCCGGATCGAACTTGCCTGTTGTGAAGCTTCCATAGCTGATACCTCCTTGTGAAGTGGTCCAAATAAACGATTAGAACAATCTGGCTTCACCGGCACGTTTAGCAATTTGATTCGCACTGATCAAGAAGATAAAACTAACGACGGTCTTGAAAATGCCTGCTGCTGTTGCCAATGAGAAATTGCCTAAGTTGATGCCGTAATTGAGTACGAAAATATCAAGATTTTCTGCATAATCTATGTTCATCCCATTTTTGAGTAAATATTGTGGTTCGAAACCAGACTCAAGAATGTGACCTAAATTCATAATTAGCAATATGATAATAACCGGTTTAATGCCTGGAAGCGTGATGTGCACAATGCGCTGAAATCTGTTGGCGCCATCCATTTCTGCCGACTCATACAAAGCCGGGTCAATCGTCGTCATCGCAGCTAGATAAATAATGGTGTTCCAACCGACATTTTTCCACACCTCGGATGCACCAAGAATTCCCCAGAAATATTCACCCTTACCGAGCCATAGAACGGGTTCGCTAATCACATGTAATTTTAATAAGACTTCATTAATGATCCCGCCATCGGTAGATAAGGCGCCGGATACGATACTTGCAGCAACAACCCAAGAAATAAAATGGGGCAAATAACTGATTGTCTGTACAAAGCGTTTGAAAATAACTTTACGCAATTCATTAAGTAGAATAGCTAGGGTAACCGCTGTAACAAAGCCTAATACGAGATTAATCGTGCTCATCGCTAACGTATTTCGCATGACGCGAAGGAAGCCCTCATCTTGAAAGAGAAATTTAAATTGATCGAATCCAACCCACGTTTGCTCAGAGAATTTTTTGGCCGGACGATATTTTTGAAAGGCCATAGACCAACCCCAAAGCGGTACATATTTGAAAATAAACAACCAAATGAGAAAAGGCAGCGACATGGCCATCAATACTTTTTGTTTACCTAGCTTACGAAAAAATAAGGCTAACCCTGTTGATTTCTCGGATAGCACTGGTCTGTCCGTTAGGGATTCTTTTGTAAGGCTCTCCATAGAAAATCACTCACTCCTTCATGCTTTTTATCTAAGTAGAAGGGACGCATGACACTATCCATACGCTCTAGTGCCCTGCATCCCCTTATTCGTTACGCATCTTCCTTATTTCGCCCAGTTGCCTGCAACGCGATCTTTAACAATCTTCGTTACAAATGCTTCATAGCCTTTGATATCAAGCTTGCTTGCTTGTGCCACATAGTCGCTCCAAGCCTTCTCGAACTTATCTGTGCCGCTTGCAAGAATCATTTCTGGATAAGCTTTCTTTTGAAGATCGCCCATTTTTTGTTCAAAAATTTGTTCAGGTGTGCCTTGTCCTTTATTGATACTCCATGCAGGGTACCACGGACGAGCATCTGGCTTACTAAACATGTCTGTAAAGACTTTCGCATTGTACGCTTTCAGAAGTGCACGATCACCATCTGTATAGTTCTTCTCAGCTACAGAAGGCTGCTTGTTCGGATCGAAAGCATTGTCGCCTTTTACGATAGAGAAGTTACCATAACGAGGCCAGTTGTACGCAAACATTTTCAAACCGAAATCTTCATAGAACTTAGGATCTTTAATTTTCGCGATTTCTTCATCCGTACGGAAGAACTTGCCTTTGTCATCCACTTCATACGTTTGACCTTTGATACCCCATTGTTGCAGGATTTGATTGTCTTCAGTCAGCATCGTGTCAAAGAATTTGATAATGCGAACAGGGTCTTTCGCGCTTTTGGAAATGGAGATACCACGATTGTTTACGAAGGAAGGTGGATCCAAGTATTGGTCCTTAACCCCTTTGTCAAACACGATTGGAAGTGCCACGTAACGCTTGTCATCTACGCCAGCTTTCGCCAA
Organism: Paenibacillus sp. J22P165; assembly: GCF_059692015.1. NCBI lineage: Bacteria > Bacillati > Bacillota > Bacilli > Caryophanales > Paenibacillaceae > Paenibacillus > Paenibacillus sp. J22P165. The sequence continues at coordinate 114,276 of NZ_JCAUAP010000016.1, read as the reverse complement.
GTTATTACGCGCATCGCCCACTTGCCAGTCATATGCGAAGTAACCAAGTACACGGCCGGAAGTCAATTTCGCCAAATACTGATCTTTGTTCATCGTGAAGGATTCTTTATCGAACAAACCTGCTGTATTGACTTCATTGAGTTTTTTTACCCAACGTTTCGTCGTCGCTTCATCAATGGCATTGCTTTTCGCTTCATTTGTTTTCAAATCAATTAGTAAACCACCGTCATTCGGGTAGCCTGCTAAATGGAAAGCAGGGTTCGTAATCGTAAAGAAGTTCGTGTCATACGTCATGACGGAGAACCCGATGGTATCCTTGCCATCCACTTGTGGATGCTTGTCTTTATATGTCTTAATCGCATTGAAATATTCGTCAAGTGTTGTAAGCTTCGGATATCCAAGCTCCTTCAACACGCCGCGTTGAATCCAGAATGCGCCTTGGTCTACGTTCGGGTTAGCAGCAAAGCCTTGATTCGCACTGAAGGGAAGGTGATAAATCTTGCCATCCTTTTGCTTCATTTTGTCAAAATAAGGACCATATACGCGCTTAATGTTCGGACCGTATTTCTCAATTAACTCATCGAGCGGAATGAATGCACCAGCATCCATGAACTTATCAATTTCTCCTTCAGGCTGCACCACATCTGGGAACTCATTACCAGCAATCATGACACCGGACTTGGTCTTAGATTCGCCAACGAGATTCTCCACTTTAAAGTTAACGCCTGTTTGTTTTTCTAACTCTTTACCAATTGGGGTTTCATTCGTGTTCATATTCTTTCCTGCGTTAAACAAGAAATAGCTAAACGTAGCTGGTTTCATCTCTTCCTTAGCAGCGGTAGTGCCACTAGGATTACTAGGTGTTTTGGAAGTGGCTGGATCTGCTGAGTTTGAGCTGCTGCAAGCACTTAGCGAAAGCGCTAACAATGTGCCCATCGTGACTAATTTCAACTTCTTCATTCTTGTGAAACTCCCCTCTCAACACTATCTTGTAAGCACTTTCATTATATAAAACCGCTCTCAGCTTGATTACCCTGTAAAGTTTAGTATCTTCTTAGTAAAGCTTAGGTGATTGATCACTCTCATTCACTTGGACTGGGGTAGTAATCTTCACAATGGTGCCGACGCCATCCTCACTACTAATCTGAACATCAATGGCATTGCCATAATATAATTTCAGTCGCATAAAAGCATTCTTCATCCCGACGTGTTCACTCACATCTTCGCCGTTACCCATATAAGCGTTCAATAAATCGACCTTCTCCTTCGGCATCCCAATGCCGGTATCCGCAATCGTAAAACTCACCTGATCCCCACTTCTAGTCGCCTTCAATTCGATGGTGCCGTGGCCTTGCAAGGGCTCGATCCCGTGAAGACTAGCGTTCTCAATGAAGGGCAGCAAGGTCATTTTGGGAATTTTACAGCTATAGACGGACTCATCCACCTCGAAGTGATAGCTAAGCTTATCTCCAAATCGGTATTTTTGGATTTCCAGGAAACATAAAATCAAATCCAACTCATCACGGAACGTGACCCACTCCCCACCCCATTCCAGTGAACGGCGGAACATTTTGGCCATATTTTTAATAATTTTTGCCGTTTCATTTTCTTGCTTGATCAAGCTGCGCATACGAATCGTTTCCAACGCATTAAACAGAAAATGAGGATTAATCTGGCTCTGCAAAGCGTGCAGCTGCGATTGCCTTTGTTTCAGCTCCAGATCCTTCTTCTGAATATCCGCGATGTACACATCATCAATGAGGCTCTTGATTTGCACGGTCATTCGGTTGAATTCTCGCACCAATTGGCCGATTTCATCCTTCGTTTCCGGCTCATCAATGAGATCGAAATGCTGGTTTTTCACCTTTTTCATATGAACAAGAATACGAACTAGTCGTGTATGCAAGGAGGATGAGATCCAGACAATCACAAGTGTCGGCAGCAGGATGTTAAGTAGTGCCAAATAGACGACGAATTGCTTGGATTTACGCACGGCATCTAGGACATGTCCATCAGAAACGAGAACGATACGCCAATTTTTTAAATAGTTGGTGCTATAAGCGCGCTCCAATTGAATAGCATCCTTAGGGATCGCCACGCTGCGGAAGTTCGTTTTGCCCCGAATCCAATCCAGCTTCGCGTCCGTCGTATACTGAATATCCCCTTCAGCATTCAGCAGATATAGATTGCCCTGCAGCGCTTGATTGCTAAACATGACCTCGATGGCGTCCGGACTCATCTCAATTTTGAGTATTTTACTATAGGTGTTCGCGTTCACGAAATTGTTCATTTGACGGATGATGCTAAGCCCGCTGTACGAGCTCTCATTGTCAGCGCTTCGCATAACGAGGGGATAGGGTTGCCCTTCTGCATGCACCTTCTGTAGGCTACGATACCATTCTGAATCGCGAATAATATCCGTTAGCGGGTGTAAGCCGCCAGAGTCGATAATCGTTGGATTGTTGGTATACATCTGAATGCCTTTTATTTCGCTATATACCAAATTGTACTTATTAATGTTGGTTGCAAGCTGCGAGTTATACATGCGCACATAATCGATGGTTTCCGCGTAGGTTTGCTCCAGGGCATCATTTAAGAGAGCGTCTGTATAAAAGAAGGATGAAATTCCAACTGCATTATCGATCTTGGCACGAAATTCATCCTTCAATTTATCTAAATTCAGCGAGATATCTTCCGTTTTCTGCCGCTGAACATTGTGAGTCGTTACTTGATAGAAGATTACATTGGTCAATAATATCGGAATAAACACACTTAGAAAGTAAAGCATCAACAATTTGTTGCGTAAACGAACGTTATTTAGCTGGAATCGTCGTATTTTCATGGGAATGGCCGCCTTGTTTGGTCAGTAGTTTTTTGCGATATTCGGATGGAGGCATATCTTCCATTTTCTCAAATTGCGCAACAAAATAGTCCGCGTTGTTAAAGCCTACCCTCTCGGCAATTTCATAAATCCGCAAATCCGTTTGACGTAACAGCTTCTTGGCTTCGCCAATGCGGATCGACAGCAGAAACTCATTAAAATACTGGCCGTATGTTTTCTTGAACAGTTGCCCGACATACACCGGATTCATATAGAACTCAGCAGCAATGCTTTTGAGATTAATGTTCTCTTGGTAATGATGCTCAATATAGCTCTTAATCTTGTGGATGCTGCCCTTGGTCTGCTCTCCCCGCAGTTGTTCCATCATGCGAGAGCTCTCGATCATAAAGGAAATAAATAAGTCCTGCAGTTGGCCAAAAGATAGCGGTTGTGCATCCCAGCTTAGCATGGGCTTAAGATTAACGAGCAAATCCGTTGGTCCTTGCATCCCCTGCAAGGTTCCCAAGATGCGGTGCACATAGCGATCGATAATCGTGCGAATTGCATCTTTGGCTAGTGATTTCGTTTCAATTTCAGTAAAGAGCATCGCGATCGTCGTCTTAATCTTCTCGGTTTCTTGCTCTTCAACGGCTTCCTGAATACGGTGGAATAAGCCGACATCCGGCTCTGCATAACTTAGCTTCGTCTCTGAGGCTGTTTCATAGAAAAGAACATCCTTCATCCCCTTCACATACTTGTACTGCAGCAGCTCGTTTGCTGTCTGAATCGATGCGCTGAGCTGCTTCATATCTTTCACACTCGCGCCAAAATATAGCGTAACACCCGCTTGCAGCCGCTTGGCCAACAGATTCTGCAGCGCAGCGCCAAATTGCTCATAGCTGCCGCCATACAGCTTCAACGCATCAGAGCAAATGAGAAAAGCGCACTGCTGATTGCGCAGTTGAACAACAAAGTCGCTAGGTACATCGACTAATGTTTGCAAGGCCTGGGCGACAACGCTGACATTGTCCTTGATGAGGTAATCCGTCGCCTCTCCTTCTTCGGAGAGGCCTCGGTTCAATTCAACTATGCCATACCGCAACACGCTTCCTTTAGACAGACGAACCCGTTCGTCAAGCTCCATCACGGCTTTGGCCGATTGCTCGCCTCTACTTAGTTGTTCGAACAAGCCCCTTAAGGTGAGTCGGCCGCTTATCGCCTTCTGTAGACGCTCTTCCTTAATTTGCAGCGCTAACTTCCGTAACGTCTCTTCCAAATCCTCTTCCTCAATCGGCTTTAAAATATAGTCACTCACCCCAAAACGAATAGCAGATTGCGCATAGGAGAAGTCATTGTAACCGCTTAAAATAATAAACTTACAGGGACTAAGATTATGCAGTTTCACTTCTTCTATTAACTTCAAACCATCCATAACTGGCATACGAATGTCTGTGATGACAACATCAATGTCAGACTGCCTGGAAGTAAGGATTCGCAGTGCATCTTTTCCATTATCCGCTTCATGGCTGACACAGTAACCCAGGGTCTCCCAGTCGATTAGGCCGAGTAAACCTTTCCTGACATATTGCTCATCATCGACTAACATCACTTGCAGCTTCATGACTTTCACTCCTTGGTAACTAAAATGGAAAAGCGAGTCCAGTAGTTAGCCGGACTCGCAGGTATCTATACGAGCAATCTAGATGTTGTTTATTGTATCCCACTCTGTCATCATCTGACAACTATGGAGTCTAATGTCTTCTTCCTACTTCATAATCCGATGGAATGCCGTTTTCGGTGTCTGCTGGCAATCGAACAGGAAGGGCCAATTCTTCCTCCCTTTCACCGGGAAATGATCCAGCCATGTGTAATCATCTGCCGCTCCCCAGAAGGTAACTGCTGTAATACAGCTCTGGTACTCTTTGAACAGCTCAAAAATCTGCTCATATCGCTGCGCCTGCAGCTCTAACATTTCAGGGGTTGGTTCTGTGAGATCCGTTCGTCTGTCTGTGAATTCGAATACCGACAGATCTAACTCTGTTATTTGAAGCTGTACGCCAAGAGAAGCGTAGAGCTCAATCGCGGCGCGGATTTCCTCAATGGAAGGGCCATGAAGGTTCCAATGTCCCTGCATCCCGATACCATGAATCGGTACACCTTGATCTTGTAAGGATGATACAAGCGCAGCAATTTTATCACGCTTCACTGGGTTGGTTTCATTGTAATCATTGTAGAATAAGAGCGCATTAGGATCTGCTTGATGGGCAAAATGAAAAGCTTTCGCGATGTAATCTTCACCAATGATGTCCAGCCACTTGGATTTACGCAGCGTGATATCTGTTGTATCTTCAATCGCTTCATTCACAACATCCCATGCGTATATGTGGCCGCGGTAACGCTTCACCACTGTTTCAATATGCTGTTGCATCTGAGTCAATAGTTCTTCTCTCGTTGCTTGTGCTCCTGTAGGTCCCTCGAATACCCAGTCTGGTGTCTGATTGTGCCACACTAGCGTATGACCTCTTATCTTTTTCCCCTGAATGGTTGCAAAATCAACGATCGCATCTGCCGCCCCAAACGTATAGCGGTCTGGATCGGGGTGAATCTCAGCAAACTTCATTTCATTCTCTGCAGTTACACTATTATAATGCCGTTTGATGAGGTCGGCCTGCGTTGCAATGGTTTTGGCATTTACAGCTGCACCAATATCGAAGTACTGCTCAAACTTTTGATATAGGGAAGCTATTTGTATTTGGCTATCTTTCGTCATGTAAAATGACCTCCTCACAAAATAAAGCGCTTTCGCGAGTTATTATATCGTCTGCCTCGAACGTTTCATACCCTACGAAGTTTAGGTTATACCCAATAGATTAAAGGAGTTTTCTAGGTAGGACAGCACCTAGCGCCTCCCCCTATCAACACGACAAAAAACCGCCCCCCGACACTAATCGTCGTGAGGCGGCTAAGCGCACTAGGCGCAACTCTTTATTTGACCAAAGTACCCTTGGTTACACCCAACTGGTTCGTTGCCTTCAGTGAACGCCATACTTGCGTCCCACTGATTTGGCCATCGATTGCTTTGCGGTACAAATCAAGAATTTCCGTTACTTTCTCTGGCGTCTCTTCCAAGAACTCTACACGGAACGAACGGATGCCCAGATCCATGAAGTGGTTCAAATACTCGGCACCAGATTGATCTATCGCGTTGTACACCGTATTCCGGCAGCCTTCATCCACACGCACAGGATGCGACATTCCAACGCGATCCTGCAAGGATACACGCTTCTCCTCGCATGGACGACCACAGTTCGTAAAGTCCGTTCCCTCACTCAGGAACGTACAATATACACAGTGTTCGGTGTGGAACATCGGCATGTGCTGATGAATAACGACTTCCAGCTTGGAGGTCTCCGCGCGGCGAAGCAAGTCAACCATCTGCTGAATGTTCAAGTCATAGGAAGGCGTAACCTTTGAAAGCCCGGCAGCCAAGAACAGATCAGCAGCTTTATGATTGGCAATATTCAGTGAGAAGTCACCGATCAGCTGCGGTTGCGGTGCATCCGGATTCTCAAACCGGTGCTTCAAGAAATAATAGGCTGCGCCTGTATTTCGAATAAGAACCGCATCTGGTTTCAGCTTGAGTATATTGTTAAAATAGCCTGTTTCCCCTGGCATATGAATCCGTGGTGTCACGAGCGCGATCTTGCGCCCAGCAGCATGTACGGCTTCAACCGCAGCAGGAAACTGCTTAATAAATTCAAAATCAGCGTAGATTAAGCCAACGTCCGTCGTTGCAAGAACTGCCTTCACTTGCTCCAAGTTACGGCACAAAGCAGTCAACTCGACCGCGTTACGATCCGCGAGGGATAAAGCAGGTGCATTCACAGCGGTAACAGCCGCGTGATGCTCAGTCACAGCAGCAGGCACGTCGTCATACACGCCGACTTCGCGCTTGATGTACGCGCGCGGCTTCTGCCGCTCGTCTTCCATGAGCTCGACAGCCATGCGACGCATGCTGTTCAATTCACGCATCGGCACGATCAGCGCGCCGTCCAGCTGGACATCCAGCTCGGCAAGCTCATAGATCGTGCCGCCAAGGCGACCGAACTGCTCGGTGAAGAGCTGTTCGTCCATAGGTCTTTTTTCCGCTTGAACCAGCGGAAGTTCGGATTGTACGAAGACGGTGTGGCCACCGCGAACATCCGTCCACCAGCTCTTCAGCGTCTCGCCAAGGACGCCGGTCACTTTCACGCTTACCGGGAATGTACGGTAAGGCTTATCCGTTTCAAACGTCTGGCGCAGACGTTTGTCCAAAGCTGGATCGTTCGTCTTCCAGATACGATCGCCTACGTGCAAACGGCCAAGCTCTACATCATTGCGTCCCATGACGATTTCAATGATGCCACCCTCGGCTTCGCCTTCGAGTTTCTCACCCTTGCGGCGCAAATCATAGATGCGCCCGCCTTCTTCCTTCTTCGTCGGGTCCCCCGCGTCGAAGACAAGCCCGTCACCGCGCTTCAGCGGCGCCTCCAGCTCACAGATCACGGCATCGCGCAGAATCTGCTTGATACGGCCCACGAAAACCCCACGGCTCTTCGGAAACGTGCCGTCAACCAACTGCTTGTTGTTGGTCCCTTGCAGGAACCCAACCGTAAAACCACGTGAGAAGCTTTGCTGCAGCTCACGCACTTCCTCTTTCGATGGGCGCGCATCCTGCCCCTCGAAATAACGATCAATTGCCTTGCGATATTTGCTCACAACGTTAGCTACATATTCAGGGGTCTTCAGACGCCCTTCAATTTTAAAGGAACGAACACCCGCTTCGATCAGCTCAGGCACGATTTCAATCGCCGCCAAATCCTTCGGCGACAGCAAATACGTGACATCCCCCATCGGTTTTTGCTCACCATCCACCATCAAATCATACGGCAACCGGCAAGCCTGCGCGCACTCACCGCGGTTAGCGGAACGGCCTCCCCACATTTCGGAGGTCAGACACTGTCCCGAATAGGACACACAAAGAGCACCATGCACGAAGACTTCCATCGGAAGCTTCGCTTGATCGCCAATTTGTTTAATTTGTTTCAGGTTATTCTCACGACCCAGAACAACACGCTCGATATCGAACGGTTTTGTAAATTCAACAGCCTCTGGCGATGTAATCGTCATCTGCGTTGAACCGTGAATCGGGAAATCAGGGGAGATTTCACGAATCATTTTGACCAAACCTAAATCCTGCACGATCACGGCATCCACGCCTGCATCAACACACGCATCAATCAACTGCTTCGCATCATTCAACTCTTCCTCGAAGACGAGAATGTTAAACGTCAGGAAGCCTTGAACACCATATAGATGAAGGAACGACATAATATCCGGCAGCTCTGCCATCGTAAAGTTATGCGCTCTCGCTCTCGCATTAAATTTCTCCACACCAAAAAATACGGCATCCGCCCCATTGGCAACAGCCGCTCGCAAACAATCCCAATCCCCAGCAGGGGCCAATAATTCTACATCTTCTCTGCGTATCGTACGCATGGCAGCAAATCCTTTCAATATCAATCCTCGGGTAATCCTCAAAGTCTTCTCTTTAGTGTAACAGAAACGATAGGTAGGAATCTAGGGCAGGAGATAACTGCACACAAAGCCAATATCCGACAATGCTGCCATACAGCAATGCCTTTAGAAGTTAACAAACGTACCCATGAATGCTATAATGGCAAGGATAGTGACCTTTCTAGCAATCGAGGGATCCTTTTGAATTTGTCGAAAATTCGTGTGCTCCAATACCTGATAGGGCTAAGCCTCGGCTTATTGCTCATCGTGCTCTTGCTATTATTTTTACCAAAACATGTGGAAACTAAGGTTCTTTACGCAACAGGCGGGGATTCTTACGATACCGCAGCTTATAGTAATTTCCAACAAACCTTGCAAGCTGGTGTTCACATTGATAGAAAAAGCATCATTTCTCTCTCGGCTCGCCAACTGCGCTCCTATGACGCTTTGTATCTGGATCCTGCGCTAGCGCAAGATTCCACCTGGTCCAAGCAGAGGGATAAGCTTATGAGCTATGTGAAAAAGGGCGGACATCTTTTGTTGGAAAATGAGTTCAGCGACCGCTTTCCGCTAGATTTTCTTGGTGCTGAACAACTTGTTGATTTGAAAAAAGCGCCAATCGGCAACTTAGTTTTAAGCCCTCAGACCGTAGATTCGCTGACGCTTGGCTATCCACAGGTGTCTGTTAATTTACAGGGCATTCAGCAATCGTTTCAATTGTTTACACAAAGCTATCTCAAGCATAATGGCATGGCCGATATGCCTGGATTTCATCTTGGATATGGCTTCAGTCCATCTACAGGGCAGTCCGTTGTCAACATGTATAAAGCATTCGAGTCGAAGCAGCCTGTCTCCCTTGTCTTGCACAATCGTGTAGGCAAAGGTGCCGTACTTATTAGCAGTAACTTATTGCCAAATCGCTACTTCCCTACGGGCTTTGATATGGCGAGCGGAGCGGATCCGAAGTTAGGCTTTGCCCAGTTCGCTGAGAAATACTTTATGACCAGCAAAGCAACACCAGGAACGACTTACTTTAATAAAAGAGCGCTCCCGATTGAGCCGTATTTTAACTTCGCTTTCGCGGCGGCGAATATGCAGTACCGCAGTGAGCTGCTCGCCTATGTCTCGAAGGAAACGCTCGGGTACAGCGTGAAGAAGAGCCTTGGTCCTTATGGACGGCCTGCGATGGCGTTTCAGAACCATTTTGAGGCGATGCCAGCTTTCGAGCAGAAAGACGGCATTGCTTGGGCGGAGAAGCTGAAAGAGTATAACGAGGTTCCCTCGTTTACACTCGTGCGCAACGCCTTCTACTGGGGTGAATGGCGCGAGAGCGTGACGGTGCAGCTCAACACAGGAACGAACGCGAAGCCGTCGTTCGTGGGTGAGTTGCCCGGCTCCGGCTACGCGAGCGGACTGCATGTGATGGCTGCCGGCATTCCATTGCGGCAAGCCACGTTCGGGCCATATCGCGATCTGCAAAGCGCGATTGAACTGCCTTACCGCGCGTACCCGGCCGCCGCGGATCTAAACGGCGACGGCCGCACCGACCTCGTCGTCGGCAGCGCGGATGGATTCGTGTATGTCTACACGAATCTTGGCAAGGATGAGGCGGCTTACGTCAGCGAGCCGCCTCCGAAGGGCATGGCGCTGCCCGACACGTTCAGCGCGCCTGCCCGGTTATTGCTGGAGAGCGGCGCACCGCTCCAGCTCAGCCCTTACAGTGCCGTTCACGCCGCCGACGTGAACCGGGATGGCCGCACGGACCTCGTCGTCGCAGACGAGTCCGGCAGGGTGTGGCAGCTGCCGCAGCTCGCGGGCGGCAGGTTCGGCAAGCCCGCGGCTGTGCTCGCGGGCGGGAAAGCGCTGCAGCTGCCCGGAGGGCCTGCAGCGCCAGCCGTCGCCGACGTGAACGGCGACGGCAAGCTCGACCTCGTCCTAGGCGCAGCCGATGGACGAGTGTGGCTGTACTGGGGCCGCAGCGCAGCGGCCCTTGATCTTGACCAAGGCAGCTCGCTATTCCCGCTGCCCAACCGCGCTACACACGCCGCACCTGCGGTGCGTGACCTCAACGGCGACGGCCGACCTGATCTCGTGGTTGGCAGCAGTGACGGGGACCTTCAAGTGTTCATCCATGAAGATGCTGGTTCTTGGACAGATGTAGGTCCCCTCGAGGGAACAACCTTGAACCAAGTCGGTAACCACGCGTTGGTGGCTGGGCATTATTCCGTTCCTTTATGGTTGGATCTCAATCACGATGGCAACGACGACCTCATCGTGGGTGGTATCGAATTCGGCTCTCCGGTATCGATCGATAACCCGCACTTTCCGTATAAAGCGGAGCTAAACGAGTTCATTGACTATGCTCAGAAGAATCATTTACAACTAAATCCGCATACTTTTGTGCATAATTTTAAAAGTGCTGATGACGAAAAAATAGAGTTCAACCTGCATCAACAAGCTTTCAAAAAGCTTGGCATTCCATGGTTACATCCAGGCACAAATCAGCACACCTGGCGGATTAATAATCAAGATCATGATCAGACGCTTCTTACCGAAAAAGAGCAAGGCATGTGGTACAACTTCGGCTTCTTACCTTCCGAATCACCTGTGCTCGCTCGTCCAGAATCGATCTGGTCGCTTCCTTTCCTTTTGCAAGATACGCAAGGAAAGACCGATGCAACCATGCTCATCCATGCACCAACACCGGTCTTACGACCAGCGGGTGACAATGCCAATATCGATGTATTCGAGTCGATGGTCAAACTGGATATGCCCATTGATTATTTTGAGCATATTGAATACCATTTCCCTGATCCTATCAAGGTTGCCAATTTAACCGAATTCGCTGAGTACTTTGACAAGCTTCGTACAAAGCATGATTATAACTTTATGTCGGAAACACAGATGGCCAAATCCTTCTTAACCGCTATGCAAAGCGATGTGAAGATCAACCAAACCTGGGGCTCCTACCTGTGGGATCGATTAAAGGACCTTCTCAGCGCAGGCAATCCCCACTTCCATGCCACATTCACACCTGAAACGTCAGGTGTTTCTCAATTAGCTGAAGAGTATGCGAATACGTTAGGCGTCATCATTGAAAAAGGGGACAAGCTCGCGCTATATTCCTTACAAAGTGATTCTGATGTCTACACTACAATTGAGAACAAGTTTTATCTTGGATTAGCGAAGAAGACTGAAATTCGCGTGGGCCCGACAACGCAACAGTTCCATGTTGTCCGTTCAAATGTCCCTTTCACCCTTTCGGGTGAAGGCAGCACCTATGAGTTGAAGCTTGAATCTGCAGGTTTACAGCAAGTGAAATTCTTTAGTACAAGTGAACTTAAGTTCAATCCTTCTGATGATGTTAAACTTACTTATGATGCACCAACCCACACGTACACACTGACCCGATACGGGGATGTGACGACACTTACTTTTACCGGTCCTGTCGCGCCTGCGCAGTAACTCTATTAGTATTTACTTTACTTACTTCATATTTGAATCAGGAGGCTTTCCCCATGTCTACTTTATTAGAAGAGCTAGAGCAGCATATTCGCGAGCGTTACGAAATTGCCGAGGACGATGATGATTTCGATGTTGATGTTCATTTGTTCGATTATGGGTTTATTGATTCCGTTGGGGCGACTGCACTTATCGCTCATATCGAGAAGACATACAATCTGCAAGTAACGAATCAGGATTTGATGCTCTACCCGATGAACACGGTGAGTGAAATTGCCGAATTTATTTCCAAGAAGACTGCGAGGTAAGGGATTCATGAGTACAGTTAAAATTCCACTTACAGGCCTAGCTGAAAGCCAGCATGGTCAAGTCAAATACGCATCAGCTTTCGCCGATGAGCATATTCAAGAAATCCTTTTAATCGATGGAGAAATCATCATAACCCATAACTCCCCTAACGGCGATGAAGGGATTACTGCACGCGTTGAGCGGCTGATTGAACGTTTCTCCCACGGTGATTTCGGATTTAAAGAAAATATTTTATTCGAAAATAAAGTCGACACGCCTTATGAAGGCGATATTATCGCTGAACTTGCTGAGCGTAAAGCGATTAAAGTGCTAGAGCCCGGCCTTTTCATCTTCCGTGAACCTTTCTCTAGCTTAATGCGTTTCCTTGACTACTCGTTCGTCAGTAAAATTGCGAGACGTTTCGAAGGTGTTCAAGAAGAACAATATCCTGCGGTTATCAATAGTCATACGTTGAACAAAACCAATCATTTCACTTCATTCCCTGAGCACATTCATTTCGTGACGCATCTGCGTGAGGATCTCGATGTCATCGAGGCGTTCTCCCAAACGATCCGTGAAGCTGGTGGTTGGGATCAAGAGAAGCCTTTGGCGCTGGATAACAACATGGTGAAGCCTAACTTCATGATGAACCCTTCTACGTGTTACCACTGCTATGAAGGACTTGAGAACGAAACTTTGGAAGGCGACGGCATTGTTGTGACGGCGATTGCGAAATGTCATCGTTTCGAGTCCAAAAACCATTCCGACTTCGGTCGCCTGCTCGACTTCTCGATGCGTGAAATTATTTTCGTCGGTAAGCCTGAGTTCGTGAAAGAGAATCGCTTAAAATCAATCGAGTATTTAAAAGAGCTGGCTGTTGAATGGCAAGTAGACAGCTTATTGGAAATCGCGAACGATCCGTTCTTCACGAACGATTTCCAAGTAAAAGCGTCTTTCCAACGTAACCAAGAGATGAAGTATGAACTTCGTCTGAACATTCCGCATGTGAAGAAGTCCATTGCATGTTCCTCTGTCAATTTCCATAGTAATACATTCGGTAACGCTTTTAATATCAAAATGGGCAAACGTAACGCTGTCACAGGCTGCGTAGGCTTCGGTATCGAGCGCTGGGCGTTCGCGTTCTTGGCGCAATATGGCCTCGATGAGGCGCAATGGCCTGCCACGTTCCGTGAGCAGTACCACGCTTGGCAAGAGAAGGCTTTGTAAGTTCAATTACCCCAGGGTGCTCGTCTTCTATGAACGAGTCCTTGGGTTTTCATTTTAACCACTACGAAGATAATGAGTGATTCTATTGAAAGCAACCGCTGCTTTTCTCAAAAAAAATAGCTTTGCACTCGGCCTTTTGCTCGCCATCGTCGTCTCCGACCTACTCATTTCTTGGTGGAACCCGATGGCGTCTTCACGCCGTTTTTACAAAAACGACTTCACCAAAACGCTTTACCACCATAGCTGGTCCCATTCGGGTCCGGTTTTCTTCGGTAATTCGGCCGTTACGGGTGCTTATATCGAAGAGAAGTCTGACGCCCATTTGGTTGAGATGGGGCTTTCCTACGGGAAGCTAACTGACTTGAAGGGCATTCTAAAGAACGACCTCTACCAGGTCAAGGACGAGCTTGTCATTGGGATCGACGTGCATACGATGCTCGACCCTCTCGAAACAGATCCGACCTATCAGTGGTTCAAACCTTGGTACCAGCCTTATGTGTATACATACCGCGATTACTTCCGTGATTCGGGTGTGGAGTTTGCTCGCAATTTAAGCAAAGGTAGTCTGACTTACGAGCCGCGCTGGATTGATAAGGAATTGTACCCAGGCCGCAAGGACGACGCAACGTTAAAGCTTAAATGGGACGACTACGACAAACGGTTCGGCGCCATGACCTTGAAGGATTTTCAAGACAATCTGGATGCCCTGCAGTGGGTAATCCAGTATGCGGACGAGCATGAGCTCGCGCTGCGTGTGATTTGGATGCCGTGGAACAAAGGCTACGCCGATCCTCCCTATGTCGCTTCACTGAAGGATGCGGTTAACGCCCAGCTAAAGGCTGCGAATATACCAACGCTTGATTTGATGCACACGTACGATCCGCGTTATTTCCATGACCTCGTTCACTTGAACCGTGAAGATGGTGCGCCGCTATTTACGAAGGAGGTTGACACATGGTTAAATTCCTTAGGAAAACCGTCGAAATCCTCATCTACCTCGTGATGCTTTACTTGGTTTTCATTTATTTTACCGGCAAGGGATTGTTCATCTACGAGAAGTTCTAAGATCTAGCAAGCGAGGAGTTCTTTAGCTATGTTTTATATGCACATGAACGCGATGGTCGCGATGAGTGGCATGATTGCCGTTCTGATGCTCACCCGCAAGTGGGCGGATAATAAGCGCATTTTGATGATCATATTCAGCTTGTGCTTTCTACTGTTATTTAGTAAGAAGCTCATGGTTTTCTATGCGGCTTTTACGATTATTAATTATTTCGGGTTTGTGTATCTGTGTCGAACGACGATTTGGCGGAAAGCGACCTTTATTTTCGGAATCGCCGCCAATATCATAGGTGTCTTTCTCGGTGTTCGTTTTTTCGTTATGGGTGTTTTCAGTTCACCCTTGTTCGACGCCATCATTTATTTAGGACTCATTTACAACGTTCTCAAAGTGATTGATTCGTACTATTTCGCTTATTTCTTTGGCAAAGATGGCGAAGTGCCGGCCATTGATTATGCCAACTATCTGTTGTTCATTCCTACCTTTACCTCTGGACCGATTCTGAAATTCCGAGATTTCATGGCCGACAGCAAAAAGCCCTACACGGTAGACGCCAAGCTCTTTGAGGACAGCGTTAAACGAATTATCTTAGGCTTATTTAAGAAAATTGTTGTCGTCACCTGGATGACTGGCATATTCGATCATGTTTTGAAGCAGGAGCTTCACACTTGGGAATCCTTGTTCTTGCTGATCTGGTTTTATGCACTCATCTACTTCGACTTCTCGGGCTACTCCGATATGGCGATTGGGTTTGGCCGCTTAATGGGGTATACAATGCCTGAGAACTTCAAGAAGCCTCTCTTCTCGCCTTCCATGACGCAGTTCTGGCGCAATTGGCATGCCACACTGGGCGATTTTTTCCGGGATCACATCTTTATGTTCTTCTCACGTAAAACGCCCTCTACGGGGCTCACAGCCAGCTTATCCATCCTAATCATGGTACTGATGGGTCTATGGCATGGCTTCACATGGTTGTACTTCCTTTACGGGCTGTACCACGGCATTATTATAGCCATTGAGAATATCTTCAAACTTACGACCGTGAATAAGAAAAAGGTATCTAAAGCATACTTCTACTTCCGCTGCTTTGTTACGCAGACACTGGTTACGTTCTCGGTCATTATTTACAGTTCCAACTACGATACCGTGCTTCGCATCTACAAAGGCTTGCTTCATTTTGCTGGTTGATAGTGGTATAATTTGAACTGATTGTTTTATCAATTATGGAGGTGTAATCGAATGAAGTTAGGCGTTTTTATGGTTCTTTTCGGTGGAAAACCTTTCGAGGAAGCGTTAGATTATATTGCTGCGAAAGGCTTGGACGCTGTTGAGATTGGTACCGGTGGCTACCCAGGCACTGCGCATTGCAACCCAGCAGAATTACTTGCTGATGCAGGAAAACTTAAAGCATTTAAACATGCGGTAGAGTCCCGCGGTTTGACGATTAGCGCACTGAGTGCACACGGTAACCCTCTTCACCCGCAAAAACACATCGCAAAAGAGTTTCACGATGCTATTATACAAACGATTGAACTGGCTGAACGCCTAGAAGTTCCTGTGGTTAACACGTTCTCAGGCTGCCCTGGTGACCATGAGGATGCCAAATATCCGAACTGGCCAGTAGCGCCTTGGCCGAACGATTTCCAAGAAATCTTGGACTGGCAGTGGACGAACAAAGTCATTCCTTACTGGAAAGAAACAGGTAAATTCGCTGCAGATCGCAATATCAAAATCGGTCTTGAGCTACACGGTGGTTTCTCTGTACATACGCCAGCTACGCTTCTTCGCCTTCGCGAAGCTGCAGGTGAAGCAATCGGCGCTAACCTAGATCCAAGTCACATGTGGTGGCAAGGGATTGACCCTGTTCAAGCGGTGCAAATCCTTGGACGTGCTAACGCAATCCATCACTTCCATGCGAAGGATACATCGCATGACTATAACAACACGAACCGTCATGGTGTGACGGACATGCAGTCCTATACGAACATGCTGGATCGTGCTTGGCAGTTCCGCTCCGTTGGTTTCGGTCATGATATGAAAGTATGGGCAGACATCATCTCCGCATTGCGTCTAGTTGGTTATGACTATGTCGTTAGTATCGAGCATGAAGACGGCTTGATGTCCGTTGACGAAGGCTTCTCCAAAGCCGTATCGAACCTACAACAAGTACTCATCAAGGAACCTCTTGGTGAAATGTGGTGGGTGTAAAATAACACAAAAAAAGCCCACAGGCTGCAGATCTAACGATCTAACGTCCTGTGGGCTTTTGTTTGGTTGCTTGTATGTACTACCAGCCTTTGATCATGATAACATCCATGAATCCGAATACGAGTAGAGCTACAGTTGCAAATCCGAGGGCAAACAAATTTCTTTTAGGGCTAATCAATTGTCGAATAACGGCAATTGCAATAACCACCGTGAAGATCAAAACATAGATATCAAAGCTTGTATACGTGCTCGTTGATGCTTCAGCTGCTTCTGCGAATAACATGGTGAAACCTCCTTATAGTAACTCGGTGCAAGGCACACGTCCTGCTATTTTAATACTATGTTAGCTCGATTGGACACGAGATGCAAGTAGTTGCATCGATGTGTAACAAGTTTGTCACCTTTTGTTTGGGATTTGGCCAATTTGACGAAGATCTTTAGGCAGATTTCTTTTATATCTCTTGTACGTATAAATTGTCCATCTGTGCGACTATTTATTACTCCGAACAACAAAGCCCGTACGGATAATTCCGTACGGGCTTGTTAACTTATTCTTGGATCTATTCTTATACGGCTAATGCATCACGGTGATCGTCATCTGCCGGAATTCCAGTAATTTTGGTGTCGGCTAGCTCTTTTTCCTGCCATGCTAGAAAACGGAAAGGATCAATTCCTAAAGCAGATACAATTTCCTGAAGCTCTAACGTCGGTTTCATCATTACTAGCCCCCACAACGTGAATTATATTAGAACTGCTATATCTCTCAATCATCAAGTTTATAGTTAGGTAGCGGGAGATGTTCACTGTTTCTTACTATTATTATAGGCCTACATCCTTAATCATGGATAGAGGGTTAAATTGTCGAAGCCTGTATCATTCAATTAAGTCTTAGCAAACTTTAGGCAAATTTACACTTGTATAAATTAAAAAGCTTGGAATTGGTTAACAAACACCACATTCCAAGCTTTATATTCGTTATCAGCTAACGGAGCCTTCGAGTACATCCAATCGCTTCGCATAGTCTTCTGAACGCACGCGATCCCGCTCCAGGATCGGCTTCAAGTATTGGCCGGTATACGACCCGGCCACCTTCACGACATCCTCTGGCGTTCCCGCCGCCACGATCAAGCCCCCGCGGTTACCACCTTCGGGTCCTAGATCGATAAGGTGGTCCGCCGTCTTAATGACATCGAGGTTATGCTCGATGACGAGAACCGTTTCACCGCTCTCCACGAGGCGGTGAAGAACTTTCAGGAGACGATCGATATCATGGATGTGGAGCCCCGTCGTGGGCTCATCCAGAATATAGATCGTCTTGCCTGTACTGCGGCGGTACAATTCCGCCGCGAGCTTCACACGCTGGGCTTCGCCGCCTGACAGCGTGGTTGCTGGTTGGCCAAGGGTCATGTAGCCTAGGCCAACATCCAGAAGTGTATTCAGCTTACGATGAATGCGCGGCAAGTTCTTGAAGAACTCGCAGCCGTCCTCAATCGTCATCTCCAACACTTCCGAAATGCTCTTGCCTTTGTACTTCACTTCCATCGTCTCACGATTATAACGTTTGCCTTTGCAAATCTCACACGGTACGTAAACGTCAGGCAGGAAGTGCATCTCAATCTTGATGATGCCATCGCCGCGACAAGCCTCACAACGACCGCCCTTCACGTTAAAGCTGAAGCGGCCTTTCTTATAGCCCCGTACCTTAGCTTCTGTCGTATTCGCGTACACATCACGAATATCATCGAATACGCCAGTGTACGTCGCAGGGTTGGAGCGCGGTGTCCGGCCAATTGGGGACTGATCAATGTCGATGACTTTATCGATATGCTCTAATCCGATAATTTCTTTATGTTCCCCAGGACGAACTTTTGCACCGTTCAAATCACGGGATAACGTTTTGAACAAAATTTCATTAATCAACGTACTCTTGCCTGAACCGGATACGCCAGTTACACAAGTGAATACCCCTAAAGGTACTTTGGCAGATACGTTGCGCAAATTATTCTCTTTGGCACCTTTCACTTCAATCCACTTGCCATTCGGTTTGCGTCGAACCGCAGGAATCGGAATGAACCGCTTGCCGCTCAAATACTGACCTGTTAAGGAATTGTCATCCTTCATCAGCTCTTCTGGCGTCCCTTGAGCAATAACCTGTCCACCGTGGATACCGGCACCAGGACCGATATCAATGATATAATCGGCTGCCATCATCGTGTCTTCATCATGCTCAACGACGATGAGTGTATTCCCTAGATCACGCATATGCTCCAGCGTCTGAATCAATCGTGTGTTATCCCGTTGGTGCAGCCCAATACTCGGCTCATCAAGGATGTACAAGACACCCATCAGACTTGAACCAATCTGTGTCGCCAAACGAATCCGCTGCGCCTCTCCACCAGACAAAGTGCCAGCCGCACGGTGCATCGTCAAATAATCAAGTCCGACATTCACCAGAAAGCCTAGACGCGCTCTAATCTCTTTCAGGATCAAATTCGAAATCGTCAACTCACGCTCATTCAGTTGCAGACCTTTAAACCACTCTTCCGCTTCCCCGATAGAAAGAGAAGTTGCGTGCGAGATGTTTTTACCGTTAATCGTTACAGCAAGTGTTTCAGGCCTCAAACGGTGCCCTTTACACTTCGGACAAGGCTTGGTGCTCATGTAGGTCTGGATATGCTCGCGAATACCCTCAGAGAAAGTATCCTTGAATCTGCGTTCCAAGTTACGAATAATACCTTCGAATGGCACTAACGCTTCCTTGGATGCGCCCATATCATTCTCGTAACGAAAACGGATTTTCTCGCCACCCGTTCCATACAGAATCACCTTCATTTGGTCGCTGCTAATTTCAGATACCGGTACATTGCGCGGGATCTTATAGTGCTCACAAACTGCCGCAAGAAACTGCGGATAGTAATTGGAGGTACTTCCTGCCCAGGCTTCAAATGCACCCTCTTCAATCGTCAGCTTGTTATCAGGCACGAGCAAGTCTGGATCCACGATCATCTGACTGCCTAATCCATCACAATCCGGGCAAGCACCGAATGGACTGTTAAATGAAAACATTCTCGGTGCAAGCTCTTCGACGCTGAATCCACACTCCGGACATGCCAAGTTCTGACTGAACAAGAGCTCTTCTTTCTCCATGACATCGACGATAACACGACCGTTCGCCAACTTCAGCGCAGTTTCTAAAGAATCTGCCAAACGTGTCTGTACATCATCTTTGACCACAATACGGTCAACGACCACATCAATGGTGTGCTTTTTATTTTTGTCGAGCTCAATTTTCTCGGAAAGTTCTACCGTTTCCCCGTTTACACGAACCCTCACAAACCCTTGCTTCTGAACATCCACAAATAGCTTCGCGTGCTCACCTTTGCGCCCAGAAATAAGTGGTGCTAGAATTTGAATCTTCGTACGCTCCGGGTACTCCATAATTCGGTCTACCATTTGTTCCACGGTTTGCGAAGTAATCTCGATACCATGGGTAGGACAGTGAGGCCGCCCAATGCGAGCAAACAACAATCTTAAATAATCGTAAATCTCCGTTACGGTTCCTACCGTGGAACGTGGGTTACGACTAGTGGTTTTCTGGTCGATAGATATAGCAGGCGATAATCCTTCGATGGAATCGACATCTGGTTTATCCATATTCCCAAGGAATTGACGCGCATAGGCAGATAAGGATTCAACGTATCTACGTTGCCCTTCTGCATAAATCGTATCAAAGGCCAGCGATGATTTCCCCGATCCACTTAAGCCCGTAAGTACAACGAACTTATCCCGTGGAATGGTGACATCAATATTTTTAAGATTGTGAGCTCTCGCTCCTTTAATAACGATCTGATCTCTAGACACAGAAACCCTTCCTCTCCTATGTGAAGCTGATGCCTCTACTAGGCATCAGCTTTCATTTCCATAATCGCGTCACGCAGCTGTGCCGCACGTTCGAACTGCAGGTTCTTCGCCGCTTCTTTCATCTCAACTTCTAAGCGCTCAATAAGGGATGCGCGATCTTTCTTCGACATCTTAGCACCCTTCACATCGGCCAGATAGTCTGACTTCTGTTCAGCGACTTTCGTCGCTTCAATGACATCGCGGATTTTCTTCGCAATCGTCTGCGGCGTAATACCCAATCGCTCATTGTTAGCTTCTTGCAGGGCTCGACGACGATTGGTCTCCGAGATCGCCTTCTCCATGGAATCGGTGATCTTATCCCCGTACATGATCACTCGGCCATCCGAGTTCCGCGCCGCTCGACCAATTGTTTGAATCAACGAACGCTCAGAACGCAGGAAACCTTCCTTATCTGCATCTAGAATAGCGACTAATGAAACCTCTGGTAAATCAAGACCCTCTCTCAGAAGGTTAATCCCGATCAATACATGGAAAGTCCCCAAGCGCAAGTCACGAAGAATCTGCATCCGCTCAAAAGTCTTAATATCCGAGTGCAAATAACGCACTTTAATGCCGATTTCCTTAAAGTAATCCGTCAAATCCTCCGACATCTTCTTCGTTAAGGTGGTTACAAGTACGCGCTCGTCTTTGCGAACCCGGTCTTGAATTTCCGCGATGAGATCATCGATTTGACCTTTGGTTGGTCGAACCTCAATAATCGGATCCAACAACCCTGTTGGCCGAATAATTTGTTGAATCATGGTAGGGCAATGTTCTAACTCATAAGGTCCTGGCGTTGCTGAAATATATAAAATCTGACTAACTTTCTCTTCGAATTCCTCGAAGCGCAGCGGACGATTATCCAAAGCGGAAGGCAGCCTGAAGCCGTGATCAACTAATACATCTTTCCGTGCTTTATCCCCATTAAACATTGCGCGAATTTGCGGCAATGTCACATGGGATTCATCCACCATGAACAGCATGTCGTCTGGGAAATAATCCA
Organism: Paenibacillus sp. J22P165; assembly: GCF_059692015.1. Lineage (NCBI taxonomy): Bacteria > Bacillati > Bacillota > Bacilli > Caryophanales > Paenibacillaceae > Paenibacillus > Paenibacillus sp. J22P165. The sequence continues at coordinate 92,751 of NZ_JCAUAP010000016.1, read as the reverse complement.
TCAACGTATACGGTGTTGCCCCTCGTTCACGGAATGTCAGCGGTCCTGAGTAATTCTCAATCCCTGAGCAGAAACCCATTTCTTCCATCATTTCCATATCGTAGCGCGTACGCTGCTCCAAACGCTGTGCTTCCAACAGCTTCCCTTGGTCTCTCAGCTCAGCAAGACGCTCTTCCAACTCGCGGGCAATGTTCACAAGCGCACGTTTCATCGTGTCCTCGTGCGTCACGAAGTGAGACGCTGGGAAAATGGCAATATGATCGCGCTGGCCGATAATTTCACCAGTAAGAACATTAATCTCCGTAATCCGCTCAATCTCATCGCCAAATAACTCTACTCGTACCGCATGTTCACTGTGTGAGGCCGGGAAAATCTCAACAACATCTCCACGCACACGGAACGTACCGCGAACAAAGTTCAGATCATTGCGTTGATATTGAATGTCTACAAGCCGGTGCAAAATTTCAGTACGCGACTTCTCCATCCCAACACGTAAAGAGAGCAATAAATTGCCATATTCGATGGGTGACCCTAAGCCATAAATACACGACACGCTGGCAACGACGATAACGTCGCGACGTTCGAATAAGGAGCTTGTCGCTGAGTGACGAAGCTTATCGATCTCTTCATTGATGCTGGAATCTTTCTCGATGTAAGTGTCGGAGGAGGCAATGTAGGCTTCGGGCTGGTAGTAGTCATAGTAACTGACGAAGTAGGATACGGCATTATGAGGAAAAAACTCTTTAAACTCGCTGCACAACTGTGCGGCTAAGGTTTTATTGTGAGCAATAATCAACGTTGGTCGGTTAAGTTTCGCTATTACTTGTGCAGCTGTGAATGTTTTCCCTGTTCCCGTTGCACCGAGCAGCGTCTGATGCTTGTTGCCTGCTTGTATGCTCTGGACGATCTCCTCAATAGCTTGAGGTTGGTCTCCTTGCGGAAGAAAATCTGATACAAGCTCAAATTTCTTAGAGCTCATGACGAGTTCGCTCATCCATTATCACCCTCATTGTCGAAATAAATCGAACTTTTATCCTATAAACTTTCCCATTCGACATTCCGATATAGAAGTCTATGGAACTTTCTCGTACATATATGAAGGATTGCAATAACTATCCAACATAAGAATGTTTGTTCTCGTTTTCTCATTATACTATTTTTACATCATGGATGCAAACTGCTTTATCTGTTTTAGCCTTTCACAAGGCGGCTTTCGCGTGTTTTGGAACCTATTCTTTTTATGCTAATTAGGAGTGGTACAGTCATGGATTTGACAACAGTTTTAGGTTTATTATTAGGTCTTGTAGGGTTAATCGGCGGGTATATGTGGGATGGCGGTCATATTAACTCATTAATCATCCCCAGCGCGATGCTAATCGTTTTCGGCGGAACCTTTGGTGCAGTTGCCGTCAGCTTCCCTGGCTCTATTTTAGCCAAAATCCCCAAAGCACTCGGCATTGCCTTTATGCAAGTCAAAAGAGATCCAGCAGCAACCATTAATGAAATTGTTGATATGGCCTCGGTCGCACGCAGAGAAGGTGTACTAGCCCTAGAGCAACGTGCTCAGGAGCACGAGAACCCGTTCCTCAAAGACGGATTGCTCATGGTCGTAGACGGAACAGACCCCGAACTGACTAGGCAAATTCTTGAGCTCGAAATGGACGCCATAGAACATCAAGTTAATAATATGTCGAAAGTATTCGAAGCTGGCGGCGGCTATGCGCCTACAATGGGGATTATCGGTACGGTTATGGGACTCATCCACGTTCTCGGTAATCTAGAAGAACCTTCATCCCTTGGCCCTGCCATTGCCGTTGCATTTACAGCTACTCTCTATGGTGTTATGAGCGCCAACTTAGTTTACTTGCCAATTGCTAACAAAATTAAAGTCCGCGGCAAAGAAATGGTCAATGAGATGGAATTGATGCTCGAGGGTATTCTTGCCCTGCAAGCTGGTGAAAACCCGCAATTGATTAAGAAAAAACTGAACTCCTTCCTCCATGATAAATCGAAAAAAGCCGTAGAGGAGGATGACCTGAATGGCGAGGCGCGGTAAGAGGCACGAAGAGCATGTTAATCATGAAAGATGGCTCATTACTTATGCTGACTTAATTACGCTTCTGCTCGTATTTTTCATTATTATGTATGCGATGAGTAAAGTGGATGTTCAAAAGTATGCCGTTTTGGCGCAAGCCTTAAACCTCCAATTTCAAAAAGCTGATTCCGTCTTAGATAAAAACCATGGCATCAACGGTCAAATGACTCCTAAACAAGGTGATGCGGATAGTAAAGATAAGGATTTAACAAATCGGAATCAGAATGACGAGAAAGAAGAGCATGACAAGACGAAGACTGAGGACAGTGAGAAAGAAAAGCGTGAGAAAGAACTGCAAGATCTTCTGAAGCAAATTCAGGCGTACATTAAGGATCAAAATTTAGAAGCGCAAGTATCCGCGAGCGACACGGAACGCGGTGTGGCCATTACACTCAATGACTTATTCCTATTTGATTTGGGAAAAGCCGATCTAAAAGCGCCATCATTCCCAATTCTGCAAAAGTTGGCTTCGTTGTTCCCGACCTTGAAGAGCAAGGTCAGCATTGAAGGTCATACGGATGATTTACCTCTTGCTCCAGGTTCTCCTTACCGAGATAATTGGGGGCTATCGTTTGCCCGCTCCCTCTCTGTGCTTCGCTATTTCAGCGACACGGCGAATCTAGACGACAACAAATTTATTGCCACTGCCTATGCGGATACAATGCCGCAAGTAGCTAACTCTTCGGATGCGAATCGCAGCAAAAATCGCCGCGTAGAAATCATCGTGTTACGAAACGATATCGCTCCAACTACGCCAACACATTAAGACCTCGTTACGTGGAGACATACAAGCCCTATTTTCACTGCAAAGTGGAGATAGGGCTTTATTATATACACTCTTGCAGCTAGGCCCCATTTTTCACAAAAAAAGAGCCGCCCTCACGGTAGATGACTCTACTCGGAGGACAACTCTTCTTACATGGACTTCGTCGATTTATTCGGCAATAGTCCCGTTAATTTATACCGCAGATAGCTGAACAGATGCATTGGACGCTGCTCCAAGAAGTACAGCACATCCTGATCCGGCGCCAGAAGAATACCCAGCTGGTGATGATCACCTGCGAAAATACCGCGCTTCAGAAAGCGAACTTCCCCTTGATCGTTCAAGACTTCCAATCGGCAGAAGGCAGAATTGAGGCCCATGGCTGCATGCAAATCTGTCTTCGTCTTGATTTTGTATCCATTGACCTTGTGAATGATCTCACCGACACTGATCCCTAATTCCTGAGCAGGACTGTTCGGTACAACCGATAGCACCATAAGCCCTCGCTCGGAGTGGATGTAGAAAGGCGTCTGCTTCGTTTCTAACCACTGATTATAGAGCAATAACCCTTCATGAAGAGCAATACTAAGGATCGCGCCTAACAGCACCAACGGCGTCCAATAGTGCGTAGCAACTGCTGCCCCAAGCAGGATGAGCCCATACAGGTACAGCAGGTTAGCACTAGAGCGCGCTTGTCGCTGCGGCAGCTTGGAGATGGTCAACTCCGTGAAGCCGATCATCGCAGGGAATGCGAGCATCGTCCAACCTGCGCTCAGATTAGAGGCAAACAACGTTTGCCAAGGGAAGCTCAGCTCGCTCCCGCCCGCCATTGGCACGAGGAGAAAAAGAGGAACTGGCCAGAAGCCTTGCAGCTGCTGCCCGCCAATCATTTGCCCGCGCTTCCCTTCAAGGAACAACGGAGTCGCCATACGCGCACCCTGGAAACCAACCAGCACGCCTTCCAAGAGATGCAGCACACCTACTATGACCAGCAAGGACGGGATATCCGCACTGGCTATCGTATTGAGAAGCGTATACGTCTCGCGTAACTGCTCAGTATTAGGGAACCAAGAGAAGATGACTTGAGCAATCCCTAGTATCCCTACTGCATAAGCTAAACACAAGAAGCGAATCCGGAATATCAGTAGCACAACAGTGATAATCCAAAGCACGATGACAACATCCAATTGCAGGTTCACACCTACGAAAAGAAGCAGTACCGAGGCTCCTAGTCCGCCTAACCAACCCCAAAGCACCACGCGCCATGTTTCGCTTAATAACGAGTGAAGACGTGTGTGAAACAGTTTTCGCTCTAATTGAATTTGCTTTCTGTAATGCAGAACAATAAAAAAAACACCTATATAATAGAAAGGATTCGTAAACAACTGCCCCATAGCCAGCAGCATTCTGTCCAATAATTGAAACCACACATCCATACGAATCTAGGCTCCTTGATAAAGAAATAGGAAGGCCGCCTAAGCAACCTTCCTACACTATTTCGACTGATAATGCTTATTTCCTGCCGCTCCGAACAATTTCCATTAACTAACGGTCCTTATTTCCCAAGCTGCTTCTGGATTTGGAAGACAGCTGCTTTCAATTGCGAGTCATTCTTCGGATCGCGAATTTGCTCTAAAATCGCTTTTTCGATTTTGCCCGCTGTGTCCGCATCAACTTCACCCGTTACCGGCAAGCCATTCGTCCGTTGGAATGCTTTGACTGCAAGCACTGTCTTTTCGCTGAAATAGCCATCTGTCCGCTCCGGATTGAAACCAATTCCAGCAAGCATCAGCTGCAAATTCTTCACATCATCGCTGTTGTTGTCTTGTTTCAGCACATCTTTCTTCGTCAGCGGTGCTGCTTTGAAGTAAGCTGGCTGTTCAATCGGAATATCTGGTGTAATGCCTTTTTTGTGAATCCAGTTACCATTTGGCGTTAGCCATTTGTAGACGGTCATCTTAATGTTGCTGCCATCGCCCATTTCCTTCTCGAACGTGACTTGAACCGTTCCTTTACCGTAGGACGTTTCACCAACAATTTTACTGCCTACCGCTTCCTGGAACGCACCTGCTAAAATCTCCGATGCACTGGCGCTTCCTTTATTGATTAACACCGTAACCGGATAATTCTTCCCTTTACCTGTGGAAGGTGTAGGCTCTCGCTTGCCGTCCCTGTTCTCCACTTGGAGGATAGATGCTCCGCTCTTCACGAAGGGATTCACGATATCAACAACGACGTTCAATAGACCGCCTGGATCGTTACGAACATCGATGACAAGGCCCTTCATCCCTTTAGCCTCAAGGTTCTTCAATTCTTCTGCAAAACGAACAGCCGTGTTCGAGGAGAACTGACGAATCTCTATTTTACCAATCTGATCTTGCATCATTTCGCCATAGACCGTTTCAACATCAATATTGTCGCGAACCACGATGACTTGAACCGGATCTCCTGTACCTTGACGAAGTAAATCCAACTTAGCTTGCGTACCCTTCGGTCCGCGGATTTTCATAACCGCTTGATTCAAGGTAAGCCCGTCCAATTTATCTCCGTTAACAGAAAGGACGACGTCTTTGGATTGAATGCCTGCCTTTTCTGCAGGTGAGCCCTTGATCGGTGATACGATGACGAATTTGCCATCCTCAAGCGATACCTCTGCCCCGATGCCTTGGAAAGAGGACGTGATGCTCTCATCGAACTGTTTCGCTTCCTTCTGATCCATATAAACGGAAAAAGGATCCTCCAATGATTCCAACATCCCATTAATCGCACCATTAACCAGTTGATCATGATCAGGTTGTTTCAAATACTTACTTTCAATAAGCTGAAACGTTGTTGCGATTTTGCTTAAATCCTTGCTCGAGAGACCGGACGAAGCCGATATGGAGGTGGCTGCACTTCCTGTTGTTTTCTCCTCCCGCCCCCAAGTGAAGGATGGATCTACAATGGTTAACGTAACAATACTGCTTGCAAACATTGCTAACAGAACAAATACAATGACCGTACGACCTTTAAATTGCAAACCGGTTCACCACCTTTTTTCCTAAAACCCTTTTTTGGACTGGCCTGTTACTAGTATATGACAAGCCCTTCCACTTTTATGAAAAAACCTCTTAGCGCAGGTACGGTTTAGGATCGACAGGCACTTCATTTTTCCTAACTTCAAAATGTAAATGATTGCCCGTAGACTGTCCTGTGGAGCCCACGCCAGCAATTTTCTGGCCGCGCTTCACGACGTCGCCTACCTTCACATAAATTCCATCGTTCATGATATGACCATATAACGTCCACAGACCATTCCCGTGATCCACGATGACACAGTTCCCATAACCGTTCATCCACGAAGCATAAATAACAGATCCATTCTCCGCAGCAAGGATTGGCGTACCTTTGGCCGTGCCTAAATCAATACCTTTATGATTCTCTGCCCGCCCTGTAACGGGATTAATCCGCGCTATGAAATCAGAGGTCATTGGTGCTTGTACAGTCAAGGGATAGCCAAGCTTGCCACCCGCATAAGTAAACGGTGATTTCGCATTCTGCGCTGCCCGCTTCTTCGCTTGCAAATCAGCCTCTTGCTTCGCCAACTGCGTAATCATTTTATCGCTTTCTTCCGAAATCTCCTCGAGCTCTCTCTCTTGCTTGGATAGGGAAGCAATCTTCACTTCCTTCGCCTTCTCCTTCGCTTGCAGATCATCTCTCAGCGCATCGGCCTCCGCATAAAGCCCCTTCACATTCTCAAGTTGCTTCTCGGTGTCTGCCTTTTTATGCATAACGGTTTCTTTATCTTTCATATTGGACTCTAGTATTTCTTTATCTTGATTAACAATAGATTTCAAAGCTTCGACCCGATTCAAAAAATCAGAAAAACTCGTTGCACTCAACACCACGTCCATATAGGAAACGAAGCCGTTCATATACATCAAGCGAACACGGGATTTCAGCATATTGTCGCGGCTTTCTACACGCGCCTCGGCTTCATCCAATTGCTTAGCACTTGTTTCCAGCGCCTCTGACACTTGATCGATTTGTTCATTCAATTGCGTCAACTTCTTACTAGCTTCGTTAACTTGTGAAACGAGAGCATTCATATCCTTCGTCGTCTGAGCCTTCTCTGATTGCACTTTTGTAATTTGACTTTCGGCGTTGTTAGCCTTCTGCTGAGCTTCTGCCTTCTGCTTCTTGAGCTGCGACAACTGTTGGTCAATCTTATCCGTTGCAGAAGCGGCATAGCTAGCGGCATGCGGGATGGCAAGCGATATCGCCATTCCCAATGTCAACACGACAGGTAGAATCTTCTTCTTCAAGCACGTAACCTCCCCATTTTCAAGCGTGTAATGCCCCCTGTATGGTTTGAATCTCTTACGTTCTGAGTCTAGGAATCTATGAATCTTTGAAAATGAGAAAACCGAAAGAAAAGATGAAAAAGGAGGCAGAGGAACGCTCTACCCCAGTTTCATTCAAGGTTTCCTTATACGCGAAGGAATTTGCGGACGGAAATGAGGGAACCCCATACCCCGATCACGATGCCCAGACCAATTAGAAGTACAGTCAGGGTTGGTGCAATATTTTCAAATGGTGTTAATTTAATCATCAATAAATTCAAATTCAATGAGCTCAAATTCAGCAATTTCCAATAACCTGCGAGAATTATCGCAGTTGGAACTGCCGAACCAATGAATCCAAGCAAGGCGCCCTCAATGAAAAATGGCCAACGAATAAAAGAATTCGTCGCACCCACGAGCTTCATAATCGAAATCTCGCGTTTTCTGGCTAAAATCGTAATTTTGATCGTATTCGCAATCAGGAATACCGCTGTAAAGGACAGCAATACAACGATACCAATACCAATCCAACGGGCAATCTTCGTCACTTTAAACAGTGCCTCAACGGTTCCTTTACCGTAATTCACCTTGTAAATAGGCTTAGGATCCTTACCAACGTTAAGTGCTGAGATCTGGTCAGCTACACTCGCCACATTTCGCGGATCATCCACTTCAATCGTGAACGCGTCGTTCAGCGGATTGTTATCCCCCTCGAAACCATCTAAGAGTGCCTTCCCACTATCACCTAACTTTTCGCGCAAATAGACAAGTCCTTCTTCCTTCGAAACGAATTTAATCGTTTTCACTTCCGAAATCGCTTGGATTTGCGTTTGAAGCGCTGTGATTTGATCCTGAGGCGTGTTAACCTCCAGGTATACGTTGATCTCAACCTGTTGCTCAATTTGTGTAGCTACATCGTTCACATTTAAGGTGATCAGTACGAAAATACCAAGAATAAATAAGGAAATCGCAATGGAGCTGATCGACGCGAACGTCATCCAACCATTTCGCACGACATTTTTCGTACCTTCTCGGAGATGTCGAGAAACAGTACTAATCTTCATAGCCATATTCCCCCCGTAGTTGATCGCGAGCAATAAGGCCATTCTCAATTGCTATTACGCGCTTACGCATCGTATTTACGATTTCTTTGTTATGCGTAGCCATGACGATGGTCGTACCTCGGAAATTAATTTCCTCCATCAATTTCATAATCCCCCATGATGTTTCAGGGTCCAAATTTCCTGTCGGTTCATCGGCGATAATGACGGAAGGACTGTTTATTATTGCCCGGGCAATGGCGACACGCTGTTGTTCACCACCGGATAACTGTGATGGGAGGGAGTTTGCTTTGTCCTTCAGCTTAACGAGCTCAAGAACTTCCATGGTGCGTTTCTTGATTTGCTTCTTAGGTGCCTCAATAACTTCCATGGCGAAAGCTATATTTTCAAATATCGATAATTTCGGAAGTAAGCGATAATCTTGGAAAATGACGCCGATATTTCGACGAACATAGGGAATTTTGCGTTGTTTGAGTTTTTCTAAGTTAAAACCATTCACGAAAATTTGACCTTTCGTTGGTCTTTCTTCTCTATACATCAACTTCATGAAAGTAGATTTACCTGCGCCTGAAGGTCCAACCACATAGACAAACTCATTGCGGTCCACTTTTACATTAATGCCTCTTAATGCATGAGTCCCGTTGGCGTATGTTTTCCATACGTCCTGCATTTCGATCACAATATCACATCCTAATTATATAGATAGCCTATATCCATTCGACACAAAAGCTGAAAATCCTTCTAAATCCTCTCGGAAATTCATGGGGAATACCGTCAGTATACCATGTATTGTACATATTTTAGCCGAATCAGGATTCTGTACTAAATTGGCAGCGAGATCGATACATATAGAGAGACAGGCCGTATCACATTCGTATGTAAAGGAGTGGCTCTTCATGACACGCTCATTACGATCATTCAGAAACCCCATCCTCTATTTCTCGGTCGCTCTTGGATTATTCATTACGTGCAGCACTGCACTCTACCTATACGGTTCTCAAACTACCTTACCTGCGAACGTCACGATTGCTGGTTGGCGCGTAGGCGGTATGTCTTATGAGACCTTTCAGTCTGAATCCGAGCAGCGTCTGAAGCGATTGTCCGCTTTCCCGGTTCTCCTCCATTCATCCTATCCTGAGATTCCCGCCAAAGAGCTTTCTCTTGGACAACTAGGCATCCGATATGACAAGAGCCTCCTCACACAATCCCTACAGCAATTATTGGGCGGATCTCTTTTCGAGCGAATCAAAGCGCGCTGGACCCTGCGAAACGCGAATATTCCATTGGCTGTCTCTGTAGATCCCGCACAACTTACGGCCACTGTCAAAGGAACGTGGAAAGAACTATATGCGAAGCAGCCTGTTGCCGCCAAGCGACTCCTTCAATCTCGCGATCAAGTCGTCTACGAACCCGAGCGAAATGTACTCCGAGTTGATACCGCGCATCTGCAGGAGCAGCTGCAAATCATCGCCCCTAGTCTTGGTACACTCACGCATACTGCACCACTTGGTCTCACTTTACCTGTGTACGAGCTGAGTCCGACCGTCACAATGGCAACCTTGAAGCAGCAAGGCATCGATGGCAAAATATCTGAATTCACGACCTCGTTCCCTTCATCCGGTGAAGGACGGGTCCACAACATACGAGTTACTGCCACTTCCATTCAGGATTACTTAATGGCTCCAGGTGATACTTTTGATTACAGTAAAATCATTCAACAGACAGAAACGAAATTCGGCTACAAGGAAGCGCCTGTTATTCTCAATGGCAGTCTTGTGCCTGGCATCGGCGGCGGCATTTGCCAAGTATCTACTACGCTTTATAATGCTGTTTTGCGCAGCGGTCTTGAAATCGTCGAACGACGCAATCACTCTCTCCCCGTCAGCTACGTTCCGCTTGGGCAGGATGCGACATTCGCAAGTGGTTATATCAATTTTAAATTCCGTAATAATACCAATAGCTATGTTTGGATTCGTACGATAACGACTGATTCGGCTGTGACTGTGAAGCTTTTTGGTCACCAAACGCCAGCTGTCACCTACGACATCGATTCCAAAATCGTAGAAACAATTCAACCCCCGATTAAATATGTGAACAATCCAAGCTTGAGCCCTGGCTTAGAACGTCCAATCAGCACAGGAAAAGTTGGATACAAGGTAGAAACCTATCGGACGAAACGAGAAAATGGAACTGTCGTGAGCAGAGAGTTAATCTCCAAGGATCAGTATTCACCTGTGCCTACTGTCATCGCAGCCAACCGTAAAGGTCTTCAAACAGAGGACCCTGCGCCAAAGCAACCAATGGTGGAAGATGGCGTAAGTACGCTTGCTGTACAATGATAACGAATAAATGTGATGAAATCATGAAGGTCATGTGACTGTAGTTACTACGTCATCATGACTTTTTTCTTTTATGATAAGACTATCGAAAGAGGATTGAAGGAGGCATAACGATGAGCAAAATAGATTATTTCAAAGAATTGAACTATCGCCTGCGCGGACTTCCTGAGAAGGAGCGCCAAAATATACTTAAAGTGTACGAAGAATTATTTCAAAAAGCCGTCGAAAATGGTAAGCACGAAGACGAGGTTTCACAGTCTCTTGGCTACCCGCGGGTTCCAAACTGGGATGCTCAAAAAGAGACCTCTCCTGTAAAAGAAGAAACTCCTAAGCGCCCAACGCCTGCCTTCGAGGCTGAAGAGTTGATAACAGAGGAAACACCTGAACACAGCGAGGAAAATCATCAAGATAGAGAGAGATCGCATGTCAAACAACCCGATCCTTTCATCGAACCCAAACGTCCTGTACAAGCTCCTGAAGCATGGGAGCCGCCTGCCTCTGCTTATACACAAACACAGACACCACAGTCGAATTATCCGCCTATGTACAGCAGCACCCCTTACCCGCCCCCTTATGCAACGGCTAGGCCGGAAACAGGGATTAAAGCGATTATCATTTCAATTATGCTCGGCTTCTTTAATCTCGTGTTCGTAGTAGGTCCTTGGCTTGGGGTATGCTGTGCGTTGATCGCTTTCTTTGTATCAGGCTTCGCCCTACTGGTCGCCCCAGTCATCGGAGTACTCACTAGCTTAGCGGGAACATCGGGAAGTGACTTCCAATTCATCTCATTTTCACTCCTTGCCTGCTTCGGCTTAGGGATTATTATTACGACTCTCAGCTCCTGGCTGCTTAAGCAGTTCTTCAAAATTAGCTGGAAGTACATCCAATTCAACGCCAAATTGATTAAGGGGGTTTAAGCCATGCAAACTAAAGTGAAATTTTTCTTAGTGACTGGCTTTATCTGCCTAGCGATAGGTTTGATTGGAGCAGCTGTGTCATTTCAGTCCTTAGATTTAGAGTCAGGCGTTTCCAACATAGATATCGAAAAGAAAATATCCTCAGCAAATATCGATACCCTCATTATTGAAAATGATATAACAGGCGTAACCTTCGTTCCTAGCAACTCCGATGAAATAAGCGTTCATCTCGTTGGTGCTGCGCGATCGGAAACCGCACAGAATTGTACAGTCGAGGCCACGACAGAAGGCACTAATACATGGCGGGTGGATGTGTGTACAAATAAAAAAACACATATTAACTTCGGCTTCGATATTGCCGAATTCAAAAGTTTATTCGGCGGTCAACGCCTTCGTCTACGGACAGAGGTCAGTCTACCCGATAAGCTGTACAAAGCCATCACCGTTAGCACAGACACAGGCAGCATCAATTTCAAGGAAGTGAAAGCAGAGAAGTTAACTGCTAGTGCAGATACCGGGAGCATAACGGTTGACCGCTACGAAGGAAAAACATTGAGTCTTCAAACAGACACAGGCAGTATCCATCTCAATGATGGGCAGGGCAACGTGAAACTCAAAACTGATACTGGCAGCATCACCGCTTCCCTTCGCGAGCTTGGAGATACCGTTACGATGGAGTCAGACACGGGTTCTGTTCGCTTACAGCTAAATCCTATACCTACGAATGCCTCCTTCGAACTGACTACGGATACAGGCAGTGCCAATCTGGATGTACCAGGTGTGAGCGAGCAACGATCAAGTCGCAACAATGTGAAAGGCTCAATCGGCAATGGCAGTAAAAAAGTAACGGTTCGTACTGACACAGGCTATGTTGAGGTTAAAGGTAGATAAAAAGAAAGAGCTCTTCTCGCGCATCCATCATGGGATGTCGGGAAGAGCTTTTTTCTGTGGAAAAGACTATTTGCTTTTCTCTAAAAAGTCATGCAACCACGCTTGCGACTCTGCCAGCACTTGCTCCGCGCGGCCAATCGCCTCGCTCACTTGATTGCTCGCTGTTCCGCCGAACACGTTACGCGCATTAACTACTTGTTCTGGTTGAAGTACGGCATAAATATCGGACTCGAATAGCTCGGAGAAGGTTTTGAACTCCTCGATGCTCATATCGAGCAAGTATTTTTTGTTCTGGATGCAATACAGGACGGTTTTACCGATGACTTCGTGCGCTTGACGGAAAGGAAGACCTTTGTTCACTAGGTAATCCGCAATATCCGTAGCGTTGGAGAAGTCTTGGTTCACGGCTTGGCGCATGCGCTCCGTGTTCACTTTCATCGTGGACACCATCGGTGCAAACAATTGCAGCGCTCCTTGCAGGGTACGAACTGTATCAAACATGCCTTCTTTGTCTTCCTGCATGTCTTTGTTGTATGCCAGCGGCAGCGACTTGAGTACGGTCATCAGACCGAACAAGTTGCCGTAGACGCGGCCTGTTTTGCCACGGACAAGCTCCGCTACGTCCGGGTTCTTCTTCTGCGGCATGATCGAGCTGCCGGTGCAGAACGCATCATCGAGTTCGATGAACGCGAACTCGGTCGAAGACCAGAGCACCATTTCCTCGCTGAAGCGAGAAAGGTGCATCATGATCATGGACGCGTTAGAGAGGAACTCCAGGATGAAATCGCGGTCGCTGACCGCATCCAAGGAGTTCTCGTACACGCGTCCGAACCCGAGCTGCTCCGCCACGAAATGGCGGTCGATCGGGAAGGTCGTGCCCGCGAGCGCGCCCGCGCCGAGCGGGAGCATGTCTACGCGCTTGTAGCTGTCCTGCAAGCGCTCGAGGTCACGCTGGAACATGCTGACGTAGGCCATCAGATGGTGCGCGAACAAGATTGGCTGCGCACGCTGCAGATGCGTATAACCAGGGATAATCGTATCCAGATTAGCCTTTGCTTTTTCAAGCAGGGCTTCTTGCAACTTGATCAGCAAGCCCACGAACTCAACCACGCGCTTGCGCAGGTAGAGATGCATGTCTGTCGCCACTTGATCGTTACGGCTGCGGCCCGTGTGCAGCTTACCGCCAACAGGACCGATCAGGTCGATCAAAGTCTTCTCGATATTCATGTGAATATCTTCGTTCTGAATTGTATACTCCAGCTCGCCGCGGCGAATCATACCCTGAACTTGCAGCAAGCCGTCTTTGATTTTTTCCACATCGTCAGCAGGCAAAATCCCGCATTTGCCTAGCATCGTCACGTGCGCCAAGCTGCCTTCGATATCTTCTTCGGCAAGCTCTTTGTCGAAAGTAATGGATGCTGTATATTCTTCGACCAATTGGTCGGTTTGTTTCGTGAAACGTCCACCCCAAAGCTTAGACACCGTGCATGACCCCTCTCGTATTACGCAGTTTTGAACACCTATGGACAAGCCCTTGGACAGCCCAAAGGCTTTCCACAAAGGGAAAGCCCACGGCTGAGGCTATTGAGATTGAATGTATTGCAATGAAATTACTTCTTCGCGTTTTGTTCCACGCCGGAACCCACTTTCAAGCGCAGCGCATTCAAGCGGATAAAGCCTGTTGCATCGCCTTGATCGTAAGCCTTCGTTGGATCAGCTTCCATTGTCGCGATATCCGGGTTGTAAAGGGATACTGGGCTTTTCACGCCAGCGCCGATTACGTTACCTTTGTACAATTTCAAACGAACTGTACCAGATACGTTCTTTTGGCTCTCGGACACAAGCGCTTGAATCGCCAAGCGCTCAGGTGCAAACCAGAAGCCATTATATACAAGAGATGCATATTTCGAGATTAAGGAATCACGAAGGTGCATAACGTCGCGGTCCATCGTGAGGGATTCCATTTTACGGTGAGCGGTGAAAAGAATCGTACCACCCGGAGTCTCGTACACGCCGCGGCTCTTCATGCCAACGAAACGGTTCTCAACCATGTCCACACGGCCAATACCGTGTTTGCCGCCAAGTTCGTTCAACGTTTCCATCACTTCAAGTGGGGAAAGCTGTGTGCCATTGATCGCTACGCAATCACCAGCTGCGAACTCAAGCTCGATGTATTCCGCTTGGTCTGGTGCATCTTCAGGGTCAACACTCAGCACGAACATATCTTTGTTGGATGTTGCTGATGGATCGAACCATGGATCTTCCAACATGCCACTCTCGAAGGAGATGTGCAACAAGTTGCGGTCTGTTGAATAAGGCTTCGCAGCAGATGCCGTTACTGGAATGTTATGCTTCTCTGCGTAAGCGATCATCTCTGCGCGGCCCGGGAACTGCTCGCGGAACTCTTCCAAACGCCAAGGAGCGATCACGGAAATCTCAGGCGCTAACGCCGCTGCTGTAAGCTCGAAACGCACTTGGTCATTCCCTTTGCCCGTAGCGCCGTGTGCAATTGCTGTTGCGCCTTCTGCGCGAGCGATCTCAACCATACGCTTCGCGATCAAAGGACGCGCGATGCTCGTGCCGAGCAAGTATTGCCCTTCATACAGAGCAGCCGCTTGGAACATCGGGTTGATGAAATCTTTCGCGAACTCAGCGCGAAGATCGTCGATGTAGATTTTGGATGCACCAGTTGCGAGTGCTTTTTCTTCCAAACCGTCTAGCTCATCTTTTTGCCCAATATCCGCTGTGAATGCAATGATTTCTGCGTCGTACGTTTCTTTTAACCATTTGAGGATAACTGATGTATCCAACCCGCCTGAATAGGCGAGTACGATTTTTTCCTTAGCCATGTCTACTCTTCGCTCCGTTTCTACTCTCACTAATTAGGATGAAATTTATATCATTGTCGCGGCCATAATGGCCTTTTGCGCATGAAGACGGTTCTCTGCTTGATCAAAAATAATGGAATGCGCGCCGTCAATGACGCCTTCGCTCACTTCTTCCCCGCGGTGGGCAGGCAAGCAGTGCATGAACAAGTAATCCTGCTTCGCATATTTCACCAAAGCTTCGTTGACTTGATAGTTTTTGAACGCGATTTCCCGTTCTTTTTGCTCCGCTTCTTGACCCATGCTCGCCCATACATCGGTGTAGATGATGTCAGCATTTTCAATCGCTTCGCGTGGATCGCGGGTAACGAGCAGGCTTCCGCCTGTTTCAGCCGCATTTTCTTTGGATTGACGGATCACTTCTTTATCGGACTCATAGCCTTCTGGAGAAGCCACAGCAAAATCCATTCCTAGCTTACTAGCGCCCATCATGAGGGAGTGAACCATGTTGTTGCCATCGCCGATATAGGCGACTTTGATGCCTTTTAAGCGGCCTTTTTTCTCCAAAACCGTCTGATAATCCGCCATAACTTGGCATGGGTGCGCATGGTCTGTTAAGCCGTTAATAACAGGCACCGTCGCTCCGCGCGCCAAATCGATCACCTTGCGGTGCTCGTAGGTACGAATCATAATCCCGTCCAAATAGCGGGACAACGTTTGAGCGGTATCCCATACCGTCTCTCCGCGACCCAGTTGCAGGTCATTTTTGCTCAAGAAAAGCGCTTGACCACCAAGTTGGTACATCCCTACTTCAAAGGAAACACGCGTACGCGTGGAGGATTTCTCAAAAATCATGCCCAACGTTTTACCCGCTAGTACGGCATGAGGCTCTCTTGCCTTCTGCTTACGCTTCAGCTCGATCGCATAGTGGATCAAATACTCGATTTCTTCCGGTGTATAATCAACCAAAGCTAGAAAATCCTTGCCCTTCAATTGGGCAGCCATTTCCTCTTGGACCGTGCTATTCATGTCATCCAACCTCTCTACATTGAACTTCGGTTAGACGCTGCTGATGGTGGATGCCTTCTGGGAGAGGACACCGCACACGACATCTAACGCTTGATCTAAATCTTCTTGCGGTATTGTTAACGCCGGTACCAAACGAATCACGTTAGGTCCTGCTGGAATGACCAACACGCCTTGCTTGTGGATTTCGCTAATGATTTCGGCACTTGGCTGTGTGCATTCAATGCCAATAAGTAGACCCACACCACGAATACTCTTGATTAGTGGATTGCCTGCTAATTTACTCTCTAGCTTCTTCACTGTGTACTCGCCCAGCTCGGCAGCACGTTCTGTCAATTGATTGTCGATGATCGTGCTTAGTGTCGCATGAGCCGCTGCAGTAGCAATTGGTGTGCCACCGAACGTGGAACCGTGACTGCCTGCGCTGAACGCTTCCGCCAAGTACCCTTTCGCCAGCATCGCACCGATCGGGAATCCACCGCCAAGACCTTTGGCCAATGTGAAAATATCCGGTTCAACGCCATAATGCTCATAGGCAAAAAGCTTACCTGTACGTCCTACGCCCGTCTGGATTTCATCCGCGATCAGGAGCAGATTGTGCTCTTTGCATAGTGCAGCCAATTGTTTCACGAACTCTGGATCAGCCGGCAATACGCCGCCTTCCCCTTGCACAAACTCCAACATCACGGCACACGTCTTGTCATTCACAAGGCTGCGTACAGACTCGATATCGTTATAATCGGCATAGACAAAACCTTCTGGAAGCGGTAGAAAGCCTTCCTTTACTTTGTCCTGACCTGTAGCTGTTAATGTAGCAATTGTACGCCCATGGAAGGACATGTTGAACGTAATAATCTCGTATTTCCCGTTGTTCAGCACTTTTTGGGAGTAACGACGGGCGATTTTGATCGCAGCCTCATTCGCTTCCGCCCCCGTGGAACAGAAAAACACCGCGTCCGCACAGCTGTTGTCCGTTAATAAACCAGCCAACTTTTCCTGATTCGGAATATGAAAAAGATTGCCCACATGCCACAGCTGATCCAACTGCTCAATCAACTTCTCTTTTACCACTTGTGGTGCATGCCCGAGTGCTGCAACCGCAATCCCGCTCATCATATCGATGTATTCCTTGCCTGTGTCATCCCACAGACGGCTGCCTTCACCTTTCACTAGCGTAATTGGATATCTGGCGTACGTTGGAAATAGCGAGCTTTTCCCTTGTTCTGTCATGTCCATTCCCTCCTAAAAGTTTTCGTTAGAAAACTAGCTTCGTAAGCTTATAAAATTAACGTACAATGCGCGTGCCGATGCCTTCGCCTTTCAGCACTTTACTTAACACGTTCGGTTCCGAACCGTTCACGATAACCACTTCTTGTACTTGCCCTTGTATACAAGCAATTGCTGCACGAACCTTAGGGATCATGCCGCCATAGATGTCGCCACTTGTAATCATTTCTTCAATTTGCGCAACGCTGACGACAGGAAGCACTTGCTTCTCGCCATCCACGACCTTCATAATGCCGGGCACATCGGTCACAACAACCATTTGTTCCACGCCAAGGTGAGAAGCTACAGCGCCAGCCGCCGTATCGGCGTTGATGTTATACCGTTGGCCGCCATCTGCGCCTAACCCAACCGGTGCGATAACCGGAATGTAGCCCATGCCCACGATACCTTGGATCAGCTCCGCATTCACTCTTGTTACATCGCCTACTAGGCCAACTTCGTGGCTGTTAGCAACGGGCTTCGCTTCGATCAAATGTCCATCCACACCGGACAACCCAAGTGCCTTGGCACCTGTTAATTGAATACGGCGTACGATTTCTTTATTGATTTGGCCGGATAGCACCATCTCTACAACGTCGAGGACTGCTTCAGAAGTTACCCTTAGTCCGTTCACGAAGCCAGACTCAATACCCAGTTTACCTAACGTTTCCGATATCGCAGGACCGCCACCGTGCACGATAACCGTAACGATGCCCTCTTCCTGAAGGTGCCGCATATCTTCGAAAAAGCTGGTAGGCAGCGCCGCAAGCGTGCTACCTCCACATTTCATCACAAAGCAATTGTTTTTCACTGCTCTTTTTCCTCCTTACGTCCGATATGCCGCATTAATGCGGACATAATCATAGGTCAAATCGCAGCCCCAGCCCGTTGCTTTGCCTTCGCCCATATGTAAATTCACATGAATTTGAATTGTGTCTGTTTTCAAATAAACCAATGCCGCTTCCTCGTCGAACTTCACCGGACGCGATTGTTCCAACACGGCGATATCGCCTAGACGAATATCGACCGTGTTCACGTTCACCGGCTGCCCGGAGTACCCGACAGCTGCAATAATCCGGCCCCAGTTCGCATCAGCGCCGTATACAGCAGACTTCACAAGGCTCGATCCGATGATCGATTTGACGATCTTACGCGCCGCATCGTCGCTCTCCGCACCGATAACCGTCGTCTCGATCAGCTTCGTTGCACCTTCGCCGTCGCGCGCAATTGCTTTGGCGAGGTATTCGCCAACGTATTGGAACCCAGCCGCGAAAGCTTCCCAATCCGGGTGAC
Source organism: Paenibacillus sp. J22P165 (assembly GCF_059692015.1). NCBI lineage: Bacteria > Bacillati > Bacillota > Bacilli > Caryophanales > Paenibacillaceae > Paenibacillus > Paenibacillus sp. J22P165. The sequence goes on along the minus strand of NZ_JCAUAP010000016.1, from coordinate 73,953 downwards.
CCGGATGCAGGGAGTCGCCGCCGGCCAACCCGCTTGCCATCACCACGACCATGTCGTTGGTGCTTGTGTCTCCGTCAACGGTAATCATGTTGAACGTATTATCTGTAATCCTGCTCAGCAACAGCTGCAGGTATTCGCTCTCAATCGCGACGTCGGTTGTCATGAAACCGAGCATTGTCGCCATGTTCGGGTGAATCATCCCCGAACCTTTAGCCGCTCCGGCAATGTGAACTTCTTTGCCGCCAACAACAACACGGACGCACGTCATCTTCTGCACGAGATCCGTTGTCAGGATCGACTGGCAGAAGTCATCGCCGCCGTCCAGCTTTAACTTCGCAGGCAGCTGCTCGATGCCGCTCAGCACTTTGCCCATCGGCAGCAGCTCGCCGATCACGCCTGTGCTCGTTACGCCGACGTGGTGCTCTTCCACGCCAAGTGCCTTCGCACTTGCCGCGCGCATAGCGCGAGCATCGTCTTCGCCTTGCTGGCCGGTACACGCGTTCGCGTTACCGCTGTTCACGATCATCGCCTGCAGCTTGCCGCTGTGGGCGATGCTCTCTTGCGTCACGCGCAGTGGAGCCGCTTGGAACGCGTTCAGCGTGTACACGCCTGCCGCTGACGCTGGCACATCACACAGGATCGCGCCAAGATCATAGCGCTCAGTCTTCTTCAGTCCGCAGTGCAAACCGCCTGCACGAAAGCCTTTCGGTGTTGTTACAGTGCCCTCTGGCACGATAGTGAAGCTAACTTGTTCCGACATGGTCGTCTACTCACCTATCCTCATCTTCTAGTTATGGATATACCGGTGCGAACAACAACCCTGTCGTTTCGTCCCAGCCTTGCATAAGATTTAAATTCTGAATCGCTTGACCAGCAGCGCCCTTCACGACATTGTCGATGACCGACACAATCGTTACCCGCCCTGTACGCTCATCCACAGCGAAGCCGATATCACAGAAGTTCGAGCCTGTTACTTCTTTCGTTGACGGATATTTCCCTAGTGGGCGAATCCGTACGAACTTCCGGCCTTCATAGTACTGACGGTACTTCTCGACGAACTCCTCAGCTGTATGCTCACCCGTTAGCGTTGCATACATCGTCGCCATAATTCCACGAGTCATCGGTACGAGATGTGTCGTGAACGTCGTCACAACCGGTTTACCTGCAATGCGGCTTAGCGCTTGCTCGATTTCCGGGATGTGCTGATGTTTATTTATTTTGTAAGCCGATAAATTCTCATTCACTTCTGCATAGTGCACACCTAGACTAACACCGCGACCTGCACCAGAGACACCCGACTTGGCATCAATGATAATTGTCGATGGGTCAATCCATCCCGCTTCAACGGCAGGAATAAGACCTAGCAATGTCGCTGTTGGATAACAGCCTGGGTTGGCGATCAAATCGCTGCCCTTCACTTCGTCTCCGAACACTTCGGATAGACCATAAATCGAACGAGCCAGTGCTTCTTCAGAAGCGGCCGGTTTTTTGTACCATTTTTCATAGTCGCTAGCTGACTTCAATCTCAAATCGCCTGAAATATCAATCACCTTCAAGCCAGCTGCGATCAGTTTCGGCGATAGTCCTGCGCTCACACCAGCTGGTGTAGCTAAGAATACAACGTCCGCTTTTCCTGCGATCAGATCAACGTCCAGGACGTCGAGGATATCCACAATCACTTCCTGCAAGTGCGGAAAATGCTCCGCCAAAGGCGCTCCTGCATTCGATGTTGAAATCACGGATGTAATATGTACAAATGGATGTGCTTGCAAAAGACGAATTAATTCCGCACCACCATACCCTGTTGCTCCAATAATAGCCGCTCTAATGCTCTGACTCATCTCTACGCCCTCCCGATGTTCCGAAAATATATGTATCATTATACATTCGTATACATAATAATACAATGAATTTTTTTGCGTTCCGCGATTGCTAAAAATCGGTCTCCAGCAAGTAATTTCAAGGCTTTGGCAGACTTTGATTTGCGAATTTTATAATGACAGAATAGTCTGACTATATAAGTTTATATGCACATTATGCATCAAAATTACGCAAGTCGTGCATAAAGAATGTCGAATCTCTTTTAACTAGCCGCCAAAGGCCCATTCCTTCGCCATTATCCATTATCCCAAACTCTACGGTTAGAAGGCAAATAATGTTAGTACGCCTCAAGTTATGCACATCTGTGCACAGGCATTGTGTATAACTAGGATGATTGCACACAGTTTGCCAACAAGTTATCCACAAAAAAGACCATCAGGCTAATATTCTCCTGACAGTCTTCTCGCTTATCCACCATTTCTTACGCGTGTCGCTTAAAACCTTCACCCAATACTTCATTTGTTTCACTTAAAATCACAAAAGCCTGTGGATCCACGGATTGAACCAGTGTTTTCAGACGACTAACTTCATTTTGTTTCACAACGACCATCATCACCGTTCGCGACTCTCCTGTAAATCCGCCCGATCCACTCAACTCCGTTAGACCACGGTCCAAATCATACAAAATCGCCTTCCGAATAGCATCCGTATGATCCGAAATGATAAAGGCCACTTTGGCATAGTTGAAGCCGAGTTGCACAATATCAATGGTCTTGGTGGTGACGAATAAGCCGATCATGCCGTACAGCGCATTCTCTGGGGTAAACACTAGCGCAGAGCTGATGATAACGAGACCATCGAATATCGCAACGGAAAAGCCTAAGCTTAAGCCGGAGTATTTATGCAACATTTGAGCAGCTAAACCCAGTCCACCTGTGGATCCGCGGCCTTTGAAGACGATCCCCAAGCCCAAACCTACACCAATACCGCCATATACAGCAGCAAGCAATGGATTATGCGTCGGCACGCCTAAATGACTGGTAACGAGTACGCAGAACGGGAAAATGACCGAGCCTACAATGGCTTTAATTCCGAATTTCTTGCCGAGCAACCACAATGCTAATAACAAAATAGGAATATTCAGCGCCCACTGTGTGTACGCAGGATTTACGCTCGTGACTTCTTGTAAAATGGTGGAGATCCCCGAGACCCCGCCTGTTGCGATTTGGTTGGGGTTCAAAAAACTATTAAAACTCGCCGCCATAATCAGCGATCCGACAATAAGTAATATGTATTCAAAAGCAGTATGACTCGGACTTCCGATCTGTAAGCGCGGTTCTCTTCTGGACACGAATGGTCCTCCTTCGTTCGTTTACATGAAAAATCCTACACCCATCAGGTGTAGGATCAACGTTTATGACTCGATGCATGCATACGATCTTCAAATCAGATCTTATGACCTGCACAATGGGTGTAAGTGTTACTCCGGCTTACGAATTTGATGACGCAGATAGGCATCGATAAAAGCATCAAGGTCGCCGTCCATGACCGCTCCAATGTTCCCTGTCTCAGCTGCGGTTCTGTGATCCTTCACCATGCTGTAAGGGTGGAAGACATACGAACGAATCTGGCTGCCCCACGCAATATCCGACTGCTCGCCGCGAATCTCGGCTAGGTGCTTCAATTGCTCTTCGATCTTCCGCTCATAGAGCTTGGAGCGAAGCATTTTCATCGCTTTCTCGCGGTTCTTAATCTGCGAGCGCTCTTGCTGACAGCTCACCACAACGCCGGTCGGAATGTGCGTAATCCGCACAGCCGAGTCCGTGGTGTTAATGTGCTGACCGCCCGCGCCGCTTGCGCGGTACGTATCGATCTTGAGATCCTCGGAGCGGATCTCGCCTACGTCGGTGTCGTCTTCGATCTCTGGCATGACGTCACACGATGCAAAAGAGGTGTGACGACGGCCAGAGGCGTCGAACGGCGAGATGCGGACGAGACGATGCACGCCCTTCTCTGCCTTCAAATAACCGTAGGCGTTGAAGCCTGTGATCTGCAGCGTGACACTCTTCACGCCGGCTTCGTCGCCGGGCAAATAGTCGAGAACCTCGACTTTGTATCCCCGCTTCTCCGCCCAGCGGCGGTACATGCGCAGCAGCATCTCTGCCCAGTCCTGCGACTCGGTGCCGCCGGCGCCTGGATGCAGCTCCAGGATCGCATTCAGCCGGTCGTATGGCTGATTGAGCAGCAAACCAAGCTCGAAGGACTCGAGCTTCTTAACGAGCGCCGCGATGCCGGTTTCGATGTCTTTGACAAGAGCAGCATCGCTCTCTTCTTCTTCGAGTTCGACCATAACCTGAATGTCCTCGAACGTGTTTGTGAAGCCTTGGAACTCGTCCACGACACTCTTGATCACGTTGAGCTCAGCGATCGTCTTCTGGGCACGTTCATTATCGTCCCAGAAGTCTGGCGCGCCCATTTTTTCCTCAAAATCACCGATTGCTTCTAGCTTATGATCTAAGTCAAAGAGACCCCCGTAATTCGGTTAGTCGCTTTGCTGTTTCTCTTAAGTCTTGTTTCACTTCTGGTTCTAGCATGTCGTACACCTCGTTTATTCTGCTTGCATGTGCCTAGACAAGTTGTTTCGTCGCTTACTACATGCCTTGCCCGTGGCACTGCTTGAACTTCTTCCCACTGCCGCATGGGCATGGGTCGTTGCGTCCAATACGCTGCTCTTCATCGCGTACAAGCGGTTTTTTGCCGCCAGCTTCATTCTTCGTGTCTACAGCCTGACCTTCTGCTACCGCTTGGCGCTCCAAGTTGCTCTGTACATGTGCTTTCATGATGTACATTGCGACTTCTTCACGAATGTTGTCAATCATCTCTTGGAACATCTCGAAGCCTTCGAATTGGTACTCACGGAGTGGATCTGTACCGCCGTATGCACGTAAGTGAATACCTTGACGCAATTGATCCATCGCATCGATGTGATCCATCCATTTGCTGTCTACCGCACGCAGCGCTACAACTTTTTCAAATTCACGCATGAACTCTGCGCCAATTTCCGTTTCACGCTCATCGTAACGTTTGCTTACAAGCTCTTTGATTTGCTCAATAACCTCTTCTTGCTCTTTGCCCCACAAATTTTGATCTGTAATCTGAGCATCGTCATGCAGCAAGTTGTTATTTACAAAGTTCGCAACTTCTTGCAGTTCCCACTCTTCCGGAATCGTTTCTTCAGGACAGTGCGCTTTTACGATACGCTCGATCACAGCACTGATCATGCCCTCAATAACCTCACGGATATTCTCGGACTCCAGCAGCTCGCGGCGCTGTTTATATATAATCTCACGTTGTTGATTCATAACATCGTCATATTGAAGGACGACTTTACGCACGTCGAAGTTATTGCCCTCAACGCGTTTTTGCGCGGATTCTACAGCACGAGAGATCAATTTGCTCTCAATTGGCTGGTCCTCTTCCATTCCGAGGCGGTCCATCATGGCCATAATATTTTCAGCACCAAAACGTTTCATCAATTCGTCCTCTAAGGAGAGGTAGAACTGCGAAGAACCTGGGTCACCTTGACGTCCTGCACGTCCACGCAGCTGATTATCAATCCGTCTGCTCTCGTGACGTTCAGTACCTATAATATGCAAGCCGCCAGCATCATGTACGCCTTGACCAAGCATAATGTCCGTACCACGGCCTGCCATGTTCGTTGCAATGGTTACGGAACCTGGTTGACCTGCACGTGAAACGATTTCCGCTTCCTCAGCATGATACTTGGCATTCAATACTTTATGTTGAACACCTTTCTTCTTCAGCATCTCAGAAAGTCTCTCTGAGTTCTCAATGGATACAGTACCAACTAGTACTGGCTGATTTAGCTTATGGCGCTCTAAGATTTGTTCTACGACGGCTCTGAACTTACCGTTCTCTGACTTATAAACCACGTCCGGCAGATCCTTACGAATCATTGGGCGGTTCGTCGGTACGATAATAACTTCAAGCCCGTAAATTTTCTTCAACTCTTCCTCTTCCGTCTTCGCCGTCCCCGTCATCCCTGCAAGCTTGCGGTACATACGGAAATAGTTCTGGAACGTAATTGTAGCGAGTGTCATGCTCTCATTCTGAACTTTCAGCTGCTCTTTGGCCTCAATGGCTTGGTGCAACCCATCACTATAGCGACGGCCTGTCATGATACGGCCGGTAAATTCATCAACAATCATAACTTCTTCTTCTTGAACGACATAGTCCACGTCACGTTTCATAATGAAACGTGCTTTGAGCGCTTGGGTAATATGGTGGTTAATGTTTACGTTCTGATGATCGAATAAGTTCTCAATACCAAAAGCTCTCTCACCTTTCGCTACGCCTTCCTCTGTCAGCGCAACGGCACGCACTTTAATATCGATGGTGTAGTCTTCTTCTTCTTTCAGCGTCGATACAAAGCGATCGGCCGTAAAATACATATCCGTCGATTTCGCGGCTTGTCCCGAAATAATCAAAGGCGTTCTCGCTTCATCGACTAGGATGGAATCCACCTCATCGATAACCGCATAGTACAGCGGACGTTGAACCATCTGCTCTTTGTACAACACCATGTTGTCACGCAGGTAGTCAAATCCGTATTCGTTATTCGTTCCATACGTAATATCACAAGCATAAGCTGCTTGCTTCTCTTCATGAGACAAGTCGTGCAAGTTAACCCCAACCGTTAAGCCGAGGAACTCGTAAATTTGACCCATTTCGCCGCTATCCCGTTGTGCCAAGTAATCATTGACGGTTACAACGTGTACGCCTTTTCCAAGCAAAGCATTTAAATACACAGGAAGTGTTCCAACGAGTGTTTTCCCTTCCCCTGTTCTCATCTCTGCGATACGGCCTTCGTGCAGCACCATACCCCCGATAAGTTGAACGTCGTAATGACGTTTGCCTAACACACGGAGTCCAGCTTCCCTGACTACAGCAAAAGCTTCTGGCAACAAATCATCGATTTCTTCGCCTTTCTCAAGACGTTCTCTAAACTCGATTGTTTTCCCTTTTAACTCTTCATCGGTCAGCGGTTTAATGCTGGCTTCGAGCTCGTTGATGTAGTCAACGGCCTTAAGCATCCGTTTAATCTCCCGTTCATTGGAATCACCAAAAATTTTCTTCACTAGTCCTAGCATCGGTGAACCCCTTTCCATTGCGTTCGTATCCTTAAATTGTACCACTTATGACAGTCTTGTCGCAACAAACGTGCACTCTCTTCCACAGAAAACCTATAGAAATAGGACTTCAAAACCATACTTTTCGTATTTCTTAGTATGAAATGGAGACGCTACTAACATGCATGGCCGAGATGATGACTTCTAGCATTAAAGGAAAGAGCTTAATCCGATAACATCGAATTAAGCTCACTTGATCATTTTTGTATAGGAATGTTAATTGAATGTATTAGGCAATTTGTTTATGCATTACATCGCCGGTTCGATTAAACCGTACTTACCGTCGTCTCGTTTGTAGACTACATTAACTGTGTCTGTTTCCATGTTGGAGAAAACAAAGAAGTTATGGCCCACCATATTCATTTGGAGAATCGCTTCTTCTACGTCCATCGGCTTCAAATTGAAGCGTTTGTTACGTACAAGCTCGAAATCCTCTTCTTCCTCCATATAGGAAGCTGCTGCGACTTCTACTTTGAATAAATCACGTTTGCCGCCATCTTGACGAATTTTACGGTTCGTTTTCGTCTTGTGCTTACGAATTTGACGTTCTAATTTGTCCACAACCAAATCAATGGATGCGTACATGTCCGTGTTACGTTCTTCTGCACGCAGTAGCACGCCTGTTAGCGGGATGCTTACTTCGATGGCTTGAAGACCTTTAACCACACTTAGCTTTACTTGTACATCGGATGTAAGGGGAGCTTCAAAATACCTCTCAAGTCTATTCAACTTCTTGTCGACGTAGTCTCCGAGGGCTTCAGTAACTTCAAGGTGTTCTCCGCGAATGCTAATTTCCATAGTTAAACATCTCCCTTCCTACTTACATTATACTACATTCCACTCCAACTTCATAATTCCTTTAAATTCCGAGCCAATCTTTCTAGGCAAAATATAAAAAACACCCCAGAATGATTCCCCAGGGTGATCTTGTTCGTTGGTGTATGCAATGGCACTACACATGCCAAATAATTAAAGTCTGCTTACGTTTGCAGCTTGTGGTCCGCGCGCGCCTTCTACGATGTCAAACTCAACAGCTTGACCTTCGTCCAGCGTTTTGAAGCCTTCGGACTGAATCGCTGAGAAATGTACGAAAACATCTCCACCATCTTCGCGCTCGATGAAACCATAGCCTTTTTCTGCGTTAAACCATTTCACTTTACCTTGCATAACGTACACAATCCTTTCGTTTTAAAAAATATAAAATGAATAACTATAAAATGTAAACCCTTACATTTTGACTATAACACCGATTTGCTTGACCTGTCAATTTCTAACTTTATATAAATTTAATATTTCTGAAAATTCGTGTATTTACAATCCGTGGATAACTGCAGAATTTGTAGAATCCTGTCGTGACGGGCTTGTTTACATGTTATTAACAAAGTTATTCACAGGTTTATGCACATTGTCCACAGGTTAGTTAACATCTTTGAGTGGGACATTAAAAAAGCGTTGTGTCCAAGAATCACCCTTATTTAACTTTTTGTGCACCTTTCCTTCATCAACAAACACTACTTGATCTGATTCAACAACTTCCTTATAAATCGTTGCGTTAATACCAAGCACGGATCTGTTTCCTATCCTACTACTGCCGATAACAGACGAATAAGGGAGCAAACCTACTCCTCTACCTATCACAGGATAAACATCATTCTGTGCACCAACTGTACAGCCCTGCGAAGCAACGAAAAAGTCACCATAAACTGCTCTACCTAAGACTGTACCTACGGTATGAAGTAACAAAAAAATATCAGGAAGAGCTGTATTGTACATTGCACTAATCCCGTGAAGAGATTTATTTAAATAAAATAATTTATTGGCTATGATATCATTTTGTCTGTCAACCCAAGCCGTATTCGAAAGAAACCATAAAAAAACCGCGTATTGATCAGAGTGTAAATGATTCAAAAAGGGGTTTCCATTCTTACTGTATGCCGGCAAAGTTACATGCTGGAAACAAAATTGAGTTCTATCTATCGCCTTATCCATTATTGCATTCCATTCTTTTTGATCCAAAGCCATCTGATCCGGAAAGAAATGTTCTAACTGCTTCTGTACATACGATTTGAAGTCATTATATGGTAACGATAGTTCCATTATGGAATTATCCTTTCAGCCTGAAATTTCAGCGTTAATTGTTTGATTCTAGAAATAATATCGAGATGTTTAAAAGCAAACTCTTCTTTAATTTTGTGTACGGCAATGGGTGGAAATATGATTTCTGTCGCCTGTTGTTTAACGATTACTTCACACGATGTCAAAGAACGTATCGCATCAGTAACCTCTCCATTCGTGGTGTTAGTTCCACTGGCAATATTATAAATAATAGAAGAGCCGGTATGAGAGATTTTTATGAGCAATTCCACCACATCTTCAATGCATATATAGTCTTTTGCTGAACTTAGGGTGGTTAGCAAATTAATTTGTTGATCGTTTACAGCATCTTTAATTATGGAATAAAGAAAATTATCGGACTGAAAATCCTGACCGCACACATTTGATACTCTTGCAATTTTTACATTTCTAGCGGAGTTGAGGCATAAAGATTCTCCTAGTAGTTTAGACAATTGAAATAAGTCATCTGTTCGGACGGGATTTACGGTTAATTCCGAATCTTCAGACGCTTCCTTAGCGCCGTGGTACACTCTAGTTGAAGATACATACAGGAACGAATCAAACTGAGCTCTTTGTAATAACTCCGATAAGAAGCTCACATGAGCCATCACCGTATCATAAGGACGACTTCTAAAATCAGATGTCACCCCTGCACAATATATGACATGACCCAAAGACTTTTCAAAAACATCTGAACTCCCACGTTCAGGTTCATAGCAATCGTAATTAAGTTCATGTAACCTTTGCACCAAGTGCTTGCCAATAAAACCCTTTGATCCAATAACAGTTGTCTTCATGTACGTTCCCCAACTTTCTTAGCCGGGCTTCCTACATAAATTGAATACTCTTCAAGTTGACTATTAACTAGAGAATTTGCCCCTACAACACATCCTCTTCTCAAGATGGAGCCGTCTAAAATAACACAATTAGCACCGATCCATACATCGTCCTCGATTATTATTCCTCCTTTGCTAGGAAGGAATCTCTGCTCTCTTATCGTCAAATGCTTGTATTTATATTGATGATTTACTGGTGCTAACGTACAATTTGCAGCAATCATGACATCATTACCTAGTCTCACTCCATTACCTGAGTAGATAACAACGCCTGAGTTTATATAACAATCATCTCCAATGATGACATCACCCACTCCACCAGTAGGTTTAATCTTTACAAAGGAATCAATAGTCGTTCTATAGCCAACAATAATTTTAGTACCACGCACCGAATCCTCTATATCAGCGAGGCTTGACACGCGTGCCGAATCCGCAATAGTAATCATCACAAAGCCCCTCTACCATGAACTATAAACTTGATCCTTGCTGCTTATAATTGGATGTTCTATTTTCCAAGTTATATTAAATGCAGGGTCGTTCCAGCGAATACCTCTTGCGGATTCTGCGTGATAATACTCACCCATTTGATAAAGCACATCTGTATCATCCTCTAATGTTTGAAAGCCATGCGCAAATCCTTCAGGGATATAAAGCATGTTATGTTTCTGGGCTGTCAACACTACGCTTGTCCATGCCAAATAAGTGGGCGACTCCGTCCTCAGATCAATAATCACATCATATATGGCACCACGAGCTACGCTAACCAGCTTAGCTTCTTCAAACGGTGCAGACTGATAATGCATACCTCGTAAAGTACCTGCTTTGCTGTTATGCGATAAGTTACATTGTTTAAAATCCGTATGAATCCCATGCTTTCTAAAATCCTCTTTGCACCACGTTCGTGCAAAGAAACCACGTTCATCAATAATCGGCTCTAGTTCGATCATATATGCGCCATTTAATGAGGTCTGGTTAAAAATCATTCAATCCACCACCTTAACTTCGGGAATCCAAACAACAAACTTCCCCCCCCAATCACGAATATTGGCCATTTGCTTAATAATTTCGTCCTTCAGATTCCATGGCATGATAACAACATAATCAGGTTTAGTTTTCTGAATGTGCTCCGTGTCCAATACGGGGATAAGGGTCCCAGGTAAATATAAACCCTGTTTATTTGGATTGAGGTCCACAACATAATCAATCATATCCTTGCCAATTCCACAATAATTAAGGAGCGTATTCCCTTTTGCTGGGGCTCCATAACCTACAATTGTTTTACCAGTATTTTTAGTCTCCACAACAAACTGTAAAATATCACGCTTAATTTGTTTTACTCTCTCTGCAAAAGACGAATAAGTTTGAATACTACCCAGGCCCTTTTCAAACTCTAACAATTCCATCCGCTTAACATTAACGGAAACCGGCTTCGATACATCATTTTCATGTTTAGCATAGATACGGAGGGAACCTCCATGTGTGCTTAGTTCTTCAACATCAAATATTGTAAGCCCGTACTTGGAAAAAATCGATTTGACTGTCATAAAAGACAAATAGGAGAAGTGCTCATGATAGATGGTGTCAAACTGATTTTGTTCAATTAGCCTAAGAATATGTGGGAATTCCATTGTAATAACGCCCGAATCAGAAAGGACTAGCTTCATTCCTCTAACGAAATCATTCAGGTTCGGAACATGTGCGAGAACATTGTTTCCAATTAACAAATCAGCTTTCGTACCTTGCTTCACAAGACATGAAGCTAATTCAGATCCGAAAAATTCAGATATTACTTCTATACCTTTCTTGCGAGCTTCTTCTGCAACATTCTTTGCAGGTTCGATTCCAATTGAAGGAATTTGCTTCTCAACCATAAACTGCAGTAAGTAACCGTCGTTACAAGCAATCTCTATTACTTGTGAATCTTTGTCCAAACCAAACCTTTGGGTTACATTATCCGTATAATTACGTGCATGTTGGACCCAACTTTCTGAAAACGAACTAAAATAAACATAATCAGAAAATATCTCATTAGGCGACTCAAATTCTTCGAGTTGAACAAGAAAGCACTCTTCACAGACAAATGTATGAAGCGGATAAAAACTATTCCTTTTATGAATATTACTTTCATGAACAAACGAATTTGATAACGGAGACAACCCTAAATCTATAAATGATGTTCTTATCGTTGATTCGCAGAATCTGCATACTCTTTCCATACGTTATTCCCTTTTCCCTTCGTATGCTTCTATCTGCTGAAGCGTAAAATCTCTCATCGGTTGTTTTTGCTCACACTGCTTATACCAATCGATCGTCCACTTTAAGGTATCATGAGCATTTAATCTAGGTTTCCATTTTAATTTGTTTCGAGCTTTGGAACTATCCAATTTTAAAATTTGTGCTTCGTGGGGATGTTCCGCTTTATCATATTGCCACGTCATATCAGAACCCCAAAGCTTTAACGACATTTCAGCAATTTCTCCTACCGCCAGAATACTTTCTTCCCCAGGTCCAAAGTTCCAAGCTGTAGCATAATTGCTACCTTCTGAATACAGTTTTTCTGCTAGAGTTAAATACCCTTGAAGCGGTTCTAATACATGCTGCCATGGCCTAACTGCATAGGGATTTCTAATCTTGGGCAATCTCCCTACTAAAATAGAATCGATGAGATCTGGAATTAAACGATCCGTTGACCAATCCCCACCACCGATAACATTACCTGCTCTTACTGTTGCAACCTGTATTTCTCGCTCCGCAAGAAACGATTTGCGGAAAGATTCTGTAACCAACTCACTGCAAGCTTTACTAGAGCTGTAAGGATCATGACCACCCAATCTGTCCGTTTCACGATAAGGCCAATCCCACTCCAAATTTTCGTAACATTTATCCGTTGTTATATTTATAATGACTTTAATTGAATTGGATATCCGAGCAGCATTTAGAATATTAACTGTTCCCATTACATTTACTGCAAAAGTATCTATCGGATTCGTATAGGAGATTCTGACCAGAGGTTGAGCTGCTAAATGGAATACAATTTCTGGTTCATGCTCTCTAACTAATTGTTCTAACGCCATTCCATCTTTAATATCACCAATTTCTGAAATCATGTTTTGTCCAATAGCTGCGATATTAAACAAGTTATTAGATGTGGTAGGCTCTAAGGAATATCCAATCACCTGTGCCCCTAGTTTTTGAAGCCAGAGCGAGAGCCATCCGCCTTTAAAACCTGTATGTCCTGTTACAAGAACACGTTTATCCTTCCAAAAAGTCATGACTTCCACACTTTCCATGGAGCTTCATTAGCGTTCCATAATTCCTCAAGCCGCATTCTGTCTCGCAATGTATCCATTGGCAGCCAGAAACCCTCATGCTTAAAACCAGCCAAATTACCTGAGGAAGCTAATTGCTCAAGCGGGCCACGCTCCCAAATTGTTGCATCTCCATCAATCAAGTCAATGACTTCTGGATTTAAAACAAAATATCCGCCATTAATCCAGCTATCTTCTCCCTGTGGTTTTTCCCGGAAACGACGAATTGTGTGATCGTTCATTTCAACAGCACCATAACGACCTGGCGGATCAACAACAGTGAGAGTAGCCTGCATTTGATGTTTATAGTGAAATTCAATAAGCTCCGCAATATTCACATCACTAACTCCATCACCGTATGTGAAACAAAAAGGTTCATTTCCAATGTACTTCTGAACTCTTTTTAACCGGCCGCCGGTTTGTGTATCTTGTCCAGTATCAACGAGAGTAACTTTCCAAGGTTCGCTATAGTTATTATGGATTTCCATATTATTATCTTTCAGATCAAATGTCACATCAGATTGATGTAAATAATAATTAGCAAAATACTCTTTAATAACATAACCTTTGTATCCTAAACAAATAATAAATTCATTGATTCCATAATACGAGTAAGTTTTCATGATATGCCATAAGATTGGCTGCCCTCCAACTTCAACCATCGGTTTTGGTCTGAGGGTTGTCTCCTCACTTAATCTAGTTCCTAGGCCACCTGCAAGTATAACTGCTTTCATAGAAAGTACCTCACTGTTTCAAAGTAATTACAAGTGTATATGATTCAATCGAGATCTCACTTTTCAATTCAGACGATTGTTCAGGAAACACTTGCAGTAATTTGTTTACTATAGCTTCATCTTGTTGAGGCACGTTAGCAACTCTAAGTTGTTTAACAACTTGAAATCCATTTTGAGTTAAAAGTGCAATCAGACTCTTAATATTAAAGAATGTAGCAGAGCACTCCCCTTCGTTACAAATAACATTACCAAATAATAAATTTGCTAAAAAGGGGTAGTAGGAACCATTTTTAACCTTAACTATCAGTTGTCCACCGATACTTAATAACTCTCTAAATTGGTTTATCATAGTCCTAATATCACCAATAAACTCTAAACCATTTTCCACTAAGATATAGTCAAATTTATCCCCTTTAAAATAATCTGTTAAATGAGTTATCTGACCACATAGTGTTTGATCTGAGACCGTTCTTAAATCTAATAAGTACTTGGAATCCTCTGTAAAGTTAGTAATACTAACATCTGTATTGCCTGCTGCAACCAATTTATTTTTAAGTTGTAACGGAGTTCCCCCACATTTTGCATCGATCCCCAATACTTTAACTTGGCGATTACTTTTAATTAATGAAGCTGCTTCAACAATATTTATTGAAAACCCTGCATCCGTCCACGGATCAATTCCGGATTTTTCTATAAATATTTTCCTACTAATGCTAAGTGAGTTATTCTCCCTTTGGTCCACCCCTGTAGTAATAGAACCCGCATGGTACGTAAAAGTATCTCCTGAAAAAACAAGTTTATAGCCCGCCCTTCGAATCCGGAAGGCAATGTCATCATCAGCAAATTCCCCAAAGTAGAATGCAGGATCATAGTAACCTATTTGATTAAGAATTTTTGTTCTCACCATTAATACACAAGGGAGTAACCTGACTCTTTCCTCCCATTTGCTAGGATCGGAATGATTATAGGACTCAGCAAATTGTTGCATTTCTTCCTCGGTGGTAAAGGATGCTGTAATCGACTGCGCATTACTAATAATATTTGCCCCTGGAGATACGAACCCAATTTTCTCATCTGATTCTATACAAGCTAATAAATTATCCATCCAGTTCGTAGTAAAAATAAAATCGTTACACACACAAGCTGTATACGTACCCTCTGCAATCTTCATTCCTACATTAAATCCATTAACCGGACCTACATTTTGTTCTAAATGTATAATCTTAGCTTTAGGTAAACTTTCAAAGTATTCCTGTGTTCCATCACTAGACCCGTTATTAACGGTAATTAATTCATAATTGATATGCGATGTATATTTCAAAATACTTTCAATACACATTTTAGTGTAATCTAAATGATTATAGGCAAGTACAATAATACTAACAGTAGGACGAATTTCATTCACTTGCCATTTTAAAGAAACATTATGATCAATATCTTCTTTTAACAATGCAACTACTTCTTCAACATGCAGACGTAATGTTTCATCTTTCACATAGATCAAAGCACGTTTGTAATACTCGATTGCTAAGTGCGTTTTCTCTTGCGCCTGATATATATAAGCTAGATTATAAAGTAAATCAAAAGAACTAGGCTCCTTCTCCAGCCCAATATGAAGAATATCCTCTGCCTTTTCAAATTGATTCTCAGAAGCTAATATAACTGCTCTCATAGAGAGTAAATCAATATCATTTGGTATGGTTTTTTCCATTTGACGAATAGCTATTTTAGCATCATGTAAGAGATTTGATTCTATTAGTTGCTGAATATCATCCTTGGTGATCATAAGGTCTCTCCATTTCATTTATGTTCTTACAAAGCTACATAATAACTTACTACATAAATAATCTATCGTCATAATACGAGTCTAATATTAGCTGTTATATATTGGATGTCAACACTACTGATCTGTTGTGTAACCGTATAGCAGTACTTAAAAAATAAAGAAACCGTCCATTTCCCAGTTAGGATATGGCACGGCAACATGGAATTCAATGTAAATATTATAAACACCTCTACGTAACACAATTTCATTGTCTGTCTAGTACAATCCTACATATCCTATCAACATCTTGAAGTGAGAGCTCTTCAAATAAGGGCAAGGTAAGTACTCTTTCAGCAATATATCTTGCCACAGGAGTCTCATTTAAATTAAATCTTCCACTGTAACATTCAAAACTATTGGTAAGTGGATAAAAATATTTGCGTGCTACTATACCATCTTCAGCAAGCGCAGCATGAACCTCATCTCGTGTTCTACCAAATACCTTTTCATTGAATATAACTGGAAAATATGAATAATTGGAAGAAACACCTGGTTGTGGCTGAAGTAATGTCAACCCTTTAACACTTTTCAATCGATCTATATAACGCTCAAAGACAATTTTTCTATTTGCAATATTTCCATCGATATATCGAATATTACAAAGCCCCATCGCGGCTGAAAATTCATTCATTTTACCATTACTTCCCGCGAAGATTACACTTTCTGGAGATGCAATACCAAAATTTTTGATTTGATACAGTCTTTCTTTATACTTTTCTTCTGAAAATGTTAAGGCTCCACCCTCAATAGAATTAAAGACCTTAGTAGCATGAAAACTAAACATCGAAATATCGCCAAAGTTCCCAATACCCACACCATTAACCTTGACACCAAAAGCATGTGCGGCATCGTATATAACTTTTAAATTATGTATTCTGGCAATTCGATCGATCTCCTGAACGTTACAAACGTTCCCATAAACATGAACCGGGATAATGGCAGTTGTCTTCTCTGTAATTAAAGATTCAATCCTGTCGACATCCAATGTATAATCATCGGGTGAAATGTCGCAAAATACCGGCGTTAACCCGTGTCTTGTAATAGCATGAGTTGTTGAGGCAAAAGTAAAGGGAGTTGTAATGACTTCACCTGTCAATTCCAGCGCTTCTATAGCCATTTCAAGTGCTAAATGACCATTTGTAAAAAGAGAAACCAGCGGAACATCCATATAAGTTTCTAATGCTTTTTCTAACTGACTATGTTTCTCGCCCATATTGGTAAGCCATTTCGTTTCCCATATAGATCGTATCTCTTCTATATATTCTTCAAAAGGAGGCAATGAGGATCTAGTTACATTTATAGTCATAAGTCACCTCATTTAAGTAATTGAATTACCGCCCTTTTCACATACGAAGAAAATGCTAGAACATAAGTCAGGGTATTGTTGACCTAACTCATAACAGCCGTCTAAGTATTCTTTCGAGATAATATCGGTCTTAAGCAATTGATCCCACTGAAAATTAGCAAGTGCCTTAAAAAAAATTCCGGAACGATGTGTAATTTGGAGGCCTGATAGCTTAATATCTCTTTCTAGAGTATCTAACGAGTACGTAATTCTATGTCCATGGGCTGCTTCTGCATCGGTAACTGCACTGTTATGACTAATAAGCCCCATTTTAACAGCAATTTGCCTTGATGGCGCATTAGCGTTAGGACACACTATAAAGAACTTTCCTTGATCAGATAGCCATTCATCATTTACTTTTTTGAGCAAGGCAACAGGGTCATCGATATGCTCAAGTACATGAGTCAAAACAATGTTATCGTACTTGGTTGGTAATATAGCTTCTTCAAACAGTGCATTTACAAGCTTGACTTGATTACCAAATTGCTTTATCGCAAAGTTGCAAGCCTCGTCAGAAGCTTCTACACAAGTTATATCATCAAAATAATCAAAAAACCTTTTTGTGAACTGCCCTTTATGACTACCAAGTTCAAGTAAATTACCCTTCACAAAAAAAGGTGAGAATGATTTTAACATATAAGGATGCATCACATCTAAATCAAAACCATATGCATATTTATGATTATTTGTATCTTTCAATTCCTCATTGTAATCTCTTTTAATGTCCATCTTCTCTCTACCTTTCATTAATTCAAATATCTATAAAACTTATTCTTCCAGCTGAGCTAATCCAAACCCGAATTTCCCAAATTGGTTACCGTTATATAACATATACACTTTTCCATCACAGCTGAAAACATGAGGATAACAAAGCATATCGGAGTCCCACTCGCCTTCTGTAACATCAATTCCAACCTTCGTATCATCTCTCATCCAATTAATCATATCATCCGAATACGCATAACCAATTTTATAACCTCTATCTTTATTTTTCCTGAAATCAAATGATTCTCTGTAACAAAAAAACATGTGAAATTTATTATTGATCTCAATAATTGTGGGAAGCGCCTGACACTCATCCTCATATTTATCAGTAATGATCTGCCTTCCTTCTTTAACCCATGTGATACCATCTTTTGATGTAGCGTGACCTATTTTATAAGTTCGATCAGCAGGAACCCCTTCAGAAAAGGACTTCCATTTCACACCGTATATATACCACATATGAAAAACATCATTAAATACTCTTACAAAAGGATCCGCAACTAAAAAAGGTTCAAACAACGACGACGTCAGTACAGGGCCATCACCTAGCTTTTCAAAAGAAAGTCCATCATCATGACTAACAGCGTATCCAATGCCAGAATCCGCGGGAACGGATACTCTTCTTGTCCAACCACTTGTATAAGCCATAATTTTATCTTCATGCCTTACAACATTCATTGGAAATATGCCATGTTCATCAAAACAACCTAGTTTACCTAACTCAATTACTGTATCAGAAGATTTGTTGATTATTTTTTTAAACTCTTTATCTATATCAATAAACTGAATATAGCTTATATACTTGCCATCTTCCGTTTTTTTTCTTGTTGAAAAGTAGATCCTCACAAAATCATCGAAAACTAATGTTTGAGGAGATTGAGCAAATTCAACACAATCATTAGTTAATTTATAATTTGTTGGATCAAAAATTTTACCCAACTTTCTCCACTTCACTAATAGGCACCCTTTCTCGGTTAAATTAACTCTCCTTCTAGCTGCGCTAGACCGAAACCATATCTACCCACCTGGTTACCGAGATAAAACATGAGGATTTTACCATCCAATTCAAAAACATGAGGATAAGAAATCATCTCAGAATCCCAACCTGTTTCCGAGACATCAATCCCAGCTTTAGAGTCATCACGAATCCAATTAATCATATCTGTAGAATAGGCATACCCTATCCTGTAGCTTCTCTCTTTATTGTTTCTGAAATCCGTCGCTTGTTTATAACAAAAAAACATATGGTATTTACCATCCTTAAAAAATACATCCGGACTTGCTTGGGTTTCTTCTTCCCCTAACTTATCATCAATCATATTTTTGTTATGTTTTGTCCAATTGAGCCCATCGTTTGAATAAGCCATTCTAATTTTGTAAATGACTTCCGGTTTGCCCTCAGTTGATATCCATTTGGTTCCTGATATATACCATAAGTACCAGATGTCATTCATTTTTTTAATTTTAGGACCACTCAATACAAATGGCTCATCTGGTGAATAGGATAAAACAGGGCCATCACCTATTTTATCGAAAGTCTCTCCATTATTTCTACTAATAGCGACCCCAATTGCCGTGTTGAAGGGGACAGATTCACATCTTGTATGACCTGCATAGTAAGCATAAATATCGTCCCCGTTATCAATAACAGAAATGGGATAGGTTCCAAACTCATCGAACGTTCCTAGGTCACCCAACTTGAGTACAGGCTCTTCACTTATACTAATAATTTCAAATAAATCTGATCTATTTAAATCAACAAATGCTGAATAACTAACATACTGACCATTTACATCTGGCTTTGGACGGCAACTAAAGTAAACCCTTATAAAATCATCAAAAATTAAAACACTAGGGGCTTGAGCAAACTCATTGATCCAATATTTCTCTTCTACTTCTATTGGATTAAATACCCTACCAAGTTTATTCCATTTGAACATGGTTATCCTCCATCACAATTGCATAGATTACCTGTGTTTCTATGCTAACCTCTCTTCCTTGCTACAACAAAAAGGTTTGCACAATATTGTGGGATATCTTCTCCTAAAGCGTAAAAAGCATTAATTGCATCTAATCCAAGTTCCATCATTTGGGATTCAGCAAGAGGTTTTAAGAAAATCCCCTTCATAATATCAACTTCCAAATTAGCACTTTCAATGTGTTCTTTTAGCATTTCTACTGTGTATAGGCGTCTGTGTCCAAGCAAGTAATCTTTAGGTGCAAACTTATCATAGCTCTCCAGCAATCCCATCTCATATCCAGCTCGTCTATTTAAACTCATACAATTCGGGACAGAAATGAAAACTTGCCCCTCATCTGATAATAATGTTTCAATCTTCTTTAGAGACTCAATCGGATCAGCAACATGCTCCAATACATTCAAAAAGATAATATGATCAAACTTTTTACTTGAATGGAAATCCTCAAGCAATCCGTTGTACGAGTTAATTTCATTATTTAGCCTTGTTTTCATCAACGTTAGATTCTTTTGAGAAGGTTCAAGGACAGTCAAGTCATTAAATATGTTAATTAGCCGCTCTGTAGAATATCCATTACCACAACCGATTTCAATGGCACTACCAAAATTTCCGGAGCGCTCAATAATCTTCTTTATCAGAACTACCTCTCTTTCAACTAGTAGCTCGTCCATCAAATCTCCTTTTTTATAAAAATCACTAATATTTTCTAACATTTCAATTTCTTCATTCATAATTGTTCCTCCTTGATACCTATTTAGTAACCTAATTTTTTTGCTCCAGTCCGGAGACACCCATAGTAATAACCGTTAAAGCCTGCAAGGTCCATCAATTTACCTACTTTTTCAATATCATAACTAACTCTATGAAGATGGAAAGACTGGCCGTCCCAAGTTGCAAATGCTGCTCTAGGGTCACCGTCTCTAGGTTGACCAACTGAACCAGGATTGCAGTATATTTTATCGCCAAAAAATTTAATTTTTTGAACATGACTATGCCCGGAGACGAAGTATTTGCCTTCAATGTGATCAAAATAGTCTTCAGGCATTTCTTCTAAATATTCATCAATGGGGTTGCTCCATCCACCATGTACCATGCGAACATTATGAATATCCCTATATACTGGAAAGGAGGAAACCCATTCGAGGTTCTCATCACTTATCACTTTTCTTTGATATCTGAGACAGTCATTTACACTTTTCGACCGGAAACAGTGGCTTTTAGCAGCCATATACCAATCGTGATTTCCCATGACTGACTTAATATTCCTAGCACGAAGTTCATCACAGCACTCATTAACCTGCGAGTAATATCCAACAACATCCCCAAGACAGTAAATATTTTGGACATCCATATCATCCAAAACATTTAGCACTTCCTTTAATGCCTCATAATTTCCATGAATATCAGAAATTAGCCCGATCAAAAAAAACACACTCCTCTATATATCTAATCGCAACACCTGATTTTATAGAAGGCTGAGTAGGTAACTCTCCATTTAAAAAGTATTTAATACTCATTAACGATTCATTGTACCCGAATGCTGTCCTAATTGATGTAGATGATGATATTCTTGGATTTATCTCCAGTAGTTTAAGAGCACCATTCTGTTTTCTAAACTGAAAGTTTGTAGGTCCGATAGGCTTAAAAATACTAGCAAGACTTATAATGGCTTCCTCAGCGCCTTCAACATCTACAGCTTGAGCTTTTTCTGTGTATCCATCCTTAGCCAATTTCCTTCTCAAAGACATATAACAACATAAGTTGCTACATTTATCAAAAAATGCGGATATCGTATACTCTTCTTCGTCATCACCTATTATTGGCTGCGCCATAAGTTTATGACCAATATCTTGCTCGTGTTTCAAAAAAGTAGCATTTGAATCCACCCTAACTATACCTTTAGAAGCAAATCCCCTGCGAGGTTTTAATAAAAATGGCGTTCCAAACTCAGCTGACAGCCTTTTGAAATCACCAACAATCCTAGATTGAATGGCCAAATATGAATTGTTTTTCGTTAGAGTTTCATAAAAGCTCCATTTATCTCCACAAAGCTTAATAAGCTCAAGATTATTTAATAAAGGTATAGCGTTACTCTTACTTATCTCTTCATGCATTTCAGCCCATTTAAACATATCTACTTCTATGCTTGGGATAATCAAGTCAATATTATATTTTTTTATAATATCTAATAACCAATCTAAATAGTGACTGTCACTTGTCATTGGCGCTTTTTCAAAAATATTACAGAACGCCGGGGCGACTGAGTCCTCATATATGGAGGTACCAATAAGTCTATAATCCTTTCCGCATTCACGCAAAGATCGTAATATTCCGTACCCTACAATTCCGCTAGCTCCAGAAACAAGTATTGTTTTCATCGTGCATTCTTCTTTCTATGGCTGTGTATTTTCTCCATACCTTCGACAATATCAATAGTCGGATAAAACCTAATTTTCTCATACAATAACGTATCTTTTTTGAAAATATTATTAGGAATATCTTTTTTATCCTTTTGAAATATAACGCTGCCACCTTTTCTGAAGGCTGAAAACGCAGCTTGAGCAATATCCGACAATTTAACATCTTCTAGGTTTGAACAAGCAAACAACCCTAAACATTCTGTTTTAATAATACGATATATAATCTCAGTCAAATCATCTATATGGATATAGTTTCTTAAAGCATCATTAGTACCGTAAATATGAATATCTTTGCCAACCTCAGCGTGATCTGCCATGAGATATATCATTGGTTGATGTTTTCGAAACTCCCCATTGTCATCATATATTTGCGAAGGTCTGATGATAGTTAGTGGCAAACTTTTTATACCGGCATAGTAGGTTGCTAATTCCTCCGAGTGCTTCTTTGATAAGCTGTAAATATTGTAATATGGCGAACCTTCATCTAAAGTGGCATAAATGGAGGAAATAATAATTAGGTGCTTAACATTGGCCTTATGTGCTGCTACACACACTTTTAAAGTTCCAATTGCATTTACTTCTTCGGTCGTAACCATTTCTTGGTCTGTGCTACCATTAGAACTAGCCGCAACATGAATGACCACATGTGTATTATCTGGGAAATTAATCATTTCTTGATCATTAGATAAATCACAAAAAAGATTACAATTCTTCCTCCCCATTGTAACTACTTGATAATTTTCAGATAATTTAGGGATTAAGTGTTTTGCTAGTGATGCTGTACCACCTACTATAACGATCTTTTTCATCGTTTCCTCCTTGCAAAATGGAAGCTCCATTTAGGTTAGTATGTACTCTTCCATCATTGATCGAACTGTTTCAAGATCATTAAACATTATCATATCTATAATGGAAAGCCAGGGTACAAAATCATTATTAAACTGTTTATACAATATAGGTTTTGACTGTATAAAACGTAAATCAATACCATTTTCATGAAAAACCTCTTTTGAATAAAGTTCAACTCCACCAATGGTGTTTAAGTAGGTAGTAGCTTTAAGTTCGTTACATATGGCTACTACCTTGTCTTGTCCCTTTAGTGAATGATCGATATTAATTTCAGAGGAAACGACTATTTTGGTTAGAAGAGTAAATTTATACAAGATCTCCTCTAATGAATGAAAAATGTATTTAAATAAATTAATCTCATCGAATAGTATAGAATCCTCAACTAATTTAAAGTTCTGTGAAAAATAAGGTGCTTTTTGATAGGCACCTCGTAACTGATTAAGCAGTTTTTTCTTATTAAAATCTAATGCAATCTTTCGCTCCACAACATTTAAATAATCAGAATCATTTTTTAGCGGAATACTAAAATAGGAATCCGCACCATTTTGTAGAAAGCGATTGCGATTAAACCATCCTTTTTTCGTATATTGTATATTGTCATAAATAACAAAAGTATCAACTGCATTTATTAATTGAAAATATCCAATATAAGGCATAAAATATGGTTGCATAATGGCTATTTTCATACTTCCTCCGCTAATCAAGCCTTAACAACATATAATAAAGCATCAGAACCATATAAAACATGATGAGTATGGCTAATATCAACGTTAAGTAGTGCTGCCATCGACTTTACCATAGCAACTCTGGTTTCATTACTAACTGAACTAATACTAATTTTGTTAATTTCCCTATATCCTGATCCCGCGAGTAATTTTTCAATCGCTTCGTAAGATGCAAAGTTTTTGACTACTTGATTATTATCAAATATTGTATTATCTATGGATACTAAACTGATGATATTCGTTGCACTAAATGGATTACTCATTATAAAACGAAGCTCACCACCGTCAGATAGAAGCATTCTAATATTAGTAATCATTAATTCGGCCTTATCATAATCTTCGATTGGCTTACATACGAAAACATAGTCAAATGTCTTCTCACTATATACTTTAATGAGCTCTTCTGTATTTTCTGCTATGTGAATATTCTCAAATAATTTATTTGAAATTTCAATAAACTGTTTATCCGTGGAAAAATTATAAAGAGTTACATTGAGATTAGCCGTTTCTTGAAATTTGTTTTTGATGAGATAAGGCAGCATTCCAAAGCCAGGGTTAATACATAGCACATTGACCGTCTTATTTTCCATAAAGTCAAAATTAGCTAATAATTCTGTTTCATGATTTTGATAATCATTCCACGGATCTAGTTTATTCTTTTGCTTAAATATTTCTCTACTTATTTGAAGTGAATTACTTTCTTGTCTGGCTTCCCCTAAGGATATACTTCCAAAGTGGTGGCAAAATGTATCTTTTGCTAAGATTAACTTGTACCCGTTTACACGAAGTTGTAGTGAAATATCATCATCACAAAATTCACCATACTGATACAAACGATCATGGCATAGACCTTTTCCAAAAACCTCCATGCGAACTACATGTAAAAAAGGGCATAACCGCTCTCTTTCAAACCATTGATCTGGATTCGACACATTATAATCTATCGCGAATTCATGCATTTGTTGTATTGTTTTATATGTCACAGGAATTGCCTGATTGTTAGAAATAGCATTCGTTGTCGGTACTACCATTCCTATATTATCGTCAGAATCCACACATTTCAAAAGGTTATCCAGCCAATTTTCAGTTACAATTACATCATTAGAAACTGCTGCAAGAACCTGACCTTGGACTGCTCTTACCCCCATAAAATAAGCAAGCATCGCACCGGTATTTTTATGAAAATTAATTACTTTTTTATTCTCATGCTCAACACTCTCAAAATATGCTTTGGTGCCATCGCTTGAGCCATCATTAACTAATATAAGCTCATATTCAATGTTCTTAGTGTACTTTAAGATTGATTCAACACATTCGACTGTATATTCAAGCTTATTATATGCACATACCAATATGGATACAGGAACTTTATATTTCCCTGTCTCAAGAGACTTTTTTGCATAGAGATTGGCATTAGCAATAGTAAACTCATTCCTATAATACACATCCATCTTGTCTGTAGATGGATACACTAATCCAAAAAAGTATATCTCTTCTCTTAATTCTCTTATTAAAGAATACAATGTAAATTCAACTAGTATAGCTAGCTTCCCATCTGTATTCTGGTTATTTTCTTTAAAACAATCATCTATACATAACGATATATTCTCTATTAAATTTGCCATAAAACGTGATTGAACAATTGCTTTTAACTTTGCTATATTCCCAAGTAATACATTCATTGCATTTTGTACTTCCTCAAGTAAAGGGATACAAGTACTAAAATTACCTTCATTCGTACTTATAATTGAAGTTTCAACTTTGGATATCATGATATCCAAAAGTTGAACTATTCTTTCTAAATAGTTAACATCATTGAGGTCTGATATATCCTCGGAAATAGCATTTTGATGTAATTGTTTAACATGTTCTAGGTTGTTGATCGCAGCTTCATGATTAGGGTCTAACTCAAGGGCGTTAGAGAAACAAGATATTGAACTTTCAATCTCACTTGCATTAAAGCATAATGCACCCTTTAAATTCCAAAAATCTGCAGAATGCTCAAATTCCTTTTCATATGACAAAATTAATGAAAGAGCTTCTTCTAAATTATTTGAAGTAATATACTTTTCAATTTGAATTAAGACGCTATTACTCATTTGGATGTACCCTCTTTTCGCCGATATAAGTTCTATAATATATCCCACCATAATATCGACATTTGATTCTCAATTAATTAGAAAAAAAGACATAATTCTTATAATTCTGATATAATGTAAATAATTTCAACAATTTTCGCAGCTAGATTTAGCTTAATAAGTTATGTAAGACATAGGAGTGTTCTAATGCCTTTTTTAAGCTTGTGTATGATTGTTAAGAACGAGGAAAGCCATTTAGCTAGATGTTTAGAGAGTGTTACAGACATTGTTGATGAGATCATTATTATTGATACAGGTTCTACAGACGCTACTAAAGAGATTGCTTCTAAACATACTAACAAAATTATTGATTTTACGTGGGATAATGATTTTTCTAGTGCTCGTAATGCCTCTATCCAAACTGCTACAGGGACTTGGATTATATATCTAGATGCTGATGAATTTATTGATCCAACTTTAGCTCAGGAACTCAAGCTTTTCTTAAAAACCCAATCTACACACACTCCAACTGGAGTTATTGTTCCTGTTTATAATTATGTTGGCGAAAAAAATTCCGGTAAAATATCCGAATCTAAAGCTATGCGAATATTTACTAATAATCATAATATCCATTTTATTCGACCCATTCATGAGCAGCTTCACTGTTCAAAAACAGCTCTTCAAGTCAGGGAATACTCATTCCCAATTTATCATACAGGATATTTGCAAGAAATGATTGAGATCAAAGATAAATCATCAAGAAATTTAGCTATATTTGAGTCCATGTCTCAAAAAGGAAGTCTATCCTGCTACGACTGGTTCACTCTTGGCAATGAATATAACGCTCAGAACCAATCTCAGAAAGCTTTAGAATGTTACTTAAAAGCAAATGTTCCTTCCGAAAAACAAAAAAGTTGGATGCCGTTCTGTATTGGAAGTTTAATTAACTGTTACATTAACTTAGAAGAGTACTCAAAAGCTTATAACTATATCAAAACAGCGCAACAACAATGGCCAATTTCCTGTGATTTTCACTGGCTCGAAGGTTTTCTATTAGCTAAACTTGGCCTAGATTCTTTTGCAATTGACTCCATTAAAACTTGTCTTCATTTAGCTGATGATTCTAAATACCCTGAATCTGATAGAGTACTTATTAGTCCTAACCATGCAAGCTCACTACCTCTACAACAATTATCTGTTCTGTACATTCGTCACTTTGAGTTTAATGAAGCTATAGCTACATTATCCAAACTGATTTACGTAACTCCAAATAATAAAATGGTACTTAAACAATTTATTCAAATTTTGATTTCCTTTAATCAAATTGATGGTCTAGTACCACTCATACGCAACATCTATCCAACTCCTCAGCCATTTCAATTAATTATGATTTTTGAAGTATGTATTGAGCTAGGTCTGAAAGATATGTCAAAATCCTATTTGAAACTTATTAAAAATCAACTTATAGAATTACCTTTGAGATTGGAACTACTATATTCAATTCTTCATGAAGACAAAGCCCAATTTCATAAATGCTCTAATCTTCTATCGAAAAATCTACTTGATCCCGATATTAGTTATATGTCAGCTTTACTGTGGGAGGAAAATAATCACGCATTATTAATAAATTCGATGAATGAAGATGATCTTAGTCAAATTTATATGAGATTTTTCCATGCTCAACAATTTGAATGCTGTGACAAAATAGTTCAAGAGTCCAAAGATGAGTCCCTATTAAATAAGCTAGGAAATAATTTCTTTAGTAATCGCCAGTACGATTTAGCTATGGACTTTTATTCCACATTAATACATCAAGATGCTTTATTGTCTACTGGTTATGAAAATATAGGGCGTTTATACATTTCTCAAGGAGATTACGTGGAGGGGCTTGAATTTATTAATAAAGCTACTGAGCTAAGTCCTAGGAATGTTGCTATTCATACCTTTTTAATTAGCAATCTAACTGACAAAACACAACGGGAGCATACTTTACGTGCAATTCAGGAAAACTTTCCAGGACTGGACAATTTCCCGCTTCTATAGGGAGGACATATGGATAAATTGCTAACGCTTTGCATGATTGTAAGAGACGAAGAAAAAGTACTTAATAGATGTCTAAACAGTGTAAAAAGTTACGTAGATGAAATTGTTGTGGTAGATACTGGTTCTATAGATACTACTAAACAGATCGCACTTCAATATACAGATCAAGTATATGATTTCGAGTGGATTAATGACTTCGCGGCAGCTAAAAATGCAGCTATTCAAAGAGCTACCTCCAAATGGATTTTAGTCCTGGATGCTGATGAATACGTGGATTCTACACAAATGGACCGTTTACTTGACATGCTAAAACAAGCAGATCATACTAAGCCACTAGGTTATATACTTACCATTTACAACTATACAGGTTCTATAAGAGATGGAAAGATGGTTGAATCTACAGCCCTTCGACTATTTTCAAACCATCCTGATATTTATTTTGAGCGCGCTATTCACGAACAAGTTGTTTATCGTCATGGTGAGTTTGAACAAATTTATTACCGATTCTCTATTTTTCACACAGGATATACTCACGAAACGAAGCAAGAAAAGAATAAATCAAACCGTAATTTAGCAATTTTCGAGAAATTAAAAGAAACTCGTCAGTTTGATGAATATGACTATTTTACATTAGGTAACGAGTACTTCGCTATTGGTGACTTGAAGAAGGCACTCTATTATTATAAGAGAGCTACGACAAAAAAATCGGAAAATCAGGCTTTTATGCTCCATTGCCTAAATCAAACCGTTGTCGTATTAATTGAGACAGACCGTTTATCTGAAGCATTGGAAGTTGTTGAAGCTGGACTTACCCGGTTCCCTGCTTATTCAGATTACTACTGTTTTAAAGGCTTAATTCTAGAAAAAATTGGACTCACAGCTCTATCCATAAAGTGGTTCGAGGCTAGCTTAAAAATATCAAGCTCCCCACCTGGGAAAGATGGTCGCTATTGGCTTGTCTCTCCAAACTACGGAAGTATAGTTCCCTTGGTTCATCTTACAAATTTGTATTTATCAATGTCTGATATCCCTCAAACAGTAAGCGCTTTGACTAAACTAATTAATCTCAGCCCTGGCGACTTAATGGTACTTTATCAACTCTTAAACATATTATCCCAAAATGAGACCACTACCTCTATTATTGAATTTATGGAAAAGATCTTTATTACTCCCTTACCCGTTGATATTATGCAATTATTCCAAGTAAGCTTACTTTTAGGAAACAAATCATTGATAGATCATTATCAGCAGAGCTGCAACCACATAGATATTACTCTATCTTCACAGTACCTATTACTTGTAGCGTTAATTAATAATAGTCAGAAGGAATTTGCTGCAATTGCACAAGCAATGCAACAACAAGAACATAGCGAGCATAATAATAAAGTATTTACTTTAGCAAGTATCATCTGGAAACAACCTGGCTACGCAGAATATTTGTGTGAAGTAAATGAAGAAAATCCGCTCCAAAAAGAATTTCTTCTAAGAGTAGTTGAGATTGCTTTATCAAAATATGATAATGATCATATTCCTCAGTTGGATGGAGTCCAACTTGATTACATAGCAACTTTATTGATTGATTTATTTAAATTTGAATACTTCGATGCCTATGATCAATTTATTAAGAATTTAAAACCGTTTTACAATTTATTAGCCAACTCACTAGGTGATCATTTTTACGCTCAAAATCAAATTCAACTATCTCTGGACTACTATTCCCTTCTCATGCAGAAAAATGAACTTGGCGCTATTGGGTATACCAATATTGGTAAACTGTATATTAACCAAGGAGATGAAGAAGAAGGGCTAGAATTCATAACCAAGTCGCTCGATATTAATCCATTACAACCCTCCCTGTATTGCTTAATTTTATCGCATTGCACTGATGTTATTACATCTAAAAGTGTTCTGGATAGATATAAACAACACTTCCCTCATTATTATAAAATTTTCGCGAATAATTTTCAGTAAGCAAAAAGAAGACCGCATGGAAGCATTAAATGCTTCCATGCGGTCTTCTTTTTGCTAGTAGTTATTTTCTCTGGTCAACAAAGTAACCTTCTGACTGTAAAAAATTATTTTGATAACTATTTCTAAATTGATCAAAATGAGTAAATCTATCTCTTTGAACTTTGATATCTGCTTGAAACCTATTAAGTTTATTATTGAATAACTTCTCAAGCATCATGCATTCATTTACTAATTGTCTGATCTCATCACTTTTGGGGACAACTTGATATGTATTTAATTCTTGGCAAAGTTCAAGTTGTTTTAATTGCAAAGATTCCAAACTCACTAACTGATCTTCGTCCTCAATATTAAGTTCTAACAGCTCTTGCGTTGTTTGTTTTAGTTTTAGCAACAAGTCAAGTTCAAGGGATTCTTGTTCCATCATGATTGCACTTTGGCAACGCTATGAAGCTCCTTCATTGCCGTTACCCAGGTATCACGTAAATCTGAGATGAGGTCTATGCACTCCTGTAGTGCACTCTCGTCTTGTTTAAAATTTGCATGAAACAGGCGATTTTTCACATACTCATAAATTTTTTCTAGCTGACTAGATATCTCGTAATTATGATTTAACGTAATAGTTAGCTCATCAAGAATGTCAATAGCCTTCTTTATATACTCGTTTTTTGCGCTAATCATACGGTTTTTAATACTTACCACTGCTTGCTTCATAAATTTAATACAACCATTAAACAGCATTGTCGTAAGTTCCCAGGGAGCAGCAGTGTTGACTTGCATTCTAAGATATGTTTCCTGTGGTTGAAGATTCATGCAAGTACCTACCTTTTCTCGTCAATTGTCAGTCCATTTATTTCTTGAAACTTTGCAATTAGATCAATTACTTTCTCATTAGGTATTTCACGAATAATTTCATCTGTTTCCGAATTGATTACTTTAACCAAAATCTGCCCCGTCTTTTCATGCACACTATACTGAAACTTATGCTGTATACCATCCAGAGATTTGTTGGCTTTCTCAATTGCTTGAATTATTGCTTTATCCGAAATCGTCAGCTCATACTTTTGTTTATGCATCAACGGTTCAACTGATTCTCCACCTGAACTTATAGAACCAACAGAGTTAGTATTTGCAGTAGAGCCTGTGTATCCAGCATACTCGTTACTTCTTTTTACTCCATTCGACAAATTAATGTCCATTCATATACTCCCCCATTTTTCTACCCTAAGTATTGTGATAGTGAACTCATTACCGAATTGCTCTTGCCGATTGCTGTATCCATTGCTGCAAACATTTGATAATAGTAACTTTCTTTTTTAGATATTCTAGCATTTAGATCTGAGATGTCTCCATTTAAATCAGTAATCCGTTTCCCAATAATACTTGTCACATTATCCGTTGATGTACCAGAACCACCTGCTTTTTCAATAACTAAAGATATGGACTTAGATACTTGTTCATACATTTTCTGAGCGATTCCATCGGGTTGATTTGAAAATGTTTGTATAACTGCATCTGGATCACTACTTAGTGCTTTTCTTAGTTCATTTTCATCTAGAACTAACTTTCCAGCCTCAGTGTTTGATGAAGCATTATACATTTGTGTAGAAATACCTATTTTATAAAGAGCATTGTATGTCGTAGTTGGTGAGGAGTTTACAGAAGCACTTACAAGAGATCTCATACCGTTAAGTGCAGATTTTAATATATCATCATTACGAAGGAGTCCACTCTTTGCCTTCTCTTCCCACAACTTTATGTCTGCTTCTTTCATATCAGTTCTTTGATCATCGGTTAAAGGGGTGTAACTACGGTATTTGTCTTCTTTAACTCTTTTATTGAGTAAATCAATAGCATCATTATAAGTTGTAACAAAATTTTTTATTTTATTAACCGTACTATCAATATCTTGGCTAACTCCCACTGTAACAGGACTAGTCGTTACTTGATTGAGTGTATAGGTAACTCCACCTGAAGTGAAAGTGTTTGAACTTCTTGTTGAAGGTATCCCATCAATATCCACAATTGCGTCTTTTCCAGGATTGACATTAACCGAATTCAAACCCAAAGCGTTTAATAGCTTACCACTTGTACCAGACTCACTCATTGTTACTTGAGAGTTAGCGCCTGTATCCTTACTTGATACCGTTACCCTATCTGTAGCAGCGTCATAGGACATATTAACACCTGCTGATGATGCGTTAACTCTTGAAATAATTGTACTCAGACTTTCTGATGACGCATAAGTAATTTTTTGTCCATTAATTGTAAATGATAGATCACTCGATGCTAAATTTAATGCTGAAACAAATTGATTTTGATTATTTAAACCAACATTGAGGTCTAATCTATTCGTCTGATTATTTGTAAAGCCAATAGCACTCATCCCAGTATTCCCTGACACAGAATTCACTGTAATTTGCTGTGGTCCAGTAAAATTGATATTCCCCGCAGAATTAGTTACAGTAATTTTACCCGCTCCAAAACTATTGTTAATCTGAGTTTGGATTTCAGCGGCCAGTTGGTTCTCATTATAAGTTCCATCTTGCAAAGTAATCGTCCTCGAAATCCCACCATAATTAACTTTGAATGTATTATTAGTAGTAGCTGCACTAATAGCTGTTGATGCACCCACCGCACTACTTCCGGTCACTGAATTCTTAGTAATTGGTGAATTTGTATACGATGTTGCTGCTGATGCTAAAGTAGATACAGATACACTGTGTGAGACAGCATTAGCAGAACCATCCGATTTAACAGATACTGCTGTACTTGATGAAGTCGCAGTGAACTGTTTCCAATCTCCTGACAATCTCATCGTATCAAGGTTCTTCTGTAGTCCCGATAGTTTCGTATTTATTTCTCTATATAAATCTGATGTCCAACCTAATGTCGTTTTTTTCTGTTTTAATTTATCAACGGGAACATTTTCTGCTTTCATGAGCTTTGTTATTAAACTTTCAATATCCATACCTGAATTCATTCCGGTAACGCGATTAACCATTCTTATCACACTCCTGCTAATTATTCCTTACTATATTTATCGTATTTTTGTTAAGGATTATGAAGATTATTTTCTAGGTTCTTTAATCTAATCAATGCTTCGTTGTAACCATAACTTGCTGAATTATTGTAATAATAAATAGCCTTTTCTAAATTTCCTATAACTTCGTAAAAAACAGCCAAGTTATATGCAGCTTTAAAAGTTCCTACTCCCACAACCGAACTATACTTGTTAGTTTCTCCAATATTAATTGCTGTTTTAAAATTATTTTCGATAGCATTAATATTACCCGTATCCATTGCTAAAAGACCAAGTAGGAAAGATATATCTGGAAATTGCGGGTAGAGAGGTAGATACTTTTGCAGTACATTCACTGCATCTATAAATTTGCCTTGTTCTTTCAGAACGTACCCCAACATTACAATCATTACAGGAAAGTATAAAGCTGATGTTTCATTTATATGTAAACTAAGAAAGAGCTGTTGCTCCGCCTCAATATATTTTTCTATACCATAATATAATTTACCAAGTTGATATCTCATATATCCATCATTTGGTTTTTTTTCTAAATGAGTAATATACATAGCTAAATAACGGCTTGCTTTATTCTTTTCACTATATATCTCTTTACTATAACCATAATGAGAAATCGAAAGTTTCGTATCAGCAAACGCCGCTACTTTCTCATCACAATAAACTTGTTCGTGCACAGATCCCCTAAACTTAAACTCTTTGCGATTAGGATATAAACGTATCATCCTATGATGTTTTATTCCATCTTCCATTTCATTATTTATTACAACCGCGCCTGCTTTGTTTGGATATTTCCTAATAAATTGCTCAACTATAGCTGAGCAGTCAGAGGGTAATTCTTCGTCCGCATCAAGTGCTAGAATATATTCACTCGTTGCGTAAGAAGCGCACTGGTTTCTCGCATCTGAGAAGTCATCACGCCAAACATAAGTAAAAACCTGAGCTCCATAGAGCTTAGCAATTCCAATACTATTGTCGCTCGACCCTGTATCCAACACAATAATCTCGTAGTCCGTAGGAATACTAGCTAAAGATCTGGGTAATTGCTGCTCTTCATCTTTGACAATCATACAAACAGTGATTTTCATATGTCCCCCTTATTAAATAAGAAGCCCATTACAATGTAATGGGCTTCTCCAGAACAAACCACTAAATTTTAGCGTAGCAATTGAAGCACACCTTGAGTTCCTTGGTTTGCTTGTGCTAGCATCGATGTGGAAGCTTGTTGCAGGATGTTCAATTTCGTGTAGTTCATCATTTCTTTTGCCATGTCTGTATCACGGATACGGGACTCAGCTGCTTGTAAATTCTCAGTTGTTGATCCTAGGTTGTTGAAAGTGTGCTCCAATTGGTTTTGTGAAGCACCAAATGCAGAACGAGCGGAGTTAACTTTCAAGATATCCGTATCGATGTTAGCAAGAGCTGTACTTGCAGAAGCCATAGTTGCTAGGCTTCCAGCATTGATGCTCAATGAAGTCAATTGGATATTTTGCAAAGAAATTGTAACAATGTCTCCGCCTTTATCACCGATTTGAATCGTAACTGCAGTAGCACTGTTAAGTACTTTGATTCCGTTGAAATTAGTTTGCTTAGCAATATTATCGATTGCTGTGCTCAAAGATTTGAACTCGGAATCAATCGCGGAAAGGTCGGAAGCATTGTATGTACCGTTTGCCGCTTTAACTGCCAATTCTTTCATACGGGAAAGCATGTCGGAAACTTCGTTCATAGCGCCCTCAGCAGTTTGTACTAAGGAAACACCATCTTGTGCATTGGATTGAGCTTGGTTAAGCGCACGAATTTGTGTACGCATTTTTTCGGAGATCGAAAGACCAGCAGCATCGTCAGCAGCACGGTTAATTTTGAAACCGGAAGCCAATTTCTCACTGGATTTACCTTGAGAGATGTTGTTTGTTTGCAAGTTACGGTGTGCGTTCATTGCGTTAAGATTGTGATTGATAATCATTGGATAGTTCCTCCCTGAATTGTATAATTTCCACTTCCATGTGGAATAGGCTTATTGCCTTACTATATATATATCGGAATACAGTATTATAAATTTAATAGCTTTTCTAATTATTTTCTATTTTTTTTTTAAAATTCGACATGTTTTTTAATAGCGCAGGGTCTATCTTCCCTTGTGAGGCTTTAATATTACTAATTTGTATAGTTTCATATACCTCCTTCCTTAATATGTTTACTTCCTTAGGAGCTTGAATACCAATTTTGACCTGATCTCCATCTATACCGGAAATGATAATCTCTATATTATTTCCTATTAGTATTGACTGTCCCTTTTTCCTTGATAAAATTAGCATGATTTATTCACCACTTTCAGTCGAACCCGATGAGAAAAGAGGCTCATTTGTTTTATAAAGACTTTGGGGTGGAAGAACAAGTTGTCTGCCTAACATCGTTTTGGTGTTAATTACGATTGGGGCTAATAGATTGATTGTTGAATCGGCAAACGTTTCGTAAATGGTAATAATTGAAAGTACAGCAACTTCTTCCTCACTTTCTACTTGAAGTATCACTTTCACCCCTTCTTCTAGTTCAAAAGAATACTCCTCTTTAAATGAAAATGGAGAGGTTACAAGAAAAGAAATATTTTCATCTTCAATACTCTGCAAATAAGCAAATGTTTCATTCTCCTCAATTACTTGAAGATTAAAGTGGTTTAACTCTTCGAATCCAAGAATACTCCCTTGAAGTTGTACGTTTTGACCATGTAATATTTGTAGCATTTCCCTTATCCTCCTTGAAACACACAATGCTATAGCTCAATTAGCTATAGCATTTATATTTAGTGATAAAAATTATACTCACTGACTTGTATATTAATTGAGTTCATCTGTTTCATATAAATTTCAACAGATCCTGGATTATATTGAATATCCGGCTTTCTAGGTGTGTAATTAATATTTGCTTTTTGCGGCTGAATATCAATAATTGCAGCCTTCGCATTGTAATTCAATTTTACGTTGAGATTTGAAGCTTCTGTTACATATTCTAAGGGATTAGTAGCGTGGAGATTAGAGTAGGCTATCTCCGCAAACGCATTGCTGTGATTTGTAATCTGAGCCATCCGATTTCCTTCTTCCACTTTTTTTGCTATACCTTGAAGAACAATGCTCGATGACTGACTATATATGTTACTCATGAATTGTAAATGAGGACCCATTGCCAGTGCTTTTAATGCTTCTGTAGAGTCAATTTGCAATTCACCAGGCTGTTGTTCTATGCTCATTGCCGCCCTAGGTTGTTCAATTGATAAATCGCCTCGCGGTGATTCCATCGTCTGACTTGCATTATGTGTATTAATACCTATTTGTCCATTTACTTGGCTGATTGATAAGCGAAGAAAACTCACCTTAATACCTCCAACTAACTATCGAAGATAATCCATTAAACTAGGCTGAATAATTTTTGCACCAACTGACAGAGAGGCTTGATACACACTTTCATCTGATTTCAATTTAGTAATTGTCTCAGCAATGTCCGCATCTTCCGTTAAAGCGTCGAGACTATTCAAATTTAAATCAAGGTCTTTTATACGATTATTAATAAGATCAAGTCGGTTTGTTCTAGCTCCAACCTCAGATCTCACTTCAAGTACTTTGCCAACTCTTGCTGAAAGTTGATCATAAAGGGATGTTGCAGTTGTTTGATCACCTGCAGTAAAAGCAGCTTGCAACCCCTTCAAAACTGAAAAGAGATTATCTGAATCAGTTGGCTTTCCAAAGACCTCAGTTCCAGTTACATTCAAAGGAATGACTACTCCTGCGGCGAACTGCGAAATAATTTCTCCGGTATCTGTGGATTCAGTTGCTGCTGCAGCAGATGTATAAGGTTTAATGTCAGTTTTCTGACCATTAAATATATATTTACCATTTAGTTGATCATTTCCTAGCGTAACTGCTTGTTCATAAATCTGCCCCAATTCTTCGGCTATCGCGTTCAAAGCTGTTTGAGGATTTGTTCCATTTAATCCCTTAGTTACAAGTTCGTTTGCTCTTTGAACAAGGTCACCTACTTGACCAAGCACTGTATCCGTATGATCTACTTGTGATACAGCAGCATCTACATTTTTCTGATATTGATCATTAATTGATAGCTCACTGCGATACCTCAGTGCATAAGTAATACCTACAGGATCATCTGAAGGTTT
Source organism: Paenibacillus sp. J22P165 (assembly GCF_059692015.1). Lineage (NCBI taxonomy): Bacteria > Bacillati > Bacillota > Bacilli > Caryophanales > Paenibacillaceae > Paenibacillus > Paenibacillus sp. J22P165. The sequence goes on along the minus strand of NZ_JCAUAP010000016.1, from coordinate 36,727 downwards.
ATTGATTTTTTTACCAGTAGATAGAATGTTTTGATTCTGTTCCATTCTGACTAAATTATTATTCATACTTCTGAGCATCTGACTATGCATCATACCTTGCGTTACACGAACACTCATACTTAGTTACCTCCCCTTACATATTAACGACCTACAGTCCCAGTCCCATTAATAAGTTTCTCCAATAATTCATCGAATGTTGTCATAAATCTGGATGCTGCACCGTAAGCATGTTGGAATTTGATCATATTGGACATTTCTTCGTCTAAAGATACACCACTTATTGACTGTCTACGTGAATCCACTTGATCTACTAATGCCTGCTGATTAGTAGTTTGACGAGTTGCTTCTTGGCCTTGTACGCCAAGCTGTCCAATAACCGAACGCAAATAATCATCAATTGTACCTTCCGTAATTCCATTGGAAGCAGTCGTATATTGAAATTTATTATCTTTTAATTGGGCTACTAGAAGTGCTAAAGTATTATTTCCTTTAATCGCAACCTCACTCGCACCTGTTCCTTCTGTTCTTAAAGATGTAACAATCTTACTTGCGTCATTTGCAATTATAGGATTTAAAGTAATTGAACCCGCTGTAAAACTTCCACTTTTAGAAGTAAAAAAATCAGTTCCTACTGTAACGGGAGTACCAAATGTATACCCTAATTTATGAAGACCGTTTATTCCCGCAACGGTTACAGTAAGATCTGATGTTAAAGTTCTTGAAGGTCCAGAATATGTAACTCCATTGAGTATAGTGCCTTCCGGAATTACAGAACCCGATGGAATCTTAATCGTAACATCGCCATTTGCTATACTGTTGGCAATAGTGTCCAGCTGTGTCTGGTAATCAGATACATATTTATCTCGTGATACAATCATCCCAAACACCTGGCCACTCTTTAAATCTCCAGATCCATCTCCACTTCCAAAAGCGTCCTGCAGTCCAGCAACAGTTGTTTCTGTGAAAGAATTCCCTGTCACTAAATTTGCATTGCCCATGTTTATTGAGTAGCCTCTAGACGTATTTGTTACTGTAATATTTACTATCTTGGATAATTGATCTGTCAAAAGATCGCGTTGATCTCTTAAATCGTTAGCGTCGTCTCCTAATCCCTCAACACGATATATTTCATTGTTTAGACTAGATATTGAGCTAAGTTTAGTATTGATCTCACTTACTTTAACTCCGATATTGGCCGTTAAATCTGAGTTTAAATCGCTTAATTGTTTACTCATTTGATTTAGTGCATCGGTGAGTGCAATTGCATTCTCACGTACAATCTTACGGCCTGTTGCGTTTTCAGGATCTTTGCTAAGATCAGACCAAGAAGCCCAGAACTTATCCAATACCGTTCGAAGTCCTGTATCAGAAGGTTCACTCATAATTGTCTCTAGTTTTTTTAATGTATCCGCTTGAATTTCCCAATTTCCTAATGATTTGTTTTCATTACGGAATTGATCATCTAGGAATGACTCCCTGATCCTATTTATCGAACTAAACTCTACACCTGTGCCTAATTGCCCTGGAGCATTAGAACGAGTCAATCCTGGATATTCCATAGGTATGGAAGCATTCATATTTACTACCTGACGGGAATAGCCCTCAGTGTTAGCATTTGCGATGTTATGCCCCGTTGTATTTAAAGCTGCTGTTTGGGTAAACAAGCTTCTCTTGGCTGTTTCTATTGAATGAAAGGTTGATGTCATTTAATACACTCCTTTACGCTTTGGTGTCAAATAATCCCTTTCGAACTGCGTTCGTGCCTAAGTGACTTGGATGTTGGTAAAATGCATCTTGCTCTGGCGTCTTCACAAACAAGTCCAATGTAAAATCTATGAGGGCTAAGGATTGTTTAACTAGTTTTTGGTTAATTTCATTTTGTTTCTTCATATCTGTAATACTTTTAAATAACCTATTCTGGACGTCACTCAAAGCAATTTTTTCATCAGCTTTAAACAATATCTTGATTAGATCACTGATTCTTACTCTTGGATCTGGATTATAACCGCGTGATATTAAATACTCTCCTGTAAGCTGTACTCTCATTCGATCAAGCTCTTCTATTTGCTTAATAAGCTTATTTTCCTTCTGAATAATACTGTTAAGCACATCAACTTGATTGTTAATTAATACAGGTGTTTTTTGTCCGGCCAATTCTAGTAGTGCCTGATGCACCACAATTAAGTTTTCAAGAGTTTCCAGCAACTTAGCAATATTCACATACATTCACCTATTTCTTTAAAATCCTACTTATTTAAGATAAGGCAGCAATTTCTCTGCAATCTTCCCCGCATCTACATGATACGTGCCCGCTGCAACAGAAGATTTCAGTTGTTCAATTCGAACAGACTGCTCTTCTGTACGAATCCCTTGAGCTCCAAGAAGTTCCTTCGCTTCAGCGGAAATTTCCACTTGATCCTTGGCTTTACCTTTCTTGCCAACCGCTTGAGCGTAATTGGCATCCCCTGTTTTCTTATAAGAATTGACTGCTCCGATGCGCCCATTATCATTAATTTTCATACTATAACACTCCTATGTTCTCTGACCTAAAAAATAAAAAGCCGATAATCGTTAAACATATTATCGGCAATTCTTATATAAAACTTTAGATTTTCTATGTATCTTTATTTATGTCGATCTCGAAGGCGATCCTTGATGTTAAAACTCAACTGATTCTCCTTCTTTTCGTTAGCGACCCTGCGCATTTCATCTTCCGAATTATTGCGTACGTCCTTAACGAGCTTCATGCGGCAAGGTTCACAGATTGTATTTTCACGGATTAACGTTCCGCACACTTCACATGGGTAAGACATATTAGGCGCATTCACAATAGAAATACGACCTTCACGAATAAACTTGGTAATTTGTTTAACCGTTACACCTGTTGCTTCGCTTAAATCATTTATATTGACACCCTTAGACTCACGCAGGTATTTTACGCATTTCTCATATTGCTGTTCCAAATCCTTCATGCAGTTCGGACAAAACTCTGCGAAGCCTTTTACAAATATCTTCCCACAACGCGAACAATTCACCACATTCATACCCATCTTGTGCCCTCCTTTAGTATTCCCAGTTCCCACTTATTAATTCCAGTTTACCGCAATTCGACAGCTTTTGCCTAATACTATTTTCATAATAAACAATACCTTCCCGCATCACCTTGCCCAAGTAAGTCCATAAATTTCGACTGGAATCGACACAATCTCCCTTAACGCCATCGCGCATTGATTCATCGTACTTCCTGTTGTATATACATCGTCCACGATATATATAATTATGGTCGACTCACCCACTTCTCCAATTTCACGTTGACCTTTGACATCCAATTCAAAAACATCCGCTAGATCGTCAATCCTCTCACTGCGGTTCTTAAAGCTTTGCTTATCTGTGTGCTTAGAACGATTGAGCAAACTTATGACCGGGATACCTACTCTTCGCCCTAACTCACTAGCCATCTGTTCCGCCTGATTGAAGCCACGTTCTTGCATACGGCGATCACTAACGGGAACATAGGTAATGAACTCGCGCACCTGCCCAATCGCTCCCCTCTCCAGCTGGATCAACTGAAACGAATGGACCAACATCTGACCAAACACAGTCTTCAAGCGCTCATCTCCTCGATACTTATATCTAGCCAAAAGCTCTTTCATGATCTCATCATATCGAACAGCACTTCGGCTTCTAGTGAAATGGGTGTGAGGTTTTCGACGACAATCGGGACAGTATTCGCCCCTTCCACAAGCTGAACAAACAACCTTACGAATCCACGGAATTCGGGCGTAACAGACGTGACACAACCCTAACTCATCTCTTTCCAGATTGGTCTTCTGTTTGCATAATAGACACTCTTCCCGCTTAGGCCCTAATAGCGAAAATAACGCGTCCCCTATCTGTCTCCACCATGGGTTCATCCCTTGCCTCCTTGTAAAAAGCCCTGTTTGCGAGCAATGCGATTCATCGTTCGAATCTGCCTCACGGCTTCTTTCTGTGATTTGGTTATTTCGGCAGCAAACAAATACACCTTTCCATGTGGGTCATCCTTCGACCTTCCAGCCCGTCCTGCCATTTGAACAAGTGCTGCTTCATCAAATAACTTCGAGTCTGCATCTAAAATAAAAACATCCGACTGAGGCACGGTTACACCTCTTTCAAGAATGGTCGTAGTAACCAGTATACGAATCTCCCGATTGCGGAAAAGCTGCACTTTCTCGGTACGCGATATATCTTTGGAAGAGGTGCCCTCTACACGAACTGCCGCATCACCTTTTAACTTTGTTCTCAATAACGCTACCATCGGCTCAACGAGCTGGATATTCGGGACAAAAATAAAGACTTGCGCTCCACGTTCAATGGAAATTTTTAATCGAGATTGAATGGATAGTGGAATGGATTGTGCAGCGATGGACTTTCTTAGTGTAGGAGTCGTCGTTAATAGCGGAACTGGCAGGGGATGTTTATGAAAACGTACAGGCACCCGCACATGGGGTAGCCGGCCGCGTTCGGCGGCTTGCCGAACTCTTGTTGGGGGTGTCGCCGACAGCAGAATATTCGTCCCCCTAGGTTTACATACTTTGTCTGCAGCATAGCTAAGCATGGGGTTATTGTGGTACGGGAAAGCATCAATTTCATCGATGATAACGAGGTCAAAAGCTTGATGGAATCGCAACAACTGGTGCGTTGTTGCGATCGTGATTTGCCCTTGCTCCCAGCGCTGCTCGCTTCCTCCATACAGCGTGACCACGCTGTATGCAGCGAACGCCCGCTGGATGCGCGGTTCTAGCTCTAACACCACGTCTTTGCGTGGTGTAGCAATAAGGACACGCCCGCCACGTGCGGCGGTGTAATGTATGAACGGGAAGATCATTTCGGTCTTCCCGGCTCCCGTAACAGCCCAGATGAGGAACTTTCCTGGGCCATCAGGTTGCTTCCCTTGAATGTAGCTCAGTCCCTCAAGGGAAGCATGAGTTTGGGCATCGCTGAGTCCCCAAGGCGTTATGTAGGCTTGTAGATCTTGCTCAGCCTTTGCAAAAGAAGCAGCATCACCTGAGCCTCCTAGAACAAGCAAAGAACAGGAACGGACCCTGCCCATCGTGAGACACTCCTCACAATAGGGACAGTCTTGTCCACAATCCAAGCAAGGTGACCAGAACATCCTTGCTTCCCCGCTACCGCAGCGTTTACATGCGTAATGCGAAGCTTTCTTAAACCACCTTCGCCAATTACGTTTTTCATGAAGAAGTAAGCCATCTGTGAGCGTCACATCCCCATTGAGATAAGCTAGTTGCATATAGGTTGGCCACGAATTCTCTAGCCCCATTAATTCAGCATCAGAAGCCTCAATTAACTGCTGAACTTCATCTACTAACAAAGAACGCCCTCTGCAGGCTTCAACGAGTCTAACATATACGCCTGGTAGCAACTTAACTTTAGGAACACGTGCGTCACGCCATGACGCGTAGTCAATCATTTCCGAAGAGTAATCCTGTGTCACCATGCCGAGCGTCGCAGCTTCCCGCCTAACCATTGCAAGTAACTGACTCTCATTAGGAGGCTTAGAAGCGATTTCAATTGACTTCTTTCGCAACTCCTTGAGCAGTCGAATCCCTTGCCCTAATGAAATAAAAGGTTCGAACAATACGATGCCGGCGTCGGCTGCGTAATGCTCGAACCAATATTGGATATCTGTTTGGGCGTGTATTGTAAATTGCCATTCCCATACATTTCTCTTGCGAACGGCATAGATTTGAACCTTCATACCTCACCGTACTCTCTTCTTAACTTCCTCATTTGAAAGCGTTTACCATCAGATTACAGGGATTTTAACGAGATCCTCCCTATTGCTAAGATGAACGAGTACTACCGGATCTTCGTCATGCTGACTTAGAAAACGATCAACAGCATCATACTCAGACTGAAAACGCAGCTCTAACGCATAAGTCTGGGATAAACGCTCAATGATCTCTCTCGTATCATCCGACGAACCCTCATCAATAATCGTTGCCTTGACGTGGTTGCCCTTTACACGCGAAAAGAAAAATAACGAGCGAATTACCCACTCAATCTGATTTTGATTATTTTTGGTAACAAGTAAAATAGTGGCCGGTTTCTTCTTCGTCCCTTTACGGGTACCCATTAAGAGATGAAGCACAACAATACTGAAGCCATAGCAACCGAAGATACAAAGCAATCCAATCCACATAGCGGGTCCCTCCCTTACCTGCAGTGTATGCGGCAGAGCAAAGGGGGGTTCCTTTAGGCACAGAAATGAAACAGTCGGGAAATTACAGTGTTACCCAACCATTTTTGATAGCAATAATTACCGCTTGTGTACGGTCATCAACTTCCATTTTCTGAAGAATACTACTTACGTGGTTTTTCACCGTTTTCTCACTAATGTACAAAAATTCGCCAATCAATTTATTGCTTTTACCTTCGGCCATTAGACGAAGCACTTCTGCTTCCCTTTTGGTTAATGGGCTATTCGTATTATGTATGTATTTCAGTGCGGAATCCTTAACTCCAGTGCCTGTCCCAACCACACCAGCGTCATCCAAGTATGTCATACGTCGAAGTTGATTAATAAGCTTACCTGTTACCTTTGGATGAATGTAGGCATGTCCTGCAACAACCGAACGAATCGCGTTGATTAGCGACTCCGCTTCCATATCCTTCAGTAAGTAACCTGAAGCCCCTTTACGCAGCGTTTCAAACACATAGCTCTCATCATCATGAATAGAGAGAATGATGACCTTAATATCAGGAAAGATCAGTTTCAAGCGTTCTGTCGCGATAACACCGTTCTCAAGGGGCATATTAATGTCCATCAGAACAATATCTGGCGTGATTTGATTACATAGTTCAATGACTTGGATCCCATCGCCACACTCACCGATAACTTCCATATCATCTTCCATATTTATGATTCTTTTAACACCTTCACGAAATAGCTGATGATCGTCTGCAATGACAATATGCACATTGCGTTTATGACTCCCCGTGTTGTCCATTCTGATTATCCTCCTTGTTCTCTCCAACGCCGCCGATAGGGATGAGCATCGTAATTTTTGTTCCTGAATCTTTCTCAGACTCAAGTACCATCGTGCCTTCTAGTAGCTCTACACGCTCTCGCATTCCCAGTAACCCGAAGTTATTTCCCTTGGCTATTCTTATTTCTGTTAGCTTCACATCAAAACCAATTCCGTTATCTACAACGTAGATTTGTACTTGATCATGTTCTAACGTGAGTTCTACAGACAAGAAGGTTGCTTTGGCATGTTTGTATACATTTGATAAAGCTTCCTGCACCAATCGGAAAATAGCAACTTCTAACCCTGATGGTATACGTGCCTCTTTCCCAACCAAGTTGAATTGTGTGTGGATTCGATATTTATCTTCGAAGTCCTGCACATATTTCCGTAATGTAGGTACAATCCCTAAATCATCGAGCGCCATTGGCCGGAGGTTGAAGATAATCTTCCGAACCTCCTCAAGGCCATTTCTGACTTGCCCCTTTAAATCGACTAACTCATCCTTAACTGCCGAAATATCCTCCTTCAAGAGCATGCGATGGGCAATTTCGGTCCTAAGCACGACGTTCGCCAACGTTTGGGCCATGCCATCATGAATTTCTCGTGCGATTCGTTTGCGTTCTTCCTCCTGAGCCAAAATAATCTTCAGCCCAAGTAGTTGTCGATTCTTAGCAGACTCAATTATTCGTGTTAACTGATTGAGATCTCCTGATAAATATTCCAATGCCACATTCATCTGTGAGACGATCGTCTCAGCACGTTCTACTTGCTTGTCCACATTTTTCATGCGAACCTGCAGGTCATTGCGTCGGTCTTTAAGATTATTCTCTTTTTCCCGTGCAACAGTTAACTGTAATTGAAAAGCGATAGCGGCCTCATAAGCAATCTTGATATCTTCTTCTCGATACTTGTTGAAATCACGGCTAACTTCCGTGAGCCGGATCCGCGACCTCTTGTATTCTTTTTCTAACATATCCACGAGATCAATCGTGACACCCGTCTCATGCTTAATGTCATTCAGCTCACGAGCAAGCGACTCTTTCTCTAAGCGTGATGACTCAGCAATTTCAAATAATTGATACTTGCTGCTTTCCATGACGTTAATGGCGTTGGTTATGACCTGGTCTATAGCGTCTGGTTGCACATGAAACGAGCTCCTTTTAAAAAACTATATAGTAGTAAGTTGTCTACCCCATATTGTAGCATAGTTTTTCCTATTTGCCGTGTACTTCTAGTACTATTTATTCAATAGAAATTCCATAATTCTGGGGATCCCAGCCTACTTTGAAGCCTAATCGCTCCGAAATCAGTCGTAATGGGACCATAGTCACATTATTCATGATCGCCGGTGCCACCTCAGCCGTGATTCGACCGCCATTGACAATAAGATCAGCTTGATCAATCCATAGGTCAATTAGTTTATCTCCACGTATGACGGTTACCTTACGTTCTTTGTCATCCCACTTCACTGTACCACCCAGTGCCTCAGTAACGAAGCGAAGCGGAACCAAGGTATTATCTTTTACAATTGTCGGTGCTTGCTCTAATGTCATTGGTTTACTATTCAGCGTTGCTTGCTTTTTGTTTACTGTAAGTTTAATTGCATTCTTCGGAAGAGCTGGTAGTTGTCCTTTATAAATAAAAGAAATATCGTCAATATTAATTTTCCCTTTAGTAGCTCTTTCATCCTGTCCGTTGGCCGGATTTGCGACATAGATACTTTTGACTAAAAGGGGAGCTTTCAGATCTGATACATCTGCTGTCACCTTACGCCAGCCTGTCCAGTTCATATTCTCCGTAAAACTCACATAGTTCAATTTACCGTCAGCATCTATGACTTCAGCACGAACCCAATTGAAGCTGCCATCACCCAGGACTTTCGCCGTAATAAATTCTGGTTGACCCTCAATAGGCGCACCATTTCCGTTATTAAACTTCGCATATGCTGCTTTTGTGCCTTGTCCCTTTGAGAAATCATAGGCGATTTCCAAGTTCTTGTTCCCGTTGTTTTGTGTAATATTTACCGTAGAAACAACCTCTGCCGGATATTTATCACCTGTCGTCATTACCGCGAACTTATCAAGATCATACCAAACCTTCTCCTGCCCGACTGGCAAAGTAACCATTGTACTATACCCATCGTATTTCGCGATAACTTGAGCCGTTTGTGCCCCAGCCGTACTATCTACATGCAAAATGCCGTTGGTAATCGTCCCCTTGACTCCGCTAAGCTCCCAAGTAGCTGATGCCGCGGGTAGGTCTCGTGTTGCTCCACTTCGTGTTGTAACGGTTATCGGAAGCTTGAAATCGCCCCCCTCCGTCAAGGAGAATGACCCTGAGCTGAAGGCCATTGATGTGATCTGATCACGCCCGACAACCTCGACATCCATGGTCGCTGATCCTTTACCCGATTTAGCAACAATTTGCGTTTTCCCTGGTACCGTTGGTGTATAGACATTATCTTTAAAAGAACCATTTGCAACCGTACTGCTCCACTGTGGAACAATACCTGTAACTGCTATTGGATTATAGTAATCATCATAAGCTTTAAATTGATAAGTGCTGGATTCATTCATAAATAATAAAGATTGTCCTTGTAAAATAAGACCTTTCAACTCACCTTTCGGTGCTGTCGTATACACACCTAATCCATTCGCTACGGCACGTTGATTGCCATTTTGCGTTTTGTTCACTAGCTTCGGATCCACATCGCCTAACGGCCTAGATACCATCTGTGTTGAACCTCCGCCGTCAAGCACCATACCCCTCCAAACACCTGCATCAATCATGAATTGCTGCAATTCTGGAAGTGTCATTCCCGCACTATTACCGCTACGATCCGCTGTTATTATATAAGCCTTCTTCAAATCCTTTGAGTAACCCACAGCTGTACGTGAAACTGGACTATATCCGTTAAAATCATTAATATTCCGCGTAAAATAACTCGGCTTCGCCTCATCTACTAGCAATGTGCTGCCGCCGATGAGCATTTTAAAGTTTTTCCAATCATATGTCTTGGAAGCATCGTGTGGAACCATGTCATATTTCGTCGTAACTTTGTCTCCAACCTTGAGATGTTTCACAATAAATTCTCTAGCCAATCCAGAGCCTCTTAGGATATAACCATCTGCAGGAGCAACCATTTTTACATTCGTATCAATTTGAATCTCCTTGACGATATCATTCTGGATAAGTGCCTCCGTAGGTACATGTGTACCGTCCACAGCACGCTGTGTCATCGCCCAAGCGCTTGTATAAAGGAATAGGCCATCTGCAATCAAGGGAACATCGTTATCATCCCAGTAGAACGTCTTATTCACGCCACCAAGCTCGAAGGATGTACCATCCTTAGCCGTAACCGTACCTTGAAAATCAAAAATATCAATAATCGGCTGATTCGTCTTCGTAATAGCAAAAGAATAAAGTCCCGAAATCTTAGCTGGCGTCGCCATCACTTGTCCATTTGTGATCTGCGCTCCCTCAGGTACTCCCTCTGCCTGCGTATTGTAGAAATCACCATTTACCCCAGCTACTGCTCCCGTATCCTTTACCATGCCAAGGACGCTCTGATTCTTAGTGAACTGGTTCTTTGTTCCTGCCATTGCGTCTATCTTTACGTTCGGGTTCGTCAAATCAACCTCGATCACATTAGCATTCACCGATACTTCTTTATTACTTCGTGTTGTTGTCCATACATAGTTCTTCATAATTGCGCCTGATGTAATCGTCTCCTGCGAGCTCAACGTCAGCTTCGTGCCCGCCGCGTTCACCGTAGTTCCCGAAACCAGCTGCCACACCATAGCGCAAGCCAATGCAGCTATTCCTACTTGCCTCTGTACCTTCACGTTGCCATTCCACTCCTCTTTGATCTAATTCTTCCATGTCTATCATTTAGACGATAACTATATAGACTCTTAAACTATGGAAAAAGTTACGATATTCTCCATGTTGTATTCATATGTCAGGAAACGCACTCAAATAAGCCAATAAAAGGAAAAATAAACTAAAAAAGAGCACTACCCATCGGGTCTGCTCTCTGCTTGAGATGCTATACAATGATTTTATATAATCTTTTTAAGCTTGGCCTCTTGTTCAATCGAACGCGCTGAGAGTAGCTCAATAATTCTATGTTGTTGTTCTTGAACATTTTCCAATCGTTTCACGATCTCATTCGTTTCTAGGACAGCTTGTTTAATTTGGGACTGTTCGAATTCAAGTTTATCAAGACGAGTGTCAATTCCATCTAGCCTCACAAGAACTGGTGATAATTCTGCCCTAAGTATAGCGGTAAGTGCGTCTTTCAAATCGTTATCCAACATATCGCTCTCCCTTCCTCTCATAAAACAGAACATATCTAGTAGTTATCATAACATAATTCCCTATGAATTAGCATCAGATGACATATACATATAATACCATAAAAATTACATTTGTAAAGTAAATATTCACATTTGTAAATTTAAAAATAAATAAAAAACCGCCCCGAAGGACGGCTTCTCTATATTAATGCTTAAGCTCTAACGCTTGTGCTTTCAAAGTCTCTGCTTTATCTGTACGCTCCCAAGGAACATCTAGATCATTACGACCGAAGTGACCGTAAGCCGCTGTTTGACGGTAGATAGGACGACGAAGATCAAGTTCTTTAATGATTCCCGCTGGGCGAAGGTCAAAGTTAGAGTGAATCAGCTCAACAAGCTTCTCTTCACTAACTTTAGCTGTACCGAACGTATCCACCGCGATGGAAACCGGACGAGCAACACCAATGGCGTAAGCCAATTGAACTTCACATTTCTCAGCAAGGCCAGCAGCTACGATGTTTTTCGCAACATAACGCGCCGCGTAAGCACCGGAACGGTCAACTTTCGTTGGATCTTTACCGGAGAATGCGCCGCCGCCATGACGAGCATAACCGCCGTACGTATCAACGATAATTTTACGACCAGTCAAACCAGCATCCCCTTGAGGTCCACCGATAACGAAACGGCCTGTTGGGTTAATGAAGTAGTTTGTATTCTCATCCAACAAGTGTGCTGGAACGATTGGAGCAATAACATGCTCTTTAATATCTTTTTGGATTTGCTCCAAAGTCGTGTTCTCATCATGCTGAGTGGAAACAACAATCGCATCTACACGAACTGGTTTATCATCAATGTATTCAACAGTTACTTGCGTTTTACCATCCGGACGAAGGTATGGAAGAGTGCCATTCTTACGAACTTCTGTTAAACGACGAGCCAATTGGTGAGAAATTGAGATCGGAAGAGGCATAAGCTCAGGTGTCTCATTAACTGCGAAACCGAACATCAAGCCTTGGTCACCAGCACCAATTGCTTCAATTTCTTCGTCAGACATGGAACCTTCTCTTGCTTCAAGGGCTCTGTCTACACCTTGTGCAATATCAGGAGATTGCTCGTTCAAAGAAACGAGAACCGCACATGTTTGGGAATCGAAACCGTATTTCGCGCGTGTGTAACCAATGTCTTTAATTGTTTGTCTAGCAATCGCTTGAATATCTACATATTCAGACTTTGAAGTGATTTCACCAATTACCAAAACCAAACCAGTTGCTACAGAAACCTCACATGCTACACGAGCATTCGGATCATTAGCAAGAAATGCATCCAAAACCGAGTCAGAAATTTGGTCACAAATTTTATCTGGATGACCTTCTGTTACGGATTCGGATGTAAATAAACGACGTCCACGAACTTGAGCCATATTATTCATCCTCCTACAGTACATTTAGTATGTTTGAAAAGCTTCTACTCGATGCCTCTATAATAAAAAATCGGGCCCGGCTTTAGCGGCAGCTTTTCACGCCAAACGGAATCCCTCTTTTGCGCTCATGCGCTGTAAAGATAATTGAATTCCGCAAAAAAAATGAACCTTTTCCGATTGGAAAAGGTTAAATGAAAGATTGACCTTCAATAAATTATCTTACTTCATTTGTCGTCTAGTGTCAATTCATCACAGCAATCTTTATAAAGGAAATAAATGCGTATTTCTTAGAGACTGAAGAGCGTTTCTTCGGCTCGTTGAATCAGACGCTGTGTAATACGTCCGCCAACGGCTCCGTTATCTCGGGATGTGATATGCCCCCAGGATTCTTTTCTCATGGGAGTTGCTTGTATAGAGCCTAATTCTGACGCAAACTCCGTATCCGCATTGAGCGCTGACATATGCTTGCCTACTGGCAAGCCTAATTCTGCTGCAATCTCATACTTTAGAATATCCAATGCCTTTTTCGATTCAGGTACCACTTTACTTCTAGCCATAACCAAACGCCTCCTCAGAGTTTAAGTGTGATCATGCACGCGGTAAGTAGTTGCTTTTCTCTACTGAGTACAATGATTAGTATGGCTAGAATCCCAAAGCCAACACGCATAAGAAGTTGTCAGTTTGGGTAAAATTATGGAGTAGACATTTATTGCGTCACCTTACTACCATCTGCATTCAAAATCAAATAGCTTCCGCGCACCATGACAAAAATGTCCGCCGTATTCTTCGGCGATGACTTTATACCTCGGCCCTCTGTCGGGAAAATCAAAAGATGATTCAGCGCGACTTCCGTCCCCGCTGCCAAATCCTTGCCTCCCGTTACATCCGGGATGCCGTTCTCATCGTTGCTCACGGCCAGCACCCTGCCGGTTCGCACGATAAACTCCGTGCCAGCGCCTGCGTACAAGGTTTGTCCATTTTCCAATTGGACAACCTTCATGCTCGCTGCTGCCGCCGGGGTAGTGCCACCGCCTCCGTTGCTCCCGCCAGCATTCGCTGCGATCGCGGAGGCCACGATCTCCTTCACCTTGGCTTCGCTTAAGGTGTTTTGTTCGAAGTAGCTTTGGGTGATTAGAGGGTCGGTTGTGCCTGGTGATGGGGCTTCGGCTTGGGAGGTGGGTACAATCATTATAACTAAAACCAAAATAGCGATTAAGCAGTGTAATAATTTATTTTTCAAAAAATAACCTCCAGTTTGTATTCTAATATGAATCAAAAACAGACCCTTTCGGGTCAATTTTTTAGATTTCTTGTTTGGTTATGCTTTCTATAAAAAAAGACCCCAGAAGGGGTCTTTCACTAGTAATTATTACTTAACAGCAGTTGTTACAGATTTGCCACTTGCAGAAGTTGCAGTTAGATCAAAGCTTGTAGCCGTACCACTGAAGTTACCAAATTGGTCGATAGAAACTGTTTGACCAGCAGGTACTCCGGATACGCTGAATGTTACACCCAACAGGTAGTTATACATTTTCGCATCATTCTTATCAGTACCATTGTTCTCATAAGTGATTCCATAGTTATCAGTAACTTTTAGCTTCATGATGTTAAAAGCATTCAAACCAGTAAGTGCACCAGTCAAATCATAAGATTTCTCAGCTTTGATTCCTGAAACAGAGATAGCATCACCTTTAACATTCACATTTACCGTAGCTACTTTTTGAACGTTTTTGTTATCCAAATAAGTAACATTTAGAGAAGCTGTACCAACCTTGTTACCAATTACATATCCTTTGTTGCTAACAACAGCAACTTGAGCAAATGCTGGGTTAGTTGTCGTTACGGATTGAATTGATGCAGGAATTGCTACTTTATTGCCGGCTGCATCAGTAGCAGCAATTTTGATTTCTCTTGCAAATTTACTTGTGTTAGCAACTTCTTGACCAGTCGTCGCAGCTGGAGCTATACCAACTCCAAGAGTTCCGTCTCCATAAGTTGCAGCAAGTACTGATGCATTATCAATTGCATTGAAAAGATCTACAACAGGGTTTACAGAGTAAGTCAAATCTGCAGTGTTACTGATTGCTTCAATTTTACGTGTAATAGAGCTGATTTCCGACTCTTTTACTCCAGTAGTTTTAATGATTTTTGCAGTAAATTCTGCGAAAGCACCATCAGCAGTTTTTGTAGCATATGTGAAGCTATGCTCATCATCAAACGCAGTAACAACATTAGTTCCATTTGGCAATCCGCTGATAAGAGCTCCACCAAGTGTATTAGAAGTTACTTCTACTCTATATGAACTACCAGCTGGATCAACAGAACCATTTTGATTTACAGTCTTGAATGCCTCAAGTTTTTTGCCATATTGATCAAATACACTGATTTCGAATGCACTTGTAGCACCAAGTACAATTTTCTTAGCAGAATCAGTTACTACATTAAAACGCTCTGGTACACGTGCATCAGAAACAGTATAAGTTTTTGTAGCGTTGCTGCTAACATTTGGTTCAGCAATATACGCTGTTACAGAAACTACTGTTCTAGCAGTATTAGGAATGTTTGCAATATAGACTTTACCTTTATTTTCCCCAGATTCAACGATGTTTGCAGTACCAGTGGATGAACTCACATGGACGCGACCAAGGTTTTGAGCACTAACCACATCATCTGCGCTAAGTGCAACGCCATTAGCATCATAAACATTTAATGGAATATATGCATCTGTATCACCAGCTGCAATAACGTTATCCAAATCACCAATCTCTACTTTTGTTGCAACTTTAGCAGACTTCACATTTACTTTACCAGTTGATGAACCAGCTTGATTATATACTGTGAAAGTATATTCTCCTGCTTTATCAACATTTTTCAACATTACAATCTTAACTTCAGTGATATCATCGTTGTTGAAGTCACCTACTTCATAATCAAGACTTGGCTCATAACTGTTGAAGATCAAGCGAATATTTGTTTTGTTATCAACAGCTGGGTCATAACCAAGAATGTTGCCGTATTGATCGTAATTAATAACGTCATACGTAACTACTTCTCCAGTCCCATTTATAGAAGTAGAGCCATTGGAGTATTTAGCTGCGCCAAGTTCCATCTTAGTGATAAAAGGAATAGTCCCTACTTTGAAATTCTTGGAAGCAGATACACCAGAATCAGTTTGAACGATGTTCACCGGAACAACATCAATGTTTGTTTGGTAACCAGTGGACAAATCAAGAGTTAATAACAACTCACCAGCATCATTCTTTTTAAGCGTACCTTCGCTACCTGTTTTACCAGCATATAATGTATAAGAGCCAGATGAGAACGAAGCATTTTCACCGTATTGGTTAGTTGCTTTGATTCTAACAATGGATTTGTCGCTCATTGCTAATGTGTCATTAACATTTACAAATTCGATTTTAGCTACTTTTTCATTAACAGCTGAGAAGTCTGTGGATGCTTTCTCAATTGCAGCTGCATCAAGACCACCAAGAGTCACTGTGTAAGTACCTTCAGAAACTTTAACATCCGTCAAAGTTAGTACTGCAGATTTCTTATCATCAGCAAATTTTGCAGTTGTAGCAACAGCAATACTTCCTTTTTTAACCGAAAGTGTTGCTTTAGCTGTGTCAACCACTTTGTTGAACTTAACTTCTACTGTCTTAACGCCAGTAGCTTTAGCTTCAGTCAAGGATACTTTACCTTGTGCACTAAATGCTACGTCAGCAGCGTATGAACCTACAACAAGATCAGCACGAGTTGCAGCTTTAGCACCATCAGTACCTAAGTCAACTCCGTTAGCTTTAGCAACATCTAGGTAACCTTGGTACCAAGGAGTAGTTGTTTTAACGTCTGCACCTTTTTTGAAGCCTTTAACAAGCAATGTAGCAAGTTGACCCAATGTTACGTTGTCTTTTGGAGCAAATGTAGTGTCAGTCATTCCATCGATAATGCCAGCTTTTTTAGCTGCTTCGATGAAAGGAATTGCCCATGCTTGGGAAGCATCAGTTCCATCAACATCTTTGAAAGAAGAAGTTGTTTCAGTACCAACTGTTAGACCGAAGATTTTTGCAACAAGCTTAGCTGCTTCTGCACGAGTCATGTTACCTTCGATGTCGAATGCAGTTTCGGATTTACCATCCATGAAACCTTTCGCAAGCAATGCATCGATTTTAGCAAGCAACGCTGCATCTTTACCTTCAAGATCTTTAAAGTCTTTGGAAGTTTTAACTGTTGCTTGTGTAGTTACAGCCGTTGGAGTTGTTTCAGCAGCCATTGCTACCGATGCAAACATGGAGAATGCTAGTGTTGCTGTTGCGATTACTTTTAAACTTTTTTTCATAACCTTTTTTTCTCCTCCTTGAATATCGTGAGTTTTATTTTTTAAGTTTGTTTGTTCTTTATTCCAGCTCGATTTACTCATCTTATTGTTCACCCCCTCTCCAGAGTTAGAGCATAATATAACTAAGGTTCGCTTGCAGCTCTCAGGCCACATTTGAAACTAGTAAACTGTAATGAAATAAATAGGAACCTAGACCAATTTACATTATACATTGATCACTCTGGATCGTAAAGAACTATTTTCGATGAATTATCCAATGTATAACTTTTCTTTCATTGGGTGTTTCAAAGTATTAAACGCAGCAGTTTCAAAAAAGTTGCGATATACTTTTAAAAAAATTTAAATTCATCATTTTTCTTTTTCACTTTTACAACAATGATTCCTCCTAGTTCAAAGTATTCTGTTGTAAAAACCATTTAAGACTTATAATCTCTTCATCTCTTGTGTAGCTTCGCGTCTATCACCTCGGCTACAAACTTAGTATACGATACTCTATACAACATTTCATTGTTAAGTATTTTCCAGATGTATGACTAGCTCTGCATCTTACTTGTTGTAGGTGTATCTACCAAGTTTAATTTATATTTGTAAAAGAGATATGTACTGAAACAAATTTGAAACTTAAGATCAGCTTAAAGGTTGCTGAATTTCAACTATAGAAGCTCCTTGAATATAGAAAAAGAGACTCATTGCCTTTTCGGCGCTAAGTCTCTTTTTCATTAATTTGAGCATCAACCCTGAGAATTAAGAGCATAACGAAGCTACTTATTAAGGAACCATCTTCTGCTGCTTCATTACACGGTATCCGATTATGGAAGCTTGTGCACGTGTAAGCAACTCAGTTGGATCGAAACGTACTGTTTCTTTCTTCTCTCCAGGAAGCAAAGCATTCGGGATACCTTCGATCAGTCCCGCTTTAGACACAGCTTCAACAGCAGGTCTGGAATAGGACTCAATTCTGTCGCCATCCGTAAATGCTTTTTGCAGTGTAAGTAGGGATTTATTAAGATCAGTGCTCATTTTCATTTCAGCCGCCCTAGCGATCATGACAGCAGCGTCTTGACGCGTAATAGATCCGCCTGGGTTAAATCGGTTGCTGGCTTGTCCACGAATGATACCCGCTCTCGCGGCTGTCTCTACATACTTATAGTCGTACAGCATACCTATCGCGTTATCAATTTTGAGAACATCCGAGAATGTAGAGCTACCCGCGTAGTTCAATGGAAGTTTAAAGATCTTAACCAATACTTGAGCAAACTCTCCACGTGTAATGTAATCATTTGGGCCAAAGGAGAACGTAGTCTTCGCTCTCATTAAACCTTTGGAATACAGTGTCTCCAGCTCATTTCTTGCAAATGAGTGCCCAGTCATATCATCAAAGCTGCGATCCATATACATAACTTGATAGTAGCCGAACTTACGGAATGGCACTGTGATCGTGTTGTTTTTGGTATCAACGACGCCTCCTAGATTCCTCCAGCCATAGTCAGTCGTATTGGAGTAATTCGCATAAATATCATAGAAGAATACAGTGATGTACTTTCCAGCATCTTGACGAATAGATGGATCAAACGCCAGTGTTAATTCCCCATCTTGTGTAGGTACAACGAGCTCATCATTTAGACGGTTAAAATAAGCTCTTCCTGAGTTCGTAGTGTCATACGGATCTACACCAGTGCCGTTAAGACCCTTAGTTAAATCATCAGGTGTTGTTGTAGTTGTATTCGGAGCTGGAATGAAACCTGCATCCATATAGTAGAGATTACTTGCTGGATGGAAGGTATCTTCTACAACTTTGACACTGATTTTGGATTTATAATAACCATTCGGTACAGGAAACAATGCTTTATCTACTCGTCCATCATCTGTATCTGCAATACCAAACAAGATCTTCCGACCTGTTGTAATATACTGATTGTTGTTGCTATCTGGTACATTTCTCATTAACTTAGTGTCTTTAGGGAAAGATAGCTCTAGTCCACTATTAAAGAGTTTAAACTTACTACTCATATTTTGAAGCGTAGCTGCACCCTGAACATTGGTATTGGTATTGAAGAGAATGAAACTACCATTTACTTTAGTGCCATTACGATTAATAGTAAATTTAATTTGATTTGCGCCAGGCTTCAAATTAGTTACTTGATATAAATATTGATCCACGGAATTCACTGTACGTTTGGTTGCTACATTTTTATCGAAGAGAACACTATCTGCATTCTCAGCTTCAATAATGATGTTATAAAAATCACTATTGATGTTAGATTGTAACTCCCCTTTAGGGTTCTTGATCAATAGAGGTTGAACAACTGTGTAAGGAACGTTCTGCCTTGTAATCGTAATAGACTTCGTTGCTGTAATATTGGAATTATTAGTGATTCTAAACTCAAATACAACATCTGAGTCATCTAGCAATTTAAAAGCTGTTGTTTTAAAATTTGTATCGCTAATTGATGTGAAATAATTGATGCCAGCTGAAGTCACTATTTTTGAGTTTAACGTTTCGTCAATTACAGCAATTGAGCTGGAACTACCAATCGTTTGCTGATGAACTAACGCATCTCCTTTGGCATCTTTCGTATGCACAACCAAGGTTAAAGCTTTAATTGGAGATGCTAATCCATTAGCATTTAAACTAGAATATAAACCGTCAAATGATACAGTACGCTGTGTAGTTGTGTAAGTATCAGGATCGCTGTTCGCAATAAATTGAGTGCCTGATGTACCATTTTCCACTGGTTTAATAGTTGTAAATTGAGGAGCATCTGTTGAGAATAAATAGATGTCATACGACTGTTCCGTAATAAATACGTTATTGACGTAAATTTTGAACTTTAACGTATTTTTGCCTTCAACCATAACCTTTGTCAGATCAGCATTAAATAAATTTAAAGGTAACGTGAAGGTGTTTAATGTCCCTGGAACCGCTGGAGTTGTAGGAGTTTCTGGTACTGGAGGCACTTTACCGAATATAGCCTCTGCTGTTCCAGAATCAAGAGTATATACAGTTTCATTCATAGACACTTCCACTTTATTAACTTTTGCTGGATCTTGATAGAAATTAACAAGTCTACCTGAAATACATGCTTGTGTACCTCCGCATGTTAAATTGGTAATGCTCTTAATCGTCATGCTGTTAGAAATATTATTAACTAGCACATAGGGAGCGTTGCTTATGTTTAACTTATAATCAACTGTGCTATACCTCGTTAATCCACCAGCGTCACTATAGAGTTCAATGCTTAATTTCTTGTTGCCATCAGTTATACCTTGAAGTTTAAGATCATACTTGATTAACTGGGTTGCGGCGTCCAATGTCCCTACAATTGGATTTGAATTAGGGTAATAAACGCCGTCAACCAAAGCCTTGATTGAAAGTGTTTTGTTATTTGCGTATACATGAATGTCTGCAGGAAGCTCGTTTACTAGTGTTGCATCGGTTAGGCTAAGTTCATTTTCAATTGTACCATTACTTATGGTTGATCTATCAATGTATGGATGATTCGGATCTACATATTTAAATTTATATTCAGTGATAGCTGGGTTTAGGCTGTTGGTAACATCCCTAAATTTAAATGTTAGAAGTTGCTCATTTGCGGCAACAGAAGTAATTGTAGGTATTTGAATTTTTAAATCTTTCACCAAATATTCATTGCTACGAGTCAATGAATTGTTAGTAGCTGCAGAGTAGGTAACTCCTGATACTGTTGTCGTTGGTACGTCAGCTCCGCCTAAATCAAATGTTACAATTGTAGAGCCATTAAGTAGGACATCTACAAAGGGGTATCGTAATGACGTTGCTGTTTCCAAATCGCTTTTCACACTAGCTGTAAAAGTCAATGCACTAGTTTGGAATGTTGGAATCGTAATTAAGTCTTTTTGAGGTAATGTCGCTGCTGTATCCTGTATTTTCCCATTAAAAGCAAACGGCTGACCGTTATCGTACCAAAGTTTCTTAACAGCTTGATATTTATTCGTATCGTTACTTGCGATAAAGCTAATGATGTTGTCACCTGGATTCAAACAGAAGCTGGTAACAGATGCACACGTTGAAGACGATCTATTCTTGTCATCCCCAGTGAAATAGAAATAACCATCATTACTTTTGAAGCCTTGTTTAGGCAGACTATCGCCTGTTAATGTAGCTTGAACAGCACTAGCGTTGGAAGCTTTTGTTTTAATTTGAATACCGGTTGTCCCTGCTTTCAGAGGACCACGATCAATCGGATAAATCTTTCCTTCTTCCAGTTGAGCGTTATTGACCGTGATATCGGATAAATTGGTCGTTGGCGCATAATATAACCAACCTGGTGCAGAAGCAATTGCATTAGAATCGCCCAGATAAACGACAACTTTATTTAAGCCTTCTGCTAACTGGATATTATCGAATTTCACAAGATTCGTTCCAGTAATAACTGCTTTATTATTCTTTTCTGTTGTCACAGCACCTGAGTTAATATTCGTAATTTCGAAATAGATGGATGGAATCTGTGAATCAGTCACATTTGTTGTTTCTACATTTAATGTAAAAGGTAGTTGCGTGATACGTGTAACCAAGTTGTTATCCTTTGGCTTGGCTAATGATGTGCCGGCATTATCCGTCTCGGTGTAAAGATTTTTAATAACAAGCGTCGAAGCTGCGCTCGCAGTCATCGCAGGCATTAAACTAATCATTAAAGTCATGATTAATACGATACTTGCCCATTTCGTATGAATTTTTTTCAAAACAAGTTCCTCCTTATGTTATAAAAATGTTGTTATCATCAGTTAGGCTTATCCTTATAACTCTATGTACTTCTAACTTTCGACAATCCCTCCCATATTCTTCTATCATTCCACAAAATTAGACGCGGCTGACCGACAAAAGTTACTGTACATTACTTATCGGTAGATTTAGCCCAAATGTTTAGAGAAAGAATAACAACTGATAAATTTTTCCTGAAAAACAAGAAAAACCCAGCCGCAAGGGCTGGGTCAAATGAATTAAATAATATTATTTACCTACACGATCACTCTGCACTTGTTTACCAACTAACTTTTGCAAGAAGTTGATCACAGGCTTACGGCTTTTGCTAATAATACCAATCGCTTCTGCTCCGACAAGCATCACGAGGAACAGTGCTACAATGATCATGATAAGTCCCCACGTAGAATCTTGGGAAATGAATACCGAGCACACAACCGCGCTACCACCGAATATAGCAGCAATTCCATAGATGATCAGAACGCTTGTACGATGGCTGAAGCCCATTTGCAATAAGCAGTGATGCAAGTGGCTTTTGTCTGGCGCCGAGATGGGCAGTTTATTCACATAACGACGAAGCATGGCGAAGAACGTATCAGATAAGGGCACACCTAGAATCATAATCGGAATTAAGAGTGAAACGACGGCCGCTTGCTTAAAGCCGAGAATCGAAAGTGTTGCAAGGGCGAAGCCCAGGAACAAGGCGCCGGAGTCGCCCATAAAAATTTTAGCCGGATGGAAGTTAAAGAACATGAAGCCTGAAATACTTCCTAGCAAAATCACACAAAGAAGAATTACAGTCACATTACCCATCATTAGGGCAAGAATGAGAATCGTTGTTGTGGCGATACCGGAAACACCTGCTGATAAGCCATCAAGACCATCGATCAAGTTAATCGCGTTCGATACACCGACAATCCATAATATTGTAATCGGGATACTCAACCAGCCGATAGGCAAATTCGTTTCTCCGAAAGGGATGTTAACCAAATCTATCTTAAGACCAAAGGAAACAACGATACAGGCAGCAATAAGCTGTCCTAAAAGCTTCCATTTCGGTGATAGTTGAAAGCGATCATCGAGAGCACCTGTGACAACAATCACAAAGCCTCCGAGCAGAAGTCCAAAAGCAGCATCCGAATTCACGGCATCAAGTGCTGGAGAGACGACGAAATAAGCTCCGACGAACGCAAGGAATATCGCTAATCCTCCTAGACGCGGCATAATTCGCGTATGAACCTTCCGATGGTTGGGGGCATCAACAGCTCCTACCCAGAAGGCAAATTTTTTGACCAGGGGTGTCAGCAACAACGCCATAACGCACGCAGCAATAAACCCTATCGCATATAATCCATACATGTCTTCTTCACAGCTCCTCTTGTCATGGGTGGCAGGCTAGGGACCGCCGAAATGAATTATACTCCCATTCCGTCACAAATACTACTGCTAAATTCATCTGAAATGACCGTTTTCAGCCAATTTCCAAAGATATTTTCATCATTTTGTGACGTTCTCTTTGTCGCGCATCACTTTCACTGCGAATTTCGGGAGTAGAAGCATTCTCTTATAGCGCCAAGGCTCCTGAAGCAGGCGGTAGAACCATTCTAAACGTAATTTTTGAAAAATTACGGGTGCTCGTTTTAGCTTGCCCGAAAGCACATCGAAACTTCCGCCGACTCCCATCATCACCGGCACACCCAGTTGTTGTTTGTATTTTCCGATCCAAGGCTCTTGATTAGCTGCAGCCCTACCAACCAGAAGCAGATCTGGCGCAGCCTCTTTAATAGCTTGAATCACTTGAGCATCCTCAGCATCACCGAAGTACCCATCACGAACGCCAACAAGCTTGACCTTCGGGTATGTGGAGCGAATTTTGTCCGCCGCAGCTTGAATCACTTCATTAGAAGCACCAAGAAGGTAAACCTTCCAATCTTTCTTTTCCCCAACCTTCATAAGTTCATGAATTAGATCGTAGCCGGGCACTCTTTCTGCGACTGGTTGGCCGACGCGAGCGGCAGCCCACACGACACCCGTTCCATCAGGAACGATTAGCTCTGCTTGCTGCATCATCTTCAGATAGGAAGGGTCATCCTGCGCGGCCATAACCATAATAGGATTAGCGGTAATGACCTGATGCGGCTGCTTTACCTCTATAACCTTCGATAAGTAATCTACGGTTTGTTTCATGCTCATTTTGGAAATAGGCACACCGTAGATTCGCACTTTCGGTACGGCCTGTAGTGAAGCCAGCGCTGCTGGCTGATTTGTAACAGAAGTCGAGCTCATGATATCTCTTCCTTATTATTGACGTTATAGGTTGCAATTTGGTTGCTAGTTGGTGGAATGTGGCTAGAAAACGGAAAATGCCCATTATAGCAAAAGCAGCAAACTTCCATTCCGCTACGTATGTAGGAAGCTACCTATTTCCTTTTGTAAAAGGAAATGATCCGCTGTGCGGGCAGCTGCGCTTGCGCCTTCAGCTGCTCAATGGCGGCGCGGCTTGACGCCGCCCACTGCTCGCGAGCATCGAGGAGGCCTAGCGCCTCCTCCGTAAACCCCTGTGCATCGAAGCGAGTTGTCGATGCGGCAGCTTTCATACCAAGCCTATGGAGGAACTGGTCGATCTTCGGATCGTACGAGATTCCCACCATAGGCACGAACTGCGAGGCTGCATAAATCAAAGAATGCAGCCTCATCCCGATCAGCAGGTCGCACGCCGCGACCTGCGCAAGCATATCCTGCGGATGCGTGATGCCACGCACCATCTCCGCACGACCACCGTGATCGCCCAAGCGATCGATCACGAACTGCGACGCCACCTCATCCGAGGGGAGGTGGAAGGGCAAGAACCGCAGCTGCACATCCGTGCGTGCTGCGAGCAGCTCTTGCAGGGACCGCGCGAGAGCTTCCAGCTCCGAGCGGTCCTCGTTCCAGAAGCGGACGGACACGCCGATCGTCCGCACCGCACTAGCACCACCGGGCACGCCACCACTAGGCGCGTCTGCACCACCATCCCGGAGGGGCAAGCCCATCACCGGGTCGGGCACAACCGTGATGCCCTCCCGCGGGAGGCGCATCCGCCCCAACAGATCCGCAGACTCCGTGTCGCGGACTGTCACCAACGCGCAGCGCTTAAACACGCTGCGGATCCAGCCAAAGAACATCGGCCGGCTCACCGGCCCGATGCCTTGCGAATAAACAAACGTTGGCTTCCCGAGCCATTGCGCTATTTTCAATACTGCTAAATAATACGGAATCGTCTTCGAGCTTGTTGCATCCTGCAAGAGACTACCGCCCCCGCTGATTAAGCCGTCCGATTCGCGCAGCGCCTTCAACAATGAGCCTGGCTTCATTCGATGGTACGCCTTTACTCCGTACATTTGCGAGGTTTTCTCTGGATTAGCCGAAAGCACGATAGGCTCAATCTGAATGCCCTGCGCCTGACCTTGCTCCTGCAAAGCGAACAAGATTGACTGCAGCACAGCCTCATCCCCGCTATTATCGAAACCGTAGTAGCCGGATAACGCTATTTTGACAATTGGGGCTGTGCCCATCGTTTCCACATCCTTGATAGAATTTCCCAAGCTGCAATGAGAACTAGCCCGATGATTGCACCTAGCACAAGTCCGTAAAAGATACGGATCAAGGAAATGTGCAGCGGTGTGTGCAAGTGAGCAAAGGTATCCACCAAGGAAAGCTGACCAACGACACCGATGAAGAGTAAGTACACCGCATGACGATAACGAACGGACAAGTAAGCACCCAATACGAAGATCGGATGAGCCACTAAGAATTCTTTCGTCCGTGGGCGTACGCCTAATGTATTTTCCAAGAAAGAACGGAATAACTTCTCGATAGAAGAAGCTTGTCCTTCATTCCCCGTACGAGATAGGTAATAGAAAACAGCAGCAAGACCTACGCCTGCAATAACAATCCACAATACACTTATATAGGAAGAAAGTAATTTTCGAATATTCGCGACCTTTTCCTTATACGTATTATTCTCACTAAAGAATAAGAGATACAGACCAACTATGGCAATTGGTAGCAAATGCAGCATCCCTACCCCTCTGAACTGCTGCAGCACCAAGGAGTATGTTACATGATTAAGCAATGCTACAACATAAACAATACCGATACAGGAAACGAGCGAAGTTCGCAGCAGTTGCCATAACCCGTAGGCTAATCCTGATTTCCACTTTGCAGCAGCGCCCGATCGTACAGATCGTATAGCTAGCATGACCGCAACACTAGGCGCGCTAATCGATGTCGCCAATGCAAGTCCTTGCGCGTACATATTCGCTGAAAGTGTATGTAATGCCACAAGGCCAAGCAAACCAAGAACGAAGAAAACAATCGTCAATTCAGGTAAAAAGAATGAAATCATCCATACAATCAAGCTTAGTCCACCTATCAGCAAGAAGAAACGAGCAATTTTCTGCCAACCTGTTGTATGTACATCGAATGCCTCAGCTTGTCCTAAAGTAAAACCTACCTCTTGGATACGAGGGATCGCGCCATCTGGCCCCTGCAAAGCTGCATAATAAGACGAAAGCGGGTCAACTAGCTTCCCTTTATCTAAACTTTTCACTGGCTTGGCATTCAGAAACACCATGCGGATATTTCGGTCTTTTACAGCCAAAACAAGTCGATCTGAAACCCCTTGCACACGATCCGCAAGCTCAGATTTTTTCAATGGTTCTGTCAGTTTCTCGCCATCCTTCTCAGTAAAAGAGTGTAGGCGCACAACATTATAATTCGTTTGTTTTGCTAGCGTACTGAAACCTTTTTGCGGCTCCTTCAACAACTCAATCGCTGCAAGTCCAATCCCGTTCTTATTGAGCAAATCCGCCATTTTATTCAGATTTACTTCCGTATTCTCTTCCGTGTATCCGGGGACTTCATTCCCGTCCACGATGATTCGCTTCACACCAAGATCATGGAACTTCTTCAACATGACATCCATTTCATTCGTGTTGAATGGTCTACGATTCGCTAACCGCACGACGACTTGGAAACCTTGATCCTTCAGCATTTGCAGCGTGATCGGGTCTGGATCCATCGCCTTGATGGAGGCATCATCTAAACTCATTTGAATGATGAGACCATTACGGTTTTTGAAGCTCCACGGCTTTACACCCACCTTAAGGTCTGCGAATGTTTTTTGGATTAGCGGCTCTAGCTTCTGCTGCGTCTGGCTATCCGCGAATAACACATACGTGTAGTTCTCACTAGGATCGCCTAGTGTTTGAGTCAGCATGGCCGCGTCACGGGAGCTGTACATCTCAATGCGACGGCTCTCCTTGAACTCACCTAATGTACTTTCATAAACAGCCATCGAGCTTATGCCCGCGGCTTTCATGTTCTTCAACTCCGTGTTCACAAAGTTCTGTGGGTTCGTCTGCACATCGGAGATATCCAATAAATCACGATAGTCAAAAACAAATTCCACTTGATTCGCCGACGTTTCCGTTTGGTGACGTGTATAAGCTAGCGGCAAAGAACACAGCATCCCCAAAATCACGATCCACCACAAAATATTTCTTAACGGGTTATTCCAGGTTTGATACAAGTTCACCAGTTCGTCCACTCCTTAGAGCATGTACTTTTTTAGTTACTTTCCAATGCCGTATACATTCGAAAACCTCTCCGCCCCCAAGCACGGGAAAACCGCCCAATACATGGTAGAATTCACATCCAGCCATCCATTAGACGATCTATCCCTCATTTAGGTTCTGAAGAGGTTTTGTACACCTATTGCACTATCCGTCTACACGATTAAGTACGTATTGAATAATACCGTCTAGCTGCTGCGCAGCCTCAGGCCCTGTTGCCGCTTGAACTGCGAAATAGAATTTAATCTTCGGCTCTGTACCGGACGGACGCAAACAGAACCACGAACCATCTTCTAGTTTGAACTTCAGCACATTCTCACGAGGTAAGCCTTGAATCCCTTGTGCATAGTCCTCTACGGCAATGACACGTGTGCCACTAATCTCAGACGGCGGATTGGTTCTCCAAGCTTCCACCATGCGGCCAATTTGTTCCACGCCGTCTTTGCCTTTGAGTGTTCTTGATTCCAGTTTTTCCAAAAAGAAACCAAAGGATTCGTATAGCTCCTGCAGCACCTCATAAAGGGTCTTGCCTTGCTTCTTATAATAAGCCGCTGCTTCCGCGATTAACATGGCTGCAATGACCGCATCCTTGTCTCTTGCGTAGCTGCCAGCCAGGTAGCCGTAGCTCTCTTCATAGCCGAACAGATACGTATACTCACCCGTTTGTTCGAATTGCGACATTTTTTCGCCAATATATTTAAAGCCGGTTAAGGTATTCAGTGTTGGAATGCCGTAATGGTTCGCTATAACCGCACCCATTTCGCTAGTTACAATCGTCTTGATCACAACGCCGTTCGCAGGGAGTGTTCCACGCTCTTTCATGCTCCCTAATAAATAATTCACAATAATGGCGCCGGATTGATTACCCGTTAACACGACATAATCACCGTTCGTATCCTTCACAACAGCGCCCATACGGTCAGCATCCGGATCGGTTCCGATGATAATATCGGCATTCCAATCCTTCGCTTGTGCAATCGCTAGCATGAATGCTTCGCGCTCTTCTGGATTCGGCGATTTTACCGTGGAGAACTGTGCATCCGGTAGTTCTTGCTCAGCAACAACACGCACCTGCTCGAACCCTACAGCTTTCAAAACCTCACGAACAGGTACATTTCCTGCTCCGTGCAATGGCGTGAAAATCACACGGAAATCATCGCTGATCTCTTTAATGACGTCTGGATTTTGACTAACAGCCGTTACAGCTTGGATGTAAGCTTGATCAACTTCTTCACCTAACCAAGCTAGCAACCCTTGCGCTTCCGCTTCTTGTTGAGACAGCTTCTTTACTTTATCGAAGGAATCAATGCTCTGTACGTGAGCAATAACTTGCTCTGCAAACTCAGGAACCAACTGCCCGCCGTCTGCACCGTATACTTTATACCCATTGTATTCAGGCGGATTGTGACTCGCTGTGACCACAACGCCCGCTGTTGCACCTAAGTATCTGACAGCAAAAGATAGCTGCGGTGTCGCGTGCAACGTCTGGAACAAATAAGCCTTGATCCCGTTACCTGCAAAAACTAGCGCAGATTCCAGAGCAAACTCAGGTGACATATGGCGGGAATCATACGCTAGAACGATAGCCGGATTAGCCGCGCCTGTTCCGTTTACATATTGCGCCAAGCCTTGGCTAGCACGACCCACGGTGTATACATTGATACGATTGGTACCCGCGCCAATGACCCCACGCAGACCGCCTGTCCCAAATTCAAGATCTTTATAAAAGCGATCCTCAATTTCTCTCTCATCATCTTGGATAGCTTGAAGTTCTTTCTTCGTTTGCTCATCAACAGCAGGGTCTTGGAGCCATAATTGATACTCTGTTTGTACACGCGTCATCGTCGTAGGTTCATCTCCTTTATATGTATGGGCTATTTATTAGCAAGGGCGAACATAAGCTCACCTTCGACTACCACTTTGTCACCAACTTTAGCCACAGCTTGACCTTTGACAATGGTTCCTTTTACTCGTGTGATTGTCATTTCTAATGTTAGTGTATCGCCTGGGACAACCTGTTGACGCCAACGAATCCCGTCTGCACCTGCGAACAGGCCGATTTTGCCTTTATATTCAGGCATGGACAATACGGCTACAGCACCAACTTGTGCTAAAGCTTCAACAATCAAAACCCCCGGCATCACCGGATAACCAGGAAAGTGTCCTGCGAAGAAAGGTTCATTGATCGTCACATTTTTGATACCTACAGCTCTAACTCCTTCTTCTACTTCCAAAATACGGTCAACCAGTAGAAAAGGCGGGCGGTGGGGTATGATCTCTTGAATTTGATTAATATCTAGCATCTTGCGTTCGTGCTCCTTTCGAATACTTGTATAAAATACAAGGGAATTACTTACAATAGGGAGGTCCCTTCATGTCCTGCAGAAGTGAAGGTTCATATAAGGGGAGCTTATGTAACGGTCTGTATAACAGACCCCTACATAGGCTCTTTTTTCGTTTCGTTATTTCGCTCGTTCTCCTCGATTTAATAGGAGGAACTGGAAAATGTAGATAAAGGATGTTAAGAAGGAGACCCCAATGACATACCATAAATACGTGATGGCGAAGGTGAATTCAAACACAATAAAGAGGATGGCGAAATAGTAGAGCACCGTCGTCAGCTTCCCCATAACGTTCGCTGGAACGGTCAGTTTGCCTCGAAAATGAAAGAAGGCGGAGCCAATAATCATGCCTGCGTCACGGATGAACATGGCCACTGCTGCCTGCCAAGGAATCATCTCTGAAATGAGGAGAGAGAGGATGACCGCAATCATCATGCATTTATCTGCTAGCGGGTCTAGCATGACACCCATGGGAGTGATCATCTTGCGCGTTCTAGCGATATAGCCATCTAAAATATCCGTCAATCCGGCTACAAGCAAAATGATGAAGGAGGTTCGGATGTGGCCATTTAAAAAAAGCAAGAGATACACGGGGATTAGTACAAACCTGCTAATCGTGAGCATGTTCGGTATATTCAAGGTACTCCTCCTGCGCTAAGTATCCGATCCGAAATTTCAATATTTGGTAGATCAAGTCTGATGAAGTCTGTACTCATTATAACGCTGCTCGCACACAAAATAAACCATTAACCGCCCTTCTTGGACGGATGGGTTTATTTCAACATAATACGCACTTATTAAATGGATCTATACCTGTATTAGTGAAAAGAAAACTCCCAAGCGGGAGTTCAATTAATTAGCAAAAACGAGATCGTATAAATGCCGCCAAGTGCTGATATGTAAAATTTCTGATGAAGGTTGTTGTCCCAGCTTCGTGTAGCCCACCCATAAACCAATATAGATCGCTAGAAGAGCTAGAACGGGAACGCGAATGATTTTGAAAATAAGCCATAGGATCTTCTGCCATTTCGGCCTTGGCTTCTTCTTAACTGGAGCAGGCTTATCTGTCATCGAGCCTATCCCTTCCTTTCTACGATCAAGCGCGTAAATTGTTAGCCATGTTCATCATCTGATCAGAGGATGTGATGGCCCGGGAATTCAGCTGCAACGCGCGTTGTACGACAACCAAGTCCGTCATTTCATCCGAGAGTGTCACATTGGATTGCTCTAGGAAGCCCTGCAATAAGCTAACACGAGTCGCCTGGGTTGCCGCCACGCCATTCACATCTTGCAGGATATTAGCCTTCTCAGCCGCCGTAATCCCTGTTGGAAGCGTGTAAAGATTATCTCCTACATCTTGAAGGAGCTGTGGTCTCACGACCCGTACAAGCTTGATTTGACCTATTGTCACAGGTGCTGCTGTTGGATCCTGTTCATTATAGCCTTGAATTGTGCCATCTTTCTCAACGACTGGTCGTATACCTGATGGGACATTAATCGGGCTGCCATTGATATCTGCAACATAATGGCCCTCTTTCGTCGTAAGGACCGTCCCGCCCTGCCCATCTGGCGTTAAGCTGAATGCCCCGTTACGTGTCCAAGCCGGTTGGAACACTTGATTGCCGTTCTCGTCCACTTTACTGACAGCAACTTCAAACAAGCCATCGCCTTGAATGGCGAAATCCGTTGGAAGACCCGTCGACTGGATCGGCCCTTGTGCCAAATTCGTCTGAATTTGCACGAGCCTTGATCCCCATCCTTGGTTAAAACCAAGGGGTGAGAAGCGGCCTTGTTGGCGGAACCCCTCAGGCTGTGCTTGAACGTTCGTCAACACATCCTCAAAGGAAGCTTCTTTCTTCTTAAAGCCATTCGTATTTATATTAGCTATGTTATTGGAGAGAATATCCAGCTTTTGTTGTAAGCTATGCATGGATACCGATGAGTTGATCATGGAATTGTTCATGGTTGGCCCCTTCTCAAGCTAGATTTAGACGCGTCCTACTTCATTTGCTGCTTTGTCCATACTTTTATCATAGGATTGAATGACCTTCTGATTGGCTTCATAGGCACGCAATGCAGACATCATATCGACCATCGATTGTGCGGAATCCACGTTCGAACGCTCGACAAAGCCTTGGCGCACTTCAACTTGGTCGCCCGGCGCTACTTGCGTGATCGTCGCTTCATCCCCCGGATTAATACGTAGCAACCCGTTCCCCTCGCGGAGCAAGAGATTCGGATTCTCTGCACGTGAAAGCATTAAACCAACCGGTGCCCCAGCGGCATCCAGTATGGGACGACCGTCGCTGTCCAAGAACTCACCCTTAGCCGTTACTTTAAAATTGACAATCGGTTGCCCAGTTCCATCCAACAAGACCAAGGGTTGTCCATCTCTGCCCAGCACTTGTTCACCATTGCCGTTAACAAGTTGACCTGCTGTATCGACAGTGAACTTCCCGTTTAACGAGTAACGCTGTTCACCATTCCCGTTCAGCACCGTAAATAAGGCTTGAGGTTGAAACGTACGCTCCCCATCCTCATTCACGTACTTCCCTGTGGCATCAAAGGTCACTCCAGGCAATTGAATGTTCGACACAAGCGCAAAGTCGTATGGATTGCGTGTTTCCTGTAGATCACCTTGCGTATGAACGGAGATACTCTCCTCAGAAAACACGCCTAAACTCATCTTCCCAAGCGGCGCTGGAGAGGCACCTTGTCCACCGCGAATCGTAGAAATAAGCATTTCTGGAAACGAACGCGACAAGGCATTCCCCTGCTTAAAGCCTGGGGAATTCAAGTTCGCAATATTATTCGTTATGGTATCGTGTCTGCGTTGTTCAGAAATCATTCCTGCCGCCGCGGTATAAAGTCCTCTTAACATTTAGTCACCTCTTGGATAGTGTAATTGATTAAAATTTTCGTTTGGTTACTTTATCTAAATTATCGAGCATAATCCCCGTGCCTTTAACAACACAAGACATTGGATCTTCTGCGATAAGTACAGGCACTTTCAATTCATCAGCAAGCAATTGATCAAGTCCATGCAACAAGGCACCGCCACCTGTCAGAATAACGCCACGATCAATAATATCGGCAGATAACTCTGGCGGTGTCCGCTCAAGAACGCTCTTCGCTGCTGTAACGATCGAGGAAACCGGATCCCATAGTGCTTCCTGTACCTCGCTGGAGTGGATCGTAATCGTCAATGGAAGTCCAGAAACCATATCTCTTCCGCGAATATCCATCTCTTGATCTCGCCCATGTGGATATACCGTTCCAATTTTCAGCTTAATGTCTTCGCTTGTCCGTTCACCGATCAACAGCTTGTACTTATTTTTGATATACTTCATGATCGCTATATCGAACTTGTCCCCAGCGATCTTGATGGAAGAGGAGGTGACGATGTCGCCCATGGATAATACGGCAACATCCGTCGTCCCTCCGCCAATATCTACAACCATGTTACCGCTAGGCTGGAAGATGTCCATGCCGGCACCAATTGCTGCTGCCTTCGGTTCTTCTTCCATGAATACCTCTCGGGCACCGCTGCGCTCAGCCGCTTCACGAATTGCTTTCTGCTCAACCGAGGTAATGTTGGTAGGGGCGCAGATCAGTATTCTCGGATGAGAATACCAATTCTTGCCCCCGATTTTTGCAATAAAGTGCTTCAACATCATTTCCGTAATATCAAAATCCGCGATAACACCATCCTTAAGAGGACGAATCGCAATAATGTTACCAGGTGTTCTACCTACCATGCGGAAGGCTTCTTCTCCAACAGCCAACACGCGTTTCGTATCGCTTTCAATCGCAACTACGGATGGCTCATCAAGCACAACTCCGCGACCTTTTACATGAATAAGCACATTTGCCGTGCCGAGATCTATTCCAATATCCTTGCTGAACATTTCTAATTAATCCTCCCTAAACCTACCGTCCATCCCGTGAAGAATCGGCGCTCTGATATACAGTTCTAATTATAAGCTAAATTCGCTATAAATGCATGTTTTCCTCTTTTTCCGTGAAATTTCGACACGCCCAGTTAAAGGAAACACAGGAAACATCTCGGGATGAAGGGTATCTTAGGACTTAACCGTAACAAGGACTTCGGAAAGTTTAGGATTACGGGTCTTCCGATATTTGATTTTCGTCGCTTCTCCTCCCCTAAGGTGCCGGATGGACTTGTGATACTCCAAGATGTGTTTCACCTGATTGGCCAGGTCTGGGTTGATTTCCGGTAATCTTTCCGTCAAATCCTTATGCACCGTGCTTTTGGAAACGCCGAATTCCTTAGCAATGGTGCGAACCGTATTCTTGGTCTCGACGATACAGGTACCAATCTTAATGGTTCGCTCTTTGATGTAATCGTGCACTCCCCTCGCCTCCCTACTCGAGATAGTTTGGTAAAGTATATGAGGGGCATGACTAGATATTCTACGTAACCAAGCCTGACAAGCTCATTTCCCATATTTATTTTCAAAATAATTAAAGAAAATCAGCTTTAGGTGCCCAAACTGGCCAAATGTGCAAAAAAAATATGAAAAAGCAGCAGGAATTTCCCGCTGCCTTTCACTTATGTAGGCCTTAGCCTCTGTATCGATATGCTTGAAGTTCGGCTTACTGTTTCACATTCAAGAGGGTTTCTGGGTTAACGGCTGCATTGTCGCTAACTTGACGCACTTCAAAGTGTAAGTGTACGCCATCTTCCTTCTCGAAGTCGTTGCTGCCAGCTTTGGCGATGACATCGCCTTTTTTCACTTCTGCACCCTTCGTTACCTTCACATCAGATAAGCTTTGGTAAATACTGATCAAACCATTGCTGTGTGTGATTTCAACCAGCTTACCCACAACAGGGCTTTGCTCAACAGCCGTAACTTTACCACCAAGTGCCGCTAGCACATCAAATGCTGCGCCATCTTTAGCTTTCAAGTCAATTGCCGTGTGCGGTGTAAGTTGATCGAGGTATTCGATCATAGCTGCTGTCTTCACTTCATTGGATGCATTCGTGTCGTAGTAAGGAATTGCTACTTCGACAGCTGCTCTGTCTTTTACAGGCCATTGCATCGCTTCAGTAGTCCCGTTAACCGCGACAGCCCCATCATGTGGTGCTTTCGGATTATCGGTTTGTTCATTGCTGCTAACCTCAATACCCAGTTCATCTTGGCTGACTGTTTTCGTTCCTGCTCCCTGGTACACCCACATTAAGGTTAAGATAATTGCTGCTGCTGCCACATACGTCGCTGGGAATACCCATTTTTTAGCAAGCAATTTCTTCCATGCAGATGTTGAACCTTGTGCTCCTTGAACAGTTTTAGGAGCTTCTTCTTTCTGAAAACCTTTGTTATTATCACTCATGGTTATCACCTCATCAACCATTCTTGACACATTCCAAGGTTTTATACTTCCAGAAAGATATTTTTATAGAAACGATAAAAGTTTAAGATTTATGGAGAATCGTAGCCGCATTTTCGATAGAGATGCCCGTATAATAGTAGGTTACGATCTCTTCCGCGGTCTTCCCTTCCTTCGCCATCCCGTTGGCCCCCCACTGACTGAGGCCTACACCGTGGCCATATCCGTACGTGGTGAAGGTGATTTGAGAGCCTGCCCATTTCCAAGCAAATTGAGAGGATGCTAGGCCTAGCTTCTCTCTCACCTCGCGTCCTGTGAAAACCTTGCCGCCTATCGTTATACTTTTTATCCGATGACCAGTAGACCAAGCTAGCACCTTCATACCCTTCGCGCTCGCATCTGTGGTGGAAATACTAGGCACACCTAACTTCTGAAGCATAGTCTTGTAGTTAATCGTAACACTCTCTTTATAGCGTGAAGAGAGATTGATATCCCATGGGCTAGGCACACTGCGTAGATAGGGGGTTTTGAAAGGCCAATATTCCTCCGAATTCTCGGTATATCCATTACTTGTTGAGAAAAACGTCGCGTTGATGGGTTCATGTCCATACGTAAGTATTTTATCCTTCGTTTCGCTGACTGCTCTATCGATTTTGGCTATATTCGCTTCATACTTAGACTTGTCCCACTTCTCTCGAAGCTCTTGATCTGTCAGATAGGCTTGATGGGCAACCGTATCTGTCACAAGTGCATCATCGACTGGCATATTGCTATAGTCCTTCTCTATGACTCTGCGCACGACATAGGTTCTCGCTGCCATCGCTTGCGCCTTGAGTGCCTCCAGCTCGAAATCAACTGGCATTTCGGCCGCTAGCACCCCTCTTACATATTGCTCTAGTGGGACGGTTTGTACGGTCGCCTGTTTCGTTAAATACACAGGAATCATCAACCCTTGATCAGCGTTTGTTACTTGCGTTTCTGTGCCTCCGATAGGGGCAGGGGGCCAAACTTCACCATTCGGAATCTTCTTGACTAGCAATCCAGGCACGATGATAGTGACACACAACATAGAAGATAAGCAAACAGCCATCCACAGGATGACTCCTTTTTTGATCACGCGTTTCTTTTTGAACATATGTCTGAACAGCCTCCATAAGCGCGTTTACTAGCAGCAAGTTTAGTATGTCTTAGTTTATGAGAGGGGTTGCTAGAATAGAACTCGAAAGAGACTGTGGAGAATTGGATTTAGAGTTGAGATATAGGAGAAGTGGATAAACGCGTGCAGAATCTACTACGCCTGAGCCTATATCAGCGCACGCTAGAACGTGCAAATACATGTGCCCCTTAGTTTCTAATTAACTGGAAAACATCCATCTATTATCGCCAAATATGCCTAGAAACGCTGATTAGCTGGAAAAACTACAGTTACATTTACTTAAATCGGCCATATCAACGAAAACTCGTGAAATTAGCTGTAGAATGCTCTTCTGTCAATAAAGTGGACGTCACTAAGTTAAGCCACCTGCTGGTAGTATAGCTGCTCAAATTGAGCGGGAGATATGTAACCAATTGTGCTATTCGACCTTGTT